>NZ_AUBZ01000019.1 GCF_000429505.1 Aliagarivorans taiwanensis DSM 22990 | reverse complement strand
TCAAAGCGGCTCACTTTTGATTTTTCGCGAAGTAGGTAGCCGCCTTTTTTAGAATGGCGAGGTCCTCTGTTTGCTCTGCGAGTTGGCGTTTGAGTCGCGCCACTTCAGCCGCGAGCTCAGCTTCGCGCTGGGTGGTGTTCGTTTTCTTCTCAGCAGCGCTACGCCAGTTGTAGAGTTGAGATTCGTATATTCCGAGCTCTTTAGCGGCGGCGCTTACCCCTTTGATTTTTGCCAGTTTAAGGGCTTCAGCTTTGTACTCAGCTGTATAGGTTTGGCGTTTGGTTTTTGATGTCATTGTTCACCTCGTTAAACGATTTTACTCGCTTAGCGTGGTGTCCAAAACTACCGGAGCGGATCAACCTTGGGTAGTACGATAGTTCCACTATTACTTAGCAGCAGTACGTATTGATAGTAAGACGCTTCCTCACCATTTTCGTTAGTTGCTTTAAAGTGCAGGCCTGCAACGACTAGCTCTGGCTCTAAGCCATCGAGCTGGTAGGTAATAGCATCAGGGCTGACATCAATCAGCTGAAACTCAGGCGTGCTTAAGTCTGGCACATTTACGTCTTGGTCTGTGTTAAGCCAATTTTTAACGTGAGTGATGTTTTGCCCATCATCATCTTCGAACTGCACTGCAGCTAGGTGGCTTTGCAATGGATCAGTGAACGTCGAAAGTTGATGGGCACCAGCTTGCAAAAAGTCAGCAAACTTTTGCGAAAACTGATAGCCGTTGGTAAATGGTCCTTGCGCGATAAACGATAGTTCAGCCTCAAGGGTAAGGTTAAACGGTTCTCTTGTGACTAAAGGAATGTCACTTAACACCAACACTTCATCCTGACTTAGCTGATCTCGGGAGACATAGCCACTAGCTGAGAACATACCGGTGTTATCATCGTATTGCTCATAGACCACAATGCCGGGCACATCTTGAGCTAACTCGATGTAGCCATTCCTAATTTGAGGGTCAGTGAGAAGGTTGTCCGGGTTTTCCACTTGAACGGTTAGCTTGGGGTAGTCATAACAGTTACCCAGTTCGCCAGGGTAGTTTTCAACATAGGTGCCAATGGAGTAGTCGCCACCACTTGCGCTGAGTTTAATCAGTGCTTCCTGTTGTTCGGAAATAAACTCCATTACACCTTCGGTGTGATTGGTGAGGTGTGGCGCAACGGTAGCAAGATGTTGCTGAGGGATATCCGTTAGTGACACGAGCCCGCTGTTGTTTGTGCGCAGAGTGTTGTGATATTCGCCTTCGGGTGTGTGAACCAAGATCTCTAAATCGGGTAGTTCGCAGTAGCCGCTTAAATCACTTTGCTCGGCAACAAAACGTAGCTGTGGATTTTCATTGACTGTCTCTGAAGAGTTACATGCAGCGAGGAGAGCACTTAACCCTACAGCTAAGGTTAGGCGGAGGTTGGTTGTTAGTGTTTGTGCCATAATTTACTCCAAAAAAAAGAGCTTCCGTAGTTGGAAGCTCTTCCTGAGGCTTAAAGTGTTCGCGGTTGAACCATATTTAGGTCGTTGGCCGCGATATTTGAGCAGCATTCTAACTCAGGTAACAGAAAAGTTAAAGTTTGCGCAAATTGACGGTGTTTTAGGCAAAGGCTTCCTGTATTGGCTGTTTTGCCCTGCAGAAGTGAAGCGTGATGCTGCTCACATTTCCTGCTATACTCCGCGCGCACTTTTTTGGTGTCGACAAAGGCAAGGTGCTGACAATAGCGCCTTTTAGTTACTACAGCGGGAGAAGGCTTATCATCCAGACAGCGAATATCACCATGCAATTTGGTGAGAAACCCTTATTTGAAAATATCTCGGTTAAGTTTGGCGAGGGAAATCGCTATGGTTTGATTGGCGCCAATGGCTGCGGTAAGTCGACCTTTATGAAGATCTTGAGCGGCGAGCTGGAGCAAAGCGCTGGCACCGTGAAGCTCGACCCGAACGAGCGTATGGCTAAGCTGAATCAGGATCAGTTTGCCTACGAAGAGTTCTCGGTGGTGGATACCGTGATCATGGGTCACAGTGAGCTGTGGGAGATTAAAGCTGAGCGTGACCGCATCTACGCCATGGCGGAAATGAGCGAAGAAGACGGCATGCGTGTGGCCGACTTGGAAACCCAGTTTGCCGAGATGGACGGCTACTCGGCGGAAGCGCGAGCTGGTGAGTTGCTGCTGGGTGTGGGTATTCCACTGGAGCAGCACTACGGCCTGATGAGTGAAGTCGCGCCCGGTTGGAAACTGCGTGTGCTATTGGCGCAGGTACTGTTTGCTGACCCCGATGTAATGCTGCTCGACGAACCGACCAACAACTTGGATATCGATACCATCCGCTGGTTGGAAGAGGTGCTGAACGAGCGTAACTGCACCATGGTAATCATCTCGCACGACCGCCACTTCCTTAACTCGGTGTGTACCCATATGGCTGACTTGGACTACGGCGAGCTAAGCGTTTACCCGGGTAACTATGATGAGTATATGGCTGCAGCGACCGCCGCCCGTGCTCGTATGCTGGCCGACAACGCTAAGAAGAAGGCGCAGATCGCCGAGCTGCAGCAGTTTGTGGCGCGTTTCTCGGCCAACGCATCGAAGGCCAAGCAGGCTACCTCGCGCGCCAAGCAGATCGATAAGATCCAGCTGAACGAAGTAAAAGCCTCGAGCCGTCAGAACCCATTCATCCGTTTTGACCAAAGCAAGAAGCTGTTCCGTAACGCGCTGGAAGTGAACCAACTGGCACAAGGCTATGATGAGCTGCTGTTTAAAGAGCTGAACCTGCTGATTGAAGTGGGCGAGCGTGTCGCGATTATCGGCCAGAACGGTGTGGGCAAATCGACGCTATTGCACACCTTGGCGGGCAGGCTCGAGCAGAAGCAGGGTGAGTTTAAGTGGTCTGAGAATAATAACATCGGTTATTACGCCCAAGACCATGCTGACGACTTCGATAAGGATATGAACCTGTTCGATTGGATGCAGCAGTGGGCCAAAGAAGGCGATGACGAACAGGTTATTCGCGGTACCCTCGGCCGTATGTTGTTCTCGCAAAACGAGATCAAGAAGTCGGTGAAGGTTATCTCCGGTGGTGAACAAGGGCGCATGCTGTTCGGTAAGCTTATCTTGCAACAGCCCAACATCCTGCTGATGGATGAGCCAACCAACCACATGGATATGGAATCGATTGAATCGCTGAACATGGCATTGGAGCAATACGAAGGTACGCTGTTGTTCGTGAGCCACGACCGTCAGTTTGTTTCATCCTTGGCGACCCGCATTCTGGAGATCACCCCAGAGGGTATCAATGACTTCCAAGGGACCTATGAAGAGTTCCTGAAGAGCAAGGGCGTGGAAGAGTAAGCGTTCGCTGCATTTAAATACACAAAACGCCGCTGATTAGCGGCGTTTTTTATTGCGGCGTTGTTGCAAGTTAGTGGCTAACTTAGAAGTGCTAACGTTTAGAAGCTGAAGCGTTGCTGCTTCTCGCCGCTGCGGCCTTGTTCGGTGATGACCAGCTCATTGCCTTCGATGGCGTAGCTGTAGTTGGCGTCAAACTCCATGTCGCGCCAGCGGCCGTCTGGGTAGTTGCCCCAGATTACTTGCTCGCCTTCGACTTTACAGCGGTGCTGGCTGAGCTTGCCGTTTGGACGCTGGTAGTCAACGCGCCAGTACTCTTCTAGCTGCTCTACGCTGATCGCGGCGGCATCGCGGTTAAAGGCCATTGCCAGAGTGGCTTGACAGAATTCGGCTTCGCCCATGGCGGGTGCTTGGGTGTTGGCACAACCGCTCAGTAAGGCGGCACCAGCCAACATGGCTGCGGTGATTTTCAATTTCATTTTCTTTCCCAAATATTGTTCTTTCCCCACTCGTGGCGGCGGGGTCGGGGAATAATACGCGGAAGCCCCTAAAAATGCGATATATCTCACACTTGGTTAGATGACGTCGGCAGAAGGGAAGACCAGATAATCCTCGCCATTTTTGCCACAAACGTAGTCAGCACTGGGCCTGATGGGGTAAAGTAGCAGTTCTTCCTATTGCTCTCTTTTTGTCCAGTTTCTTTTATCCAATGAGGATTCTCTCATGTTAGGTTTTTTTGAGCGGATAACTGAGCCTTATCCCGGCGACGCCCCGACCCAGCCTCCCAAGGGCTTGTATCAGTTTTGTCGTTACTACAGCCGCGGGATGGAGAAACCGCTGCTGCTGATGTCGTTTACCACTGCCTTGATTGCAATCTTTGAGGTAGCGCTGTTTGGCTTTATGGGCCAACTGGTGGATTGGCTGGGCGATAAAGACCCGAGCACCTTCCTGGCTGAAGAAGCCAACACCCTCTGGCTGATGGGGGGAATTCTGGTAGTGGGTTTACCGCTGCTGACCTTGTTGGGCTCACTGCTGATCCATCAATCGCTGCTGGGCAACTACCCGATGGCGATCCGTTGGTCGGCGCACCGTTACCTGCTGCGCCAAAGCGTCGGCTTCTTTGCCAATGATTTTGCCGGGCGCATCGCCACCAAGATGATGCAGACAGCGCTATCGGTGCGTGAGGCGGTGATGAAGCTGCTGGATGTGCTGGTCTATGTGCTGGTCTACTTTGGCTCGATGCTGGTGTTGGTGGCGCAGGCCGATGCTCGTTTGGTGTGGCCACTGTTGATTTGGCTGGCGGTGTACCTCGCTGCCCAGTTCTACTTTGTACCGCGCCTGAAGAAAGTGGCCGAGGAGCAGGCGGACGCTCGCTCGCTGATGACTGGCCGGGTAGTGGACAGCTACACCAATATCGCCACGGTGAAGCTGTTCGCCCATTCATCCCGCGAGGCCGATTATGCCCAAGCCGGGATGGACGAGTTTCTCGATACGGTGTATCGGCAGATGCGCTTGGTAACTGGGCTGAATATGGCGGTGCAGATGGCAAACTATCTGCTGACCTTCGGTATTGCCACGCTCTCTATCTACCTGTGGATGCATGGCGCCATCTCGGTGGGGGCGATCGCGATTGCCATCGCGTTGTGTCTGCGTCTCAACGGTATGGCCCAGTGGATCATGTGGGAGATTGGCGCGCTGTTTGAAAACATTGGCTCGGTGGCCGATGGCATGGAGACCTTGTCGCGCCCGCAAGATATCGTCGATGTCGACAACGCCAAAGACCTGAAGGTAAGCACCGCGGGCATCCACTACCAAGATATCGGCTTTCACTATGGTGAAGCGTCGGGAGTGATTGACCATCTCGATCTTAAGATTAAGCCGGGTGAGAAGATTGGCTTGGTAGGGCGCTCGGGGGCAGGCAAAACCACCTTGGTGAACCTGCTGCTACGTTTTCACGATGTGGAAAGCGGCAGCATCTTGATTGATGACCAGAACATCTCCGAGGTGACCCAAGATAGCCTGCGCGCCCAAATCGGTATGGTGACCCAAGATACCTCGCTGCTACACCGCTCGGTGCGCGACAACATCCTCTACGGTCGCCCCGGTGCAACTGAAGAGCAGATGATTGCCGCCGCCAAACAGGCCGAAGCCCATGAGTTTATTATGGGGCTGCGCGATCAGCAGGGCCGCACAGGCTACGATGCCCATGTGGGCGAGCGTGGTGTGAAGCTCTCTGGCGGGCAACGGCAGCGGATTGCGATTACCCGGGTGCTATTAAAGAACGCACCCATTTTGGTGCTGGATGAAGCCACCTCTGCGCTGGACTCGGAAGTAGAAGCCGCCATTCAAAGCAGCCTGAATCAATTGATGGAAGGTAAAACGGTGATTGCGATTGCCCACCGACTATCAACGATTGCGGCGATGGACCGACTTATCGTGTTGGACAAAGGCGCGATTGTCGAGCAGGGCACCCATTCGCAGTTGGTTGAAAGCGGCGGGATCTACTCCCAGTTATGGGCTCACCAAACTGGCGGCTTCCTAGCAGAAGATTGCTAAGTGATAGCGGGCACATACTATTATGTGCCCGCAGCCCGCAGCCCGCAGCCCGCAGCCCGCAGCCCGCAGCTGTTATTCTTGCGCCTGCCGAAACTGACGGGGCGATACCCCATGGTAGCGACGAAAGCGGTGCGAGAAGTTGTAGGGGTCGCTATAGCCAAGCAGGCTGGCGATATAGCCGATATTCCACTGGCTATAACGCAGCAGTTCAGCAGCCTTCTCCATACGCAGCTGGATCAGCCTTTGCCGGGGCGAGCGCTGATAGAGCTGGTGACATAGCCGGGTCAGCTGCACCTCACTAAGGTAACTGAGCGCGGCAATACGGGCCACGCTCCAATCTTGGTGTAGCTGCGCCTCCACCTGACTAAATACCTCCATCACCCGCTCTTTCGAGCCATGATCCTCGGTGTTCGATACCAGCGCCCGTTGCAAAAAGCCGTTGAGCTCATTGACCCACTTGCTGCGCTGCTTCGGGCGATGCTGCATATCGTGGAACAGCATGCTGAGTAGTGCCCAGATCTGCTCGCTTAACGGGTAGTGCTGGACCTGCTGGTTGAACTTGGCGATGGGCAGCTTGCTGGTGAGCGGGTCGATCAACAGCCAGGCTATCTGCCACTGGGGCTGTTCCTGATATTGGTCCAGATCGAAGCGAAAACCTTGCCCAGCTGGAAGTACAGTGAGGGTTTGCGCGCTTATCACTTCCTCCACCTCCATCCCTCGCAGCTGGCCTTGACCGGTTAGGGTGAAGATAAGGGTGTGGTGCTCTGGCTTGCTACGTTCCACATAGTACTCGTCAAACAGCTCGGCGATACCTGCCATATGAATGCCTTGGCGCGAAAACTCAGGTACCCCTTCTTGGGTAATAAAACGTTCTTTACACTGGGGCGAGAGGTATACAAGTTCTTGAAGTTGTCTGTCCATTTTTAACCAATGATCGTTTTTAACATCTTTATGCGCTGTTTTGACATGTTGTATTTTGCCGCAAAACGTACATTAGCGGCATGAATTGAGGAGTGAGCCATGTCACATTCTGTAGCTATAAATCAGACAAGCTTTTTGTCAAACATCGTTAAGATTGCCCTGCCAGTGGCAATTCATAACGCATTAGTTGCTTGCCTAGGAATGGCAGACGTAATCATGGTGGCCGGTCTTGGTGAGGCGGCCACTGCTGCGGTGGGCGCTGCCAGCCGCTGGCACTTTGTAATGATTATGATTATGGCAGGATTGGCCAACGCCAGCGGTACCTTGATCGCCCAGTATTGGGGGAAAGGCAGCGCTGGTGATGCAAAGGCGGTAAGTAAACTGGCACTTAAAGTGGGTATCTGGCTGTTTGTGCCGATCACCCTGTTGGTAGGCTTGGGTGCTGAGTTAATGATGAACGCGCAAACCACCGATGCGCAGGTAATTGCCTTTGGTCGCGATTACCTGATCACCAGTTTGCCGATCCTGTTGTTGACCCACGTGATCATCAACCAAGAAGCGGCATTGCGTTCAACTGGCCAAAGCTGGTTGCCACTGGGGGTGTCCAGCTTTGTGATCGTGCTGAACATCTCGCTGAACTACGTGCTGATTAACGGCTTGTTCGGTGTGCCCGCGATGGGTGTGAAAGGTGCCGCGTTGGCCACCGTGATTGCCCGCGTGGTGAACGTTGCGATCTACTGGGTGTATGTGCGTCGGGTGCAACACTGGTTGGTTACTGCTAAAGAAGATAGCGAGCCTAAGCTTTTGCATAGCAAATACCGCCGTTTGGCGGTGCCACAAGTGATCAACTTGCTGGGCTGGGGCATGGGTACCCTGATGTTGCAGATCATCTTTGGTCGCATGGGTACCACTGAGCTGGCCATCTTCAGCATGTTGGCGCCGTTCGAAGGCCTGTGTTACTCGCTGTTCTTTGGCTTGGCGACCGCCTGTGCGGTGCTGATTGGTCAATCGCTGGGGCGCAGTGAGTTTGAGCGCGCTGAGCACATCTCTGGCCAGTTCCTACTGTCGGCCTTTATTGGCAGCTTGGTGGTGGGCTTGGTGGTGTTCTTTAACTTGGACGTACTGCTCGGCTGGTTGCACTTAGATAGCCCCGAGATGTTACCGATGGCACGGCCGGTGATGCTGATCTTGGCGATGGGTCTGTGGGTACGCATGCTCAATATGATGCTGATTCACGGCATCCTGCGGGCGGGCGGTGAGAACCTGTTCTGCCTGCGTACCGACTTTATCGGTATGTGGTTGGTGGGTATTCCAGTTACTGCGTACGGCGCGTTTATCGGTGAGTGGCCGTTCTACCTGTGCTACCTGGCGCTGTTCAGTGATGAACTGACTAAGTTAACGCTTGCTGCGCGTCACTATCTGCGCCGCGGTTGGTGTAACAACCTGACTCTCCATCCGGCCTAGTGCTGATGATGGTGTGAAAGGGCGTGCTTAGCACGCCCTTTTTGTATCTGCTGCGCTGCGCTAAACAAAATGCTGGGTTCTACGCATTTGCTTTGGATGCTTGAGGTATCAGTTTTTGCAATAGAAGGGGGTAATTCATCTCCAATTAAGTGCGCCAAAGAGGTGCATGTGTGTTCTAACATAGTGAATTTATTGAAAAAATATTGTTACCACTTTGGAGGTAATAAATTTCCTAAGTGTCTGATTCCGCGTTTTAAAAAAATGTGATCCCGATCTTGGCACAAGCTTGGCACTACTCCATTCGAGATATCAATCATCGTCCAAGTGACCAAGATCAGGAGCACGGAATGCAAAACGACTCAATCAAAAAGCTCGGAACAAGCCTGAAACGTAGTGCGCTAGCCTGCGGCGTAATGCTGGCAGTAAGCGGTGCAGCTTATGCCGAACTCGGTGAGCCGGAAAAGGAAGACCTGAAGTTTGGCTTTATCAAACTGACCGACATGGCCCCACTGGCCATTGCCTATGAAAAAGGCTACTTCGAAGATGAAGGGCTATACGTACAGCTAGAAGCGCAGGCCAACTGGAAGGTTCTGCTGGACCGGGTAATCACCGGTGAGCTGGATGGCGCGCACATGCTAGCGGGTCAACCGCTGGGTGCAACCATTGGTTTTGGTACCCAAGCGCACATTGTTACTGCCTTCAGCATGGACCTTAATGGTAACGGCATCACAGTGTCCAATGAGATTTGGGAACAGATGAAGCCCAATATCCCTCACGAAGACGGCAAGCCCGTCCACCCGATTAAAGCCGACTACCTCAAGCCGGTTGTAGAGTCTTACCAAGACCAAGGTAAGCCATTCAACATGGGCATGGTGTTCCCAGTATCAACCCACAACTACGAGCTACGTTACTGGCTAGCCGCTGGTGGTATTCACCCGGGCTACTACGCGCCGCACAAGGGTGATACCTCGGGCCAAATCGATGCCGATGCGCTGCTGTCGGTAACACCACCACCGCAGATGCCGGCCACCTTGGAAGCTGGCACCATCTACGGCTACTGCGTGGGCGAACCGTGGAACCAACAAGCGGTGTTTAAAGGCATCGGTGTGCCAGTGATTACCGACTACGAGATCTGGAAAGACAACCCTGAGAAAGTCTTCGGCGTGAGCAAGCAGTGGGCTGATGAGTATCCTAAAACCCACATTCGGGTCGTGAAAGCGATGATCCGTGCAGCCAAATGGCTGGATGAAGAGAACAACAAAAACCGCCCAGAAGCCGTACGCATCCTGTCGAAGAGCCAATACGTAGGTGCTGACTACGATGTTATCGCCAACTCTATGACCGGCACTTTTGAGTACGAGAAGGGCGATAAGCGTGAGATCCCCGATTTCAACGTGTTCTTCCGTTATAACGCAACCTACCCCTACTACAGCGATGCGATTTGGTACCTAACCCAGATGCGCCGTTGGGGCCAGATCTCTGAGCACAAGCCTGATTCCTGGTACATGGATATCGCCAAGAAGGTATACCGCCCAGACATCTACGCCGAGGCAGCGAAAGAGCTGATCGCCGAAGGGGTGATGGATGCTAAAGACTTCCCTGATTTCGATAGCGAAAGCGGCTTTAAACCACCGCAAACCGAGTTTATCGATGGTGTGACCTACGATGGCAGCAAGCCAAACGAGTATCTCGAGAAGTTCTCAATTGGTTTGAAAGGCGAACAACAAATCTAACATGCCCTTGTCGTTTGAGAGCGCATTGGAGAATCGGCAGGCCGCACCTGCGGCCTGCTATATAAGGAGTTGTCGAGATGAAAGATAAGTTAATTCACTCACTGGAAACCTTTGGGCTTACCCCGATGGTACCGATAGTTCGCCTTGCATCAGGTGAGAACCCCAAACAACAGTTTCAGGACTTGTTTGAAAAGCTCGGCCTGCCGCTTATCGCCATTGTGGCGTTTTTGCTGTTGTGGAGCGTGTCTGCTGCCAATGTGCAAACCAGCTTGGGCCAGTTGCCCGGGCCATCGCAGGTGCTAGAGCAGTACCATGGCTTGGTGGCAGAGCACAAAGAGGAGCGGGAGAAAGAGGTCGCCTTCTACGAGCGCCAAGAAGCGCGTAACGCCAAGAAGCTGGCCGCCAACCCCGATGCGGTGGTGAAGATCCGCCCCTATACCGGCAAACCCACCTTCTTTAATCAAATATTTACCAGCCTGTACACCGTATTTACTGGCTTTGTTCTGGGCAGCCTGATTGCCATCCCCTTAGGTGTTGCCTGTGGCCTAAACAAGCGGCTGTATTCTGCAGTCAGCCCACTTATTCAGGTGCTAAAACCCGTCTCGCCACTGGCGTGGCTGCCGATTGTTACCATGGTGGTCAGTGCGGTGTATGTCAGCTCAGACCCTATGTTCTCTAAATCTTTCGTGACCTCGGCGATCACCGTGACCCTGTGTTCCATGTGGCCCACCTTGATTAACACCGCCATTGGGGTGGCGTCTATCGACAAAGATTGGCTGAACGTTGGTCGAGTGATTCGTCTGCACTGGACCAAGCAAGTGACCAAGATTGCGATTCCGGCTTCCTTGCCGATGATTTTCACCGGTCTGCGGATCTCACTGGGTATTGGCTGGATGGTATTGATTGCCGCCGAGATGCTGGCGCAGAACCCCGGACTTGGTAAGTTCGTATGGGACGAGTTCCAAAACGGTAGCTCCAACTCACTGGGGCGAATCATGGTGGCGGTGATTGTTATCGGCATCATCGGCTACATCCTCGATTGGCTGATGCTTAGCCTGCAAAAAGTAATTTCTCATTCAACGCCTGAAGGCGCCCGCTAATAGGAGTTTTGGCATGTCGCATTATCTAGATATTGACCATGTGGGGATTGAATTTCCCACCAAGAATGGTCCATTCCGTGCCTTGCAAGGGGTTGATTTAAAGATTGCCAAGGGGGAGTTTATCTCGCTGATTGGTCACTCTGGCTGCGGTAAGTCCACCGTGCTGAACATTGTAGCCGGCCTTTATGGGGCAACAGAAGGCGGTGTGGTATTGGAGAGCAAAGAGGTCAGTGAGCCGGGCCCAGATCGCGCGGTGGTGTTCCAAAACCACAGCCTGCTGCCATGGTTAACCGCCTATCAAAACGTCGAGCTGGCGGTTAAAGAGGTCTTCAAAGGCAAGCTTAACCGCAGTGAGATGCATGAGTGGATCGAGCATAACCTCGAGCTAGTGCATATGAGCCACGCCATGCACAAACGCCCGGATGAGATCTCCGGCGGGATGAAGCAGCGGGTGGGGATCGCTCGGGCACTGGCCATGCAACCCAAGGTGCTGCTGATGGACGAACCCTTTGGCGCCTTGGATGCATTGACCCGTGCGCACTTACAAGACTCGCTAATGGAGATCCAACAAGAGCTGAACAACACGGTGATTATGATTACTCACGATGTAGACGAAGCCGTACTGCTCTCCGATCGCATCGTGATGATGACCAATGGCCCGGCAGCTACTATCGGCGAGATCCTCAAGGTTGAGCTGGAGCGCCCGCGCAATCGGGTTGAGCTGGCCGATAACGCCGAGTACAACCACTACCGATCGCAGGTGCTTAAGTTCTTGTATGAACGCCAGCGCAATCCGGCGCAGACCGAAGGCAAGAAGAAGTCAGTTAAGCCTCGTCTGGTGGGTAAGGGCGAAGCGGCTTAGCGCCTAGCTTTCCACACTGAGTCGGTTCAACGAGTCAGCGCTTGCTGGCTCGTTTTCTATTGGGCGCTTTGTTATAGTCAGCGCTTATCAATGATTCACTACAAGAGGATGTAGCATGGCGCAGACTAGGGTTGCAGTCGTTGGCTGTAACGGCCGTATGGGGAAAAACTTGTTGGAAGCGGTCAGCAACCATGAGCAAGCGGTGATTGCAGGTGCTACCGAACGCCCTGGCTCAAGCCTTATTGGCACCGACGTGGGCGAGCTGGCTGGCTTGGGCAAGCTGGATGTGCAGGTGGCCGACAGTGTGGACAGCATTCAAGGTGATATCGATGTGATCATCGATTTTACCAGCCCGCAGGTCACCCTGGCCCATGTGAAATGGGCGCGTGCCAATCAAGTGAAGATGGTCATTGGTACTACCGGCTTCACCGAAGAGCAAAAAGCCCAGCTGGCTGATGCAGCCGAAGACATTGCCATCATGTTTGCACCGAACATGAGCGTAGGGGTGAACTTGGTATTCAAACTGCTAGAAACCGCCGCCAAGGTGATGGGTGATTACACCGACATCGAGATCATCGAAGGCCACCACCGCCATAAAGTAGATGCGCCATCAGGCACCGCGCTCGGCATGGGTGAGGTGATTGCCGATACCCTGGGGCGCGACCTGTCCAAAGTCGCGGTATATGGCCGTGAGGGCATTACCGGTGAGCGTGACCGTGAAACCATCGGCTTTGCTACTATCCGCGCCGGTGATTTAGTGGGCGAGCACACCGCGATGTTTGCCGACATCGGTGAGCGTGTAGAGATCACCCACAAGGCCTCCAGCCGCATGACCTTTGCCAATGGCGCGGTGCGCGCAGCGGTGTGGCTGCAAGACAAACCGCACGGTTTGTTTAACATGCGCGACGTACTTGGCCTTAACGACTAGCCGCTGTTTTTACTCTCTTTTTACCCGACAAGCACGCATGTAGCGTGCTTTTTTCATTTTAAGCCCTCTACTTGCAACATCCAGCATAAAATTCTGCAAGCGACTTTGAAAAGCCTTTCATGGAAGCTTTTGAAAATGCTTTCAAGGATATTATTCTTGAATGCCTTCACAAAGTAATCGAAAAGTAACAGCACAAATATCTTTGCCTGACAAACAACTACGTTGATCACGGTTAGCAAGTCCCAGATTCCCTAAGTTATTGAGCATCCTGCACATAAAAATCAGGCAGGAATGGAAAGTAAGAGCGGATCACACGTCTCTGATTCATTAATGAAAGGAAAGGCTAATAATGGAAATGCAAATTAGTAAGCTGTTCAAGCTTACCGCTCCGGTGCTAGCTTCTGCGCTGATTGCTGCCTGTGGTGGCAGTGGTGGCAGTGGTGGCAGCGGTGGTGGCGGTGGTGACACCATCGAAGGACTCTATGAGGCTGCTGAAAACGAAGTTGTTATCTACTACAAGCGCGATGAAGCTCACTCTCGTGCAGTAGATACCGATGCCTATGAAGGCTACGGTCTGCACCTGTGGAACGGTAATGGCTGTGAAAGCACCGATCTGGCTGCGATGGGCTTGCCCGATGGTGGCACGGCATGGGATGAACCTGCACAAGCGACCGGCTTCAGTGAAACCTACGGTGCTTACTACGTCATCAAGTACGAGCCGGCACCGCCACACAACTGTATTAACTTCATCATGCACAAAGGCGACGACCGTCCGTTTGGCGGCGGCGACATGAGCTTCTTGCTTGATGAAATGGATGAAAGTAAAGGCTTGTTTGGCTTCCATGGCAGCAGCGAGCTTTACTACTTCCCGATTGAAGAGCGCCCAGTGGCCATCGATGGCCAAAAAGCCCACTGGCTGGACAAGGGCACCATCGCCTGGATGGATGTAGCCAACGCCGCCAGTTATGAGCTGCGCTACGACCCTGAAAACGGCATTGCGCTGAACTCTGAAACCAAAGAAGTCACTGGTGGTACCGTTGTTAGCTTGAGCGAAGGTGCTATCTCTGATGCGGCTAAAGCCCGCTTCCCCCACTTAAAAGATATGCCGGCGGCCAGCATTGAGGTTGATGATGCGGTACTTAAGCAAATCCTTAAGAGCCAGATCGTAGTATTCGCCTACAACGCCGATGGCGAAGTGATTGCAGCCACTCAGGTTCAAAAACCGGGTGTGATTGACGTTGCCTATGTTGAAGCCGATGGCGAAGGCAAAGGCGGTGCGATCAACGAAGAGCTGGGCGCTGTTCTTAACGGCAGCGAAGTGACCTTCAAGCTGTGGGCACCTACCGCGCAGAACGTGCGTGTATTCCTGTACGACGATGACCTGAGTGCATACAGTACTGCGCCATCTCTGCAAATGGAAGAAGATGCTAACGGCATCTGGTCGGTGACTCAAGACGGCGTGGTTGGCAAGTTCTACAAGTACGAAGTGACGGTTTATCACCCCACCACCAAGCGTGTTGAAACGGTGATGGTGACTGACCCTTACTCACTGAGTCTGTCGGAGAACTCAACGCACTCGCAAGTGGTTGACTTAGAAGACCCTGCACTTTACCCAGCAGGTTGGGGTGAAAACCGCCCAACTCTGGAGCATGATGTTGACCATGTTCTGTATGAATCGCACCTGCGCGATTTCAGTGTCAGCGATAGCCTGGGTTCGGTCTCCTACAACGGTAAGTATCTAGCGCTGACCGAAAGTGAGCGTGAGTCGGTGACTCACCTGCAAGAGCTTAAGGATGCGGGTCTAACCACCTTACACATCCTGCCTGCCTTCGATATCGCCACGGTAAACGAAGACCCGGATATGCAGGTCGATATTACCGATACCGTCGGTAAGCTGTGTGGTATCAAGCCTAGCGCGAGCATTTGTGGCTCAGCCAGTGATGGCGACGTTATCGAAGACATCCTCTACGGCTACGATCCTAGCACTGGCGATGCCCAAGCGCTGATGAACGACATCCGCGATCTAGATAGCTTCAACTGGGGTTACGATCCGTTCCACTACACCGTGCCAGAAGGTAGCTATGCCACCAATGCACACGGTACTACCCGTATCCTGGAATTCCGTGAAATGGTGCAAGCCACTCATGATATGGGCCTGAAGCTGGTAATGGACGTGGTCTACAACCACACCAATGCATCAGGTGTG
Source organism: Aliagarivorans taiwanensis DSM 22990 (assembly GCF_000429505.1). Lineage (GTDB taxonomy): Bacteria > Pseudomonadota > Gammaproteobacteria > Enterobacterales > Celerinatantimonadaceae > Aliagarivorans > Aliagarivorans taiwanensis. The sequence continues at coordinate 91,967 of NZ_AUBZ01000019.1, read as the reverse complement.
AACGACAAATCAGTACTGGATAAGATTGTCCCCGGATACTACCACCGCCTAAACGTAAACACCGGTGGTGTAGAAACCTCGACCTGTTGTGACAACACCGCAACCGAGAATCTGATGATGGGTAAACTCATGATCGACTCTCTGGTTACCTGGTCTGAGCACTACAATGTCGACGGCTACCGTTTCGACTTGATGGGTCACCAACCTAAAGACCTGATGGTTGACGCACTGGTTGCAGTTCGTGACATCGATGAGGACACCTTGTTCTACGGCGAAGGCTGGGACTTTGGTGAAGTATCCAACAACGCGCGCTTTACCCAAGCGACCCAGTGGGAGATGGCTGGCACCGAGATCGGCACCTTCTCTGACCGTTTGCGTGACGCGGTTCGCGGTGGTAGCCCGTTTGATAGCCAAGACGGCATTCGTCAGACTCAGGGCTTTGCCAACGCTTCGACCTTGAACGAGCTTAACGAAGACTTGGCCGGTGACGACTTAGACAAGTTCAACGCAGGTCTGCTGCATGGCCAAGACCTTATCCGTGTAGGTATGGCCGGTAACTTGCGTGAGTTCATCTTGCTGGATTCACTGGGCAGAACCAAACGTGGTCAAGACGTGGATTACAATGGCGCGCCTGCGGGTTACACGCTGAATCCTTCAGAGAATATCTCGTACGTGTCTAAGCACGATAACCAGACCCTTTGGGACAACAATGCGTATAAAGCCGCGGCGAACACCTCACCGGCTGATCGTGCACGTATGCAAAGCGTGGCACTGTCTACCGTGATGTATGGTCAAGGCATTCCATTTATCCACATGGGCTCTGAGATCCTGCGTTCTAAGTCAATGCAGCGTGATTCTTATGACTCAGGTGACTGGTTCAACCGAGTACGCTTCGACTACAGCGACAACAACTGGAACGTTGGTCTGCCTCGTGAAGATAAAGACGGTGAAAACTGGGATCTGATCAAGCGGATCATTGCTGATGCAACCAACGAGCCTGCGACCCGAGATATCGAGCTGACCAAAGAGCAGTTCATCGAGATGCTGGCTATTCGTAACAGCAGCAAGCTGTTCCGCTTGCAAACCGAAGCTGAGGTTAAAGCACGCGTTGACTTCCGCAACGTGGGCCAAGATCAGGTTGCCAACCTTATCGTAATGTCTATCGACAACGGTACTGGTGCCGGTGAAGATCTGGATGAAAACGTCGATGCCATCGTGGTGGTTATCAACGCAACTGCGCAAACCCAAGACTTCGAGATTGAAGGTGCAACTGGCTTTGAGCTGCATGAAGTACAGCAGATCTCTGCTGACAGCGTGGTACAAGGTGCCAGCTTCGCTAGCGAGACCTTCAGTGTTCCTGCCTTGACCAGTGCGGTATTTGTTATGCCTCGCGACGGTGCTCGCAGTGCTGGTTTGCCAGTGGATATGAGCAACAAAGACCTCTCGGAGATCCCGCCATTTGGTAACACCCCGTTCTACTTGCGCGGTGTTCAAGGCATGTGGGATAACCAACTACCACTGACTTTCGACTCGAATGGCAAGTACAAGGTCACCTTTAACTACGACGGTAATGGTCTGTTTGCTGAGTATGGTGTAGTCGTTGCGACCGAAGGTTGGGAAACCAAGTTTGAAGGCTGTGATGGCGATGCGGAGTTGACCTTGGAAAGCGGCGTAACCACTTGTAATTCTGAAGTGGGCGGCACCAGCAACTTTGCAGCGAACTTCACAGAAGCCGGTATTTACCACTTCGTATTCGACGCGAGCAACACCGACAACCCTGTTGTAAGCGTGACCTTCGAAGAGGGTGCGGCATCATGTGAGAACCTACCTCCAGCAACCGGCGGTTCTCTGGACCCTCACTATGTACGAGGTGACTTGAGCGATTGGGGGCCAAATGACACCTATCAAATGCTCTACAAAGGCGATGATGCTGATGGTATGGAAATCTACCAAGCAGTGTTCGATTACAGTGGTAGCATTCAGTTCAAGATTGCCGATGGTAGCGACAACTGGGGTAGCCAATTCTTCGTAGCCAACAGCGATGGCAGCCCAATGGGCATCGAAGCAGAGCTTCCATACCAGGTGACTCGCGGCGATGGTGGCCAGTCTAACAACACGATTTCGTTGGGCTCTGGTACTTGGTCATTCAAGATGACCATCGACCCAAGCCTGGAAAGCGGTTTGGTTGGCGATTTCATCGTTCAAGAGTGTTCGCAATAATCGACTAACTTGATAAATCTAAGCCACTCCTCGGAGTAATGCCGATCGTTTAAGTTAGTTGAACGATCTTTTAAGGGCTTCATAATCGGTCGCAACCTGTGTTGCGGCCGATTTTTTATGTCTGAATTTTCCAAAGAGTTACACGTTACCGCAGAGTTCTGCCAAGAACGTCACATCGATGCGTTCGCTAAACATATTCCCTGTGAATGGGTCAGCGAAGCAGTCCAGCAAACCGGGCGGGCCTCGCTCAGAAACCGGCGGTTTCCCGCCGAGCAAGCGGTATGGCTGGTACTTGGGATAGGCTTGCAGCGAAACCGCTCCATTCAGGATGTGTGTGACAAACTCGAACTGGCATTTCCTGATGCTGATGGTCAAACCGCCCCGTTAGCAACAAGTAGTATCATTGCCGGTAAAGAGCGCCTGGGGGCTGACCCAATGCGCTACCTCTTTAAAACCACCGCCGCTCATTGGGAGAAGCTCCACGAGTTTGACTATGCCTGCGGATTGAAACTACTTAGTGTTGATGGCACCCATTTCAAAACTCACAACACACAAGAGAACCAAGCATTTGGTTTTGCACAAAAATCAGCGTCATTTCCCTCTGTCTTAGCCGTCACTCTTATGTCTACACGCAGTCATATCTTGTCTGATGCAGCATTCGGCCCGGTCTCTCACAGTGAGATTTCTTATGCTCAGCAACTTGTCGGCTCAGCCCCTGAGAACTCCCTGACATTATTCGATAGAGGCTTCTTCTCCGCAGAGCTGTTTAGCAGTTGGCAGGGAGCAGGGGAAAACACACACTGGTTGACACCCATTAAATCAAAAATGCGCTACGAGGTAGTGGAAACCTTCTCAGACTATGACCACATCATCACGTTACCGGTGTCCCCGCAAGCCAAAAAACAAGCGCCTTATCTGGGTGATACTTGGCAAGCCCGGCTCATCCTTATTCCATCACCCAAAGGTGAAATCAAAGGCTTTATCACTTCCTGCCTGTGTCCTAAATCCTATCCGTTTGAGGACTTAGTTGGCGTATATTGGCAGCGCTGGGAGATTGAGCGAGGATATGGGGAACTCAAGCAGTATCAGCTTCAAAATAAGCCCACCCTGAGAAGCAAGAAAGAGGAAGGTGTCTACCAGGAGGTGTGGGGGATTCTTACTAGCTACAACATTGTCAGGTTAGAAATGGCGCTTATGGCGGAGCAGCACAAGGTTGAGCCTCTGAGGATTAGCTTCATTAATGCACTGTTCATGATAATGGACGAGTTCATATGAAGTGATGGGCGAAGCCCGGGGGCCATACCGAAGAACCTCAAAAACCTGAGAGATAATGGCAAAAGGCTTATCTTACCGAAAAAGCGTAAAAGACCGGCTTATCCAAGGGCTGTCTTGAAAAAAGCAGCAAAGTACCCCAACAAAAATGCCACTCGTCCTTAAACGAGCGGCATTACTCCTCGGAGTGGCTTTTTTTATGGTTCTTCGCAGATTAGCGGGTAATAGATACGAAAACGACTGGATAGGTTAAAGTGACCCTGTAAATAACTCTGTGTAACTGCCGGAGTTAAACGAAATCTTTCAAGCGGTCTTCGAACTCAATCATAAATCGGTTCATGGCCGCTTTCCAATTCCTTATCGGCATCGTCCATTTCTTTGAAGCGTCCATAATAGCTAAATAGATAACTTTCATGGCTGAGTCATCTGAGGGAAACAGCTTGCGCTTCTTGATGGCTTTGCGGATCACGCTATTGAGGGATTCAATGGCATTAGTGGTGTAGATCGCTTTGCGTATGTCATCAGGGTAACTGAACAGTGTATTGAGGTTGTTCCAATGGGCACGCCAGCTGCGGCTGATTTGTGGGTATTTATCGTCCCAGCGCCCGCTGAACTGGTCGAGTGCCACCAGGGCTTCCTCTTCTGTGGATGAGCGATAAATCTGTTTGAGATCCGCCGTCACCGCCTTGTAGTCTTTCCAAGGCACGTACTTCATCGAATTGCGTACCATGTGGACGATACACAACTGAATTTGTGTTTCAGGGAAGACCGCATTGATGGCGTCTGGAAAGCCTTTTAAGCCATCCACACAGGCAATCAGAATATCGTTTATACCGCGATTTTGAAGCTCGGTAAGCACATTAAGCCAGAACTTAGCCCCTTCGTTTTCAGATAGCCACATGCCCAGCAATTCTTTCTAACCATCGAGATTGATCCCCAGAGCCAGATAAACCGCTTTGTTGATAACCCGCTTATCTTGCCTAATTTTGATGACGATACAGTCCAGATAAACAATGGGGTAAATTGCGTCTAACGGGCGGGATTGCCATTCAACAACCTGCTCGATTACCGCATTGGTGACTTTGGAAATCAGGCTAGCTGATACATCTGCATCGTACATCTCTTTGAAGGTAGAGACGATTTCGCGGGTGGTCATGCCTTTGGCATACAGGCTGAGGATCTTGTCATCCATAGATGTGAAGCGGGTCTGCTGTTTCTTGACCAGTTGGGGCGCAAAGCTGCCATCACGGTCGCGTGGGGTGTTGATATCCACGGAGCCATCTTCGGTACGCAAGGTCTTGCTGGTATAGCCATTGCGGCTATTACTCGACTCCGAAGGCTGGTGCTTGTCATAACCTAGGTGGTCATCCAGCTCAGCATTAAGGGCTGCCTCGACAGTAACCTTGGTGAGCATCTGTCGAAAGTCGTTGAGGTCGCCCTCAGATTTGATCGCTTTGGCGGCTTCGCGAGCGAAGGCTTCGAGTTGTTCTTTATTCATGTTGCCTATCCTTAGCCATTACTGGCTGCAATGATAGGCAGTTACACAGTTTTATCTACAGTCTCGTTAAAGTGATGTCGCCAAACAAACCCCGTAACCAACCAGCCGTTTTCGATGTCGAATCTTACCTTTCCAATCGAGCTGTGGGAAGGCTTTAAGCCATCCCATATTGAGCAACACGACCGCTCCCTCACGATCCACCTAACCCCAACCTCTCGTCCGCTGTGTCAATGTGGAGCCGAAGCTCAGCGCATTCACGACACCTCCATCCGGCGTATATCTGAACGCACCATCCTGGATTACCCGGTCACCCTAATGGTTCCTGTACGACGTCTGCTCTGCCATCAGTGCGGTACGCGCACTGAACATATTTCATGGTTAAAGCCCTTTTCCCGTATCACTGAGCGCCTCGCTAATTTCGTTCAATCGTTGTGCCCGCTTCTGCCGATTAAGCACTTAGCTCAGTTGGTCGGACTGCATTGGCACACCGTCAAAGAGTTGGATAAAGCTCGACTCAGACGGGAAGTCCTTGAGCCTAAATGAGGGCAGGTACGACGCTTAGTGATGGATGAATTCGCGCTGTTTAAGGGGCATCGCTATGCAACGGTCATCGCCGATGCCGATACGCACCAGGTGCTCTGGATTGGCGAGGGCCGAAGCCGGGCAGCAATCCGACCCTTTTTCGACATGTTGGGTGAGCACTGTGAGAACATCGAAGCTGTAGCTATGGACATGAATACAGCGTTCGACTTGGAGGTGCAGGAATACTGCCCAAATGCCCAAGTCGTGTACGACCTATTCCATGTCATCGCCAAGTATGGACGAGAGGTAATCGACCGTGTGCGCGTTGACTGTGCCAATGAACTCAAGGGCGATAAGAAGGCTCGGCAGCGAGTAAAGCGCAGTCGTTGGGTGCTGCTGAAAAACAGAACCAACATGAGCGACAAGCAACAAAGCTACCTGGATGAACTGCTCGATGCCAATCGCTCATTGATGGTGGTTTATCTGCTCAAAGAACAACTCAAAGAGCTTTGGTACTGCAAAGACGAAGAAACAGCGCGAGGCTTATGGAATGTATGGTGGCAACAGGTGCAAGAAAGTGGAGTCGAGCCATTAATGCGCTTTGCCAACAAGTTAGAGCCATACCTCCCCGGCATCGTCGCATCAGCGACCCATCCCCTCCACACTTGTCGACTAGAGGGGATGAACAACAAGATCAAACTGATGAAGCGAATGGCCTACGGCTATCGAGATACCGAGTATTTCTTTTTGAAGATAAAAGCGGCATTCCCCGGAGATCCGCGATGAACCTTTTTTATGCCTGTTTTACTTGCTTGATACAGCCGCAATCTAAGCAAAGCTTTTTCCCGCTGCTCTGGCAGCATTGAGAGGTCACTAAGAGGAACGTGCCGATGATTCACCCTCAATATCAGGCCTTGGTCGATAGGCTTGTATCCTTTGCGAATACCAGAGAAGACATCCGGGCTGCCTTCGTGGTGGGCTCTCAGGCCCGAGAGATGCTACCCGTCGATAGATGGTCTGATATCGATATCTTGCTGGTAGTTGAAGACCCTGCCTGTTTAATGCAGGAGCGAAACTGGACTGAAGCATTGGGTGAGGTGGTGTTGTGCTTTAGTGAATTTAGCCCGGTGGATGCGGTACCTGAGCTAAGGGTGTTGTATCAGCCCTGTTTGGATGTGGACTTTCCGCTGTTGCCTGCCGATTTTGTCAGGGCGCGCGATAGTGCTCAGCTTAGCCCTGAGATGATCGCGGTGTTTAAGCGTGGCTATCTGTGTCTGCTTGATAAAGAGAACTTTGCCAGTATCTTTGCTGAGGTGGCAGCCTTGCCTTTACCTGCACCTAAAGACCATGCTGAAGAAGTCACAGAGCTGATTCAGGACATTGCCTACCATGTGCTGTGGACTGCTAAGAAGTGGCAGCGAGGTGAGCGTTGGATGGCGTTGGCATGTTGCAATAGTCATATGCAGCATCGTTTGTTGCGGCTGATGGAGTGGGTAGCGCATTTGCAGGCCCAGAACCAAGAAGTGATAGATACTTGGCACAATGGCCGGTTTATCGAGCAGTGGCTTCCAGAGCCTTACCTGGAGCTGCTTAGCTTGAGCTGGGCAAGGGCTGATAAGGCGAGCTTGCAAGCTGCCTTACTGGCGGTACTGGCGCTGTGTATTAAGGTGTTGGAGCGGGAGGGGGAAGCGGAGGCGGCGCTTAAACCGTCGTTAGAGCACTGCCGAAAGCAACTCGGTGAACTACTTAACGAAAGCCCTTAGCGCGGCTTACTGGCATAAAAAAACCCCGGCGTGCCGGGGTTTTTTGAATCAGCTTAAAAGAGTTGCTTACTTAGCGTTTTTCTCTTTTTCCGCAGCGATTACTTCTTCAGCCACGTTTTGTGGGCAAGGCATGTAGTGGGCGAACTCCATAGAGAACTGACCACGGCCAGAAGTAATGGTACGCAGGTGACCAATGTAGCCGAACATTTCAGCCAGTGGTACTTCACCTTTAATGCGTACGCCGGTAGCGCCAGCTTCTTGGTCTTTAATCATGCCGCGACGACGGTTCAAGTCACCGATTACGTCACCCACGTTGTCTTCTGGGGTGAACACGTCAACTTTCATGATTGGCTCAAGAAGTTGTGGGCCAGCTTTTGGCAGAGACTGACGGTATGCGCCTTTCGCAGCGATTTCGAACGCGATAGCTGACGAGTCAACTGCGTGGAAAGCACCGTCGAACAGTTCTACTTCAAGGTCAAGTACTGGGAAGCCAGCCAGTGGGCCTTCTTCCATCATTACTTTGAAGCCTTTCTCAACTGCAGGCCAGAATTCTTTAGGTACGTTACCACCAACTACTGAAGAGCTGAAGGTAAAGCCTGAACCCGGCTCACCAGGACGGATGCGGTAGTCGATCTTACCGAACTGACCAGAACCACCAGACTGCTTCTTGTGGGTGTAGCTGTCTTCAAGTTCTTGAGTAATGGTTTCGCGGTAAGCAACCTGAGGTTGACCTACTACTAGCTCAACGCCGTAGGTACGCTTCAGGATGTCTACTTTAATGTCCAGGTGCAGTTCGCCCATACCTTTAAGGATGGTTTCACCTGAATCTTCGTCGGTTTCAACCTGGAACGAAGGATCTTCTGCAACCATCTTACCGATAGCGATACCCATCTTCTCGGTAGAACCTTTATCTTTAGGCGCTACAGCGATAGAGATTACTGGCTCTGGGAAGATCATTGGCTCAAGAGTACAAGGGTGCTTAGGATCACACAGGGTGTGACCAGTTTGTACGTTCTTCATACCAACAACAGCGATGATGTCACCCGCTTGCGCAGAAGAAATCTCGTTACGCTCGTCAGCGTGCATCTCAACCATACGACCGATACGCTCAGTCTTGCCGGTTGCGCTGTTCAGAATGGTCATACCTTTTTCCATCTTACCTGAGTAGATACGGATAAAGGTTAGGGCACCGAAGCGGTCGTCCATAATTTTGAACGCCAGAGCACGTAGTGGCTCATCTGCAGATACGGTAGCAACTTCGCCAGTAGGTTCACCAGTTTCTTCGTCAGTCAGAGGCTGAGCGTCAACTTCGGTTGGGCTTGGCAGGTAGTCAACTACTGCGTCTAGTACCAGCTGGATACCTTTGTTCTTAAATGCAGAACCACAGAAGGTTGGGAAGAAGGCCATGGTGCGAGTACCTTCACGGATACAACGCTTGATGTCTTCCAAAGAAGGCTCTTCACCTTCCATGTAAGCCATCATCAGCTCGTCGTCCATCTCAACAGCAGACTCGATCAGTTGCTCGCGGTACTCAGCAGCTTTCTCAACCATGTCTTCTGGGATGTCGGTTACTTCGTAGTTTTCTGGCAGGCCAGAATCGTCCCAGATGTAAGCTTTTTGGCTTAGTACATCTACAACACCAGTGAAGTCGTCTTCGATACCGATAGGCAGGGTCATAACCAGTGGGTTAGCAGCCAGTACGTTCTTAACTTGGTCAACAACGCGGTAGAAGTCAGCACCCATACGGTCCAGTTTGTTCACGAAGATCAAACGTGCAACTTCAGATTCGTTAGCGTAACGCCAGTTGGTCTCTGATTGAGGTTCTACACCACCAGAGCCACAGAATACACCGATACCACCATCAAGTACTTTAAGAGAACGGTATACTTCAACGGTGAAGTCAACGTGTCCAGGAGTATCAATGATGTTCAGGCGGTGGTCTTTCCAGAAACAGGTAGTCGCTGCTGATTGAATGGTAATACCACGCTCAGCTTCCTGCTCCATGAAGTCAGTGGTTGCAGCGCCATCGTGTACTTCGCCGGTCTTGTGAATTTTACCGGTGAGCTTAAGGATACGCTCGGTAGAGGTGGTTTTACCAGCATCTACGTGTGCGAAGATACCGATGTTTCTGTAATGAGATAGATCTGCCATTAGTCGTTCTCTATATGTCAGGGCGGAAAATTGCGCGAAGTATACAGCATTTCAAGACCATTTTAGAAGCCTTCAATCAAACCTGCCGAAAGATTGTCTCTAAGGCATGGCTAAGTAGCCGTAAAATCGCGCTTTATTTGCAGTTTATTGGTGCTTACTCGGGAGAACTTGCGCTGATCTCATCCTGATATTGCTCGCGAATGCTGTAAAACTGATCCAAGTTACTTAGCAGCAGTGAGGATAGGTGAGGGTCAAACTGCTTCCCACTTTGCTCTGAGATGTACTCGACGATCTCCTCGTCGGCCCATTGCAGCTTGTAGCAGCGACTACTGCCGAGGGCATCGAACACATCGGCCAGGGCGGTCAAGCGACCACTGATGGGGATCTCCTCGCCTTTTAAGCCTCGCGGGTAGCCTTTGCCGTCCCAACGCTCGTGGTGGCTGCCAGCAATTTCAGAGGCCAGTAATAGGCTAGGGATACTCGAGTCGGCCAACATCATCTCTCCTTGTTCGGCATGGGAGCGCATAATCGACCACTCGCGGTCATCCAGTTTGGCAGGCTTGTGCAAGATCGCATCTGGAGTGGCGACCTTGCCCACATCATGTAGCGGGGAAGCCATCTTTAGCCGTTCGATGGTTTTCTCGTCTAGACCAGCAAGCTCTGCCAGCTTGGCGGTGTAGAGGGCAACCCGTTTGACGTGCTTGCCTGACTCCTTGGAGCGGGTCTCAACAATTTCACCGATGCGATACATGGTTTCGCGCTGATGTTCGACGATCACCTCGTTGAGCCGGATATTCTCCAGCGCGATGGTGATATTGTCGCTTAGCAGCTTAATAAAGTGTTGGTCGGATTCATTAATCGGTGTATTGCGCACTATATAGAAGAACAGATCTCTGGCTTTGTTCTGACAATAGATCACCACCGCATTGTCTTTAAAGATGTTGCCCTTTTGGTTAATGGCTTGGTCAAACAGTGCGGCTTGCTGCGACGGCAGCTGAGACAAAGGCAGAATCTTATTGAGCTGATGTTGGCTGTCCTCCCCGTGATGCGCGAGCAACTGAAAGTGCGAGCTATGGTGGGCATAGGCCTGTTTCTCTAAGGCATAGATGCAGCCATCGTCGAGGTGCATGATGGCCGATAGCTGATCCAGCGCGCCTTCGACAAAGGTGTGCAGTGCGCTGAGCTCAAAGATCCCCTTGGAGCTCTCTACCACCTTTTCTAAGCCGCGCTTGTGGGTCTCTAGGGCACAGATATCGCGATAGGAGCGCAGGCTGGCACGGATAAGGGTACGCAGCTTTTGCGAGGTAAGCTCGGTTTTATCTTTGTAATCATTGATGTCGTAGTCTTCGACCACTTTATCTTCCGGTGCCTGTCCGGGCTGACCGGTTCTTAGCACGATGCGCACGCAGTGGTTGTTTAGCTGGTTGCGGATATGTTCGACCAAGGTGAGGCCCGCATCGTCGGTCTCCATCACCACATCGAGCAAGATCAGGGCGACATCGCAATGCTGGGGAAGTAACTCACGGGCCTGCTGGGCTGAGTAGGCGTGGATGAACTCTATTTGTCGGTTGTCAAAGCTAAAACGCTGCAGCGTCATCTGAGTAATGTCATGAACCTCCGGCTCGTCATCGACAATCATCAGTTTCCAGGGGGGGCGGTTTGCGTTGTATTGTCCGGCTTGTCGTCAAACAAGATAAAGTCGTCGTCCATAGGAATCCCGTTAAGCACTCATCGTAGTTAGTTAAGAAGAGCCGTCCTCAAAAAGCAATGTTGATAAAAAAGCGGGCCGAAGCCCGCATAAAAAAGGAAAGGGTGTTTATGGTGGTTAGGCTGCGGTGATCATCTCGTCCGCGCCGTTTTGCTTGCTATGCGCCAGCTCTTGGTGGTCAAAGTCATCTACGTTGATTGCGTTCAATCGGCCAGCCTCGGCGAGCTTCATCAGCTCGGCTTCGCCATGCTCGATGATGCCGCGTGCCAGCGCTTCATCGGCCAGTTTATCGAGGTAGATAAATGGACGCTTCTCGCCCAGCGCCTTGCAGATCTTGTCGAATACTGGCTCGCAGGCAAGGATATCGTCGAGGGTCTGCTCCAGCTCGCCAAACACGTTGCCTTCTATTCGGCTGTCAAAGCGGCCTTGGCCAATACGGTCGCGGGTTTCGCTGGGGCTTTGGAGGATGCGCGCCAGTTTGTGGTCGAGGCTATCGCTTGGCGCATGCAGTGGTTTACCCAGTGGGAATATCACCAATCGCATCAGCTTGCCCACAACCGGCACTGGGAAGTTGCGCAGTAGCTCGTCCAATGCGCTTTGCAGCTGGTACATCGAGTCTTGAATCGCCCAGTCAACCAGCGGCATATCCGCTTTCTGGCGGCCTTCATCGTCAAAGCGTTTGAGCACCGCTGAGCTTAGGTAAAGCTGGCTGAGCAAGTCGCCCAAGCGCGCCGATACACGCTCTTTGCGCTTCAGGTTACCGCCCAGGGTCGCCATCGAGATATCTGACAGCAGTGCCAAGTTGCTGGAGAAGCGGGTCAGCTGACGGTAGTACTTGGCGGTTTTGTCCTGATGCGGCGCCTTAATCAGGCGATGGCGACTGATACCAAACCAGAAGCTGCGCACGAAGTTGCTGATGGCAAAGCCGATATGGCTGAACACCGCGCGGTCAAAATCTTCCAGGCCTTGCTCAAAGTCGGGGTGGTAGGCCGCTTCCATCTCTTTCAGTACATAAGGATGGCAGCGGATTGCCCCTTGGCCATAGATAATCATGCTGCGGGTGAGAATGTTGGCACCTTCCACGGTAATCGCAATTGGCGCACCTTGGTAGGAACGGCCGAGGAAGTTCTTCGGTCCTAAGCAGATCCCTTTACCGCCAACGATATCCATCGCGTCAATCGAGGCGCGCTGGCCGCGGTGGGTGAGGTGGTACTTCACAATCGCAGAAATCACCGAGGGCTTTTCGCCTTGGTCGATACCGGTCACCGTTAGGCTGCTCGCTGCATCCATCAGGTAGGCGTTACCCGCCAGACGTGCCAGAGGCTCTTCAATACCTTCCATCTTGCCGATGGGCAGTTTGAACTGGCGACGAATACGCGCATAGGCACCGGTTGCCAGCGCCGCTGACTTGATACCGCCAGTTGCAGAAGAGGGCAGGGTAATACCACGGCCCACCGACAGACATTCAACCAGCATACGCCAGCCTTCACCGGCCATCTTCTCGCCGCCGATGATGAAGTCCATGGGTACGAACAGGTCGTTACCGCGGGTCGGGCCGTTCATGAATGGTACGTTGAGCGGGAAGTGGCGACGACCAACGTCTACACCTTCCAAGTCGGTGGGGATCAAGGCGCAGGTGATGCCCAAGTCTTCTTTATCGCCTAGCAGGCCATCGGGGTCACGCAGTTTAAAGGCCAGGCCTAATATCGTGGCGACTGGCGCTAGGGTGATGTAGCGCTTGTTCCAGGTCAGGCGCATGCCAAGTACTTCTTTACCCTCCCACTCGCCTTTGCAGACGATACCAAAATCGGGAATAGAGCCGGCATCGGAGCCCGCCTCTGGGCTGGTTAGGGCAAAGCAGGGGATCTCTTGGCCGTTGGCCAGGCGTGGCAGGTAATAGTCTTGCTGCTCTTTGGTGCCGTAGTGTTGCAACAGCTCACCCGGGCCCAGCGAGTTGGGTACGCCCACCGTAGAGGAGAGCACTGCTGATACACCCGCTAACTTTTGTAGCACCAGCGATTGGGCATAGGCCGAGAACTCCAGACCACCGTATTGCTTCTTGATGATCATGGCGAAGAACTTGTTGTCTTTGAGGTATTGCCAAACCTCAGGCGGCAGGTCAGCCAGCTCGTGGGTGATCTCCCAGTCCTTGGTCATCTTTAATACTTGTTCAACCGGGCCATCGAGGAAGGCCTGCTCTTCGGCGCTTAGGCGAGGTTTGGGATAGCTGTGCAGTTGCTTCCAATCAGGGGCGCCACGGAACAGCTCGCCTTCCCACCAGGTAGTACCGGCGTCGATAGCCTCGCGCTCAGTTTGTGACATCTCTGGCATTACGCCCTTGAAGGCCTTGTACATCGGTGTTGAAAGCAGCTTTTTGCGCAGCGGCACGATATTAACCAAGGCAACGATTGCAACGTAAACCGCCCAAGTAATCTGGCTCAGCGGCTCAACCAATGAGTATGCCAATAACAGTCCGGTGGTGACCAAGCTAAAGGCTAGCAGTGAGGACCGAAAGTACGCTAGGGCAGCGATCGCTACCAAGAGCGTAGGGATAAACAATGCCGTTAGGGTACTCAGCATGATGATTCTCCTTATCAACTCGTTAAGAGCTCAACTAGTAAGAGGTCTGACCTCTGAGGTGTATTTGTAAGTGATATGTAACGGCAGGTCAAGTGTGGGTTACAAAAATGCAACATCGATCTTGTAAGGCCTGACATACTTAAAAGCGCTGAAGCGTTCGCTGATGTGCCGCAAAGTAAATTTGGTTATAGTGTTAGCGCATAGAGGAAAGTGAGAATAACGATGAAAGAATTGATTGTGGCCGAGCTACAAGAAGCGGCAGAAGTTCTGAATAACTTCTTGGCCGACAACGCGAATATTGAGGCCGTTGATAACGCAGCCAAGCTGCTGGCTGAGCGCTTTAAACAAGGTGGAAAAGTGATTGCTTGCGGTAACGGTGGCTCCCACTGTGATGCGATGCACTTCGCCGAAGAGCTGACCGGACGTTACCGTGAAAACCGCCCGGCGATGCCAGCGATTGCCATTTCTGACCCTAGCCATCTTAGCTGCGTGAGCAATGACTTTGGCTACGACTACGTGTTTTCCCGCTATATCGAAGGCTTAGGCCAAACCGGTGACGTACTGCTGGGGATTAGCACCAGCGGTAACTCAGGTAACATCTTAAAAGCTATCGAAGTGGCGAAACAGAAAGGCATGAAGGTAATCGTGCTCAGCGGCAAAGACGGTGGCCAGATGGCTGGTCTGGCTGATGTTGAGATCCGAGTTCCCCATTTTGGTTTTGCTGATCGCATCCAGGAAGTGCATATCAAGTGCATCCACATCATGATCCAGCTTATCGAAAAACACATGGAAGCCTAGCGGGAGACGGAGAACAACGATGTGCGAGCTGTTAGGTATGAGCGCCAATGTGCCTACCGATATCTGTTTCTCGTTCACCGGCCTGGTGCAGCGTGGTGGGGTAACCGGCCCGCATGTCGATGGCTGGGGGATTACCTTTTACGAAGGGCGCGGCTGTCGCAGCTTTAAAGATCCACAACCTAGTTGTGAGTCCAAGGTGGCGGAGCTGGTTAAGGCCTTTCCCATCAAAAGTGAAGCGGTGATTGGCCATATTCGCCAAGCCAACCGCGGCCAAGTATCTTTGGAGAACACCCACCCCTTTACCCGTGAGTTGTGGGGACAGAACTGGACCTATGCCCACAACGGGCAGCTAAGCGGCTACAAGAAGCTCGATACTGGCTGGTATCGCCCGGTGGGGGATACCGACAGCGAACTGGCGTTTTGCTGGATACTCGAACAGCTGCGGCAGAAGTATCCACGCAAGCCGGGTAACATGGCGGCGGCGTTTAAGTTTATTGCAAGCCTGGGGCGGCAACTGCGTGAGTTGGGCGTGTTCAACATGCTGCTGAGTAACGGTGAGTATGTGATGGCGTTTTGCTCTACCAACTTGCACTGGATCACCCGTCGCGCGCCGTTTGGCGAAGCGAAGCTGATGGATGCCGATGTCACCATCGACTTTAAGAAAGAGACCACCCCCAACGATGTGGTAACCATGATCGCCACTCAACCGCTCACCTCTAACGAGCAGTGGCACAAGATAGAGCCCGGCGATTACGTGCTGTTTAAGCATGGTGGACTTGTCACGTAACAATCTGATGTAGCTCCGGATATCCGGAGCTTTACCTATCCCCCTAGTGATTCAATAGTTATGTGTTCACCAGCATTGTGTGACAGGTGTCAAATTTTTTTACGATCCTGTACTAGTGCACTCACCTGAGTAACGACCTTCCTTAGCGTGTTCAAACTAGGTATAGATTCGGCCAGCAAAGGGCTGCATGACCTGATACTAGAGGAGCCGAGTACATTGCATAGCATTTGCTGAAACTATCCATCAAGTTGAATATATTATTCCCACCTATCTTGGTTGAATATTTACTCTAAGCAATGCAATTAATTTATTTGAATAGTAGATACTTACACTGTAGCGCTGGGGTATTGGTGATATTTAATATAACTATATTTAATGTGTCAGATAAATTTACACCAAAAAATATTTACATGATCTTATTTTGAATTTAGAATGCAGTAATTTATTTTAATATCAGTAGTTTGCGGGCACCTAAGGTCCATTCATTACTAATGGCATCTAAATTGCTAATCTAGGTGTGAATCAATTCAGTGTTTGCATTCGATAAGGAAGTTGGGTAATGAAATGTTCAGTGTTTGCCATGCTAATTATGCTGTTCTCGGCGATGAGTCAGGCATCTATTCTTGCCATTACTCAAAACCCTGAGGTTGATGAAGGACTGGTGGTATACACCGGAAATTTCCCCACCCCCCATCAAGACCCCAATATTTTTGATGCGCCCGAACCGTTAACTGTAGTGAAGCCCGGCGATGATGTGCGTGCTGCCGTTAGCTTCAATATGCAAGAGTTTGACCCGCTTACTGATGACGGCTTAGGCCCCTTCAATAACGGCCTGTTAGACATTACCTTTTCCTGGTGGAGTCGCGGTGAAGAGCAGTATTTTAACTACATCGCATACAGTTGGGATGACGTTTTGGAACAGCAAGCAATTGGCACCGAGATGTTAAGCATATGGACTGATAGCGCTCTTAAAGAGGATCAAGCTCTATTCATCGGTGGTGACTGGACCTTGTTTGCATGGGCCGAGCAGCAGTACTTGGGTGCAGCTGTTTTTTCAGTTGATGAACCGAAAACTGTCACACTTATCATGTTATTAATATTGCTGTTTATAGCACTTGAAAGATCTAACAAGAGAAGTAACAATTTGAGTTTTTAACTCGCAATTGAGCCTATGCAATGATGCAAGGTCGCAGGGAATACGCTTTCGATTAACTAACGCAGTTTATGTAGCAGGATCGCTACATAATAAATCGTAAGGACGCGCAATGAGTGATTTTAGCAAGGGGCTGGTGCGCAGCCACGAGTTCGAATTGGCAGTGATCTATCGGATTGCTGATCTAAGCGCTATTTTTGCTGTTCTAGCATGTTTGGTGTGGTGGCGCACCGGTGAGTTTGAGCAAAGCTTCCAGTTCCTGGCCATTGGCTTTGGCATGGCCTATCTGTTGGTTGCCGAGTCGTTTAGTTTATATCGTTCGTGGCGGGTTGCATCAGTCAAAGAGCAGGCGAGCACAACGCTTAGCGTATGGTTGGTCACCGTTGCCTTGGTGTTGGCGATTAACTACTTCCTTAAAATATCCGATGTATATTCTCGCTTAGTGGTTGGCTGGTGGCTACTGCTCACCCCGCTGGTACTGGTTGCCTGGCGCTTGGTATTTCGCGAACTGCTCGCGTTGGCGCGTCGCTCCGGTTATAACACCCGCCGTGCTGTAATTATTGGCGTGTCTGAAAACGCGCTACGCCTGCACCGAGAGCTGATTTCTAACCCCGATTTGGGCTTAACCTTTGCGGGCTTCTTTGATGACAGGGCGAGCACCCGGCTCAATAAGGAGCTGGGAGAATTTGGCGAGGTTCAGCCGGTCAGCAAAGCGCTAGATATGGCAAAAAACGGCGAGCTAAACCATGTCTATATTGCTTTACCCATGCATGCCAAAGACCGAATCACCAGCTACCTTAAGCTACTCTCCGACACCACCTGCACCACCTTCATTGTGCCCGACTTTTTTACTTACAATTTAATTCACTCACGCTGGGCGAGTTTGGGCGAAATCCAAACCATTAGTGTGTTTGATACTCCTTTTCGCAACTCTGCCAGTGTTTGGGTCAAACGGATTCAAGACGTGCTGCTGGCCAGTGCAATTATCTTACTTATCAGCCCCATCTTGTTAGCGGTGGCATTGGGCGTGAAGCTTAGCTCACCCGGCCCGGTGTTGTTTAAGCAAGATCGCTACGGCCTTGATGGTAAGCGCATTCGGGTGTGGAAATTCCGTTCTATGCGAGTCATGGAAAATGGCGGCAAGGTGGTTCAAGCCACCCGCGATGACCCGCGCATTACCCCTTTCGGTAGCTTTATACGTCGTACCTCACTAGATGAGCTGCCACAGTTCTTTAACGTGTTGATGGGCACCATGTCCATCGTCGGTCCGCGCCCTCATGCGGTGGCGCATAACGAGCAGTTCCGTCAGCTAGTCGACCGCTACATGCTGCGTCACAAGGTTAAGCCGGGTATCACCGGTTGGGCGCAAATCAATGGCTGCCGGGGAGAGACCGACACCTTGGATAAGATGGAACGTCGCGTTGCCTACGACCTTGAGTACATCCAGAACTGGAGTTTATGGATGGACCTCAAGATTGTTTATCTAACCGTATTTAAGGGATTCACTGGCGACCAAGCCTACTAAAACAAAAGGGAGTTGTTGCAATGGCTATTCACGCTAAAAGTCTACCAACGTTGTTAGGAGTGGTGACCGCTTTGGGCATTTGCTCAACAGCCAATGCCAAGGTAGAGCCCCAGCCCTATGTTACTGGTTCGGGCTTAGCGGTGGTGCCTACTCTCGGGCTGGGCTACCGCTACGATGACAACCTAGGACTTACTGATACCGATACCGAATCCTCGGGCATATTCGTATTTGAGCCGGGCATTGCACTAATGGCCGAACGGGGCCTTAACCAATACAGTGCCTACTACAACCTGAAGGTGGGCGAGTATTTTGATAGCAGCATCGACGACTACGTTGACCACCTGGCAGGGCTAAACGCCAAGTTAGATTTAGCCACCCGCCACCGACTTACTTTCGACTACAAGTTTGCACATCAGCATGAAGGGCGCGGTAGCGGTATCTCGGAAGGCTTGGGCGGCTTGCTCGAAGAGTTACTGTATTACCGCACCAACGACTTGGCAGCTGTCTATTCGTTTGGGGCGCAAGGCGCCCAAGGCCGGTTCGACCTATCTCTAGGCTGGGGTGACAAAGAGTACACCGAGCTAGAAGAGACCACCCAGTTCAGAAACTGGGACGAGCTGCGCTATGGTGCCAAGCTGTTTTATCGCGTGTCATCGGCGACTGAAGCCTTTTTCGAGATCAAACGCCTGGAGCGTGAATACGATGTCACCGCCGACGGCGAAGCGACACGCGATAACGATGACACGTTTTACTACGTGGGCGCGCTTTGGGATATCACCGGTAAAACTAGCGGTGAGGCCAAACTGGGTTACGAGACCAAAAAATATGATGCTAGCAGCCGCGAAGACTTCGACGGCTTTAGTTGGGAAGTGGCACTTACCTACCTACCTGTCGATTACTCGCAATTTACCTTTACCACCAGTAATGCTGCCAAAGACCCTGACCAACTGGGCGACTACATCGAAGAAGCCCTTTACCGCTTAGAGTGGGAGCATTACTGGTTAGAACGCTTCTCCTCTCGTGCTGCGTACGCCTACACCGACGAATCCTATACAGGCATAGACCGCGACGACGAGACAGATCGCTTTGAGCTGAGCTTTGCCTACGACTTCCGCCGTTGGTTGGAGTTTCGTGCTGGCTGGGAGTGGCAAGAGAAAAGCTCGAGCGTTAGCGGCATCGGCTACGACCAAAACGTGTACTACTTTACTCTAACGGGAACGCTGTAATATGAAATACCTCGTAACACTGGCGCTAAGCTTGGCAAGCTTGTTGTTAGCGCCACTAAGTCAGGCCGATAGTGGCGACTCATACCGTTTAGGCCCTGGCGACGTAATAAACATCCATGTATACGGTGAAGAAGACCTCAGCATGGAAGTGCTAATCAACAACAGCGGCAAAATCGATTACCCCTACCTAGGCCGGTTAACCGTAACCGGCAATACCACGCAAAAACTCAAAGACGCCATCGAGAACGGCCTGCGCGGCGACTACCTTATCCATCCCAAAGTCGCGGTGAATATCGTTTCCTACCGACAGATCTTTATTAACGGCGAAGTGCAAAACCCCGGCGGTTATGCCTATCAACCGGGACTAACCATTGAGAAAGCCGTCGCCTTAGCGGGTGGCTTTACCCAGCGCGCCTCCAAGAGCAATATTGCGATTACCCCCGCCAATGGAAGTAGTGGTGAAACCAAAGTGGCACTGGGTGCCAGGGTGGAACCTGGCGACATCATTGTAGTTAAAGCCAGCTTCTTCTAATTGCCCGCGTCTTAAAGGAACTAAATGTGAATAATTCAGCCAATGTCAATTTACATGCCGTAGACGGTGGCAACCCCTCTTTGACCAATTCAGCTGCTGCAGTTTCCCAGCCAGCTATGCCGCAGGAAGAGCTAATCGACTTGCGCCAGTACCTTAGTGCTATTGGTAAACGCTGGCCTATGATCCTGGGCTTTACCTTTTTAGCCGCGCTGCTGGCGACCTTGGTGGCGTTTTCGATTATCCCGGTATACCGCGCTACTGCGGTATTGCTGATCGAGGCCGAGCAGCGTAGCGCGGTATCCATCGAGCAGGTCATCGGCGTAGATACCTCTAAACAGGAATACTACCTAACCCAGTTTGAGCTGCTTAAATCGCGCAGCATTGCCGAGAAAGTAATTGCCCGCTACGGCCTTGAGGAGTTACCAGAGTTTAACGGCGAACGTGAGCCCACTTGGCTGGATCAAGTGAAAAACCCCATAGGCAGCTTGCGTACATTCGCCAGCGACTCACCGCTGCTACAAAGCTGGCTACCGGAGCAAGAGCCGGCAACCGAGGCAGAACTACAGGAAGCGCGCAAACAACATGTGATGGGTACATTTAGTGACCGTTTAACTATCAGTCCGGTGCGAAAAACCCAGCTGGTGAAAATTAGCTTCGATTCGGAAGACCGTCACCTTGCCGCGACTCTGGCCAATGCTGTGGGCGAGGCCTATATCGAGAACAACCGAGAAGCTCGCTTACTGGCTAGCCAGGAGGCTACTTCATGGCTGGAGGATCGCCTGGGCAAGCTGCGCGCAGCAGTGACTGCCTCTGAAGATCGCCTAACTGCGTTTTTGCAGCAGGAAGGGCTGGTAGATGTAGAGGGCATCGATAGCCTGGCCTCCACCGAGCTAAGCGATCTAAGCCGCAGGCTGAGTGATGCCCGCGACCGCCGGGTAGCTGCAGAATCGCTGTACTTTGTGCTGCAGGATAACCGTAACGCCGGGCTGGCCCAGCTCTCATCGGTTCCCGCCATCTCTAACCATCCCCAGTTGCGCGACGTACGTTTGGCCGAGATCGAGGCGGAACGTTTGGTATCCGAGCTTAGCAAGCGCTACGGCCCCAAGCACGACCGGATGATTCAGGCTCGTGCCCAGTTGGCCACAGTACAACAGCGCGCCACAGAACTACTGAGTGACCTGGCATCCGGCATCGAGAAGGAACTGCGTAGCGCCCGCAAACAAGAGAACGCCCTGCAAGCCGAGCTGGATAGCAAAAAGGGTCAGTTCCAGGGGATTGCGGTTAAACGGGCTACCTACGATGCATTAAAGCGTGAAGTAGATAGTAACCGTAAGCTTTATGACTTGTTCCTTAATCGCCAGAAGGAGACTGCAGCTACCAATGACTTCCAGACCGCGGTAGCCAGGTTTACAGACAGAGCGAGTGTACCTTTGAGTTCAACAAGCCCTCGTAGAAAAGTAATTGTAATTGGTGTCGCCTCATTAGCATTACTTATTACCTGTGTGATTTCACTGTTGCAAGACTCTATTAGGGACACTGTAGATACCAGTAATGACGTGAGAGAACTTTTGAGATTGGATCCTATAGGAGTTGTTCCACTGTTGAAAAGAACTAGCCTGAGTGATGGGGTTGTATCTGATAACCTGGTCACTGGTGAAAAGGGGAATGAAGTAAATGAGGCAATACGAGGTATACGTACTTCGATATTGTTTAAGATGGCTCCGCTAAGCAGAAAGCTCGTTTCTATAACTTCATCAGTTCCTGGTGAGGGTAAAACAACAATGGCGATAGGCCTGTCACTCTCTATAGCTAAAATGGAAAAAACGATACTAGTGGATTGTGACTTGAGAAAGCCTTCAGTAGGTGAACGGTTTGGTATAGGCCGTTCGAGTATCGGGTTGACGAATTATCTTATGATGGGGGCTGACTTAAGAGATTGCATACATACCCACAAGCATTCTGGCTTGGACATACTAACCGCGGGGATGATAGCGCCTAACCCACAAGAGCTTTTGTCAAGCGTGGAATTTAAATCCCTAGTAGATAGGTTGTTAGCGGATTACGATAAAGTACTATTTGATACGCCACCGTTGTCAGCGGTTAGTGATGCATTGATCGTAGGAGGTGTTGTTGGCTCTTCAATACTCGTCATTAATTCTAGAAAGACAAAAAAGAACGAGGTTTCAGAGTCTGTTTCTCTTTTAGTAAATCATGGGGTGTTAATGGAGGGTGTGGTTTTAAATAAAGTGAGAAAAACCAGTTCCAGTTATTACTCTTACACTTACGGTTGATTGTTAGGCCATCAGAGATTTTGCGTAGAATGTTTGGTAGAGTTTTTAAGTCAATGCTTGCTCTGGCTGGGAGCAACGCTCTTGCAATGATTCTTCAATTGGTTTCTGTCCCTCTTCTTCTTAGTTATTGGGGGGCTCCTTATTATGGTGAATGGTTGGTTTTGTTTGCGCTACCGTCCTTTTTCATGTTTAGTGATTTAGGGTTGGTGAACGTTGCTAGTAATGATCTCGAAAATCATTATAGAAGGCGTGAGTACAAAAAGTGTAAAGAAGTATTTTTCTCTACCATTGTTTTTATATCATTTGTGTTTGCTTTTGTGGCTGTCTTGCTCGCCTTATCTGCCAAGATTATTGCAAGTTTTATCGATTATCCGTTTTCCCATATATCTAATTCGGAGGCGTTCTATAGCTTTTTACTTTTGTATGTTGCAGTGTACCTTAACCTTATCATAAATTTCGCGTCCTCTAGCTTTAGGTGTGTTGGTAGATATCATATAACTATCATTTATCAAACCGTAGCCAGGTTTTTCTTTACTTTCAGTCTTTTGATTTCAGCGGTTCTTGGAGGTAAGGCAGTCCTGTCTTCATTTTTAATGATGTTTTCATTACTTTTAGTTGCCTTCGTGCTTTTTGCTTTGATAAGGGGGAGCGTTCGACACGTAATCCCTAAGAAGACGACTTTTAGCTGGTTTTATATTCGAAGTAGCATGGTTGGTTCAATTGCATTTATGCTG
The DNA here is from genome assembly GCF_000429505.1 of Aliagarivorans taiwanensis DSM 22990. GTDB lineage: Bacteria > Pseudomonadota > Gammaproteobacteria > Enterobacterales > Celerinatantimonadaceae > Aliagarivorans > Aliagarivorans taiwanensis. Next base: position 69,207 of record NZ_AUBZ01000019.1, on the reverse strand, counting down.
CTGCCAATTTCAAATGCAATTTACTTGCAAGGGAGTCTGATTGTTGTTGGAGCGTTGTTTGGTTCTCAAATAGTTGCTGTATTTAACTCGCTTAGATTGTTAACTAGGTGTGGAGGGCAGTTGGTAAGTATATTGGGAAGGTCTCTGTGGTCCGAAGTGAATAGACTTAACTCTAATGGTGATTTGCTAAAAGTTAGGGAGTTGCTGAACAAGGTTTTAAGAGTGATGCCCTTTGCTGTCTTGTTGTACTTCTTATTAGGATTGCTTTGTGGTGAGTCGGTATTTAAGTTGTGGGTTGGTGATTCCCTTGAGTTTGATAAACGATTGTTTGGGTTCTTGCTGATATATTCGGCGGTTATGGCTGTTTGGCAAATATTAGAAGTGTTTCTGCTTTCTGTGAATAAACACACGAGGTACTCGTTTGTTTTTTTTGCAACGACTTTTATTTCTGTTGTAGTCAGTGCTGTTTGTGCTGGTTTAATGGGAGTGTATTCCTTTCCTATATGGTCGTCTGTGTTTGGCGGGTGGGTATGTGTGTTTCTTTTGATGGAAATTAATAAAGTGTATGTTGTTAGTTGCCAGAGGGTGTGAGTAATGCTGAGACTGATAAAGAACAAACTGCAAAAAAGCAAATTCTTAAGAAGTGCTCGAAATTTTGTGAATATGAAGTTGGTGAATGAACAAGATGTGATTTTGGCGTCTTACCCCAAATCTGGAAACACATGGCTAAAGTTGATGTTAGTTGAGTTGATGTATGGCTTGAATGTGGATTTCGACAATGTAGATGTTTTTGCTCCTGGCAGTGAAGAGTTTCTTTCTCAACTTAGAGTTAGAAAAAAGTTTAAAAGAATGCTTGTTAAGACTCACGAAAATGGTGATGTTTTACCTAAAAAAAATTGCAAGGTCGTATATGTTTACAGGGATGTGAGAAAAGTAGTGGCTTCTTACTTTAATCACAATGTCAGGGAGGGGAGAGTCAAGAATGATTTCATGGCTTTTTTTGACTCCTTCATTGAAGGTCAGGTTGACGGTTATGGGCGGTGGGATCAGCACGTTAGATCTTATCGACAAAACAAAGAGAAATTCGATGTTTTGTTTGTCTCTTATGAAGACCTTGTTATAGACACTAGGAAAAAGCTAGGTGAGATAGTCTCGTTCTTGGATTTGAATGTCTCAAACGAAAAAGTAGATCGGGTTATACTTAAGTTCACAAAGTCTAACATGGTTGGCATGGAAGAAAAGTCGCGCAAGATTAGTGCCCATAAGGTGAACGACATTCCTTTTGTTGGGGCTGGATTTAACCATGATTTCACTACGTTACAGATGAATAAGCTGAAGGAGTTAAACAGTGTGTTTGATGAGTTGCAGTAAAAGTGAGGGGCTTCGATGAAATGTAGCGTGATATTCATTCAAGGGCATTCCAGACTTCGTTATCAAATACCAAAAGCCTTGGACAAAATAGGCTATTTAAAAGAGATTCATGTGGAGTGGTTTTCTAGCCCAGGGCGTATAGACAGTTTTTTGGCTCGACTTGTTAGAGTTTTTAATACTGCGTTGGGCGATAGATTGTTGCAAAGGTATGAGGTTTTTACAGATGAAGTTAAAATAATTAGCTATGTCAGGGATACGCTTTTTAGACCTCTTTATAACACTGAGTTTTCCAATAAAAGTCTATACCCATGGGTTAACGAAAGAATCAGCGATAAAATTGGTTCTAGTTTGACGCGAGATTCGGTGTTTCATGTGTTTATTAGAAACGTGCACCCTAAGTTGCTAAGAAAGGCTTCTGATAAAAACGTGTTGATAGGAGATCAAATCATAGCGCCGGCATGGTTTGAGATTTCAGAGTCTTTGTTACAGCAAAAGCTATGGCCGGGTTGGGAAGACTCTTGTGGTAATAAGGACTTGGAGATAATAGACCGCGTGGAAAAAGAATCTTGGCCTTTATTTGATCACATCACGTGCGCTTCAAGTTTTGTAAAAGAAAAGCTGTTAGAAAGTGGTCTGGATAGCTCAAAAGTAACGGTTATACCTTATCCTATTAGTCAGGATTTATTGATTGGTAGTCGAGCGAGAACACTAAATAAAAATAGAGTCTTTAGGGTTGGTTTTATAGGTGCTGTGTCCCTAAGAAAAGGGGCTCCTTATTTCTTGAGTCTAGCTAAGGAAATGTCTGACGTCTGTGAGTTTAGTATGTTAGGACCAGTTGCCATCAGTGAGATAGCCCAACGAGAATTCAGAGGTTATGTGGATTTACTAGGAAGTGTACCCGGTGAAAAGGTGGTTAGCTACATAGATAGTATTGATGCAGTATACTTTCCTAGCACTTGCGAAGGGTGTCCATCAGCACTTATCGAGGCAATGGCGAGGGGGGTGCCAGTGATTGCTTCTCCTAATTCAGGGAGCATAGTGACTCATGGACTTGATGGCTACATATGTGATTACAGAGATATCGATAGCGCTAAGGCATTTATCTCAAACTTAATGGCTAACGAGACAGAGTATGGGATGATCTCACAAAATGCGATAGACGCATGTGAGAAGTGTTCCGTCTCTAACTATTCAAAAGCGATAAAGAATGTAATTGACAAGTCTATTGATGAAAAAAGAGGTCAGCTTGACTAGTGTTATCGCGTATTTGATTTTGTCCGCATGCTTTTTGCTAATGTGGCTTGTAGAGTCTCTAGGTGTTGCTAACTATTTTCTTGTTTCTTTGTTTTCCTTTTTGCTGATAGCTTATATCTCTGCTGTATTTTTCATAGAGTTAGCTAGGGGGGCTGATAAAGCATTTCTTAAATCTAGGCCTTTAATAATGTTATCGCTAGTTTTTCTGCTCTTACAAGATTCGCTTCTAGTTCAAAATGGACTTGATGAGTTTTCGGGGAGTATGTTGTTCTCTGCGTTGAAAATGATTTATATTTACGTGCTGATGTTTGAGGTTGCATATTTCTTTGCTAATAGATACTTGAGATTTGGAGTGCTGCATCGAGTGATGTCGATAGCCGCTCCTGAGTCCGACGTAAAGGTAACTTCTACAATTCCAATAAAACCTGTAACCTATTTGATAGTGTTTTTTGTTGTTCTTCAGTGGGGACGTTGGCTTTATCTTACTGATCTAGACTTTTGGAACGTCTTTGTTGAGCTTTCAAAAGGCCGTTCTACAACAGTTCTGAGAAATGTTGTAGAGGGGAGAGGAAACATAGCAAGCTTGATTGACACGATTTGCGAGTTAGGCTTTTTTGCTTTGCCTAGTTTATTGACGCTGCGAGCATCTTGGTCTCGAAATATTTTTTCCAAGTTGTTTTTTGCATTGCTTATTTGCTTCGTTATTTTGGTTTATACCTTAAAAGGAGCAAGGGCTCCGGTTTTGTTTTCATTTTGCCAAGTGTTGGCTGTTTTGGTTTTGTTGGATAAGCGTAAAGTGGCCGCTTTTTTTGTTTTCCCTACGCTTATTGTTTTCATGTTGTTTGTCTTTGATCAGATGGTTCTTGCAAGAGTAAGCGGTTGGGGAAACATGGGAACAGATTTAATGTCCCAGACAGGTAGAGAAACGGTAGGCTTCCATCATGATGATAACTTCTATTGGCTGACCAATATTATTTATTTTGTCCCTGAGAAGTTTCCTTATACTGATTTGAAGACATTTCTTTCTGTTGCTTTTTTGAACTGGATACCCAGGTTTATATGGCCTGGAAAACCTAAGTATGAGATGGAACATGTTTGGCCGGAAAGGTTACCGTGGACTTCAGAATCTATCGTTGGTGATTTGTATTGGGTGGGAGGAGTTTTTGCTATATTGATAGGTTCTGTGTTGCACGCTTTTGTGGCTTCTTCTTTAGACGATAATCTTTCTAATGCAAAACGAAATCCTTATTATGCGGTGCTGTACCTTGTTTTAACACTACTTTTGCTTATGGCAACGAGGGCTGTGTTTGCGCTAACATCTTGGTCATATTACTTTTTTGCCGTTTGGCTTTCTTTTTTTGTAATAAAATTTTTTGTTGCATACAAGTTGAAACGGTATGTTGGAAGCGGTTTTGTTAGGGGTTCTTGAATAATGGTGTCTACTCGAAATGAAAATTTCTATAATAGCTAATGCAGTTACTAGTTCAGGTGGTGGAGTTTCTGTTGTTGTTCTAGAGCATGCTCGTTGTATTAGTGGTGAAGTCGACTGTGTTATTTTTTCAGTTAAAGAAACTAACTTTAACGAAGTGGTAGATGTTTCAAAGGTGAACTTGTCGTTTTCTCCCGGGTTTCTCAGGGGAAGGTTTTCCTACTTTCCGAAAATGCTGAAGCAGTTAAAGGCCTGGCACCCAGAAATAATACATCAGCATGGCATATGGAACTACCTGTCGGTAGTAGGAACCAGTGCAAAAAGGCTGACAGGAGCCAAGTTGGTTGTGTCACCTCATGGTATGTTAGAGAAATGGATTGTTGAAAATAAAGCGTGGCAAAAAAGAGTTTTACGTTGGTTATTTCAGAATGAAAACATACAACAAGCAGATGTGCTTCAGGTTTTGACTCGGAAAGAAATTTTGGATGTGAAAAGGTTTGGCTATCAAGGGGATGTGGCGTTAATACCAAATGGGGTTGAATTACCTGTAGCAACTTCGACTGCTGTTATAGAAGGCCAGGTTTTTAAACTGCTTTATATCGGAAGGATCGACAAAAAGAAAAATGTGATAACTCTTGTTGAGGCAGTTTCTCAGGTGGCAGAAACGGGAGCGAAGTTAGTGTTGGATATATATGGCTGGGGTAAGGGAGAATATTACGAAAGCTTTTTAGACGTAGTGGAGTCTTGTGCAAATGTTAACTTTCATGGCGAGGTAACCGGGCGCAAGAAAGAGGAAGCTTTCGTTTCTTCCCATCTTTTTATTTTACCTTCCTTTAGCGAGGGGTTACCCATGGCCATACTAGAGTCTTGGAGCTATGGGTTGCCAACTCTGATGACTAAATCGTGCAATCTTGATGAGGGTTTCGAGGGTAAATGTAGCATTGAGATAGGGACGACTAAGGATTCTATAGCTAACGGAATCCTTTATTATCTTTCATTACCTTATGATGAAAAGATTGAAATGCATTTAAAGGCAAGGGAGTTGATCTCTAGCGAGTTCGAAAAGGGCATTGTCAAAGAAAGACTGTTGAAGCTGTACTCATGGTTGAATGGTGATTCTGAACGCCCTAACTTTGTCTCTAGACTAGAGGGATAAAAATGCTGGTTTTAGAGAAAAAAACGCAACATGATTCAGTCTTTACGCTAAAGGATAGGCTTTATCGTTTTCTTTGGTTGTCCGTGAAATTTTGTTTTTTCAAGTTTAGCCCAGTTCCTCTTTTCCGTTATAGGTGTTGGGTTCTTAATGTTATGGGTGCCAGTGTGCATAAGTTAGCGAGGATTTACCCAAGTGCAGATATCTGGTTGCCTGCCAATCTAGAAGTTGAAGCGAATGCTACCATTGGCCCCGGGGTTCGTGTTTATAATCAAGGCTTTATTACAATTAGAGAGAGGGCGATAGTAAGTCAAAATGTGAGCCTTTGTGCGAGCACGCACAATTATAATGATTCTTTACATCCGTTGGTGTTGTCGCCTGTCGTTATTGGAAAGGAAGCATGGATTTGTGCTGAAGCATTTGTAGGGCCCGGTGTAAATATAGGGGAAGGTGCCGTAGTTGGCGCCCGTTCAGCCGTGTTTAAAAACTTAGATGCATGGCTTGTTTATGGAGGAAATCCAGCCAAGCCAATTAAATCCAGGGATCGTGGCAATGCCCTCTAGGAATAAAATAACGGCTGTGATTTTAACCTATAACGAACAGGTTCACGTATCAAGGTGTATCAAATCAATTGCTCCTATAGTTGATAGAGTCGTTATAGTCGACTCTTACTCTTCCGATAAGACAAAAGAACTGTCAACAAACCTTGGTGGTGATTTTTATCAGAATGCTTTTGTAAACCAAGCCCAACAGTTCCAATGGGCTATGGACAACTGTAACATTCAGACTGAATGGGTTATGAGGCTTGATGCGGATGAGTATATTGATGGCGAATTAACGAGAAGTATTCTTGACTTTGTGGCTAGCGCAGATGGGGATTGTAATGGCGCTATTCTTAATCGTCGACATGTTTTTCTAGGGAAATGGGTGCGCTTTGGCGGTCGTTACCCGCTGCCAATGTTGCGTTTGTTTCGTAAGGGAACCGCGCACATTGAGCAAAAGTGGATGGACGAGCATATTGTACTTGATAGCGGTTATTCTGTAGAACTTAAGGGCGGATTTTATGACGATAATCTTAATTCGGTGAGTTGGTTTATTGATAAGCACAATAAATATGCGACTCGTGAAATGATCGACATAATGTTAAGAAAAATACACTCCGCTAGCGATTCCACAATGACTCCGAATACAGGGCTTAAGATCCGCCTAAAACGCTTATTGAAAGAACGGGTTTATCAACGACTGCCTTATTTTTTAAGACCTTTGTAGTATTTTCTTTACCGTTACTTCATACAGTTAGGTTTTTTGGATGGTGCGAGGGGCTTTGCTTACCATTTCATGCAAGGGTTTTGGTATCGAGCGCTGGTTGATCTGAAGTGTATGGAAGCAGAACAAGTGTTAGGGCAGTACGACTTGCCCAAAGACAAGGTTAAACAGTTAGAGTTATTAACAGGTTATCAGCTATCAAATCAGGGGGCAGAGGATTGAATATCGTCCTATATGGTATTAATTATGCTCCCGAGCTAACCGGCATTGGCAAATACTCCGGTGAAATGGCTTGTAAGTTAGTCGCATTAAACCATCACGTTAACGTAGTGACTGCGCCGCCTTACTACCCTGAGTGGCAAATACATAAAGGCTTTAAAAACCGTTGGTCCACCAATGTAGCTGATGGTGTGGTGATAAAACGAGCTCCGCTGTATGTGCCTCGTAGTCCCAGTACGCTCAAGCGATTGTTGCATTTAGCCTCGTTTGCTATCAGCTCATTGGTTCCTTTATTTAGCCTATTGCGTTCTAAACCCGACGTAGTAGTAAGCGTTCAACCCACCCTTTTTTGTGCCCCTGCTGCCTTGTTGTTTGCCAAGCTAACTGGCGCAAAGTCGGTGATGCATATTCAAGACTTTGAGGTCGATGCCATGTTTGGCTTGGGCATGGCATCTCATGGGCTATTAGCTCGTTTGGCTAAGGGTTATGAGGCATGGCTAATCAAGCGCTTTGATTGTGTATCGTCTATCTCCTATAGCATGTTAGATAACGCTGCCGCCAAAGGTGTAGCGAAGCAACGGTTATTGTTCTTCCCTAACTGGGCTGACACCGATTTTGTTACCCCTGAGGTGTGTGGCAAGGCTAAGCGTAAAGAGTGGGGCTTTAACGAGGCCGATAAGTTGGTGCTCTACTCGGGCAACATTGGCCAAAAGCAGGGCTTGGAGGTGGTACTCGATGCCGCCGAGGCGCTAGCGGGACACTCAGAGGTGAAGTTTGTGATTATTGGCTCAGGCGCCTACCGCAACACACTAGAGCAATTGGCTGATGAGCGGGGCTTATCTAACCTGCAGTTTATGCCTTTGCAGCCTTGGGAAGATGTCCCACAGATATTAGCCATGGCCGATGTGCATTTGGTGGTGCAAAGGAAAGGCGCAGCCGACGCGGTTCTGCCCTCAAAGCTTACTAATATTCTCTCAGCCGGCGGGCATGCTTTGGTGACAGCCGAAGCCGATACGGAGCTAGGAAAAATCGCCACAAAATATCCAGGCATTTATACCTGCGTTGAGCCTGAAAATACTGACGCGTTTATAAAAGGTTTAAAGCAGGTCCTTGCTACTGACACCACTTCTACCAACACTATCGCGCGGGAATACGCGGTAGAAAACTTGAACAAAGCTAAGGTGATTGCGCGGTTTGCTGATGATCTTTCGGCTTTAGTAAAGAACGACGTAACGGAGTACAGCTATGACCAATAAAGTCGCACTGATTACCGGTATCACCGGTCAAGATGGTTCTTACTTAGCAGAGTTTTTGCTGGAGAAGGGCTACGAAGTTCATGGTATTAAGCGCCGTTCGTCGCTGTTTAACACAGAACGGGTTGATCATATCTATGAAGATCGTTTGCAGGCAGAAAATCCACGTTTCTTCTTACATTATGGCGACCTCACCGATACCTCCAACCTAACTCGCATCTTGCGTGAAGTGGTGCCAGACGAGGTGTACAACCTTGGTGCACAATCCCATGTGGCTGTATCGTTTGAAGCGCCTGAATATACTGCCGATGTCGATGCCATGGGTACGCTCCGCTTATTGGAAGCCATTCGCTTTTTGGGGCTAGAGAAGAAAACGCGTTTCTATCAAGCCTCCACCTCGGAGCTCTATGGGTTAGTACAAGAGATCCCACAAACAGAGACTACCCCCTTCCACCCCCGCTCGCCCTATGCAGTAGCCAAAATGTATGCCTATTGGATTACGGTGAACTATCGCGAAGCCTATGGCATGTATGCCTGTAATGGCATTTTGTTTAACCATGAGTCTCCTCGCCGTGGCGAAACCTTTGTTACCCGTAAAATTACCCGAGGCTTGGCCAATATTGCCCAGGGGCTGGAGCCTTGCCTGTATTTGGGGAATATGGATGCGCTGCGTGATTGGGGCCACGCCAAAGATTATGTGCGGATGCAATGGATGATGCTGCAACAAGATCAAGCCGAAGATTTCGTTATCGCCACAGGCAAGCAGATCTCGGTACGTGAGTTTGTCACGCTATCTGCTAAAGAGTTAGGCATTGAGTTAGCCTTCTCCGGCGAAGGCGTCGACGAGGTTGCTACTGTTGCAGCGATTAATGGCAACGATGCACCAGCACTAAAGGTGGGCGATGTCATTGTAAAAGTAGACCCGCGTTACTTCCGACCTGCAGAGGTGGAAACCTTATTGGGTGATCCCGCTAAAGCCAAGGCTAAATTAGGTTGGGTCCCAGAGATTACCGTTGAGCAAATGTGTAGTGAAATGGTTGCCGGAGATTTAGATAAAGCCAAACGCCATGCCTTGCTCAAAACCCATGGATTTGATGTCAGTATGGCGGTAGAAAACTAGGAGAAGCCATGATGCGAGTCTTTGTTGCCGGCCATCGTGGGATGGTTGGTTCTGCGATCGTTCGCCAGCTACAGGCAAGAGGCAATGTAGAGCTGGTGGTGCGCAGCCGCGATGAGTTGAACTTGCTAGACCAGCAAGCCGTACAGGCGTTCTTTGCTGAGCAGGCGATCGATCAGGTGTATTTAGCGGCAGCGAAGGTGGGTGGCATTGTGGCTAATAATTCCTACCCCGCCGACTTCATCTATCAGAACCTGATGATCGAGTGCAATATTATCCACGCTGCGCACTTAGCGGGAGTGAGTAAGTTACTGTTTTTGGGCTCGTCGTGTATATACCCCAAACTCGCTGCCCAACCTATGGCCGAGAGCGCCTTACTTACCGGTGAGCTAGAGCCGACTAATGAGCCCTATGCCATTGCCAAAATTGCCGGTATCAAATTGTGTGAAAGTTATAACCGCCAGTACGGGCGTGATTATCGCAGTGTTATGCCCACCAACTTATATGGCCCTAATGATAATTTTCACCCGGAAAACAGCCATGTGATTCCGGCGCTGATCCGTCGTTTTCACGAGGCCAAGCTAAGCGGCGATGCTGAGGTCGTAGCGTGGGGTACGGGCAAACCAATGCGTGAGTTTCTCCATGTAGACGATATGGCCGCTGCCAGCGTGCACGTCATGGAGCTAGACAACGCGAGCTATCAAGCGAGTACCGATCTCATGCTAAGCCACATTAATGTTGGCACCGGGGTCGACTGCACCATTCGCGAGTTGGTAGAAACCGTGGCAAAGGTGGTGGGTTTTGAAGGTGCAATTCGCTTTGATGCCACTAAACCTGATGGCACCCCACGCAAACTCATGGACGTAAGTCGCTTGGCCGATCTGGGCTGGCGCTATCAAATAGATTTGGAAGACGGCCTGCGCAGTAGTTATCAATGGTTTTTGGCAAATCAAGAGGCCTTTAGGGGATGAGCTACTTACCTAAAGCCACGTTTTCTGCGGTGATAGCGAGTACCCCGCTGGTCTCTATCGATTTGGTGGTGCAAAACCCTCAAGGGCAAGTATTGCTGGGGCGTAGATTGAATCGTCCCGCACAAGGCTGTTGGTTTGTTCCGGGTGGACGAATTGTTAAAGATGAAACTATGGCGAGTGCCCTACAGCGTTTAACTCGGGATGAGCTGGGCGTTGCTTTGCAGTTAAGTGAGGGTAAGTTCTTAGGCACCTTTGAGCATTTTTATCACGATAACGTGTTTTTTGATGAGGGGGAGTCAGCAAACCAGTTTTCTACCCATTATGTAGTGCTAGCTTACCGCTATGTGCTCGATTTGCCACTCGCCGATCTACCCGCTGAACAGCATGGTGACTATTGCTGGTTTGACATTGATGAGGCCTTAGCCTGCGATGATGTGCATCAGCATACTCAGTGGTATTTACACCCAAGCGGTGAAGTCGCCAACGCAGACATGTAACAGCTCACGGGCTTTGAACAGACAGTTTAAGTACATCAGATTCAGGGAGAGACTGATGAAAATAGCAGTAGTAGGAACAGGCTACGTAGGCCTCTCGAATGCCTTTTTGTTGGCACAACACCATCAAGTGGTGGCGCTGGATATTAGCCCCGCGCAGGTAGAGCAGATTAACCGAAAGCAGCTGCCGATTGTGGACCAGGAAATGGAAGACTTTGTGGCCAACAAGGCGCTTGATTTTATTGCCACTCTCGACAAGCTTGAAGCCTATGCCAATGCAGAGTTTGTCATTGTTGCAACCCCTACTGACTATGACCCAGAAACTAACTATTTTAATACCACTAGTGTTGAGTCTGTTATTCGCGATGTTATCGCGCTAAACCCAAAGGCTAGCATAGTCATCAAGTCAACCATTCCGGTTGGCTTTACCGAGCAAATCAAACAGCAAACTGGTCACGACAAAATCATGTTCTCGCCTGAGTTTCTGCGCGAAGGACGAGCACTGTACGACAACCTTTACCCTTCGCGCATTATTGTGGGCGAGCAAAGTGAACGGGCACAATGTTTTGCTGAACTCCTGCAACAAGGCGCAGAGAAAAGCGACATTGCCGTTCTTTTCACCAACTCCACCGAAGCTGAGGCGGTTAAGCTGTTTTCAAACACCTATTTGGCGATGCGCGTTGCCTACTTCAATGAGCTCGATAGTTATGCCGAAGCGCATGGCTTAGACAGTAAGCAAATCATTGAGGGTGTGGGTTTGGACCCTCGGATCGGCAATCACTACAACAATCCATCCTTTGGTTATGGTGGCTACTGTCTACCTAAAGATACCCGGCAACTGTTGGCTAACTACGATAGTGTGCCCAACAACTTAATCCGCGCCATTGTCGATGCTAACCATACGCGTAAAGATTTTGTCGCCGAGTCGATTATCCGCCGCGAACCTAAGCGAGTAGGTATCTACCGCTTGGTGATGAAAGCGGGCTCCGACAATTTTCGGGCGTCGTCGGTACAGGGGGTGATGAAGAGAATTAAAGCCAAGGGCATTGAAGTGGTGGTATACGAGCCGGTGCTTAAGGAGTCGCATTTTTTCAACTCACCAGTTATCCGTGACCTAGACGAGTTTAAGGCGAGTTGTGATGTGATTGTCTCCAATCGAATGGAAACTGAGCTGAGTGATGTGGAACACAAGGTATATACCCGCGACTTGTACAGTCGCGACTAAATAACCGGTAACCCCAAACGGAGGTCAAGCAATGGACGCTACTTTTGAACAAGCCCACGCAGAGGCGCAACCTAGCCGCTCAGCTGACAAACGTGTGCTGAAAGGGCTGTTGCATTGGCTGCCGCTAGCATGCTTAGTGTTGCTGGCAGGGTGGTTAGCTGTGGGGGCTTTTGCTGTCGGCTCTACCAATCTTTATGCTTACGCATTACGGACTTGGCACGAGCGTTGGGCTGACGATAGTGTCACATGGCTAACCCGAGACAACCTGCAGGTGGCGGAGCAAGTCTCGGGCTCGATGCTAATAACGGGGGCTGATGTTGCTTTCTACCAAACCTTAGCCGCCAAACAGGCCGAGTGGCGCAACTTCTATCAGTTAGTGTTGGCCAGTGATACCGAAGATAAACCTTTGGTTAATCAGCATAACTTGCAGCAAGCTTACGCACATTACTATGAGGCGATCCGCTTGCGGCCTAGCTGGCCGGACAGCTATGTGGCCGTGGCCCGCAACCGCATTCAAGCCGGTGAGCCAACTGACCAGTGGTATCCCTGGTTGGAGCAGGCTTTGGCTATTGCCCCTTCGGGCTTGAGTTCGCTGATGGGGGCCGCAGAGTTGGGGCTGCGCTTTTGGCCCGAGTTAAGTAGTGATCAGCGGCGTCAGGTGAGTAGCGCGCTTTTTACGCTTGTCGATTACCCCGCTGCCATGTGGATGTTTAATCGGCAACTGGTCGACGCTGAAGCTCGTCAACGTGCTTGTGCGTTGTTACAGTTCAGTAAGCACGTAGCAGCCAAGCCCTTTTGTAAATAGGAGCAAAATAATGACCGCTTTACTTCGCTTACTGTGTTTGCTGTTTTGTGTTTTGTTAGCACTTGGCGATTTGTCTAAGAGCTTCGGCTGGTTTCTGGATGAACTGCATTACCTCGAGGTATTACTCGGTGGCGACAAAGTGCTTCATTTGGGGTGTGCCACGCTGAGTACCGTGGCTGTACTGCTGTTTGTTGACTCTTTCCGTGTTAACTCTGACCCCTCACGTATTTTGTTGGTGTTAGTGTTTTGGGGAGGCGTGGTGAGTCTCGTGGAGCTGCACCAGATGTTCGTACCTACGCGCCAGTTTTCGTGGGGAGACTTGGCTGCTAATTACCTCGGGGTGTGTTTGGGCTTAGCGTGTTGGTTAGTAATCAAAGCGATTACGGATGTGCTGGCTTCGCCAAGGCAGGTCGATGAACTTCGTTGATTTACACTGCCATGTGTTACCGGGCATTGATGACGGCGCGAAAGATTTGGCGCAGAGCATGGCCATGTTAGAGCTGGCCCAAGCTTGCGGTACCAAGGTGATGGTGGCCACTCCGCATATGTTACCCGGTGTATTTGAAAACAGCTTGGCGACGATTGCGCAACCTTATCGGTTGCTGCTGAATGCCATTGAATCGCGTGGTTTAGATATCCAGCTCCACTTTGCTGCCGAAGTGCACTTAAGCCCAGAGATTATGCTGTGGCACGAGCAAGGCGTATTACCCTTATTGGGAGAGTGGCAGGGGCTACAGGTATTACTACTGGAGTTACCCCATGGGCATGTGCCGCAAGGGGTGAACAATTTGATTAAGTGGCTAAAAGCGCGTGACATCATTCCGCTTATCGCTCATCCCGAGCGCAATCGCGGCTTGTGGAAGGAGCCGTATTACTTGCAGCAGTGGCGCCGTATGGGGTGCTTATTTCAGGTGACTGCGGGTAGTTTTTTGGGGGAGTTTCGAGAGCAGGCCCAAGGCTTTGCCCTTAAGATGCTGGAGCAAGATTTAGTGGATGTGGTGGCCAGTGATTGCCATGGCCTAGATAAGCGCGCACCAGATTTGAAGCGCGCATTTCAGTGGGTGGTTGAGCGCTATGGTGAACAACGAGGGTTGCGGTTATTTGTCGAAACTCCGGGCAGTATTGCGCAAACCTGTAAAGGAAACGCTGCAAGCCTAACTGATAGGCCTGCAGTGGTTGGAATAACTCAAGGCTAGGATGCACAGATGGTACTTTTATCACACCGTGTAGAGCGGTTGGCGTTTGCTTTGTTGCTCATATTAGTGGTTTGGTTACCTCTGCCACTTGGCAGCAACCGACCTTGGGCGTGGTCGTTGATGGAGCTATTGATTGCCATCCAGACAATACTCATATTGTGGTGCTGCCGCGAGGCCATTCCTTGGCGCTGGCTTAAACCTTTGCGCTGGCTGTTGGCCGGGGTTGCACTATTCCAAGTGTTTACGTTGTTGCAATTGCTGAGTTTACCTATTGAGTGGCTGGCGAAAGTGAGCCCTGGCGCGGCCTCGTTGTGGCAGTCCACAGCCGATGTTCGGATTGTTCATGAATCGGCATCTGTCTCGGTAGATCCTCAGCAGACCCATGTCGCGTTGCTTAAAGGTATCAGCTACTTGCTGTTAATGTTTAACTGCGGGGTCTTGATCCATTCACCAGAGCGGATCCGCGCTGTGATGACGGCATTTGTAGTGAGTGGTACATTTCAGGCTTTTTACGGGGCAATGCTAGTTCTCTCTGGCGTAAGCCTATCGCCGGTGTTCGCGATGGTGATTGGCGATATAGCCACAGGCTCGTTTGTTTACAAAAACCACTTTGCCAATTACCTACTGCTATGCATCTGCATGGGCTTAGGTCTGGTGGTTGCAGACTTAAACTTGCTGGGAGCACATAGTTGGCGACATCGGATGCGACGACTTGTCGAAGCCTTGCTAAGTGCAAAGATGCTAGTGCGTCTTTGTATGGTGATTATGGTGATTGGCTTGGTGATGTCTCGCTCGCGCATGGGCAACAGCGCCTTGTTTATCACGACTTTACTGGGTGCTGTTTTGGCCTTACTGCTTTACAAGCATCGACCTCGTTCTCTCACTATCTTGTTTGCCAGTCTGTTAATTATCGATGTGCTGGTGGTTAGCTCGTTGTTTGGTTTGAGCAAACTGCGGGAGCGCCTTGAGGCAACCGTGTTGGTAGAAGAAGGGCGGGTAGACGTGCTGAACTGGAGTTGGCCTCTAGTTCAAGATTTTTGGCTAACGGGGTCTGGGGCGGGTAGTTTCTATGCACTGTTCCAGAACTATGCTCCTGAGCCAATGACGCATTTCTACGACCATGCCCACAACGACTATTTACAGTTTGTGATTGAATCCGGGGTGGTAGCGAGTGCGGTGTTAGCACTGGTGGTACTACTTGTATTGGGGCGTTGTCTGGTGACTATGTACACGCGCAAAGATCCACTGATGAAAGCGACTACCTTGGCCTGTGCGATGGCCATTATTGCAATGCTTATCCACATCAGTGTTGACTTTAACCTGCAGGCCCCGGCAAATGCGGCTAGTTTCGTGATTATCTTAAGCTTGGGGGCGATTGCAGCGCGGATGCCAAGGCAGGGGTATGTATCTGAATAAAGAGGGCAATCAGACTGTCAGCTTTTTTTACAGTTGATGGGTGAACGGAGCTAGCAGCTAATTGTGTGGTTAGTAAGGTCTTGATTTTGCGAGAGCCGAAGATTGTCCGGCTTATCTTAGAGAACAATAGCGTGATATTCGAGGTTCAAGAGAGGAGGTGTTCCAGAACAAAACAGTGTGATGGAGATCAAGAATTTGCAGGTGTCGAGATTACTTACAGTTTATCGATAACTTTCTAATGTGTGATTAGTAACCTCATGAAAAATCTTATAAAATATTTTTTTTAAAACGGGAACTAAACTTGCTTTATTTGTTCTGGCATCAAAATATACTGTTATTGACCATGTCGTCATGTAAGGCGCGAATGATAGTTAGTTGGGTTATTGAGTTTTCACGGAGGAAATATGCGTAGTATTAAGATCAAGCGCTGGCTTCTCGCCTTATGTCTCGCGAGTAATGTCGTTTTAGCCGACATTTCGGGTGACGTAGAGAGTGGTCTAAGCGCGGATGAAGTTGTAGCGAATGCAATAGCAGAGGGAATGAGTGCAGAGCAGATTGCGGCTGAAATTGCTGCGGTTGCGCCTGCGATGGCCGGCGCTGCAGTAGAGAGCTTAGTTGCCGCTAACCCTACTCAAGCGGTTGCTATCACTTCGGCTGCCGCAGCAGCGGCTCCTGAATTAGCGGCTGTCATTAGCTCTGCTGCAATGAGTGCGGCGCCTGAGCAAGCGCAGTTGATTACTGAAGCAGCGATGTCTGCGGCACCAGCGCAAGCCAGCGGCATTGCTGAGGTTGCGGCTAACGCAGGTGTGTCTGCCGAGGCTCTAGTACAAGCGGCCATTGTGGCTGGGGTAGATCCAACGGCAGTGGCTGCGCCTACTGCCGCTGGTGGAGCGCCAGCTGCTGGAACACCCGCTCCAGCACCTGCTGCGCCTGCTTTACCCGGGGCAGGCGCTGGTGGAGGTGGCTCAGGTGGTGGCGGCTTCGCCTCTGCCAGCTAAGCGGCTCCCAAAAGCAAAAAACCTCGGCATTGCCGAGGTTTTTCTATGCGAGTCAATGACTACAGCTTGAGGGTCTTCAGGTACTCTCTGAATGCCGCACCGTGTTTGGGGTGGCGCAGCCCATATTCGACATTGGCTTGCATATAGCCAAGTTTGCCGCCGCAGTCGTGGCTCTTACCGCGCATCGCGTAAGCTTGCACACCCTCTTTTTGCATCAAGCTGGCAATGGCATCGGTCAGCTGGATCTCGTCGCCCGCACCAGGTAGGGTGCGTGACAGCTCTTGCCAGATTGCTGCCGACAGCACGTAGCGGCCCACTACCGCCAAGTTAGACGGCGCTTCCTCACGTTTGGGCTTCTCAACTGTAGTCACGATGTTTGCTGATTGTCCCGGGGCGATCTCGACGCCACCGATATCGACGATACCGAACTTGTCGATATCCTCATCGGCCACCGCATCCACCATCACCTGACTGAGCTTGTCCTCTTCAAAATGGGCAATCATCTCGGCCAAGTTGTCCTTGCGCAGATCGCTGGCGGCATCATCGATGATCACATCTGGCAGTAACACAGCAAACGGCTCTTCGCCAACCAGTGGCAAGGCACAAAGGATGGCATGGCCCAAGCCCTTGGCCACCCCTTGGCGTACTTGCATGATGGTGACGTCTTTAGGACAGATGGAGCGGATCTCGTCGAGCAACTGACGCTTAACCCGTTTCTCCAAGGTCGCTTCCAGTTCAAAACTGGTATCGAAGTGGTTTTCGATGGAGTTTTTACTGGAGTGGGTCACCAGCACAATCTCCTTGATGCCGGCTTCAATGGCTTCTTGAACCACATATTGAATCAACGGCTTATCGACGATTGGCAGCATCTCTTTGGGGATCGCTTTGGTGGCTGGCAGCATCCGTGTGCCAAGACCTGCGACGGGTAATACGGCTTTGCGTACAAGTTTGCCCATGGGGGAGTATCCATTGTCTAATTAACTGGCTGAGAATTTATCACGGAGAGATGAAGGAAAAAAGAAAAGGGTTTCTGGAATGCCGCCAAACCCCTGACTTGGCGGCGTTTATGGCTATTTTATGGTCAATACCTCGCGGTTATCCAAGTAGATCTTCTCGCCGATACCCGGCACTAACACGATCTCTTCAATGGAGTTAAACCCGCCGTGTTGCTCCCGATAGGCGACGATCGCCTCGGATTTTTGCGGGCCAATGCCTTTTAACTCCACCAACTGTTCCACCGTTGCTGAGTTGATGTCGACAGCGTCCGGCGCCATGGATTCGTTGGCGTAGACCTGAGTACTGAGAAGTAGTGCGGTTGCTAAAGCAGTTAGTAGTTTTCTCATTTTTTATCCTCTTTGACATTACCGTCATTAACCAGCGTAGTCAGAAGATTTAAAAATGACAAAAATATTATTAGTGGCGTTCAAGGGAGGAGAAAGACAGCGGCAGACCGGTTAGTCTGCCGCTCCGGGTGAGTTAAGGCAGCACCTTTTTAAAGGGTTTAACGATAACCTTTTGATAAACACCGGCATCTACGTAAGGGTCGGCATCGGCCCAGCGTCGCGCCTCTTCCAGGCTCTCAAACTCAGCGATGACCGTAGAGCCGGTAAAACCAGCCTCTGCTGGGTCTTCAGCATCAATGGCCGGGTTAGGGCCGGCGACCAACAAGCGGCCTTCGTCACGCAAGGCTTCCAGACGCGCCAGGTGCGCTGGACGGGCTTGTTTGCGCAGTGGCAGGCTGTTAGCGATGTCTTCTGAGTAGATCAGGTACCACATAATTAAACGTCCTTATTGTTTTCCAAAGTTTGTTCTTGTTGCTCTTTTGGCAAATGGCGATAGAGGTATAGCACTGAGGCGACAGTAAACAGCAGGGTCAGGCCGAGCAGACCGAACACCTTAAAGTTCACCCATACCGCTTCTGAGAATTGAAAGGCGACGATCAGGTTGAGCACGCCACTGCCTACAAAGAACAGGGCCCAGGCGGCGTTGACGCGATTCCAGATCTTATCCGGTAGGGTCATCTCTTTGCCCAGCATTTTCTTGATGATGGGTTGTTTGAAGATCAGCTGGCTGCCAAGCAGAATTACACCAAACAGCCAGTTGATAACCGTTGGCTTCCACTTGATAAAGTTGTCGTCGCGCAAAACCAAGGTGAGGCCACCAAAGAACACGATCAGTACGAAGGAGATCAGGTGCATATGCTCGACTTTCTTGTGGCGTAGCCAGCTGTAGGCCAATAGTACGGCGGTTGCGACGATCAGTGCCAAGGTGGCCGCATAGATGTCGTAAAACTTGTAAGCGGCAAAGAAAATAATTAAGGGTATAAAGTCAAAAAACTGCTTCATGGTGGTTTAGCTTGGCCCCAAAAGGTTAGTGCAAGTGCCATGCACGCTAGCGTAAACCATGCCCGCTGGCAAGATGGTGGGCGTAGATCGGTCCTAAGAGAAGCAATCTGCTCCTAAGATAAGCAATCCGCATTCGATAAGCGCTGCTCACGATTAACCGCGATGCTCTAAGGCTTGGTAAAGCCCACCAAGGACCAAATACTCGCCCTCTCCCTGAAGGACTCCGGGTAACAGCTCAGGAAAGTAGAGGATCTTGCTGGTGGGGACTTTGACTTCGAGAACCACATCGCCAAATAGCTCGCACAGATGGGGATCATCGCTAAACGAGTTGAGGTTGTTCAATAAGATGGGGCAAAGCGTATCGTGGTGATGGCTGCTCCGGTTGTAGGTCTCTATGCGATTGGTTCCGCGGAATAGCTGTCGGTGAAGCTGGCTAGGCCAACGCCGCGCCAGCTCAAACTGGCAATAACTGTAGAGCACATCCAGTTGCGCTTCTAAGGCATTACTGTTGTAGAGGCCACGCATGTAATCAGCCTGATAGCCTTGGTAGTTTGGCGAGTCGCGATGGTCGAGCACGCCTCGGTGGCTCTGTGCCAGTAAGCCAAAGCGCGATTCAACCCAGCGTTTTAGCACCGCCGCTTCAATGCCATCGGGGTTAAACATCCAGCCACGGAGTAGCCGCAGATAATCGGCTTTGCCGCGCTTAACTCGCTGCTCATTAGGGTTGAATCCGGCTTCATCCAGATGGTCGAGCAGAAAGGCGGAGCGCATATACTGGCGAAAGTGCAGGGCCCGCTCTTTGGCGTGAGGAAGCCGCTCAATGCTGCGAAACAACTCGCTATGCAACTCGGCAACGCCATCGATCTCAAGTGGTGTAGGGCTGTGTTGATAGGTGCAGCTTCCTAGAGTGACCGCTGGCAGGTTGCAGCGATTCAGCGCGCTGTAGGCGAAGCGCGGCAGCCGATGGCTAGTGGCACTGACTACAACATCTGAGACTTCACTCATGGCAACTCGTACACCCTCTTTGCTGTTATCAAAAAAGTTTTATCTCTCATGGGCTTGGCCTTATACCGAGGCCAGCTCTACAGGTATGATGTCAAATAGTGGGTTCGCTCAATAAACAAGCCGCTCAACAAACAAGCAAGGCTAAATAGGACGTTACGCCAATGGGCAATCGAACACAACATTACCAAGGCTGTTTACTCGGCTTGGCGGCGGGAGATGCACTCGGCACCAGCTTAGAGTTTCAACCACCCGGCAGTTTTACTCCACTGACCGATATGGTCGGTGGTGGTCCGTTTGGCTTAAAAGCGGGTCAGTGGACCGACGATACCTCGATGGCCTTGTGCCTGGCCCTGTCATTGCTGGAAATAGACGGCTTTGACCCCAGCGACCAGATGCACCGCTACAGTGATTGGCGCACCAAGGGCTATATGAGCAGTACCGGACGCTGTTTTGATATTGGCGTGACGGTATCGGAAGCGTTGAGCCGCTTTCAGCGTGAAGGGGAGCCCTTCGCGGGCTCCTCCCACCCCTTGTCCGCCGGTAATGGCTCGCTGATGCGATTGGCCCCGGTGGTGATCTACTACCACCCCAACCTTGAGCGGCAGCTGCATTACTCAGGGGAGAGCTCGCGCACCACCCATGGCGCTAAAGAGTGTATCGATGCCTGTCGCTACTTCGCCGCGCTGCTGCACTGCGCACTTAGGGGGGATGATAAGGCAGCGATTCTAAACACCAGCCTCTACCAGCCCGAGTGTCGCAAGATAGCCCAATTGCAACAGCAGCACTATCTGGAAAAAACCTACTCACAGCTACGTGGTAGCGGCTACGTGGTCGAGTGTCTGGAGGCGGCGCTATGGTGCTTTGCCCATACTGAAAGCTTTGAGCAGGCGGTACTGGCGGCAGCTAACTTGGGGGATGATGCCGATACCACCGCTGCGGTCTGCGGCCAACTGGCGGGGGCCTATTATGGGGTTGAGGCGATCCCGTTGCACTGGAGAGAAAAGCTGACTAAAGCGGCGGAGATCAGTGATATCGCTGTGCAACTAGCAAAAAAAAGCCACCCAATCGAGGGTGGCTAACATATTCTTTTCGACAAACAGGGTCTATCAAAATAAAGAACAAGGGAGTCAGCAAGAGACTGACAAATTTTGCAAACACAACATAACATTACAGGTGCTAACTAAATCCGATAGTTAGTAGAGGCCTGACCTCTTAACCTGAATGCGAGATGGATCGTAGAGCGATACTAGGCTTAGAACAATTGATAAATTATAATAGCCATGGATTAGAAAAATTTATAGGTTAAAGCTTTGTTATCATGGCTCGTAGACTCCCACCGTTAAACGCCCTCAAGGCATTTGAAGCCGCCGCTCGTCATCTTAGCTTCACCCGCGCCGCAGAAGAGTTATTTGTGACTCAAGCGGCTGTTAGCCACCAGATAAAAGCCTTAGAAGAGTTCCTTGGGCTTAAGTTATTCAAACGTAAAAATCGTGCACTTTTGCTCACCGAAGAAGGGCAAGGCTACTTTCTAGACATTAAAGATATCTTCATTTCTTTGACCGAGGCCACAGACCGCCTGCTGGCACGCGGCGCCAAGGGCACCATCACCGTGAGCTTGCAGCCGAGCTTTGCGATTCAGTGGTTGGTACCGCGCTTGGCGCAGTTCTCTGAGTTGCATCCGGATATCGATGTGCGAATCAAAGCGGTGGACATGTATGAAGGCTCGCTGACCGATGATGTGGATGTGGCCATCTACTACGGTTTGGGCAACTGGTCAGGGCTGCGCGCTGACAAGCTGCATACCGAATACCTGATCCCAGTTTGCTCACCTAATTTGCTGTTGGGCGATAAAGGCCTAGCGTCGCCAGACGATCTGCAACACCACACCCTGCTGCACGACACCTCGCGTCGCGACTGGAAGGCTTGGTTTAAGCAAGTGGGTCTGCGCCAAATGAACGTGAACCATGGCCCTATTTTTTCCCACTCCACCATGGTGTTACAGGCCGCAGTGTATGGGCAAGGGGTGGCTCTGGGTCATAGCGTATTGGCCAAGCCAGAGATTGAAGCGGGTCGCTTGGTCTGTCCCTTCGATCAGGTATTGCTCAGCAAAAAGGCCTACTACATGGTATGTAAGCCCAGCCAAGCCGAGCTCGGCAAGATTGTCGCCTTCCGTGAGTGGATGATGTCGCTGGTGGAAAAAGAGCAGCAAGAGTTGGTGGTGGATAACCCGGTTATCCATGGCGCAGACTAATAGGGCATCGACTATGACAGCGAATATGGCGCCTGGTTTGGCTTGGTATTGGCGAGTGGTGCTTGCGCTCAGTGGCGCACAAGCGGTGCTGATGGGGGCCGCGGCATCCCACGCGCTGAGCGCTATACTCGATGAGCGAGCGCTGGGGCTGCTGGAGTTGGCGGTGCAGTTTCAGCTAATTCATTTGATCGCAGCCCTTGCAGTTATGCAGCGTTTTCCCCATAGTGCGCGGCTTTGGATTATCGGCGGCTGGCTGTTTGCCGGCGGTTTGTATATCAAAGCCTTTATTGGCGCGACGCCGCTTGGCCCTATCACCCCATTGGGTGGCATCACCATGGTGGCGGGCTGGCTGGCTTTGATGATACCTGCAAAAGCCACGCCCCCCCCAGTGAGCAATGAATAGATCGATGAATAGAGCGATGAATAGCAACGACCATGAGTAACGAACTAGTACTATATTGCCGCGGTGGCTTTGAGAGTGACTGCGCCGCAGAGATCCAACATCGCGCGGCCGAGCTGGAGATCTTTGGTTTCGCCAAAGCTAAGGCCGATTCTGGCTATGTGGTGTTTCAATGCTATCAAGAAGGCGAGGCCCACAAGCTCTATCAGCTGCTGGACCTGCGTGAGCTGGTGTTTACCCGCCACTGGTTTGTTGCCTTGGCAGAGCTACAGCTAGATGCCGATGATCGCATCAAAGACATCATCGCCAGCGGCTCTGAGCTGCCGCGCTGTGGCAGCCTGCGTCTGGAATATCCCGATACCAACGATGGCAAGGCCTTATCTAGCTTCTGTAAGAAGTTTCAACGGCCACTTGCCAAGGCGCTGCAAAAGCAGGGCTGGCTGACCGAAAAGGAACGCCCCAATCTGCCCATTCTACAATTATTCTTTACCGACGGTACCCACGGCTGGATCGGTGTGGCTGAGCCTGCCAATGCCAGCCCTTGGCACAATGGTATTCTGCGTCTGCGCTTCCCCTCGCAAGCACCCAGCCGCTCTACCCTGAAACTGGATGAGGCGTTTTTGGTGCTGCTCAACGAGCAAGAGCAGCAAGACTATATCGAGAACGGCCAACATGCGGTTGATTTAGGTGCTTGTCCGGGCGGCTGGACCTACCAACTGGTGCGCCGCAATATGTTTGTGGCCTCGGTGGATAATGGTCCGATGGCGGAATCGCTGATGGAGACTGGCCAGGTTCGCCACTATCGCGAAGACGGCTTTAAGTTCCGCCCTGAGCGCAACAATATCAGCTGGCTGGTCTGCGACATGGTCGAGAAGCCTGCGCGTGTCACCGAACTGATGCTGCGTTGGCTAACTGAGGGTTGGTGTAAGTACGCGATGTTCAACCTGAAACTACCGATGAAAAAGCGCTTTGCCGAGGTTGAGCAAGACTTGCAGCGGCTAAAAGAAGGCTTGAGTGAGTTGGGGGATGACTTTGAGGTGCGCGCCAAGCAGCTCTACCACGACCGCGAAGAGATCACTGTGTTCGCCCGCTTAGGTCGACACCAGCGCCACTAAGCCGCGTACACATTAACGAAGCTCTGGGAGCAACGCTCATAGAGTGGCACTGGTTGCGCCAAAAAAGAGCAATACGCAGGGAGGCGTTTTATGCCGCGTCAGCTATGGCTTATCCGCCATGCCAAATCCAGCTGGGACGATCTGTCGCTAGATGACCATCAGCGGCCCTTGGCGGCGCGCGGCGTGAATGCCGCTAATAAGATGGCCCTGCGCCATCTGGCTGAGCTTAGCCAAGTGGAGCGCTGTTTTTGCTCTACCGCCACCCGCGCCAAGCAGACACTGGCGCTATTCCAACAACAGGGCGCCTTGCCAGATAGCCAGTATCTGGACCCGCTATACACCTTCGATGATAAGGCATTACTGCGTGAGCTGCAGGCGATTCCCGACGCCTTAACTGAAATCGCCGTGCTTGGGCATAACCCAGCCATCCATGAGCTGGTTGAGTGGCTAACCGGCGAGACTATCGTCAAGCTACCCACCTGCGCGGTGATTAAGCTGGAGTGCGATATCGCCAGCTGGTCTGCGCTGAGTGATGATTGTGCATATCTGGCTTTGTTCTCGGTGGCGCGGCGACCGCGCAGCTAGTCAGCCATTAGCCAAGTAGCCAAGCAAGTGAACTGCTTATTGGTACTGAAATTGACTAAAACCTTGTTCCAGCTGGTGGTAGAGGATCTTGGTCCATTCTGGTAGATGCTTTGCGCTAGGCAGTAAGGGCCTAATGCGCGGGTCATGTGGTGCAATCATGATCTGGCTGTTCTCGAGTCCTACCCGTTCCACCAACACAAACAGGTCTTCAATCACCTGATCGCCCATCGCCAGACAGCCCACCGAGTCGGCCTTACCGTGAATAAAGATATTCGAGCCGGGGCGATGGCGGCCCTCTTCGGCGGCCCGCTCTCGGTCGAAGCTGTTGGGGTAGTCGATGCGGATCGACAGATGAAAGGCGCTGTTAGGGTTGAGGTGGGTCAGTCGGTAGATCCCCTCGGGCACTTGCCGGTCCCCCTCGCGAAGCTTGGGGCCCGCTTCGCCACTGGCGTGCAAGATAAGATAGTGATGAACAAAGCGATAGCCGCTGCCGTCATCGGCCCACAGCTCTAGTCGGTTGGAGTCTTTACTGGCCAAAAAGGTGATGCGCTCAGGTGGGTAGTCCACCCGCGCTGCGACGAACAGCGGCATTAAGCGCTGCAGGCTTTGGTTGTGGATCTGCTTGATAACCTGCTGGGTTGTCATAAAGGTCTGGCTATGGGCGATGGGTATAAGCACCAACCATAATCCAACAACAAAAAACAAACGCCGTGTCATTCCCTTTCCTCCCAGCTAGAGGCTGAGTGTAAGCTGCCTCACGTCTAAGGAAAAGCTGATTCGCTCAATTATTGTACCTGTTCTAGGTTTAGTTTTGGGTACACATGGGGAGCTGAAATGCTGGCAGGTGGTTTTCTACGACTCGGGCTTGCTGTCATGCTGGTCTGTACGCTGGGTGTTGATAATCATGGCCGGGCTAGCACCCTCGAACAGCTGAATTTTGTTACCGAGGAGCTCTACCCTTATAACTTCACGTCAGCGGGCAGGCCTACCGGGATGAGTGTCGAGCTGCTACAGCTGGTATTTGAGGAGTTGGGGAGCTCTAGTCCTGAGATTACCGTTCTGCCTTGGAATCGAGCCTACCGTATGGCGCAGCAGGTCGCAGGTACCGCGCTGTTTTCGGTGGTCCAGACCGAAGGTCGAATGCCGCTATTTCACTGGGCTTGTCCGATCCGCAAGGTGAGTGCTCACCTGTTTAGCCACCCCGAGCGGCCGCTCGAGCTTACTCACGTAGAGCAGTTGTCTGGTTATCGAATCGGCGCTATCCGCAACACCGCTAGTGATCACTTTATTAGCCACCATCAGTTAACCGATAAGCTCCACCCATTGGGAAGCGTTGAGCAGATGCTGGAGCTGTTGGAGAGAGGGCGCTTGGACCTGATCGCATTGATTTGGGATGAGGTCGAGGACGTGCCCGTCCATCTGGTCGACAGCTATCAGCTGTTTCAAAAAGAGCTGTGTTTTGCCTTTCATTTGGCGACCCCCCAACAAGAAGTTGAGCGTTTTCAGCAAGCTCTCAATGCCTTGATTCGCTCAGGTAAGTACCGGGAGCTGCTGACCGAGTACTTCTGATTTACCGGGCAAGGAGCAGTTGTTCACTGTTCTGCGCAGCTAGAGGCTCTCAACTTTAGTCTAAGAGGCACTACTAAGTGCTTGAGAAGGCGCACTTTACTGCTAGGCTCAATTGTTAATAAATGGTTAATACCGCAAGGAGCTATACCCATGGGGAAGTGGATTAAATCGGCACTACTGAGTTTGGCAATGCTAACCACGGCGAGTCACGCCGATGTGGGCACTAACTATCTATTGGCAACAGCCAGCACCGGTGGCACCTATTACCCGGTGGGGGTGGCCTTAGCAACCCTCACTAAAGTGAAGATCCAGCCCAAGCACGGGGTGAGTATCTCGGCGATTAATTCGGCGGGCTCTGCGGAGAACGTTAAGTTGTTGCGTGAGCAAGAGGCCCAGTTCGCCATCTTGCAAGGGCTATATGGCGCTTATGCGGTCGAAGGAAGTGGCCCGCTGGAAAGTGAAGGCGAGCAACAATACCTGCGCTCCATCACCATGCTCTGGCAAAACGTTGAGCAGTTTATCGTGAAAAAAGAACACGCCAAGCAGGGCGATCTGAGTGACCTGCAAGCCCTGGTCGGCGAGAAGATGGCACTGGGCAAAAAGAACTCCGGCACCATTGGCTCTAACCGCTTCCTATTGGGCAATCTGGGCATCAACATCGATGAGCAGATGGACCTGTTCTCAGCCGGATATGGCCCCTCAGCCGAGGCCTTGCAAAATGGCCAAGTGGAAGGGGTGAACACCCCAGCAGGCGTGCCAACTGGTGCGGTCACCAAGCTGTTTGCTGCCGCTGCCGATGATATCCAGCCACTGACAGTGACCGACGCGCAGATTGCTGAGGTGAACGGCGGTATGAGCCTGTGGACCCGCTATCTGATCCCGGCTGATACCTATCCCGGCCAAAGCGAAGACTGGCCAACCATCGCCCAGCCTAACTTCTTGGCGGTGCATCAGGATGTGGACGAAGAGTTCGTCTACCTGCTCACCAAAACCATCTACGAAAACCTAGGCTTCCTGCAAGCCATCCACAAAGCCACCAATGCCATGGCACTGGAAAAAGCGTTGGCCGGTCTGCCTGCGCCGTTGCACCCGGGTGCCGCACGCTACTACCGCGAAGCCGGGCTGACCATTCCGGACAACTTGGTTGCCCAGTAGTGCTCACAGTTTGTTGAGTAGTAGATAGGCTGTTGTTGATGAGGAGCTGCGTTTGGCGGTACAGGGAATGACCGGGCAGTGGAACGCCGTTCCACATAGCATCGAAGACGAAATCGATCAGGTGCGCAGTTCGCGCCTGATTTTGTTTTTAGGGGTAATCGTCAGCATTGCCCACCTTTACTTCAATATCTTTGCCGACGTGGCGGTGTTGCACCAAAACATCCTGCACTTTGCCGGCTTTGTGGTGCTGGGCGGTTTAGTGTTCGCCGGCAGCGGGCGATTCAGCCCGATTCCAGTCGGCCTGTGGGCCCTGCTGGTTGCAGGCTCGGCAGTGTTTATGCTGTTCTCGGAAGACGCCATCTATCAGCGGGGCTTACGGCTGACTCAGGCGGAGTATCTGGCGTCGATAGTAATTATCCTCGGCGCCATCGATATGACCCGGCGAGCCACCGGTTGGGTTATCCCAATCTTGATTATTACCGCGCTGAGTTATGTCTCTTGGTGGGGGCAGTTTGTGCCCGGGGTGTTCCAGTTTAAGGGCTTGAGCGTTGAAACGGTGCTGTTTCGCAGCCTGTTTGGCGATGATGCGCTGTTTGGCAATATCGCCCGGATCTCCGCCAGCTTTGTGTTTATGTTCATCCTGTTTGGTGCGTTTTTGCTGCGCTCCGGGGCTGGGGATTTTGTGATTCAGCTATCCCAGCGGATCGCCAGTCGCTTAATCGGCGGGCCGGGCATCGTGGCGATTATCGCCTCCGGGTTAACCGGCACCATCTCTGGTAGCGCGGTGGCCAATACCGCCTCCACCGGGGTAGTGACCATTCCACTGATGAAAAACGCTGGCTTTAGCCCGCGCTTTGCTGCAGCGGTGGAAGCGGCGGCATCGACTGGTGGGCAGATTGTGCCCCCGATCATGGGGGCGGGCGCCTTTGTGATGGCCAGCTATACCCAGATCCCCTATGGCACCATTGTGGTGGTCAGTATCCTGCCCGCGATTCTCTATTTTGCGTCGTTGTTTTTCTATGTGCGCACCGAGGCGTTTCGCATTGGCATGACCAAGCCGGATATCGACCTGCCCCCCTTGCTGCCGCTGCTGCTCAAAGAGGGGCTGTCGTTTATCGTGCCGGTGAGCCTGTTGATTGGCCTGCTGGTGTCTGGCTTCACCCCGACCTATGCGGCGGTGATTGCGATTATCGCGGTGATTGTCTGCTCGTGGTTTACGCCCACTAAGCTCGGATTAAGGGGCATTGCCGATGCCTTGGCGCTGGGCGCGCGCAATATGGTGGTAACTGCGATCTTGCTGTGCTCGGTGGGGCTAATTGTTAACGTGATCGTCACCGCCGGGATTGGCAATACCTTCTCGTTGATGATTACCGAGTGGGCCAACGGCAGCCTGCTGATCGCCATCTTGCTGGTGGCGGTGGCCTCGCTGATCTTGGGGATGGGGCTGCCGGTGACCGCGTCATATATCGTGCTCGCCACACTGTCAGCCCCGGCGTTGGTTCAATTGATGGCTAACGCTGAGCTGGTACTGGCTTTAAGCTCGGGCACCGTGGGCAGTGAGGTGCAGGCTATACTAATGCTAGCCGGTGTCGCGCCCGGCGATGCGGCCTTAACCGTCACCCAAGCCGCTGAGCTGGTCACCAAGCTGCCAGAAGAGATGCTGACCTTGCTGCGGCCGATGCTGGTGGATGAGAGCCAGCTGGCGGTGCTGCTGCTAGCGGCGCACCTGATCATCTTCTGGCTCTCGCAAGACTCGAACGTGACTCCGCCGGTGTGCCTGTGCACCTTCACCGCGGCAGCGATCGCCAAATCGCCACCGATGGCCACCGGCTTTACCTCTTGGAAGGTGGCTAAGGGGTTATACATCGTGCCGCTACTGATTGCCTTTACCCCCTTGGTGCATCAAAACTGGTGGGCGGCCTTTGAGGTGTTCGCCTTTGCACTGCCGGGCCTGTACGCCTTTACCTTGGCGGTGCAGGGCTGGCACACCCGCGCACTCTCGCCTTTGCAGCGGGTGTTGATTGCACTTTCCTGCGTTGCATTGCTATGGCCATTGGAATGGCCGTGGAAGCTGGCGGCACTCGCTCTTATGTTACTGAGTTTAAAGCTTTTCAACAGTGGGGGAGGAAAGGCGAGAACGCTCACAGAATCTTGAATCCACAGGTGTCTATCGGCGCCAGCTCTGGAACACTAGCCTAGCGATAGGGCGAGTCGATACTTGCCCTAACACTACAAATTAAAGGGAAGTGATCCATGACTACGTTCAATTGGGGAATCATCGCGCCGGGGCGCATCGCCCGCAGCTTTGCGGAAGGGCTAAGAGTTGTTGAGGGGGCCACGCTGCTTGGCGTTGCCAGCTCGAATGTACAACGCGCCACGGCCTTTGCGAAAGAGTATGGCGCTGAGCGCACCTACGATAGTTATCAAGCGATGGCCCAAGACCCGGATATCGACGCCATCTATATTGCCAATCCCCACCGCTTCCACTTTGAAACCGCTGAGCTCTGCCTAAAAGCGGGTAAGCCGGTGCTGTGTGAAAAGCCGCTTACTGTCTCAGCTGGCCAAACCGAAGCGCTGATCGCCTTGGCGCGTGAGCACAAGGTATTCTTGATGGAAGCGCTGTGGTCGCGCTTTTTGCCGGTATGGCAACAGGTTAAGCGTTGGCTGGATGAGGGAGTAATCGGCGAGGTGTCGATGATTCAATCCAGCTTTGGCTTCGATGTGCCGCGCGACCCGGGCGATCGCATGCTAAATCGCGATCTGGCCGGCGGTGTGCTGCTGGATATGGGCGTGTATAACGTTGCCCTGTCCCAGTTTGTGATGGGGCGCGACCCGGAGTCTATCAGTGTTGATGGCATTGTGGGTGAGACTGGTGTGGATGAGCAAACCTCGATGACCCTGAACTATGGTGGCCCGGTTAGCCAGTTCACCTGCAGCTTTCAGGTCAAGCTGAATAACGACATGATCATCTACGGTAGCAAGGGTAAGATCACCGTCCACGATATGTTCTGGAGCTGCCATAGCGCCACACTAAGCCTGCTTAACGGCGAGCAACAGCAGTTTGATGGCCCCTTCCAAAGCTCCGGCTTTGAATACCAGGCCATGGAAGTGATGCGCTGTCTTAAAGAAGGCAAGCTGCAGTCCGACACCATCCCTTGGCTGGACACGCTTGGCAATATGCAGGTGATGGAGCAGGCGCTCAACAAGCTGGGCGTTCATTACCCCTTCCTCGATAACTAAGCTTACCCACTTTGCGCTGCAGCCTAACGGTGTTGCAGCGCGTTCTTCCGTCATTACTCGGGCTTCGGGCTTGCTCATCTATGAAATATCTAGAGTCGGTTTCGTGATCGAATAAATAGATTTGGAATCGGTTCCGTTTTTGATGTTTGGCCCTTGTTGCCGAGCGATGGACACGCCAAGCTTCAGCCATTACTGGTGAGTAGTGGTAGGTAGTAGTGGCAACCATTAAAGATGTAGCGAAGTTGGCTCAGGTGGGAGTAGGGACGGTATCTCGCTACCTCTCAGGCCGCGGTGGGGTGTCGGAGAAATCCGAGCTAAAGGTGCGCGAGGCGATGCGCCAGCTTAACTATCGGCCCAATAGTCTGGCGCGGGCGCTCTCTACGCAACGCTCTAACCTGATTGGCTTGTGGCTGCCGTCACTGTCGGGGCCGTTCTATCAGCAACTGATAGAAGTGATCGAGTATGAGCTGCGCCAACATGGCAAACACCTGATCCTGGCCAACGTGGGTGGTGCGTGCTGCCGTGAGATCTACCGCCGCCATCTTGAAGACCTGATCCACCGCGATTGCGACGGCATCCTGATGGCCTGCCCGGAGCTGCTGGTGGATGACATGCTGCAAACGCAGCAGCCTAGCCCGCCCTTGATATTGATTAACCATGCCTCAGATCGCGGCGCCAATCACTCGTTTAGCGTTGACCACTATGCCGGGGGGCGCATTGCTGCCCAGAGTCTGTTGGCGGCGGGGCATCAGCGGATTGCCTGTATCAGCGGCCGTCTAAGCGCCCAGGATGCCCAGCTGCGCCAGCGCGGCTTTCTTGACGAGCTGGCCCGCCAAGGGCAGCCCATCGACCCAGATCTGCTCATCGACGGGCGTTATGACTTTGCCGGGGGGCGCTTGGCCGTGCAGCACCTGCTAAGCAAAGGCCGCCACTTTGATGCGCTGTTCTGCGGCAACGACAAAGTCGCCTTGGTGGCGCTGTCGGAGCTGCAGGCGCGAGGGCTACGCATTCCTGAGGATGTGGCAGTGCTCGGCTACGACGATGTGGATTTCGCCGCAGTATCCTCGCCGCCGTTAAGCACCATTGCCATCCCCATAGAACAAATGGCCTTGGCTGCCAGCAGGCAGGTGCTCAATTTGGCTTATCAGTTAGAGCTGCCGATCCCTGAGCTAGCACCGCCGCGTTATGTGGCGCGCCACAGCACTCGCCCAGCCCCGGACAACGTTACAAGCAACTAAGACCTACAACACTTAGCAACGACTTTTATCTGAAACAAGGACGACTCATATGGCGAAGTTTATTGAACAGGGCACCCGTTACCATCTGGATGACCCGTGCATCGCGCCCAACAGTGCCGCTTATCTTTGGAATCCGAAGATGATGCTGCATATGAACTGTCGTGGCTTTGCCGTGAGCCAGTATATGGACCCGGAGCCGCGTAAATATGCTCACGTGCCGAACTTGGCCGGGCAGAGCTTTATGCAGCCAGAACAGCCTTATTTCAGCCACCATCCCGGGCGATTTTTCTACCTGCGCGATGAGCAAACTGGCGAGATGTTCTCGGCGCCCTATGAGCCGATGAAGAGTCAGTTGGACAGCTTTGCCTTTGAGCCCGGCCTCAGTGACATTCGCTGGTGTATCGAGAAGCTTGGCATTGAGCTGGTTATAACCCTGGAGTTGGCCGCCGATGAAGTACTGGAGCTGTGGACGGTGCAGCTGCGTAACTTAAGCGGGCGGTCGCGCCGCCTATCGCTGATCCCCTATTTCCCGGTGGGCTACTCATCGTGGATGAATATGGGGGGGCGCTTTGATGCTCAGCTCAACGCCATCGTCTGTAGCTGTGTCACCCCTTACCAAAAGGTTGAGGATTACTTCAAACACCAGCACTTCAAAGACCTGACCTTCCTCACCGCTGACCGAGCGCCGGACTTCTACGAGGTGGGGCTGCAACGTTTCGAAGGAGAGGGAGGCCTGCATAACCCGAGTGCCTTGCAAGACGGCCAGAATCTAGCCAACGGAGAGGCCCACTATGAGATGCCCGCGGCGATTATGCAGTTTAGCTATGAACTGTCGGCCGATGAGTCCACAGAGTTACGGCTAGGTTTTGGCCCGGCAAAGGATGAGAGCGAGATCGCCGCGCTTAAGCAGCGCTTTATCGAGGCCGATCCGAGCCTGAATCGACAGGCGCTAGCGCAGTATATTGGCGAGGCTAAAGGCGTTATCGATATCGACACCCCCGATGCGCAGCTCAATGATTTTGTTAACCATTGGCTGCCCCGTCAGGTGTTCTACCATGGCGATAGCAACCGGCTGACCACCGACCCGCAAACCCGCAACTACCTGCAGGATGCGATGGGGATGGTTTACATCAAGCCACAGGCTTGCCGAGAGGCGATTATCACGGCCTTGCAGCAGCAGGCGGTGAGTGGCGGGATGCCCGATGGGATATTGCTCAGTGATGAAGCGGAGCTCAAATACATCAATCAGGTGCCTCACACCGACCACCCCGTCTGGTTGGCGATTGTGCTGAGTGCCTATCTGCGCGAAACCAATGATTATGCGCTGTTGGATGAGCCGCTGGTTTGGGCCGATAGCGACGAGACCGCCAGTGTGTTCGAGCATGTCAGCCGGGCCATGGAGTACCTGTGTCAGGCCAACGATGATCGCGGGCTGCCTTATATCGCGCAAGGTGATTGGTGCGATCCGATGAACATGGTGGGCTATCAAGGAAAGGGCGTCTCCGGCTGGCTGGCCGAGGCGATTTCCTATGCCCTGCAGCTTTGGTCACCCATCTGCCGCCAGCGGCAGGCCAATGAACGGGCGGGGCGCTTTGAGGAACATGCCAGCGGGCTGAATCAGCGGATTAACCAGCACTTTTGGGATGGTCAATGGTTTGGCCGCGGGATCACCGATCAGGGCGTGCTGTTTGGGGTGAGCAATGACAAAGAAGGGCGGATCTTCCTCAACGCCCAAAGCTGGGCGCTGCTATGTGGCGCGGCCAACGGTGAGCAGCAGCAAGCGATGCTGCAGGCGATCGACCAGCAGCTTGATACACCCTATGGGGTGATGATGAGCGCCCCGGCCTTTACCGCAATGCGTGATGATGTTGGGCGGGTTACCCAAAAATGGCCCGGTAGCGCCGAGAATGGCTCGGTATACAACCACGCCGCGGCTTTTTATGCCGCCTCGCTCTATACGGTCGGTGAGAGCGAGCGCGCCTTCGAGGTGCTGCGCAAGATGCTACCGGATAACAGCGCTGAAGAGCTGGCGATACGCGGCCAGTTGCCTGTCTATCTACCTAACTACTATCGCGGTGCCTACTACCAGTACCCGCGTACCGCCGGGCGCTCCAGTAACCTGTTTAATACCGGCACCTGTGCGTGGTTCTATCAGCTAATGGTGGAGCAGCTGTTTGGCCTGCGCGGCGATGAGCATGGGCTGCGGGTGCAGCCGCAGTTGCCCCAGGGCTGGCCAAGCGCCTCGGTGACCCGACAGTTCCGCGGCGCCAGCGTGCAGATCGATTTTGTGCGAGAAGGCCATAAAGGCAGTTGTGACGAAGGCCCAGCCAACTCGGGCGAACATATTCGAGTCACAAACGAGGGCAGTACCGCACAGTCGAGCAGAGTGCACTCTGAGCAGCTCACTGAGGATTGTGTTCGCCTGACTGAGCTTAAAGCTGGGCAGCACTACCACCTTATCTGCCACATTAGCTGTGTTGCTGCGGTTAACTCCCAAGCTGAGGGGACGAGCCTATGAGTTCTCTTAGTACAATCTCCTCTAGCACAGTTTCCTATAGCACAATCTATCTGGTGATGGGCGTCTCAGGGAGTGGCAAATCAACCGTGGCTGCCGAGCTGGCCGCTCAGCTGGGGCTGCCGTTTGTGGACGGTGACGACCTGCACCCCAGCGAGAACATCGCCAAGATGCGCAGTGGCCAGCCGCTCAACGATCAAGATCGCCTACCTTGGCTGGCGCGAGTGCGCGAGGTGGCGGATGAGTTCGCCAGCAAGCAGCAATCGGCGGTGGTGGTGTGCTCCGCGCTTAAGCGGCGCTACCGCGAGCAGCTTCGCCAAAGCCGCGCGCAGCTGCAGTTCCTTCATCTGTCTGGCAGCCCAGAGCTGGTGGCCAAACGCCTCCGGCAGCGCGCTGCCCACTTTATGCCGCGGCAGCTGCTGGATAGCCAGTTCGCCGCCCTCGAGCTACCTGATAGTAGCGAACCCGATGTGCTTAGCATCGATATCGATGGCAGTTTGGCTGAGGTGGTGCAGCGTTGCCGCTCGGCGATTGCTGCTAGCCCCACTTTCAACAAGAGTTCCCAATGAATCCGGTCATTCAACAAGTCACCCAAGATATCGCTGCGCGCAGCCAAGCGCTTCGGCAGGACTACCTCGAGCGTATGCAGGCGCAAGCCGAACAGGGCAGCAGCCGGGCGCGGATGAGCTGTGGTAACTTGGCCCACGCCATCGCTGCCTGCGGCGAGTCGCAAAAGCAGACCTTGATGGACTTTACCCGGGTCAATGTGGCAATCATCAGCGCCTACAACGATATGCTGAGCGCGCATCAGCCCTATCGGTACTATCCCCAGCAGATCCAGCAGCATCTGGCAGCGTTGGGCCATAGCGCTCAGGTGGCCGGGGGAGTGCCCGCGATGTGTGATGGGGTGACCCAAGGGCAAAGTGGGATGGACTTGTCGCTCTACTCGCGTGACTTGATTGCCCAAAGCACTGCACTGGGGCTCAGCCACCAGGGCTTCGATGCCTGCCTGCTACTGGGGGTATGCGACAAGATTGCTCCGGGGCAGTTGATGGGGGCGCTGTCCTTTGGCCATTTGCCCACGGCATTTGTGCCCAGCGGCCCAATGCCAACGGGGATCAGCAACGAGCAAAAGACACAGATCCGTCAGCAGTATGCGGCCGGTGAGATAGACCAAGATGCGCTGCAGGCGATGGAGAATCAGGCATACCACGGCGTCGGTACCTGCACCTTCTATGGCACCGCCAACACCAATCAATTGGTGTTCGAAGCGATGGGACTGATGTTACCGGGCAGCGCGTTTGTACCGGTCAACAGCGCCTTGCGAGACAAGCTTACCGAGCATATCGCCGGACACATGGTGAAGATTGCCCGCGGCAGTGGCGACTATCGCCCGCTCTATCAGGTGTTGGATGAGCGGGCTCTGGTCAATGGCTTGGTGGCCTTGATGGCCTCTGGGGGGAGCACCAACCATACCTTACATATGATTGCGATCGCCCGAGCCGCCGGCTTTATTCTCAACTGGGACGATTTTGCCAAGCTGGCCGCAGTCACCCCGCAGCTCTCCTGCATGTATCCCAACGGAGCGGCCGATATCAATGCCTTTGAGCAGGCTGGTGCGGTGCCGTGTTTGCTGCGCTTGTTGGCCCAGCGAGAGCTACTGCATCTGGATGCGATAGGTGTTTACGGGCCGCTCAACGAGTCGCTGCGGCAGCCTTATCTGCAAGATGGTGAGCTGGCCTGGCGCCCGGCTGATGTCAGCGGCAATCCTCAAGTGATTGCCGCTGACGCTGAAGCCTTTGCGCCAAATGGCGGCCTGCAGTTGCTGCAAGGTAATCTAGGGCGTGCGGTGATCAAAGTCAGTGCAGTGGCGCCAAAGCATCAGTATGTGCGAGCGCCCGCCAAGGTGTTTGATTGCCAACATCAAGTGGCCGACGCCTATCAACGCGGTGAGCTTAACCGGGATCTGGTGATCGTCGTGCGCTACAATGGCCCGGCGGCCAATGGCATGCCTGAGCTGCATAAATTGATGCCGATCCTCGCCAACTTGCAAAAATTCGGGCATCAGGTGGCCTTGGTCACCGATGGCCGCCTCTCTGGCGCATCTGGGAAGATCCCAGCGGCCTTACACCTGAGTCCAGAAACCGCCAAGGGTGGCTTGCTGGCCAAGCTGCGCGACGGCGATATGATTGAGCTAGATATCGCCCGAGGGGTACTGCGTTGTATGAGCACTGAAGCGCAGTTGGCGGCCAGAGAGTCGCTCGGCGATAGCAAAACCGCCCAACATGTTGGAGTAGGGAGGGAGTTGTTTAACCCTTTTCGCCAGTTAGTCAGCGATGCAGAGCGCGGTGCTTGCGTGTTATTTGACTAGTTCGATGGCGGTAAAACCCTCGAGTTGGCGCTTTTTTCCGCGACCAAGCGCGATTTCTGGTGCTGCCGTTTAAATACTAAGCACTTGAACACAGTAGGGGTTTACAAGCTTCGGGCAACTCCGTAATATTCGACCCCGCTGCGGAGGGGTGGCAGAGTGGTCGAATGCACCGGTCTTGAAAACCGGCGTGGGTTAATAGCTCACCGAGAGTTCAAATCTCTCCCCCTCCGCCATCTTCTTCTAAGAGGCTCGCCAACGCTAAACGCGTACACGGTGGGCCTTTTTTGTTTCTAGCTTCCCTTGAATTCCCTACCTGTTAATCAGTACTATCTGATTCATTGACGATGTTCGCTCAAGACTAAGCTATCAAGTTTTTCATAGGTTTAGCTTTGTAGTAAGTACTTAACCAAGGTTCGAGTTTGTTTAAAAAGCTGGCGCTGGGATGTGTTGCCACACTGCTGACCATTCTGCTGCTGTTAATCGCTGTTGATCGCTATATCTCGCATCAAGTCGCCGGGATGTGGAGCCGTGACATCAACCAAGTCGAGCCAATGCCGGTGGCCTTGGTGTTCGGCACCAGCAAATACGTGGGCAAGCGCCTTAACACCTTCTATCAGTTCCGCATTGAAGCCGCCGCCAAGCTCTACCAACAGCACAAGGTGGATGCGCTGATCCTCAGCGGTGACAATGCCACCCGCTACTACAACGAGCCGATCACCATGCTCAACGACCTGCTGCGTATGGACATTCCGCGCAAGCATATCGCCTTGGACTATGCGGGCTTTCGTACCCTCGATTCGGTGATTCGCGCCCAGCAGGTGTTCGGACAGCAGCGGGTGTTATTGGTATCGCAGCAGTTTCATGTAGAGCGGGCACTCTACATCGCCAAGGTCAAAGGGCTGGATGCCCGCGGCTTTGTGGTGGATGACGCGCCGCGTAAGTTTCATTGGCGGGTGCGGCTAAGAGAAGTACTGGCTAGGGTGAAGGCCCTGATTGATCTACACATATTTAAGGCCTCTCCCCACTTTTTGGGAGAGCCGGAGCAAGTTGAGTTTAGAGAGACCTTCGAGTTAAAGGAGTAAGTCGTGCGAGGGAAAATTGCCTTAGGGTTATGGATGTTGGTGGTATCTGTTAGTTCAGTCGCTGAGGAGGCCAGTTCGCGTATCTTTGGCGGGGAGAGGGCTAACCCCGATAACTACCCGTTTTTTGCCAAGATTATCGTCGAGGATAATCAGGAGTTCTTTTTTTACTGTGGCGGTGCGATTGTCGATGAACAGTGGATTCTGACCGCTGGGCACTGTGTGTATGACTCTGAGAACAACCAGATCCAACCCGCCAGTAAACTAAGAGTGGTACTGGGCGCTTCGCCAATCCCCAGTGATAGATACCAAGATTTAGTTCGCGTTGACGAAGTCGTGCTCCACCCTAACTACTTCGAGTTAGTGGATGGCGCTGCCGAGTTCGATTTTGATTTTGCCCTGTTGCGACTTGCTGAGCCGGATACTGAAGTAAGCCCGGCTGACTACCCAACCTTACTAGATAGCTCAGTCTATGATTCGGCAATCATGGTTGGTGAAGCGTTGCGGATTATTGGCTTTGGGCGCACCGAGACTGCGTCTTCTTCCGATAATTTACTGCGTGCAGATATTCCAATGATCACCCGGGGTGAATGTCAGGCGATTTGGAGACCTAATGACCCTATTACTGAGCAGATGTTCTGCACCTTCTCTGACACTCAGGATGCCTGTAATGGGGACAGTGGCGGCCCGGTACTTTATGGCAGCCCGGGTAACTATCAGTTAGTCGGCGTGGTGAGCTGGGGAGCTAGCTCTTGTAGAGGTGCTCCCGGGGTTTACTCTGACATTGGTAGTGTGCGTGATTGGGTGATTGAGACGAGTGATGGAAGTATTGTTCCAGAGTCACTGACTTTCAACAATGATAGCGGCAGTGGGGGCTCCACTGGCTTTGGCTTACTGCTGCTGTTAGGTGGTGTATTACTCGGTCGATTGCGTTGTCGAGCAGCACGCTAAGCTGATGTTTGTCAGTGCCGCACCGCGCGGAGCAAATCGAGCGCCTAGCAATCGCTCGAAGTCACGATAACCACGTAAATCCGCAGCCTTGTTAAAGCAAGGCTGCGTTATTTCCAAGCGCTAAAACTTACCTGCATACCCAAGTTCGTTTTGTCTTCTTTTTCTTCATAAACCAATACACCATACCTTCTGCTGAGTAGCTGCGTTGTTAAGCATTGACGCTAGCTGATGACTCCCTAGTACAAAAGTCTCACACCTCTAAAACTTGTTTATACTACGCTTAAAAAACGTAAATAATCGCTAATTCAATGACTTGTTAACGTTGTTGAAGCTTGCACTGAACCTGTTCGGTGATGAGTGAAGCAGTAGTTTGAATGGAGTGGGGTATGATGCCGATAGATAGAATCGTAATAGGCTTAACACTCAGTTTACTCGTTGCTGTGGGCCAAGCTGCTGAAAAGCCCTCAGAGAGCACCCAAGTCTCGCCAAGAATCGTCGGTGGTGAGGATGCCAATCCAGATGACTATCCATTTTTTGCTAAGGTCTTTGCTGACGGATCTTCCTGTGGTGGTGTGTTGATCTCCGACGAGTGGCTGTTAACTGCAGGCCACTGTGTTTATGAAGAGGGAGTTGTTGCTGCGGCAGATACCTTTGCACGCATCGATACGGAGATATTGCTAGTCAGCGAGATCTACTTGCATCAGAGCTACAACGATAGCTCCCTCGATTACGATTACGCGCTGCTCAAGTTGTCCGAGCCCTATGCTGGAAA
Organism: Aliagarivorans taiwanensis DSM 22990; assembly: GCF_000429505.1. GTDB lineage: Bacteria > Pseudomonadota > Gammaproteobacteria > Enterobacterales > Celerinatantimonadaceae > Aliagarivorans > Aliagarivorans taiwanensis. Next base: position 30,449 of record NZ_AUBZ01000019.1, on the reverse strand, counting down.
CCTGGAGCTGCCTATCTTGGCAAGTGCCTCGATATACCAAGAACTCACTCCAGATGCTGACAGCCTGACTGTCATCGGCTTTGGCTATATAGCGGGAGGCGGCCCGCCAGCGACAAGCTTACAGCAAGTGCAGATCCCTTTGATTACAGTTGAACAATGCAGAGAGTTTTGGTCAGGGCAGCTAATCAGTAATCGTATGTTCTGTGCTTACCATCCTGAGCGTGACGCCTGCAACGGTGACAGCGGTGGCCCGGTATTGTTCGGCTCACCCGGCAGCTTTCAGTTAGTCGGTTTGGTTAGCTGGGGCGACAATGCCTGTATCGAGATGCCCGGGGGCTATGCCGATGTGGGCGTAGTGCGTTCATGGATAGATGGTGTGCGAGCTGGCGATTATCCAGCGAGCGAGGCGGGCGAACTGCGAGACTCAGGTGGTGACTCAGGCGGTGCGACAGGCCTGCTCTGGTGGCCGCTATTGCTGTGCCTGCTGTGGCTGAGACGCTTTAGGGAACAGGCGCTCTAACCCCCGTTCAGTCATTTACTGACTGTGCTTGCTATTGCCACGCGCTGTCACTAAACTTGCCCGGTTTAATTTTTGACTAGGTAAAGTGGCATGCGCGTAGCCGATTTTTCTTTCGAACTCCCAGATGAACTGATCGCCCGATATCCCAAGCAGCAGCGGACCGATAGCCGCTTGTTGTGCTTGGATGGTAATAGTGGCGAGCTAGTGCACGCGCAATTCCCCGACCTGCTTGAGCAAGTGCGTCCCGGCGACCTGCTAGTGTTTAATAACACTCGGGTGATCCCGGCGCGCCTGTTCGGCCAGAAGTCCACCGGTGGCAAGCTGGAAGTGCTGGTGGAGCGAGTGCTCGATGAGCACCGGGTATTGGCCCATGTGCGCTGCTCTAAAACGCCGAAAGAGGGTGCTAAGCTGCGTATTGAAGATGCCTTCGACGCCACCATGTTGGCCCGTCATGACGCGCTGTTCGAGCTGCGCTTTGACGATGAGCGTACGGTGCTGGAGTTATTAGAACGCTTTGGCCATATGCCGTTGCCGCCGTATATCGACCGCCCCGATGAAGACTCTGACCAAGAGCGTTATCAAACCGTATACAACGAGAAGCCGGGAGCTGTGGCTGCACCAACGGCCGGCCTGCATTTTGACGACGGCCTGCTGGCCAAGATCAAAGCGAAGGGTGCCGATCTGGCGTTTGTGACCCTGCATGTTGGGGCGGGTACCTTCCAGTCCATCCGCGTTGATAACGTTAAAGAGCATCAGATGCACTCGGAGTATGCCGAGGTTAGCCAAGAGGTGGTCGATAAGGTGTTGGCGACCAAGGCGGCCGGTGGCCGGGTTATCGCGGTTGGCACCACCTCGGTTCGCTCACTGGAGAGCGCAGCACAAGCGGCATTGAAGAAAGGCGAGCCGCTGCAGGCTTTCGCTTCTGAAACCGACATCTTTATCTACCCGGGCTATCAGTTCCAAATTATCGATGCCATGGTAACCAATTTCCACCTTCCCGAGTCGACCCTGATTATGTTGGTGTCGGCCTTTGCCGGGAAGGATAATATCGTTCACGCCTATACATCGGCGATTGAACAGCAATACCGCTTCTTTAGCTATGGTGATGCGATGTTTATCACCCGCAAAGAAGCCTAACCTTATCAGACTGTTTCTCTGAACTGAGGCAACTATGAAATACCAACTTGATACTACCGACGGTAAAGCCCGTCGCGGCCGCCTGATCTTTGATCGTGGCGTGGTTGAAACCCCCGCTTTTATGCCAGTGGGCACCTACGGCACGGTAAAGGGCATGACCCCAGAAGAAGTGGCCGAGACTGGCGCTCAGATCCTGCTGGGTAACACCTTCCACCTGTGGCTGCGTCCGGGCCAAGAGGTGATGCGCGCCCATGGCGATCTGCATGACTTTATGAACTGGCAGGGCCCAATCCTGACCGATTCAGGCGGCTTCCAAGTATTCAGCCTGGGTGATATCCGTAAGATCACCGAAGAAGGCGTGCATTTCCGCAATCCGGTAAATGGCGACAAGATCTTCCTCACGCCCGAGAAGTCGATGGAAATCCAGAACGATCTGGGCTCTGACATCGTGATGATCTTCGACGAATGTACCCCGTACCCGGCCACCGAAGAGGAAGCCGAGAAGTCGATGCAGATGTCACTGCGCTGGGCCAAGCGCTCGCGCCAGCGTCACGACGAGCTGGACAACAACAATGCCTTGTTCGGCATTATTCAAGGTGGCGTGTATGAGCACCTGCGAGATGTATCCCTTGATGGGCTGGTGGATATCGGCTTCGATGGCTACGCGGTCGGTGGTCTGGCTGTGGGCGAACCGAAAGAAGATATGCACCGCATTCTGGATTACATTGCTCACAAGGTACCGGAAGATAAGCCGCGTTACTTGATGGGCGTGGGTAAGCCAGAAGACCTGGTAGAAGGCGTGCGTCGCGGTATTGATATGTTCGATTGTGTGATGCCGACCCGCAATGCGCGCAACGGCCACTTGTTTACCTCAGAGGGGTAATTAAGATCCGCAACGCGAAACACCGTGAGGACACCAGCCCGCTGGATAAAGAGTGTGATTGTTACACCTGTAAGAACTACAGCCGTGCCTATCTGCACCATCTCGACAAGTGTAACGAGATCTTGGGTGCGCGCCTGAACACCATCCATAACCTGCGTCACTATCAACGACTTATGGAAGATTTGCGCGAGGCGATTGCCCAAGGTAGATTAGACGACTTTGTGGCAGAGTTTTACGAGAAAATGGGTAAAGACGTGCCGCCACTGGCTGATTAATAGCCACTACCAACCGATGTCGGTAATTATCTGTTGGTTTGATTGCTAATAAGCCTTGTAAATTGATCCAAAGGCCCCATCTCTTTGGGAGCCTTTGGATATTTGTATTAATAGAGAGGAAGCTATGAGCTTATTTATTTCTTCGGCCCACGCCGCAGCTGAAGCACCAGCAGGTGGCGGTATGGAAATGATTTTCATGATGGCCATTTTTGCGGTGATCTTCTACTTCATGATCTACCGCCCGCAGTCTAAGCGTGCCAAAGAGCATCGCAACCTGATGAGCTCACTCTCTAAGGGTGATGAAGTACTGACCACCTCTGGTCTGGTGGGTAAAATCACCAAGATTGCTGATGACAGCGACTACATCCAGCTGACCATGAGCGAAGACACCACCCTAACTCTGAAAAAAGACTTTATCTCAGCGGTTCTGCCGAAGGGTACCCTGAAGTCAATTAACTAATCTTCCACCCTACAGGGGACGTTTACCTTGTTAAACCATTATCCTTGGTGGAAGAACCTGTTGGTCACGCTGGTCGTGGCCATCGGGTTTGTGTACGCCTTACCCAACCTTTACGGCGAAGACCCTGCCGTACAAGTGTCTGCAACCCGCGGCGCTGAAGTTCAAGCTTCTGATCTCGATACTATTCGCAACGTCCTTGATGAAAATAGCATTGAATACCGTTCGGTAGCCTTCGAAGACTCGCTGCTGCTGGTGCGCCTGCGCAACGAATCTGATCAGCTGCCGGTACGTGACCTGCTGGCTGAGTCTTTGGGCAACGATTACGTGGTGGCATTGAACCTGGCTGCGGCTACTCCGGGGTGGCTGGAAGCGCTGGGCGCTGGCCCACTTAAGCTTGGCCTCGACCTGCGTGGTGGTGTGCACTTCCTGATGGAAATCGATATGGATGCCGCCATGGAGAAGACCATGGAAGGCATGGTTCAGGATTTCCGCAGCGTGCTGCGTGAAGAGAAGATCCGCTACTCCGGCGTGCGTATTCAAGGCGATAAAGTGGTTATCCGCTTCCGCAACGAAGAAGCGTTGAAGCAAGCTGAGCGCTTCCTGACTCGCACCTACCGCGATTACGAGATTGTTGAAAGCTCAGTGGCTGATACCCTGCGCCTCGACGTCAGCATGACTGAAGAGTTCCTCAAGCAGACCCGCGACTATGCGGTTCAGCAAAACATCACCATCTTGCGTAACCGTGTGAATGAGCTGGGTGTTGCCGAGCCGCTGGTTCAGCGCCAAGGCGCCGAGCGCATTGTAGTTCAGCTGCCGGGTGTCCAAGACACCGCACGCGCCAAAGAGATTCTGGGCGCAACCGCAACCTTGGAGTTCCGTCAAGTTGATAACAATGCAGACCCGCGCGATGCCCTGCAAGGCCGTGTACCGGTTGGTTCGCAGCTGGCGCGCCGCGCCGATGGCAGCCCTGTGGTTCTGCGTAACCAAGTTATCTTGACCGGTGACCACATCGTGGGCGCACAGTCAGGCTTTGACGAATACAGCCGCCCGCAGGTAAATATCAGCCTGGATGCCCAAGGCGGCACCAAGATGGCTAACTTTACCCGTGACGCAATTGGCGAGCCGATGGCGACCCTGTTCATCGAGTACAAGCCGACGGGCGAAGAAGATGAGAATGGCCGTGCCATTTTGGAGCGCCACGAAGAGGTGATTAACGTTGCCACCATTCAGGCTCGCCTGGGTCGTAGCTTCCGCATTACCGGCATCGATTCTCCAGCTGAAGCTCAGAACCTGGCACTGCTACTACGCGCCGGTGCATTGATTGCGCCGATTCAAATCGTAGAAGAGCGCACCGTAGGCCCAAGCCTGGGTCAAGAGAACATCGACAAAGGCTTTATGGCGATTGTCGGTGGCCTGATTGCGTTGCTTATCTTTATGCCGCTGTACTACCGCAAGTTTGGTCTGGTGGCCAACATTGCCTTGGTGGCCAACGTTGGTGTGATTATCGGTGTGATGTCGATGATCCCGGGGGCAACCCTGACCTTGCCGGGTATGGCGGGTATTGTACTGACCGTTGGTATGGCGGTAGATGCGAACGTGCTGATCTTCGAGCGTATTCGTGAAGAGCTCAATGAAGGACGCAGTCCTCAGCAGGCGATTCACTACGGTTACAGCAACGCTCTGTCGACCATCTCTGATGCGAACATCACCACCTTGATTACTGCGTTCATCCTGTTTGCCATCGGCACCGGGGCGATCAAAGGCTTCGCAGTAACCCTGATGATTGGTATTGCAACCTCCATGTTCACCGCAATCGTGGGTACCCGCGTGGTAGTGAACTTGGTATGGGGTGGCAAGCGCATCGACAAGCTTTCGATATAGGAGCACGACCTTGTTTTATATTTTCCGACCAAAAGGTGTAGTGCCATTCATGGCCCACCGCAAGCTGTTTATCGGCTTGTCGGTTGTGCTGATGCTTGCATCCATCGCCACGCTGGCAATCAACAAGATTAACTGGGGCTTGGATTTCACCGGCGGTACCGTCATCGAGGCTGAGTTCTCTCAGCCTGCTGATTTGAATCAGGTACGCGAAGTGATGACCGAGGAAGGCTTCCCTGACATCGTGGCCCAGTACTTTGGCTCACAACGCCAAGTAATGTTGCGTCTGATGCCGCGCGAAGGCGTGGAAACCACCCACATCGGTGACCAGGTTATCGAGATCCTGCAAGAGCAGATCGACCCACAGGTTGAGATGCGCCGCATCGAGTTCGTAGGTCCGGCAGTGGGTCAAGAGCTGGCGGAGCAGGGCGGTCTGGCGATTATCGCTGCGCTGGGTTGTATCCTGCTCTACGTTGCCTTGCGCTTTGAGTGGCGCATGGCTGTGGGCGCGGTATTGGCATTGGCGCACGACGTGATTGCCACCTTGGGCCTGTTCTCGCTGTTGCAGTTGGAGTTCGACCTAACCGTGGTAGCCGCGCTACTAACGGTAGTGGGTTACTCGCTCAACGATACCATCGTGGTATCTGACCGTATCCGTGAGAACTTCCGCAAGCTACGTAAGGGCGATGCTGAAGAGGTGATCGATACCTCACTGACGCAAACCTTCAACCGTACCATTGTGACCTCGTTGACCACCTTGTTGGTACTGACCTCGCTGTTCTTGCTCGGCGGTGACATGATCCACAACTTCGCCATCGCCTTGCTGTTTGGTGTGTTGGTGGGTACTCACTCGTCGATCTACGTTGCCAGTACCTTGGCACTGGCCTTGGGCATTAAGAAAGAAGACTTTATGCCGAAGGAGATCGAGAAAGAAGGTGCCGATCAGGAGCCGCTTATCTAAGCGCCTTGGTTTACCCATCAAAAAGCGGGCTGTATGCTCGCTTTTTTTGTGCCATACACAGAGACGAATTAGGGCTCAATGACCTCTCCCTGCCAATCAAATAGCCCTCCTGATTGCTCAGGATTAGCGCGATTTAACTGCTCTACCAAGTATCCTGCTGCTTGCTGTGGCTCAAAGCGCTTATAGGCCTTACCACTAAACGGCGCTGAAAGCGGCGTGTCTACGGTGCCGGGGTGATAGCCCATCACACACAACTTGGGCATCGCCAGGCGCATCTCCAAGGCGAGATTCTTTAGGCCCATATTCAGCGCGGCCTTGCTCATGCGGTAGCCATACCAGCCACCGAGGCGATTATCGCTGATACTGGAAACCCGCGCCGACAGCGCCATAAATACGCTGGGGTGTGACTTATCGAGTAGCGGGATAAAGTGCTTGGCCACAAGCAATGGACCGCTGGCATTCACTGCAAACAGCGTAGCGAGCTTATCTCCATTGATTTGGGCGAGGCGTTTTTCCGGCTGGATTGCCGCGCTATGCAGCAGGCCAGTACAAACCACCACTGCATGCAGGCTGCGCCCAGGCAGAGATTGAGCTGCGTCGGCAATGCTGGACTCATCACAAAGGTCGAGATGGTGACAAGGCGCATTGGCGTGTTCAGGCGAGCGGGCAAATCGATGGACCTTGTCCACCTCGCTCTGCTGTTCTAGCAGCTCACACACCGCTTGCCCTAGGCCGCCACTGGCGCCGATTACCGCAATGTGAAGCTGGTTACCGAGATTTGTCAGCAACAGAGATTCCTTGTTTGGCTATCGCTTGAATGCTTGTTACGCTGTGTGCCTATCTTAATACCAATCTACATAAGTGACTGATCATTCTTGCTGGTTAAAATCATCGATGACAGCGTCAACGCTTTTGTAATTAGTCCACTAGTTACGGCAAGCGCCTCCTTGTCCTCAATGATTTTCCCTGCGCAATATCTGATCATTAACTTATCCAGATTGGTATAAGTTCATCGTCATTATGAGAGGGAGTTTCCATGCAGCATAGCCCCAAGTTTTTGGCTCTAGTCGATCAGTGTCGCGCTAACATCCAAGAGTGCGACGTGCATCAGGTGAAACAGTGGTTGGATGCCGGCGACGAGTTTGTGCTTATCGACAACCGCGAGCAGGACGAGTGGCAGAAAAGCCGTATTCCGGGTGCGCAGTATATGGGGCGTGGTGTGCTAGAACGCGATGTTGAGCAGCGTTTCCCGGCAACAGACACCAAGCTGGTGATCTACTGTGGCGGTGGTTTCCGCTCGGCGCTCAGTGCTGACAACCTAGTCAAAATGGGTTATACCCAAGTGATATCCATGGATGGCGGGATACGTGGCTGGCGCGAAGCCGGTTATCCCATTGAGGAGTAGCACATGCTGATTTATGCATGGGATTTAGACGAGCGCACTCATTACTTCACTGAGCAGAGCGAAGCGCAAGAGGCCTTTGATGTGGCCGCTCAAGAAGGTGGCTTTCCGGAATGGCGCGAGCCGGCCGAGTTGCTCGGTTTGTTGGATGCCAAGGATCAGTTGCTGGGTGAATTCGCCAAGCGTATTGCGTTTTTGGAGCTGAGTCTGGAGCGGGCCGAGCTCAAAGGCAATGATTTTGATTTGGGCGCGGAGTAGCCTCTGCAACTAGCCCTATCAGCGAACTCGCCTGATGCGATTTTTGCGCACAAAAAAAGCCAGCACGATGCTGGCTTTTCTGTCCCAATGAGTGGCACTTAGCCCTTCATTGAATCCGGCAGGTGAGGGCGCATCACTGACAGCATGCCTTTAACCACTTTCGGGTTACCGCATACGATGTCACCGGCGCGGTATACATCGCTGCCACCGGCGAAGTCGGTTACGATAGCACCAGCTTCACGGGCAATCAGCTCACCAGCAGCTAAGTCCCAAGGCTTAAGACCCATCTCCCAGAAACCGTCGTGACGGCCAGCGGCAACATAGGCTAGATCCAGCGCGGCCGAGCCAGCGCGGCGCATGTCACCACATTGGTTAAACAAGGCTGCGAACATTGCCAGGTAGCTTTCCATGTAGTGCTTACGCTTGAATGGGAAACCGGTCGCCAGAAGGGCGCCATCTAGCTCTTTGGCAGCGCTGGTGCGCAGGCGGTAGTCGTTTAGCTGGGCGCCTTGGCCACGGCTTGCTGAGAACAGCTCGTTGCGCAGCGGATCGTAAACCACGCCGTGCTCGGTGCGGCCTTTTACGCGCAGCGCAACAGAGATAGCAAAGTGTGGAATACCTTTGATGAAGTTGGTGGTACCGTCGAGTGGATCGATAATCCACTGGTAGTCGTTGTCCTTGCCTTCCACCATACCGCTCTCTTCAGCGATGATGCTGTGGTCTGGGTAAGACTTAAGGATGGTTTCGATAATCGCTTGTTCAGCGGCCTTGTCTACGTTGGTTACGTAGTCATTGGCGCTTTTCGCCATAGTCTCAACTTTGTCGAGTTGCTCGTAGGCACGAGTAATTACCTTACCGGCATTGCGCGCAGCACGAACTGCGATGTTTAGCATCGGATGCATAGATACCACCAATTTGTGAAAAGAACTGCCTAAATTTTGGACGGCGGAGTATAAAGCAAAGCTTCAGCAAAGACAATCGGCGATTACATAATTCTCGACCGCTTGGCTAGGTATGCTACAATCCGCGCGTTTATTTTCCCTTGAGGTTTTTAATGTTAGACAAGGTTAGGGTGGTATTGGTAGGTACCAGCCATTCAGGCAATATCGGCTCAGCAGCGCGCGCCATGAAAACCATGGGTATCTCCAAGCTCTATCTGGTGGATCCGCAGTGCGAAGTGGATGGAAAATCGGTGGCCTTAGCCGCTGGCGCATCCGATGTGCTGGCCAATGCGGTGGTAGTCGATGAGCTGCATCAGGCGATTGGCAACTGTCAGTTGGTAGTAGGTACCTCCGCGCGCTCCCGAACCTTGGACTGGCCAATGCTGGATGGCCGCGAAGCGGGCCAAAAGCTGGCAGAAGAAGGGCAAAGCGGCGAAGTCGCCCTAGTGTTTGGCCGTGAACGTACCGGCCTGACCAACCAAGAGCTGCAGCAATGCCACTACCATGTGTGCGTACCGGCAAATCCTGAATACAGCTCCTTGAATTTGGCGATGGCCGTCCAAATATTGTGTTATGAAGTGCGCATGGCCAGCCTCGAGCAACACCCAAAGCGCGAAGAAGAATACCCGCTGGTCGACGATCTCGAGCTGTACTACCAGCATCTCGAGCGCTGTATCACCGACACTGGGTTTATTATCAAACCGCATCCGGGAAAAGTGATGGACAAGCTTCGTCGAATGTTCAATCGCATCCGTATGGATAAACAGGAGCTCAACATTATGCGTGGCATCCTGACCTCGGTCGATAAGCAGATTGAGCTAGCCAATAAAGCGAAGGATAAACCTGAGTAAAATAGTCGGGTTTAATACTTGACCAAAATAGTCAGGTATGACAGAATTTTGCTAAATGGAAGCTGACAAGGTTCAACTATGCGCTTGACTTCAAAAGGCCGCTACGCGGTGACAGCAATGCTCGACGTGGCGCTTCACATGAGTGAAGGCCCGGTTCCGCTGGCGGACATTTCAGAGCGCCAAGGTATCTCACTCTCTTATCTGGAGCAATTGTTTGCCCGCCTGCGAAAGCAAGGCTTGGTGAGCAGTGTGCGTGGCCCCGGTGGCGGTTACCGCTTGGGGATGGAAGCTGATGATATCGCTGTAGGCATGGTGATCCACGCAGTGGACGAGTCCATCGATGCAACCCGCTGTCACGGCAATGCCGATTGCCAAGGCGGCAAGCCATGCCTGACCCACTCGCTGTGGAATGACCTCAGTGAGCGCATTGCCGATTTCCTGGATGGCATCACCTTGGGTGAGCTGATGCGTGAGCGCCAAATCGTTAGCATCGCGCAGAATCAAGATCGTCGCCAGCAAGGCGGTGATACCATAAGAATTAGTTTATAAGCTGGGCTGTCTCGACAGTAACGGAGAAAGTAATGAAACTGCCAATTTATCTGGATTACTCTGCGACCACTCCCGTGGACCCTCGGGTTGCTGAGAAGATGATGCAATACCTCAGCGTTGACGGGGTATACGGCAACCCGGCATCTCGCTCTCACCGCTTTGGCTGGCAGGCCGAAGAAGCGGTAGATATCGCGCGCAACCAAATCGCGGATCTGGTGAACGCCGACCCTCGCGAAATCGTGTTTACCTCTGGCGCGACCGAATCTAACAACCTCGCCATCAAAGGTGCGGCCAACTTCTATGGTAAGAAGGGCAAGCACATCATCACCAGCAAGACCGAGCACAAAGCTGTGCTAGACACCTGCCGTCAGCTGGAGCGTGAAGGTTACGAGGTAACGTACTTGGAGCCTGAGACCAACGGCATTATCGACCTAGCCAAGTTGGAATCCGCGCTGCGCGATGAAACCGTACTGGTTAGCATCATGCACGTGAACAACGAGATCGGTGTTATCCAAGACATTCAAGCCATCGGCGAGTTGTGCCGCAGCAAGAAGATTTTGTTCCACGTTGATGCCGCGCAAAGCGCAGGCAAGATTGAGATTGACCTGCAGGCGCTGCCTGTGGACATGATGTCCTTCTCTGCTCACAAAGTTTATGGCCCGAAAGGTATTGGCGCCCTGTATGTACAGCGCAAACCGCGTATCCGCCTCGAAGCGCAAATGCACGGTGGCGGCCATGAGCGTGGTATGCGTTCAGGTACCCTGCCGACTCACCAAATCGTTGGCATGGGCGAAGCCTTTGCCCTCGCCAAGCAAGAGATGGCGGAAGAGAATGCCCGCATTCGCTCGCTACGCGACCGCTTCTGGAATGGCATCAAAGACGTAGAAGAGACCTACGTAAATGGTGATATGGAGCAGCGCGTGGTGCACAACCTAAACGTGAGCTTCAACTATGTTGAAGGCGAGTCGCTGATGATGGCGCTCAAAGACTTGGCGGTCAGCTCGGGTTCAGCCTGTACCTCTGCCAGCCTGGAGCCATCATACGTGCTGCGTGCACTGGGTATGAATGACGAACTGGCACACAGCTCAATTCGATTCTCCTTCGGTCGCTTTACCACCGAAGAAGAAGTGGATTATGCAGTGAAAGTAATCCACGAAGGTATTGCCCGTTTGCGTGAGATGTCTCCGCTATGGGATATGTTTAAAGACGGCGTAGATCTGAGCAAGGTCGAGTGGGCCCATCACTAAAACGGTATTTGGAGAGAGATTATGGCTTACAGCGACAAGGTTATTGACCATTACGAGAACCCACGTAACGTAGGTTCCTTCGAAGACAAAGACGATGCCCATATCGGCACCGGCATGGTGGGTGCACCGGCTTGTGGTGATGTGATGAAGCTGCAACTTAAAGTAGGTGATGACGGCGTAATTGAAGATGCCAAATTCAAGACCTACGGCTGCGGTTCTGCGATTGCATCTAGCTCACTGGTTACCGAGTGGGTTAAGGGTAAGACGCTGGATCAAGCATCAGAGCTTAAGAACACTGAAATTGCCGAAGAGCTGGCTCTGCCACCTGTGAAGATCCACTGCTCGATTCTGGCAGAAGATGCTATCAAGGCGGCAATTGCCGATTACAAAAAGAAAAACGCCTAAATATTAAGAGGTAAGCATGGCTGTAACACTCACCCAAGCGGCTGCAAATCATGTCAGTCAGTTTCTGCAAAATCGCGGTTCAGGGATTGGCGTGCGCTTGGGGGTGAAAACCTCCGGCTGCTCAGGTATGGCCTATGTGTTGGAGTTTGTCGATGAAGTGGCGGGCGACGATATCTTGTTCGACAGCTTCGGCGTGAAGGTGATTGTCGACGAGAAAAGCCTGGCTTACCTCGACGGCACCGAGCTGGATTTTGTTAAAGAAGGGCTCAATGAAGGCTTCGCCTTTAACAACCCTAACATCAAAGATGAGTGCGGTTGCGGCGAGAGTTTCAACATTTAATGAACTACTTCGAGCTGTTCTCACTCACTCCAAGCTACCAGCTGGATCTTAGCGATTTAGCTGGTCGCTACCGCACCCTTCAAAGCCAGTTCCACCCCGATAAGTTTGCCGGCGAAAGCGCTCAGGCTCAGGCCATTGCCATGCAGCGCGCAGCGCAAATTAACGATGCTTACCAGACCCTTAAAGCACCACTCAATCGTGCTCAATACCTGCTTAGCCTGCAAGGCATTGAGCTGGCAGGCGAGCAGCAAACCGTTAGTGACGTCGAGTTTTTGATGCTGCAAATGGAGCTGCGTGAGCAGCTTGAGGGCTTACAGGCAGCTGCCGACCCCGAAGACGCTATCGATAAACTTGCGGCGCGTTTAAACAAAGACCGACGCAGCTTGAGTGATGACTTCGAAAGCGCCTACAATGAAGGCCATTATCAGCAGGCGGGCGATATCGTGCGCAAGCTTAAATTTTACGCTCGGCTTGAGCAGCAGTTGCAGCAAGCTGAAGAACAACTTCTAGATTTTTAATCGCTATGGCATTACTCCAAATTGCTGAGCCGGGTCAGTCAGCGGCGCCGCATCAGCACAAACTGGCTGTGGGTATCGATCTGGGTACCACCAACTCATTGGTTGCCACCGTACGCAGTGGCAGTGCGAAAGTGCTGCCCGATGCCAACGGTAACCTGCTGGTTCCCTCGGTAGTGCGTTATCAAGCCGATGCGGTCACGGTTGGCCTTGAGGCCGCCGAGCACCGCATCAGCGACTCGCACAACACCATCACCTCGGTTAAACGTCTGCTCGGTAAAAAGCTGGCCGATGTTGACCAGTCTCACCTGCCTTATCGCTTTGCTGAGCAAGACTCGCCACTGATTGAAACCGTGGCAGGCCCAGTGAACCCGATTCAGGTTTCTGCTGAGATCCTAAAATCCTTGGCGGCCCGTGCGAGCGAGAGCCTGCAAAGTGAGCCTGACGGAGTAGTGATTACCGTTCCGGCCTACTTCGATGATGCCCAGCGCCAAGGCACCAAAGACGCCGCCCAGCTAGCGGGTCTGCATGTGTTGCGTTTGCTCAACGAGCCCACCGCCGCAGCCATTGCCTATGGTCTGGATAGTGGCGATGAAGGCGTGATTGCGGTCTACGACCTTGGCGGCGGCACCTTCGATATCTCGATTCTGCGCCTGTCCAAAGGTGTGTTTGAAGTACTGGCAACCGGCGGCGACTCCGCCCTTGGCGGCGATGACTTCGACGCGGCGATTGTTGGCTGGTTGCAACAGCAAGCGGGTATCAGCGATCTCGCTGACAGCCAATTGGTGCGCCAGCTCTATAGCCTAGCCACCGCCGCCAAAGTTGCGTTAAGCGATAGAGATAGCACCGAGATTGTGCTTGATAGCCACGGCTATCAGTGGCGTGGCGATCTAAGCCGTAGCCAGTTTGATGAGCTGGTTGCCCCGCTGGTGCAACGCTCTATCCGCGCTTGTCGCCGTGCGCTGCGTGATGCCGGGATTGCTCAAGACGAGGTCGGCGAAGTGGTTATGGTTGGCGGTTCGACTCGGGTACCTAAGGTGCGCGAGGACGTGGCCAGTTTCTTTGGCCAACAGCCGCTAACATCCATCGACCCGGATCAGGTGGTCGCCATTGGGGCGGCGCTGCAAGCCGATATCTTGGTGGGTAATAAAAAAGACGGTGAGCTTCTGCTACTGGATGTGACTCCTCTGTCGCTGGGTATTGAAACCATGGGTGGCTTGGTGGAGAAGGTGATACCGCGTAACACCACCATCCCGGTGGCGCGCGCTCAAGAGTTCACCACCTTCAAAGATGGCCAAACCGCAATGGCGATCCACGTGCTGCAAGGCGAGCGTGAGCTGGTTGACGATTGTCGCTCTCTGGCGCGCTTTACCCTGCGCGATATTCCGCCTTTGGCGGCGGGCGCTGCGCATATTCGTGTGACCTTCCAGGTTGATGCCGATGGGCTGCTGTCGGTGACCGCCATGGAGAAAGAGACCGGCGCGCAAGCTTCGGTACAGGTGAAGCCTTCTTACGGGCTGGAAGATGACGAAGTCACCCGTATGCTCAAAGATTCGATTACCCATGCCAAAGACGATATCAGCATGCGTATGCTACGTGAGCAGCAGGTGGAAGCCTCGCGCTTTATCGAAAATATGACCGCGGCGCTGGACGCTGACGGCGAAACCCTGCTGGCGGCCGATGAGCGCACCCTTATCGAGCAGGCTATGCAAGCCTTGGCAAACGTGGCGGCGAAAGATGATGTAGCTGCCATCGAGCAGGCGATTAAGACGCTTGATCAGCAAAGCCAAGAGTTTGCCGCTCGCCGCATGGACAACTCAATTAAACAAGCCTTGAAAGGGCAAAGCGTGGAAGGACTGTAGTATGCCAAAAATTGTATTCTTGCCTCATGAAGAGCTGTGCCCAGAGGGCGCTGCTATCGATGCCAACGAAGGTGAAACCGTACTGGACGTGGCACTGCGCGAGGGTATTGAGATTGAGCACGCATGTGAGAAATCGTGCGCCTGCACCACCTGCCACGTGATCGTGCGTGAAGGCTTCGATTCACTGGAAGAGAGCGACGAGCTGGAAGATGATATGCTGGATAAGGCGTGGGGTCTCGAGCCCGAGTCACGCCTTGGCTGTCAGGCGAAAGTCGCCGACGAAGATTTGGTGGTTGAGATCCCTAAGTACACTTTAAATCAGGTGTCGGAGAACCACTAAGTTACAGAGTCTATGCGGGAGGACCACTCCCGCTTCTCCACTTTCACACGGAGGTAAGTTATGTCCCTACGTTGGACCGATATTCAAGACATTGCCATCGAACTGGCAGAGGCTTATCCCGACCAAGATCCCATGCAGCTGCGCTTTACTGACCTGCATAGCTGGATCTGCCAACTCCCCGATTTTGCAGATGATCCTGAGAAAAGTAACGAGCGGATCCTCGAAGCCATTATTCTTGCCTGGCAGGATGAGCGCGATTAGTCGCTAAACGCCAGCACCCTATAGTTACCGTATTCTAAGGAAAGCCCATGTCAGATACCCTGCAGGTTTCGTTAACCTTCGATCCCGCTCCGGCCCATTGGGGCAAAGGCGCGCTGGTCACCTTTGATGGCAACCAAGCGCACATCCATCTTAAAAACGACCAGTCGATTGAGCAGCAAATCCAGAAGGCCGGTCGTAAGCTCGATGCTCAGGGCTTGGCTGAGTTGTCACTCTCTGGCAGCGATTGGGATGCCGAGAAGGTGTTTGCCTTCCACCAAGGCTATTACAACGCCAAGCTGAACAACCAGCTTGGCCTGCCAGAGTTAGATGAGGCTGAGCTGGCGGTGTTTACCCAGCTAAAAGCAGCCAGCGACTGGACTCGCCAGGCGATTAACCGTGGACCTGCCGAGATCTACCCGGAAACCCTATGCCAATCTGCGGCGGAGTTCTTAAGCGAACTGGGCGGCGATGCGGTGTCTTATCAAGTGATTAGCGGTGAGGCGCTGCTTGAGCACGGTTGGGTCGGTTGCTATCAGGTGGGTAAGGGCAGTGCTCGTCCGCCAGCGATGCTACAACTGGATTTCAACCCGACTGGCAAAGTCGATGCGCCGGTGGATATTGCGCTCGTGGGCAAAGGCATTACCTTTGACTCCGGCGGTTATAGCCTGAAGCCCTCTGATGGCATGTCGGTGATGAAAAGCGATATGGGCGGCGCGGCCACCGTTACCGGTGCCTTGGGTCTGGCGATTGCGCGTGGTCTGAATAAGCGGGTGAAGCTATACCTATGCTGCGCCGAGAACCTGGTATCTGGTGAGGCTTACAAGTTAGGTGATGTGATCACCTACAAAAACGGCGTGACCGTGGAAGTGCTGAACACCGATGCCGAAGGTCGCTTGGTGCTGGCCGATGGCCTGATTGCTGCCTGTGAAGAGAAACCGGGGCTGCTAATTGATGCGGCTACCCTAACCGGCGCTGCCAAGTTTGCGCTGGGGCGCGACTACAATGCGGTGTTTGGCTTTAACTTCGAGCTGGCCCAGCAAGCGGTAAGCGCTGCGCACAGCGAACACGAGAAAGCCTGGCAACTGCCGCTGGAAGAGTTCCATGTTGGCCAAATTGGCTCTGCCTTTGCCGATGTCGCCAATATCCACTCGGGCGAAGGTATGGCGGGTGCATCCACTGCAGCAGCCTTCTTGTCTAAGTTTGTTGGTGAACATAAACAGAACTGGTTGCATTTCGATCTGTCAGGCTCTTACCAGAAATCCGGCAACGCACTGTGGGCGACCGGCGGCAAAGGCCATGGCGTGAGAACCATTGCGCGCTTGTTAACTGATTACAGCTAATTTAATATCTAAAACAAATCGATAACAAAAACGTAGTCAGTTAATTAGGGAGCGTGTATGGCCATTGAACGGACCTTCTCAATCATTAAACCGGATGCCGTTGCCAACAATGTCATTGGTGAAATCTACCAGCGTTTTGAGCAAGCTGGGCTCAAAGTGGTAGCCGCGAAGATGGTGCAGCTCAGTGAAGAGCAGGCGGCAGGGTTTTACGCCGAACACGAAGGCAAGGATTTCTACCCTCGCCTGAAGGACTTTATGATGTCGGGACCGATCATGGTATCGGTGCTCGAAGGTGAGAATGCGGTGCAACATCACCGCGATTTGCTGGGCCCCACCGACCCGGAAAAAGCACCTGCGGGCAGCCTGCGGGGCGACTTTGGCAGCGTAATGCCCGCCAACGGCACCCATGGCTCAGACTCACCGCAGTCCGCCTCGCGTGAGATTGCCTACTTCTTTAGCGACGATGAGCTCTGTCCACGTCCCTAAGACATTTAGTTAAACAAAGCCGGGATTTCCCGGCTTTGTTGTTTCTAGCGCACCGATAAAACTGCCCAATACGAAGGCTTTACAGCCTAAACTAGACTTAGCTGGGGCGAGGGCTGGCAAGCGACCACGATAACTTGTACAATTCGCCGCCATTTTTAAATCGGTTGAAACTGAGGTCTGCCATGAGTGACAAGAAAACCAACTTACTCGACTTGAATCGCAAAGCGATGCGCGCATTTTTCCAGGAACTGGGAGAAAAGCCATTCCGTGCCGATCAAGTGATGAAGTGGATCTATCACTATGGCGTGTCTGACTTCGACGAAATGACCAACGTCAACAAGGCGCTGCGCGGCAAGCTTAAGCAGGTTGCTGAGATTGTTGCGCCTGAGATCTCTCAAGAGCAACGCTCTGCCGATGGCACGATTAAGTGGGCGATGATGGTCCACGGCCAAGAGATCGAAACCGTCTATATCCCCGAGAAAGACCGCGCCACCCTGTGTGTGTCTTCTCAGGTGGGTTGCGCGCTGGAGTGTAAGTTCTGTTCGACCGCCCAACAAGGCTTTAACCGCAACCTGACAGTATCGCAGATCATCGGTCAGGTATGGCGTGCCGCCTCGGTGATTGGCTTCCAGAAAGACGGCATGAATCGCCCGATCACCAATGTGGTGATGATGGGCATGGGTGAGCCTTTGCTCAACCTCGCGAACGTGGTTCCAGCGATGGAACTGATGATGGAAGACCTTGGCTTTGGTCTGAGCAAGCGCCGGGTGACCCTGAGCACCTCTGGGGTGGTACCTGCGCTAGACAAACTGGGTGATATGATTGACGTTGCACTGGCCATCTCACTGCACGCGCCGAATGACAAGCTGCGCAGCGAAATCATGCCGATTAACGACAAGTACAACATCGACTGCTTCCTCGATTCAGTGCGCAACTACATGACCAAGTCCAATGCCAACCGAGGCAAGGTCACCGTTGAGTATGTACTGCTAGACCATCTCAATGATTCGATGGAGCAGGCCCACGAGCTGGCGCAAACTCTGCGTAATACCCCATGTAAGATCAACCTGATCCCATTTAACCCTTATCCGGGTTCACCCTATGGCAAGCCAAGCAATAGTCGTATTGACCGCTTCAGCAAGGTACTTATGGAGTACGGTTTTACCGTGGTGGTGCGTAAGACCCGTGGCGATGATATCGATGCGGCCTGTGGCCAATTGGCTGGCGATGTGGTTGACCGTACCAAGCGCACCATGAAAAAACGCTTGGCCGAGCGAGCAATTTCGGTCAACGTTCAATAGAAAAGTTTGCATTTTTGACCATTTGACAGCAACTTAGACATATCGCTTGAGAACAAGGATGGGTCATGCTGCGAGTGTCTGCACCAGCGCTGTTACTGGTGACATGTGTGTTAGGGCTATCTGCCTGCGTAACCGAAACCCGGGTCAATGGGCAACAGCGCAACGACGTTGGAACCACGGTCGACAAAGAAGCTGCGGCTAAAACCCGGGTGAGCTTGGCGCTGCGCTACCTGGAAGCCGGTGATGCTGAGCAAGCTCGCCGTAACCTCGATCTAGCTCTGCAACTGGCACCGCGCTTGGTCGATGTCTATGTGGCCCAAGGCTTTTTCTTCAACCAAGTAGGTCAGCGCGAGCGCGCAGAGGCTGCCTATCAGCAAGCGCTTAGCTTGAGCCCCCGCGATGGCGATGTGATGAATAACTACGGCGTGATGCTCTGCCAGCATGGCGATTTTGAGCGCGCCGAGAAGCTGTTTAACCAAGCCCTGAGCAACCCGGATTACATCGAAGTTGCCTCCACCAATGAGAACGCTGGCCTATGTGCCAGCCGTCAGGGAGAGCCCGATAAGGCGCTGGCGTATTTCAATGCCGCCTTGGCCTATAACCTCAATCGTCCAGCCTCGTTACTCGGTGCCAGCGAGATCCTGATTGCGCAAAATAAATTCTCCCAAGCCCGTGTTTATTTAGAGCGGTATGATAGTATTGCCGAGCAGACTCCGCGTAGCCTGTTCGCTTGGGTCCTACTGGAAAACGGTGCGGACAATTTTGCTGCGGAAGCTCGCTGGGGGATGGAACTACAACAGCGTTTCCCCAACGCAATTCAAACAAAACGATATATAGCTAATGAGTACTAACACGAAATCCGCTCCAGAAGAGAATAGCGAAGAACACACTGTGCCCAGCCCTGGACAATTGCTCCAGGAAGCCCGTGTTGCCGCCAATCTGAGTCAGGAGCAGGTGGCCGACGCCCTGAAACTGCGCCTACAAGTGGTCAAAGACATTGAAGGCGATAGCTACGAGAGCGGCCTGTCCACCACCTTTATCAAGGGCTACCTGCGCGCCTATGCCCGCTTGGTAGAGCTGGACGAGCAGAGCATTCTCGACAGCTATGCCCAGAGCAGTGATTCAGCCGATACCGCTACCGAACTGCAAAGCTTCTCGAAGAAGATCAAACAAAAGAACAACGATAGCCGCCTGATGCGTGTCAGCTACCTGATTGGTATCGGCATCTTCGCGCTGCTAGTGATGTGGTGGTGGCAAGAACATGGCAAGTACCAGTTCTTAACCCCGCCATTGAGCCCCGAGCAAGAGCAGGCACTGAACGAGCAACTTCATCAGCAAGAGATTGTTATCCAAGAGCAGCAAGCAGAGCCTGCCGCGCCGGTTGCCGCCGAGTTTGCTAACTCGACAAGCCCTGAAACAACTGCTGATGAAACAAGCGCCGATGCGCCAACTGAAGAGCCCGTTCCAGTGCAACTGCCTGAAAGCCCTGAGCCACAATCCGTAGTCGCACCCGTTGTCACTCCGTCGGTTGAAACGCCTGCCGTTGAGAGCGCGCCTGCTTCCACGCCCGTGGCAGAGACTACACCAGAAATCGTACAGCCCATTGCCTTACCAGAAAGTGAACCACAAGCCGTCGCAGTTACTGAATCGGTAGCAAGCCCGGTGAGTGAATCTGAGCCCGCTAGTGACGCAGCCGTGTTGGGCTTAGCCTTCGAGCAAGAGTGCTGGCTAGAGGTTTACGACGCCAACGAGAAACGCCTGATTATCGGCGGCATGAAGCCCGGACGTGAGCTGACCTTAGAAGGCCAAGCGCCGTTTCGTCTGGTTCTGGGTACAGTGGCTGGGGTAAGTATTTCTTATCAAGGTGAAAGCGTCGACCTTTCTTCTTATACTCCTGGTCGAGTCGTTAGAATGCAAATCCCTGAGTAGGGTAGTGAAGATTTAACATGCAGCAAGAAAGTCCAATCAAACGCCGTAAATCCACCCAGATTATGGTCGGCAATGTGCCGGTCGGCGGCGATGCGCCGATTACGGTGCAGTCCATGACCAATACCCGCACCACCGATATCGACGCCACCGTGGCGCAGATCCAGCGTATCGCTGCGGTGGGCGGTGATATCGTGCGTGTTTCGGTACCCACCATGGAAGCCGCCGAGTGCTTCAAAGAGATCAAATCGCAGATTGATATCCCTTTGGTGGCCGATATCCACTTTGATTACCGCATCGCCCTTAAAGTAGCGGAGTACGGCGCGGACTGTCTGCGGATCAACCCCGGCAATATCGGTCGCGAAGACCGCATTCGCGCGGTGGTTGATGCTGCCAAAGAGCGCAATATCCCGATCCGCATCGGGGTAAATGGCGGCTCCTTGGAAAAGGACCTGCAGGAAAAGTACGGTGAACCGACTCCTGAGGCCCTGGTTGAATCAGCGATGCGCCATGTGGACATCCTCGACCGTCTCGACTTCGACCAGTTTAAGGTCAGCGTAAAGGCCTCCGATGTGTTCCTCGCGGTAGGCGCTTACCAGCAACTGGCGCAAAAGATTGACCAGCCATTACACCTTGGCATCACCGAAGCGGGCGGACTGCGCAGCGGCTCGGTGAAATCCTCGGTGGGCTTAGGCATGCTACTGGCACAAGGCATTGGCGATACCCTGCGGGTGTCGCTGGCGGCCGATCCGGTGGAAGAGATCAAGGTTGGCTTCGACATCCTCAAATCACTGCGTATCCGCTCGCGCGGCATCAACTTTATCGCTTGCCCAAGTTGCTCACGCCAAGAGTTCGACGTGATTTCTACCGTGAACGAGCTGGAGCAGCGACTGGAAGATATCGTGACGCCAATGGATGTATCGATTATCGGTTGTGTAGTTAATGGCCCGGGTGAGGCACTGATCTCTGATATGGGCATTACCGGCAGTAACCGCAAGAGCGGCTTCTACATCGACGGCGTGCGCCAAAAAGAGCGCTTCGATAACGACAAGCTGGTTGACGAGCTGGAAGCGCGGATCCGTCAGCGGATTGCCATCTCCAAGGTCTAGCCCGGTTTTAACCGCTGCGATTCAATAAAAAACGCGACATCTGATGTCGCGTTTTTACTATCTGACGTAGGAAGACCGCTTACTCAACCTGCTCACTGACCATCGGAGTCGGGGAGGAGCGCTCACGCTTGGGCTCGTAATTCGATACCGCAACACCGATAAAAATGATCAGCGATCCAGTCCACTGACTCACCGATATATCCTCTCCCAAATACGCCACCGACAAGAACACCGTGATCACCGGCACCAAGTTAATAAACGATGAAGCGCTGGCGGCGCCGACCACCGAGATCGCTTGGTTGAAAAACAGGTAGGCGATAACCGAGCCGCCCATCGCCATAAACAGTACCGCGATGATGGCATCGAATTCTATCGGCTGCAGGAGCATGCTATTTCCGGCCACCATCCAATCGATCACTGGCCAAGGGAGCAACAGCAAACTGCCGTAGAAGAAGATGTAGAACATAAACAGGGTGTTCGGGGTGTCTCGCTTGTTGCGTTCAACCAAGATGTTGTAGATGGCGAAACAGAAGGTGCTAAACAGCAGCAGCAGGTCCCCCACCGAATACTCAATGGTCAGTAAGTTCTCCAGCTTACCCTCAAACACGATGTAGATAACGCCGATATAGGCGGCTAAGAAGCCAATCACCTTGGTAAGCCGTTCTCGCTTGCCGCTGCAGGTGGCAATAAACAGAGTCAGGCAAGGAATGGTTGCCTCGATAATACCGGCGTTAAAGGCACTGGAGAGCTTAAGCCCGCCAAAGTAGAAGTAGTAACAGGCGGTAATTCCGAAAAACGCGGTGAACGCTACCCTCAGGTGTTGCTTGGCAGGCATGGCATAGGCCTTGATTTGCCGGCGATACAGAACCAACAGTGCCAGTGCGGCGATGCTAAAGCGCAACATGGTCACCAGTGAAACAGAGAAGGTCTGCATCGCAATTTTACCTGCGATGGCCGACCCTCCCCAGAAGAAGGCTGAAAGGCTCAGCTTGATATAGGTTGAGGTATTCATTAGATGTACTCTCGGTAGTGGTCGGCAATAAAGGCAAGTCCCTCGTTCATCTTCGCAACGTAGTTACGGATGTCCCTCGGGTTGGGAACAAAGGCGTTCTCCAGGCTGACGTTCTCTATCTGGGCCAGCACAAACTCCACCGTGAACGACTGTAGCGTTTGGATGTGGTCATCGAATGCTTGCTCTTGTTCCGAGTATCCAAGATAACCTTGGTAGAAGTTTTTGATGCGAATGTTGTCGCGGATCCGCCGGGCGATCCGGTCTTCATAGCGAACGAAGTAATGCTGATTGCCAATGCTATATAGCGCCTCATAGAGATGATGTACCCGTCTATCCTCAAACTGATAGTTGCTGACATCCCAGAGGTTCTTTCGTGGCTGCTGTTTGGTTGATTTGTTCATCTCTATTCCGGGCAAGGTCTCCGCCCTTGAGAGAAAATTCCAGAAGGTCGCCATCCCCACCCGCGATAAAAACGCCGCGTTGGTTTTTAGCTGGTCAATGGTCGAGCCTTGGAAGAAGTTGATGATGCCGTTGGACGAGCCGGACATCCCCAAGCTCCGCAGGTAGTGATATTTCCCCTCCGATGTCTCAGCGTTGGTTTTCTTGTTGTACAACTCCAACTGCTGGTCATCACCGGCCTCTAGGCCTAAGTAAGTGCTAATTAAGCCAACGCCTCTCAGACGCTCCAGAAACGCCCGGTCTTTCTCTTTACTGAGGTTGAAACTGTCGGTGCGAATAAAGGCGTCCATGGGCACCCGCAGCTGTTTCGCTTCCATCAGATCGCAGAATTGATTAAACCACTTTCGATCGGTGTTTGAAGGGGTGACTAAGGTCGCGTCGTAGATCCTCAAGAACTGGCCTGTTTGTTTGACCAGCGGCGCCAGTTGCTCAATCTCTTCCACCACGCTCTCGGGGCTGCGATCGCGAACCCCGGTATTCCCATTCCCTAAAAAGCGCTGGGCATTGCAAAAGCTACACGGATAGGGGCAGCCGCGCTTGGTCATAATGCCAATCTCGACGCATTTGCCTTTGCTTATGGCGCGTTGGGCAACGTGATGATCGGCAAAGGGAAGGATGTCGAGTTCGCTGATGGGCGGCTGGGGCTCTGCCTCAACCACTTTATCTGCGCGTCGATAGGTGATGCCGAGTACCGACTCAAGCGGGATCTCTTCTTCCAAGGCATTGGCCAGTTGCAGCAGGGTGGCTTCACCCTCTCCGTGGCAGATGACATCGATATGGGGGTAAGTCTCCATAATCTCGATATTCTGGTAGCTGGCATGTTCGCCGCCGAGGGCAATCACTGGCTTATGTGCCGCTTCGAGGCAAATGATTCCACTGATCAGCAGGGCCGATGACATGGTCGCGTAGTTGACGCTAAACACGACCAAATCGAAGTGGCCCGCCATAATCTGCTGTGCGGCATCTCGCTCGCTTAACGAGTCGACCCGCAGGTCGATGGTTTCACATTGATGTAGGTGCTGTTCTAACTGCGCATGAAGCAAGGCAAGTGCATGATTTTCATGATGATCATAAAGCTCGCGCATGCTTCGAGTTTCGGTTTGGGGATTGACTAGTGCGACTTTCATGGGGGGAGAAACTGTCCGTATCTGTTTATCTATAAAAATGTTATAAACAAGGTGATGCTCGTAACAGATTGAATAGGGACAAAATGCCGCAAGATCCTGCCACCTCGTCACGGCACAGTGTTGTTTTACTGGGATACGAATCACTGAGAACATTTGAGTTTGGTTGCGCCGTCGAGATCTTTGGTCTGGAGCGGCCCGAGCTGAATGTCGATTGGTACGATTTTAAGGTTTGCGGTATCGAATCAAGCACGGTGGACGCAGTGGGCGGCGTGTCGGTCACCTTTGAACACGGCCCCGAGATCCTCGACCAGGCCGATACCATTATCCTGCCCGGCTGGCGAGATGTGAACGAGCAACCTCCGGAGGCATTGCTCAAGGCCTTAAAACGGGCGCACCAACGAAACGCGCGGATCTGTAGCATCTGTACCGGCGCATTTGTGTTAGCGGCCGCTGGGCTGCTGAACGGTCGAGCCGTTACCACCCACTGGCACCACTCCAACTTACTGTCTGAGCGATACCCAAATCTGCGGGTATCACCAACTTCCATCTATATCGAAGATGGCAATATCCTCACCTCGGCAGGCTCAGCGGCTGGCTTAGATATGATGTTGTACGTGGTCAGGCAAGATTATGGCTACCGGGTGGCCAATATGGTGGCGCAACGCCTGGTAATACCGGCCTATCGCGATGGCGAGCAGCTGCAGATCATCTCCCAAGAGTTAATGGCAACATCGCAGACGAAAATTGCAGAAGTGGTCGACTGGGTCAGGGAGCGTTTGTCTGAACCCCACAGTGTTGAATCGCTCGCCAAGCAAATGGACATGACGCCGCGAACTTTCCAGCGAACCTTTAAAAACGTGCTCGGTTTGCCGGTGATAGAGTGGCTGACCCGAGCACGTATCGACCGCGCCAAAGAGCTACTGGCAACCACCCCTTCCAGTGTTTCGCATATCGCCTACCACTGCGGGTTTAACTCGGAGAGCACCTTTCGCCATCAGTTCCGCAAGCTGGTGAGCCAAACCCCTACTGAGTTTCGCCGGCATGCCTCGACGCCGACAAACTAGCCTCTGGCAAGCTGAATGTGCTGCGAGGGGGCAGGGGAGTGAGCTTGCCAAAGCGTTTTTTTGAAGGCATTAAACGTGGAAAGGTGCTGCTCTTGGCATGCGGCAGTGGCGACTTCCGGTACACAAAACGCTTGTTTTTGGTAGAATCCCCCGTCAGGAAGCAGTAAGCCTTACTATACACACCGAAGGAACCCGATATAATCGGGGACTCTTTAGATTAACCGCAGCAAAATTAGAGATTCTCGTGGCTAAACAGATCCAAGCTATTCGTGGCATGAACGATTGCCTGCCCAGCGATACGCCCGCCTGGCAGAAGGTAGAACAAGTAGTACGTGACACCGTCGCCGCTTACGGTTACAGCGAAATTCGTATGCCAGTGGTAGAAAGCACTGACTTGTTCAAACGCTCCATCGGTGAAGTGACCGATATCGTTGAAAAAGAGATGTATACCTTTGAGGATCGCAACGGCGACAGCCTGACCCTGCGCCCGGAAGGTACCGCCAGCTGTGTGCGTGCTGGTAACCAGCATGGCTTGCTGTACAACCAAGAACAGCGCCTGTGGTACATGGGCCCAATGTTCCGCCACGAGCGTCCGCAAAAAGGCCGCTATCGCCAGTTCCACCAGATCGGTGTGGAGAGCTTTGGGGTAGCCAGCGCCGATATGGACGCCGAAGTGATTATGCTGTCTGCGCGTTTCTGGAAGGCCTTTGGCCTGGAGAAACACGTAACGCTGCAACTAAATACCTTGGGTAGCAATGCCTGCCGCGCCGCCTACCGCGATGCGCTGATTGCTCACCTAGAAGCGCATAAAGACAGCCTCGACGAAGATGCCAAGCGTCGCATGTACACCAACCCGCTGCGGGTACTGGACAGCAAGAACCCAGAGGTACAAGCCTGTCTGGCGGATGCGCCAAAACTGGATGATTACCTAAGCGAAGAGAGCCAAGCGCACTTTGCTCGCTTAAGAGAGATCTTGG
Organism: Aliagarivorans taiwanensis DSM 22990; assembly: GCF_000429505.1. GTDB lineage: Bacteria > Pseudomonadota > Gammaproteobacteria > Enterobacterales > Celerinatantimonadaceae > Aliagarivorans > Aliagarivorans taiwanensis. The sequence continues at coordinate 4,563 of NZ_AUBZ01000019.1, read as the reverse complement.
ATGCAGTTGGCATCGAGTATGAAATCAACCCTCGCTTGGTACGCGGTCTGGATTACTACAACCACACCGTGTTCGAGTGGGTGACCGAGAGCCTGGGCGCGCAAGGCACCGTATGTGCGGGCGGCCGCTACGACGGCCTGGTGGAACAGCTTGGCGGCAAGCCAACCCCGGGTGTGGGTTTTGCCATGGGTATGGAGCGTCTGGTACTGCTTCTGGAAACCCTTGAATTACTGGGTGAACTGCCAGAGCCGGCCGATGTCTATGTAATTAGTGCGGGCAGTGGCACTTTGAGCGCTGCGTTTGCCCTCGCCGAGCAATTACGTGATAGCATGCCCAAGCTGCGAGTGATGACCCACTGTGGCGGCGGTAATTTCAAAAAACAATTTAAACGTGCAGACAAGTCCGGTGCTCGCATTGCACTGATTATCGGTGAAGATGAGCTGGCCAACCAGCAAGTCACCGTTAAGTACCTGCGTGGTCAAAACGAACAACAGACCATCGCGCAGCAAGAGCTACCGACTTTGCTTACACAGCAGTTAGAAGACTAAGGGGAACAGGTGGAAGTTTATAGCACCGAAGAACAACAAGTTCAGGCGATTAAGGATTGGTGGAAGAAGAACGGTAACTCGGTAGTCATCGGTACCGTGGCGGGTCTGGCCTTGGTATTTGGCTGGCGCTACTACGGCGAACACAAGGTTGCCCAGCAAGAAGCCGCATCAGATGCCTACCAGATGGTGGTTGAGCAAATGCGTCGCAGTGGCGATGCTGCGCCGCTACAAGAGTATGTTCTGGCCAACCAAAGCGGTGACAACTACGAAGTATTTGCTTCGCTGCTACTGGCCAAGAGCCTGGTTGACGAAGGCAACTACAGCGACGCGCTGCAGCAGTTGGTGTATGCCCAAGACAACGCCCCTGAAGAGCTAAAAGGCTTGGTGGGTCTGCGTGTTGCTCGCGTGCAATTCCAGTTAGAAGACTTCGATGCAGCATTGGCATCGCTTGCGCAAATCAGCGACTTTAGCCTGCAGCCTTTGGTTGATGTGTTGCGTGGCGATGTCTACATCGCGCGCGGCGAAAAGGCTCTGGCTCGCCAAGCCTACCAAGCGGCCTTGGCGGCCGGCGGTGCTGAGCTCGATGCTAGCCTGAATATCAAACTGAATGATCTGACGGAGGCGCCTGCTGATAATGGCTAAGTTGAAAACACTTGCCATAGCAGGATTGTGTCTTGCCCTGTCTGCCTGTTCTTTGTTTAACAAAGAAGAAGACGTCGTCGTCATGGCAGAGGTACCGGAGTTCGATAACCAGTTCGACTCCCGTATTAGTTGGCAGGTCTCCGTAGGCAAGGGAGTAAAGGACTACTACTCACAGCTCACCCCGTTGGTGGCGTACGACACGCTGTTTGCCGCCGAGCGCTTCGGTAAGGTTCAGGCCTATGACCTAAGCGGCAAGCTGCTGTGGACCCAAGACCTCTCCAAGGTTGAGAGCAACAACCAGTTCCGTGGTAATACCAATAATGCCCGCATCTCTGGTGGCTTGGTCGGCGCTTATCAGCGCGTCTACTTGGGTACCGAGAACGCCGATGTGTTTGCGCTCGATGCTGAAACCGGTGAGATTGTTTGGCAAGCCCAAGTCTCTGGCGAGGTGCTGTCAGCGCCTGCCGTCGACGACAGCATTGTTGCAGTTCAAACCGCTAACGGCCGCTTGGTTGCACTCGATGCCCATACCGGCGAGCAGCTTTGGGAGAGCGTGATTGACCTGCCTAACCTGATGCTGCGTTCGGCCAGCTCTCCACTGATCTCTGCCGGTGCCGTGATTGTGGGGCGCGCCGATGGTCGCGTGGGTCTGTACCTGCAGCAAAACGGTCAGCTAATGTTTGAGTACACCCTGGCTCAATCGCGCGGCGCTACCGAAATCGACCGTTTGGTAGATGTCGACAGCACCCCGGTGTTGGTAGGTTCACAGCTCTATGGCGTGGCTTACAACGGTAACTTGGTATCGGTTGATTTGCGCAGCGGCGCTGAAGCGTGGCGTCAAAGCTACTCGGCCTATCAAGACCTGCTGGTGAGCGGTTCGCGCATCTACCTAAGCGACATGCAGGACCACCTGTTCAGCGTGGACCGTCGTCAAGGCGAGCAGCAATGGTCGCAGCAGGCGCTGTCTTATCGTCAGCTTACTCCGGTGGCCATCGACGGTGACTACCTGATGGTAGGTGATAGCGAAGGCTACCTGTATTGGCTGGATCGCAGTAACGGTCAGTTCGTCAGCAAGACCCGACTAGATAAGAGCGGCTTGTATAGCCAGCCGATAGTCAGCGGAGACAATGTCTTTGTTCAAGCGCGCAACGGTAAATTATACGCCTTAGAACGCCGCTAACTTGTTATAATCTGTACTAATCAGTTCTAGGCTCATGATTTCATCGATCATGAGCCTTTGTTCATTTTTGTAGAAAGAGGCCTTTATGCTTCCTGTTGTTGCCCTAGTGGGCCGTCCGAATGTGGGTAAATCCACGTTGTTTAACCGCTTAACTCGCACTCGCGATGCGCTGGTTGCAGACTTCCCCGGTCTGACCCGCGATCGTAAATATGGACAGGCAAAGTTGGCAGAACAGGATTTCATTGTGATCGACACCGGTGGTATCCACGGTGACGAAGAGGGCATCGATGCGATGATGGCCCAGCAGTCGCTGCAAGCCATCGAAGAGGCCGATGCGGTATTGTTCTTGGTGGACGCGCGCGCCGGCCTGACCGTTGCCGATGAAGCGATTGCCCATCACTTGCGCAAGCAGGAGAAGAAGGTCTTTCTGGTTGCCAACAAGGTAGACGGCATCGACGCCGACTCAGCCACTGGCGAGTTCTACGCGCTATCACTCGGTGATGTTCACCAGATTGCTGCTGCCCATGGCCGCGGGGTAAACCAACTGCTGGAACTGGCCCTTAAGCCCTTTGTCAAAGAGCAGATGGCTGCGAGCGCCGAAGAAGGCGACGAGCTTGACGGTGAAGACGGCGAGCTGGCTGAGCTGCCAACCGAGAGCGAGCTGGACGCGCTGAGCAAGCAGTTTGAAGATATGCCCATCAAGCTGGCCATCGTCGGTCGCCCAAATGTGGGTAAATCGACCCTGACCAACCGTATCTTGGGTGAAGAGCGGGTGGTGGTCTACGACATGCCCGGTACTACCCGCGACAGTATCTATATTCCGCTGAGCCGCGAGGATCAGGACTACATCATTATCGATACCGCCGGGGTACGTAAGCGCGGCAAGGTGACTGAGGCAGTTGAGAAGTTCTCGGTGATTAAAACCCTGAAGGCGATTGAAGATGCCAACGTGGTACTGTTGGTGATTGATGCGCAAAACGGTATCTCCGACCAAGATCTTAGCTTGCTAGGCTTTGTGCTTAACTCCGGTCGCGCCTTGGTGCTGGCCGTGAACAAGTGGGATGGCATGGAACACGATGCCAAAGAGCGCATCAAAAGCGAGCTGGACCGCCGTCTTGGCTTTATCGATTTTGCCCGTCTGCACTTTATCTCGGCGCTGCACGGCACCGGTGTGGGTCACCTCTATGGCTCGGTGATTGAAGCCTACAAGAGCGCCACCAAGCGGGTGTCTACCTCAATGCTGACCCGCATTATGCAGATGGCCCAAGACGATCACCAGCCGCCGATGGTACGTGGTCGCCGGGTTAAGCTCCGTTATGCACACGCCGGTGGTTACAACCCGCCGCGTATCGTGATCCACGGCAACCAAGTAAACTCGCTGCCAGACTCTTACAAGCGTTACCTGATGAACTACTATCGCAAGGCGCTTAAGGTGATGGGTACCCCGATCAGCATCGAGTTCCGCGAGGGTGACAACCCGTTTGCCGGTAAAAAAGAGAAGATGACCTTGTCCCAGACCCGTCAGCGCAAAAAGCTGATGAAGATGTCGGGCTCGAAAAAGTAGGGAGGCATGATGACTGAACTTAAGGCGTGCCCTGAGTGTGGCGGCGAGCTACACCATCAACACGATCATTGGCTCTGCGATAGCTGCCACCACAGCTTTGTGGAGCGTTTCCACTGCGACAAATGCGGTAGCATGCTGGAGAAGCTAAAGGCCTGCGGTGCGGTCGACTTCTTCTGCAACTCCTGCAACGAGCTAAAGTCGAAGCGCAGCCTAGTGAGTAAGCTGGTAGCTAAGGTCAGCTAAGCGAAACGACCTTACGACAAGCAAAAAGCGAGGCCTTAAGCCTTAATGCCAGTCAGTTAAGCTGACTGGCATTTCTTTTTAAATGGATACTTGGTGGGTTTCCGCCTGACTTCTCGAGGGTAAACTCTATCAGGCCGAGACGCCGGGAGCGTAAGCATTCGCAGTGTTTCCAGTAGTGCTGCATAGTGCTTGGGCAAGTTGCCGGGGCTACTCATTGGCAACCTGGCTAGGAAGGTGGTCACGTGCCACAAGCAGTGGCTAAAGCTTAGCCTCGTTGGCGTTAATGGCTCTTCTGCTGCACAGGCCTCTATCATCACTATTCTAATGAGGTTGTAAGCCAACAGGACTCCCCATAGCTCTTGGTTAACCATCTCTGGCTTTTTGCT
>NZ_AUBZ01000018.1 GCF_000429505.1 Aliagarivorans taiwanensis DSM 22990 | reverse complement strand
TGACACCCAATGAGTCAGAGCGAAGGTACTGGCTTGAATACAAAACCGTGGCCAATTTAACTTGACCACTACAAACCCAGTGTGCTAGCAGTCCAGATGACGTCAGCGCGAGGTCGAAAGTAGACGCTATGGCAGTATTATCTGTTTCACTGTATTTGGAGATGTTAGAGATTTCATATCCGCTGTCATGAAAACTGTAGGCTCTATACTCACTTTGCAATTTAAAGCTGAGACGAGCGGATATCAGTGACATGATGCTCTTGGTCAGCTCAGGCAATCCCAAGTTGTTCAGTATTTTTTCAACGAGGTTTTCTGTTGTGTATGGGCGCGTATCGTCTGATTTCTCGATATTTGTCTTCAACTTGAGTACAGCGCTGAGCATTGCATTACAAAACGACCGCACAAGTTGAGCGCCACTATTCACGAATTTAATTGCACTCAAATCTCCCTGCGAACCAATTTCATGACTACCGCTTTTGTTGTCTAACCTTGACCTCAAATCCTCATGGTTGAAATTGATCGCATGTATGGACATCCGGTCAGACAACATAGTGAAGATACGGTTCTGATTCTCACGCCCTTGAAGAATCGTTTTCTCGGTGATGTAAGGTCTTAAGTCTGCCCTCCACTTTTTCTGATGATTGCCAAGCGTTTCTCGGAACTTGTCAAAGCACTTATTTACGCCCGAAAATTCCTGAGAGCCTTGAATACTGAAGCTTTCGAAGCTGGAGTATAATTTCCTCGTCAGAGCAATGATGTCGTAATCAGAAACTGTACTAATTAGGTGTGCAAGGAACTCAGATTGCTGGCGATCAAACTCGTCCAAAATTAGCAATGAGTTTTCCAAAAAATCGCTGATTCGATGAGTACGTTGTATTCCGTGCCATGGATAAAGGAGTTTAGCTGTCGTCATGAAGATGACTTGTGTTGATTCAGCATCTATCAACCCGGCAGGAAAAACTCGATTCAGGACGTCCTCGACTGATTTTTCTTGTTGCACTTGTTGCCGAAAATACGACCGCAATAAGCTGAAAATACTCCCATAAAGCACCTGAAGATCCTCGTCCAAAATGCTGGAACACTTCGCTACCTTGGCTTCTTCAATCATGCGGGCTTTATCAAGTAACTTTTTTATTTCTCTTCTTGCGTTGTGCTCCAAAACGCCGAGCAAAATTCCCCAATCACTATCACTTAATTCGCCAATAGACGTCGCCTGGGCGGGAATTAAAATCACGTTTCTTCTGAACTTGTCCTTGCTCTCAAGACTAAGGGAATGATCTTCGTCAATACGCGCCAAGAGTGATTCGTATGCTTCTTTGACATTGATCCTCAAGTTGGTGGCGTAGATTAGTGTTTTCTTGGAGTCAGACTTTAGGTGCTCTAGTTGTAAAGCCGTTGCTTGATAAGTCTTTCCCAATCCCGTCTGAGCATCGACCAGCGCTAGGCAGCCTTGCTTGCTACAACAGGCTTCTGGACCAACCATGTCTATATACGTATTCAGTAGAGCACTCACTAATGACTCCTATCGCATTGGGAATTGACGCTTTGTCGATACCGAACAATAATAAGTAGCTAATAGCGACAGGTAAATACTGAATACACATACACGTCGCATAACTAGACAGGTAATCACTTGATGGATAAATGGCCTATTCGATGGGATCTCCTCTTTCGCTATCGCATGATCGAGATTATTGCACTCTGGGAAGGCAGGTTAACAACCAAACATCTGATACAGAGCTTTGGTATAGGTAGGCAGCAAGCTTCAAAAGATATCAATAGCTATATCACGGAAGTTGCGCCCGGAAGTCTCATCTATGACAAACAGCTAAAAGGCTACAAACCCAGTGATAGCTTCTCTCCTAAGCTAACAAGTGGTCAGGCAGATGAGTATTTACATATCCTCGCCAGGCAGGAGGATATGGCCATCACGTTTTCTGAACTCAATATGGGTTTTGAAAACACAGAAATGGTTCGCCCGATAACCCGCAACATATCGCCAGAGGTGTTACGACCGCTAGTTCAAGCAATTAGAGAAAAAAAACGTGTAGACATAAGCTACACATCAATGAAGAACGGGAAGGAAGTAGAGAGAATAATCTCCCCCCATACACTTGTTTGTACCCCCCTGCGCTGGCATGTTCGGGCTTTTTGTGAACATGCCCAAGGATACAGAGACTTTGTACTGAGCCGGATAAGAGGGCTCCCAGACATTAACGATAAAATCGTCATGGGTAGAGACCAGGACGAAGCGTGGAACACTGCTCTTGAAGTACACCTTTCACCTGATCATAGACTCAGTGAATCGCAAGCTGCCGTAGTAGCCCATGACTACGGGATGACCAACAACATCATCAAGATCCCGACATCAGCGGCGTTGGTTAGATACGTGCTAGATGCTTACAACATAGACGTTAAACTCCTTGATTTAGATCCGAAAGGGCAACAAGTAGTCCTAAGCAACTATGAACAGCTCAAACCGTACTTGTTCTTTTAGATAGCTCACGAACAAATCAAACGCAGTACCAACAGTTTTCCGCTAACTATATGCTTTCAAATGCCTTAATGAAGGGCTTTCTGTCTTTATGGAAACGGATATGGCCAATTGAATTCAAGGGCTTACGGGCTTCATCAAACGGCTTTGTTATGTAGCCCCAGTTCCCTACCTTAGAAAAGAAAATAACGTAGTCAATATCTGCACTTCCCCACCTATTTTCAACCAATACAGACTCATCATGAGTGTCTATAGCTTTTACTTGAATTCGATAGAGAGTACGACCATCTAAGGCGATAAGGTCTGTCTTCATGTCATGATCTGTTATGGGCATGAAGACCTCCCAGCCATCGCAAGTCAACCAGCTTGCGGTAAGTGTTTCAAATGAGACGTTTTGGTAGTACTTATCGGCGGGAGGAGTTCGGACGATACTTCGTTTAGGCATAGCGGTTCCTATAAATTGACGCCGAATACCAGATGGGCCTCCTGGTAGACGAACAAGGTACCGCTCACCGGTAACCTCAATTTATATCACCGTACAAGCGTTCGCTTTGCACCTAGTACAAAGGCTGGCCAGCCTCGCCGTTCCCCTGTATTGGGTTACTAGACGTAAATGCACTATCAGACATCATGCCTGTGATATCAGTAAGATTTTGAATTTACAACGAAGTCATTTGCCATTCAACTAGTTTAAAGCTGACTGCTTTGTCATAGCCCTTACACTGGTGACGCAAAGAAGAGCGTCTTTACCTTTCCTACTCGAAACCTCCCATTGCTTTGCAATTCAAATAGCTTGTGAGCTCGGCAATACCATAGTCTTCCAAGACCTCTCTCGGTGATAGCCCTTCATAACTAGGTAACTCAGCATGATTGAACCATGCTACGGTGTTTTCCCCCGCTTTTTCGTTAATAAACTGAGCAGCTTCTACACTAGTCTCCGCATCCTCGATTAACGCCAACAGTGAGTAGTAATCGATTCCCATTCGAAGTTCCTCGTACGGTTAGTAAGAGTTCAACATGTATATCGTCAGCGCATGATAGTTTCGTCAGAATGCCCCCTCCAATGCTTAGTTAGAGGGTACTCATGATGCTGATGTTGATTTTCATTTCCTTCCCAAGAGCTCCCCAACGGAGACTTGCTTAATCATTCGTTCAAAGTCATCAAACAGTGTTTCTAGAGCGACGTCATTCACGGCTCGAGAGCTTATGAGATAAAAGGTTGGCAGGCCGGTCATAAGTTGATAGTCAATTTTGTACACTTCAATACAGCCGTCGGGCTCTGCAATTGCAGCGAGCTCTCTAAACAGCCGAGAAACGACGAATGCGTAGCAGCTTTGAGTTTGGTAGTCGTCAAGGACAGCTAGTCTAGGATAGAGGTTGTCTATCTGCTTCATTACCGCCGATGAAACAACATCATCACCAATTAGCACTACAAGCCTCCAGTCTGCTTAAAGCTCCCAAAGCATCGTTTGCAACGAGCGTTATACCTTTGCTTTGACTTCATTAGGCAGACCTGGAACATCACGCAGCGCTATCTCCATCATGCTAACGCCATGAACCGAACTCTTTTTAGAAATGCTCTCCATTACTAGCCCTTGATAAAAGGAATAGCCGCTTTCCCCGTCTAGATGTAGCTTGTAGGTTGAGCCACTCGCCTGCGGCCAAATGACATACTCGCCATCCAGAAAAGCCTCAGACGCGTCAAAAGCGCCGCTTGAGACATTCCACCGGTCATTCTCCCTCCAAGTTGCAAACACCTTGTAAAAAGGCCTATCCTCAGGTGCTTCAAAGCGAAGAACTGTCCAACCTTCGGGGGTATGTGTTTTGATGTTTTGCTTGTAGGTCTCCATATTGACTCCTGATTCATGGGGTTAATAATCACTGTTTTGAACTGCGCCTAGCAGCTCTTGGGATAGCTTCAGGCAGTTGCTTGTACAACCAGTCTTTGTCGTGTTTGAACAACCAGGTATAACTGGCTCGGGCGGCATCTTGTATTTGTTTTCGAGAAGGTGTTTTGAGGCTATTTTGTGTGGCGACTAGGTTTGCACGATGCTCACTTCGCTTGTGGTAAAAGCGGATTCGAGAACGTAATACAGGCAGCTCAGAATATCGCCCGAGTTCTTGCTCGACAGCACCGACTGAACAACCAATATGAGCAGCAATCGCTTGAGTGCTTTTGCCAATAGTGAGCTTTCGCCAGATAATCCGCCGTTCTTCCTCAAATAGCTTTTGCGTACGGCGCTTGACCTCGACACTGCCCCTTAAAGCTATCCGCTTAAATGTCGAAACACTGCCGCCAAGTGTCTTCGCCACTTGCCGAAGGCTTTGCCCAGTTTTTAACTTGGATAATGTCTGCTGCTCGACTTCTAGTTTTAGCTGAGACTTTTCTCGGTCGATTCTCCGAGCATGCCGCTCTATCACTTTTTGGTGTGTAACTTCAGCTGTTCCACTGAAACGCATGAAGTCGCTGACTGACTCAAACAGCGCTCCAACCATCAAAAGATGTTTTAGCGGATGATGATTAGCCGCTACTCCTCTTACTATGCAAGCAGGAAACTGCTGACGCTTGCCAAGAGAAAAAACTGAGTCCAGTGAAGGTTCTGATAACAGCGGATTCCAGTAGACTTCTAACTCGGAGCGCCAAGTCTGTTGTCGTACATTGAGATTTGGAGAAGCAAAGCCCATCTCAGCCAACCTCACGCTATAGGCATAGATTAACCACTCATTATCAAGTGGAGTCCAACAAACCTCCAATAGCTCCCGACTCAGCTGAGCCAGCCTTACAGCTACCAGTGGAGCCAGTTTGAATTGAAGAGCTCGCTCTAACTGTGGCGGCAGAACTAAACGACTTCGAGATCTTGGTACAGATACCAGCATAACTCGGTGGGTGGCGCATGCAATTACACCAGGTAGCTGATGCTCGGTATGCCAAAATGCCACCCCATATTGATGTAAATCGCTTGCAGCACACCTTGGGCAATATCGAATTACGGATGGCTCAGCGACTCGACTAGCAACAATAGATAAACGCGAGTACGCAGACTGCGTATTACCATTGGACATGTCATTTAGGACATTATTGAACACTTCTTGTTTGGTGAAAGCCCGCCAATATGGAAGCGCCGAATGCTGCTCCACTAAACACTGAACAGAATGCCCTGAAACACTGGATAACGTTTCAGCGTAGCTGGGCAACAATGACATTAGCTGCCGGTGGTTTTTACCAATGAGATGAGCTAGCGCGACCCGAGTTGAAGGCATGCCGGAGCGCAGCCCCCAACGAGCCAACCAACTGTAAAGTGATTCGCCTTCAAATATTTCGGGAACGAATGCAAGCATCTCGAGCTCCTTGTCTTCTCAACTTATGCCAGCAAGTCATCAAATACCGATTCGAGCTCTAGATAGTTGAGCATCATCAGCACACTTACAGGCGGTGCGATCCTCGCTCTGTAAGCAACAGCAGATAGTCGCAGGACTTGGTTGGTGCCATCAAAGAGCTTGTCGCAACTCCGGTTGAAGAAATTGCGAATCACGAGCTCCGGTAACCAAGCTTCAAAATCTCGCTGTTGCTGTGTAATTTCAGCCCTCAGAGGAACACTAAGGTGCTGCGGCAACATCTCATACCCCAGCTTTTCTCGCATCGCCTTAATCAAAGGTTCGTTTTCTACCTTTGAGCCACATTGCTGGAGGTAATAACTCGCAGTATCCAGCCAATGAATAAACGGCGGGATCTCCATTGAGGCAGGACTTATTTGCTCTGAACACTCGCGACAACGACCATCAATGGGTGGTAGCCAATGACGTTGAAAATGAGAGTACTTAAAACCGCAACGAGTGCATTGAAAAAGTAGTAGTGCGTTATGTCGGTAACAGGTCAACGCGGAAGGAAGCTGGTGATAGGTATGCCAATAGGAGGTACCGTACTGTTCATAATCCTCTTCAGCACAGCTCTGGCACCAGCGCCAATGTTGCGCGTGTTTGATGAGATTTTGCTGAACAGGCTTTATTCTTATGGATGCAAGAGACTCATCACCGGACAGCAATAGGTTTCTATCTAATTGTCTAAGAAAGGGCGCATAATAAGGAAAAAGAGTGTGCTGGCCAATGACGTTTTCCCAACCCAAAGTCTCGATAAATTGACGCGACAAATCCCAATAAACAGGTCTCCATACTGCCATTGGGCTCAAACTATTCACATTGTTTGAAACAGCTCGCACAGTGTTGAGAAAATCGTTTCTCCCGCTCACATCAAACCAGCGAGCAAGTACGCTCAAAACATGCTCATGAGGCAATAGCGAAGGCAGATATCGATTACGCATTATCATCATCCTCAAGACCTTGTAAGAACTCTCCCTTAGACAATAGGGAGTCCACACCGAGCATAAGATTCTGATTTTCAGGAAACTCTGTTTTGACTACAGTGGCTTTCTTTCGCGGCACTTTCTTACGCTCTTCAACAACTTCCTTATTGGAGTAAGCCGCCTTATTACTTTCGGTACGAATAGACTTTTCATAACCACTCTTATCCCCACGACGATACCGTGCCAGAGCAGGATCAATCAGGCTGAATTGATTTCGGTAAACCATCTCAAGCAAACCCTCGTGATATGTGTGGTAGCCATCATTGGAGCTAGAACTATCTAGCAGGTTGACAAACGTTTCATGATGTAGCGAGGCCAAGCGAATCATGATTGCTGGCAATCCACAGGTCAGCTTGTGAAACTTGGCCTTAAAGCTATCTCGAACAATTAAAGGAGTTGCTGGGTGTACCAATGCTTTAGGGAAGAGGGTATCAAAGAGTTCTGAAAAATAGGTTGAGCTCAACTCATGGTTGCTCAGCCGGTACTCTCGATCGTTTAGCATTCGGCGCACTGTTGTAGTGTCCGTGCCGACACGATAATCCCCATTGGGCAAAGCCTTGAATACATCAACTCCTTCTGCCGTGCAGCTTTGAAAAATAGGAACTCCGATTTTGTTAAAAAGTGCTTCAAGGATTTGCAGATTAGGCGAGTTTGAGTTTTTTGAGTAAGCCAACATGAACTGTAGTTCGTCGACATGTACCATGCCGAGGTTGTGCTCAAGGGCAACGATCTGCATGGCAGTTAGGTGCTTATCTACTGACTCTCGATCTCTAGCACTCCATTCCTCCGCATAATCGGTTCCTAAAGCGGCATCAACTGCGTGAAAAAAGTTCACCGCCATGGCTTTCGCCGAGCCAGTGGGCGGCAAATCAAAGCTAACCCAGACGAGCTGATTGTTCGCAAAGTGCTTTCCTTTATACGAACAGTGATGAATCACCTGAGGGATCCTTGATTGGATTGTCCGAATCACCGTCGTCTTACCAGTACCTGAATCGCCTGCCACCAGCACAGACGGAGCGGTAGTTAAACCAACAGGATGTGTGAACTTGACCTTGTCCTGACGCATCTGTTCAGCTAATTTAGCCTTGAGCCTAACCATTTGGGGTGAAAAAGGATCGCGCTTAACATACGAATGCAAAACTAGGCTCATGATCTTGTGGTACATAAGCCAGGTTTGTGGCAGAGGTTGGTGGACATCGGTAAGCTGTCGTAGTTGAGTCATTTGATAAAACGGCGGCAGAGACCAAAAATTGGCTTGGATATTAGGTTTGGAAATAACTTCATTAACGAAAACATTGCGGTCTAGGCAGACCTGAATAGCCTCGGACAAAGGGTTTCCGTTGAGGTTAAGATCCATGTGAGGGACATACTCTGCATCAATTACAATCATGTTTACTCCTGATTTAAAAAAGCTTCTTATCGAGATCGTCTGGTAAGTTCTGCTCTGGTGCTTCTGAGGTAGTTTCATCCATTAGCGCAGCGTGTAACTCCACCGCATGTAACATCTTCTCAAGGGTTTTCTGAAACAACTGACGAGATTTAATTCCGGGTTGGATTGACTTGCGGGAATTCTCCGGTGTACCAGACAATTGCTCCTGGTTAAGCGCTTCGATGCGGTCAATAATCCCTTGCTTGAATGCCGCCATCCTTTTTTTGTTAAGCCGGTTTTGGTGCTTTTTGTCTTTGAACTGCTCAAGGAGGTGCAGCAAAGGCTCCCAATGCATATCTAGGAAGGGTGATTCGTCATTTACATTCTTCAAATGCAAGCACACGTACTCTCCCTCAGACGTTTTATGCCAGATCTGAGAAGTCCAGTCTTTGGTGCGTTTAACTACAATTTTGAATGCACCATGGTGTTTAGCTTTGGTATACCACCCAGCTTGGTTAGCAAAATCTGAGTGATATACTAAGCCTTCAAAATAGACCCCATTGCCACGAACATAAGCAGTTTCTTCAGGCAAGAAAGCCCACCTAACTCTTCCTGGTTCAACATCTTTTGAAGGCCTACCACCATTCATTTCCTGCTTAAGGGAGTGCAAAAAAAGTGCTTGAGGAGTTATGTCGATATTGGCTCGGATCGCATTGATATCCATTTTGCTAATGCGCTCAGCGCTGTTATTGCGAAATACAATCTCCTCGTAGATAAGTCGATGCAGAGCATCTAAGTCATACTCAGCTCGATTCGATGGGTGCTGTTCGTCCCTACCAACCAGCTTTGGTATGGCCCCAGCGATAAAGTGAATTACGCCATTAAGCACACCAAAAGCCCTCTCCACACAGCCTTTGGCATCCCCTCTGAATACGGCTGTGAAATTAAATGCCCGTATTCCAAGCTCCGATCTTAATATCGACTGAATTAGCCCGTCTTTGTACTCAGGGCCATTATCGATCGTGACCTGCACGGGAATATGGGCAGCGGGCCAATTTACGTCTTCAGGAGGGACGCCAAAACGTGCACAGAACTCTTTTTTGTCCATGCAAGCGTTGACCAACGCTTGCGCAGCACCTTGCCAACAGGGGCCATCGAAACCAAGATAAAAACCCACATACATGGTGCTTGCGACGTCGACCACCAAGTAGAGCACTGGCCGTCCCATTGTGTACTGACCTGTCGTGTCATAAGGGTATCTAACGTAAACATCAAGAATGGTAGCGTCGATTTCATAGCGATGAGTTGCACCTATAACACCGTCATGAGCGGAGCCCTGACGATCAGCATAATCCTTCTCATAGACTAAGTTTCCATACTTGATCTTTAGGTATTCTGCTTTGGTAAAAATCTGTTTTAAGTGGTAGTAAACCTGCTCATCAGAGAGGCATTCGTGCTCTTTAAAGGGAACGTAGGTACGGTGAACCTCTCCTTCAATCTCCCTCTCTACAATATGGTTCTCAAAATTGAGCTGATAAACTTCTATCGCTTTTGCATAGGTAAACTTACTACAAGTCTTCTTTACGAAAGCGACGACCTGACGCAGCGCTTTTTTATGAAGCTTTGTTACACCCATCGACTTCGATCGACTGTTCCGATTATCTTTGCCGCCGCGCCCTCGCTTCACGTTGTTAGGGCCAGGCTTGTCAATGTGGAGATAGTTTGAACCACAAGCTTTAAGCCTGACAGGTAGGAGAGCATTAATTGTGCAGCCGAATGTAATGTAGCGATTAAGGGCGCTGTAGTACGCCCCCTTAGTCTTCCATGCAGACTCATCATCAGAACGGATGTTTTCAGCAACAAGAAACATCACCTCATCAGCGATGCCGTCTCCATAGAGGTACTGGTTTATAAGTGCGTCACTCGTTAGCGGAGCCAGACGTCGATGCTTTTCATCCCGCTTAGCAACCCACGTCTGCCTCTTTTGTTCTTTAAGCTCTCTGTCACTGAAAGACATCTCTGCTGGATAAGAGAATTGCTGTGTTGTATAGCCCTTTTGCTTAATAAGCTTGGTTAACTCATTAAACTTCCAAATCTTTGGTTTCGGTAAATTACTGCGGCCTTCAATAACTTTAAGGTCCACCACAGCCGCGAGTTGGCGACTAAAGTGTACATGGCAGACTAGCAGGTCGATCTCCCCGTCATTTGAGGAGATCTGTAAGCTCTGATAAATCACAGCTTCAACTCTACTGGACGAAATAGTCGGATATGGCGAGTTGTCACAATGGGGAGGAGGTGGTGAAGCCCGCAGTATTGGAAAAGCGACTGAGATCGTTGGAAAGACAAGCGCAAGTTTGAACCCACAGAGTTTAAATGGTCCTGTAGCTCTGCTCGTGGGTCGGATATCCACGATTCAATGAACGCTTCACCAAACTCTACTAGTTCATTTCGACTAGCTACTAGGTCATGAGCCAGTTCAAAGTAGTTGACGCACCATGCTCTCTGCTTGGTTGTATTCCGCTCTGTGATTATTCGATACTCAACTCCTCGCCGAGCCCAATACTCCCGCTCAATACAGAACTTCTGCCAAGTGCGTGAGCTCTTTTCAACTACTTCACCCTCAGGAGTTATTTCGAAAATCTGATTCCAATACTTGAAGGAGTAAGCAATGAGCTTAAATCCACCATTGGGTAACCGTACCTTGACCAAGAAATCGAGAGTCATGGGGTGAGCTACGAAGGTCTTCCAATCACGAGGGTGGATAACATTCAGGCCAATGGCGATATCCAAGGTTTCATCAATATCCAGAACATACTGCTCTTCCACGCTGATTGTGTTTGGTTGCCAAAGCAGAATTTTGTAGCTGCGTTCTTCACCGTCAGAGAGCAGATGCACCTCGCGATTTTGTCTCACACAATAGACCCAATGACGCCTGCCTACTTTGTTAACCTTCCTAACAGTGATGAAAGGCAGGTATGTTTGCTTGAGCTGAATCTCCCTCTTCCATGCATTTATCGACTTAACGATTTCGTTAGTAATTACCGGTTGCCGAACCATAAACGCTTTCCTGTTCAAAAAACGTCCTTATACCAAGTCAGCTCAGAAAATTGCAGTCTGCAAAAACTTGTAACTGTATGTTATAATTAAGGAAATAGTTAATTATACGAAAAGAAACTAATGTCATTAGGGGTAGATCTCCTCTCTTTATGTCACTTTTTCGGGCCTGTTTTTCTAAGTCTTTGACCCCCCTAACATTCTCGATTTTGAAATAGCCGCATACTACTGAAGTTATTGCTAAAAATGTCATTGAGGCTTCCCAAAATTTCGAATACCTTCGGTTTTTTCTAAGTGAGAAAGAGTTTCATGACTGACGTGATTTTAACCACTCAGGAGGAGGCAACCTACCTGAAGCTAAATGAAAAGACTGCTTATCGCTCAGCTAGCGAAGGCAAGTTATCGGGGTTCTAAATTGGCGGTATCTGGCGATTTAAGCGGATTGACGTTGAGCAATGGATTAAAGAGAAAAAAGAAGTGGCAAAAATAGTTTTAAGATCAGATCCTGAAAAAATTAAAGATGTTCACGTAATCTTGCTGCATGGCTTGGGAGGTGACTCAAAGAATACTTGGTTAGATAGAAATACCAAAAAAGTAGCTTGGCCTATGTGGCTCTTGGAAGATTGTGAAGATCTAAACATATGGACTGTTAAATATGAAGCTCCAAAGCTCAAGTTTGATAGTTCAGGGATGGGCATTCCGGATCTTGCTACAAACATTTTTGAGAACTTACTTAAAACTCCGAAGCTAGCCGATGGCGAAATAGTATTTGTTTGCCACAGTCTTGGAGGACTAATTACAAAACAAATATTAAGAATCGCTAGTGATCAAAATAAAAGAGAAGTTGCACATCAATTTATAGAAAGAGTTACTGGCGTTGCTTTTTTAGGCACTCCTCATCTTGGCTCTGACATCGCAACTCATGGCCACAATATTTTTGCCAAAGGTCTTTTGAGATGCCTAACATTTCAACAACCATCAATAGCTGCTGCATCTTTGAGTCGAAATGACCCCAACCTTAGAGAATTAAATACTTGGTATCGAGATTGGTGCCAGCACAAAGTACTGAGACATCTTGTCCTTATAGAAACTGAAAAAATGTACGGTACTATCACTGTTGTTAAACCAGACAGTGCTGATCCTGGTATAGCTGGGGTTAGAGCTATTCCTATTGCGGTTAGTCATGAAAACATTTGTAAGCCAAATGATAAAAATGATGAGATATATACCCATATCAAAGAATTTGTATCTCAAAAAAAAAGAGATTTTCATAAGCTATGGATAAGTTCACGATTTCATAACGATATAAACGCATGGGAAGGGTATAGTAACTGGGCAAATTGCCCCCATGGAACGATCGGTGAATACTTCGTTGATGAACAGGTTAGATTGCTTGATTCATCTTCAAGCAATAACGAAGGGCTTAAAGGTTTAGATGGCTTAAACCTTATTAGAAACAAGTTATTAGAAAGAAAAGCGTCTATTAGACTTGTTGGTTTATCTGGTGTTGGAAAAACTCGGTTCGTGCAAGCTTTATTTGATGAGCGCATTGGTGAAAACCCTTTGCCCCATAAGGCAGTATTTTATACTGATATGGCCAATGGTCCAAAGCCAACACCGCAAGCTTTGGCAGAAAAAATCGCTAACGAAGGCCGAAAGGCAATTTTGATAATAGATAACTGTCCACCTGACTTACATAGATCCCTAACCACATTGTGTAGCACCGAGAGCAGTAGCACCAATTTACTGACTGTCGAGTATGATTTAAGAGAAGACCAACCAGAGCAAACAGAAGTATTCTCTTTAGAGCCATCATCTGTCGAGCTTATAGAAAAAATACTTAACGCTAGATATCAGCATCTAGGTCAGCAAAACTCTAGAACAATTAGTGAATTTTCAGGTGGCAACTCAAGAATAGCTTTGGCTTTAGCAGAAACAATAGGTAAAGACGAAAACATCTCAAGCTTAAGGGATGAAGAACTATTTAAAAGACTATTTAACCAACGTCATGCTAATGAAAAGTCACTCGAAACAGCCGCTCAATATCTTTCACTCGTTTATTCATTCCAAATTAACAGTGATAAGACTTATAGTGATGATATTACTTTACTCAGTGAACTATCAGGAATTCCACCAAGAGATATCCATGAATCAGCTAAAGAGCTAAAGCGTCGAAATTTAGTTCAGCAACGAAGTAAATGGATGGCTGTTTTACCGCACCCAATTGCGAACAGGTTAGCAAAGCATGCGTTAGAAAATATAAGTACAGGTGTTATTTATGATAACTTCAATGAATCAACAGATGAACGCTTACTAAAATCCTTTTCAAGGAGATTAGGCTACTTACCTAAATGTGAAGAAGCCAAAATCATCGTTAATGAGTGGTTAAATAAAAATGGATTATTACATAAACTATACGCCGAAGGAAAAAGTGAATTTGCCTGGGTATTGCTCACCAATATAGCTCCTATTTCAACTAAAGAAGTTTTACTTCACATTGAAGCTTTAGCTAAACAGCCTGATTTTTGCACACGAAAAAATAAGCAATTTACAGAAATAACAAGACTTATCAGGTCTATTGCTTATGATGAACAATATTTTGATATCTGTGCAAATTTGTTATGCCAATTCACTTTATCAGAAGATAAAGCTGAAAATTGCAACTCTATCAAAGATGTTTTAAAGTCATTATTTCAACTTTATTTATCTGGAACTCATGCAACCAAAGAGCAGCGTTTAGATGTTATAAAAAATTTAATTTCTATGGCTACCGAGCATAGTGTAGAACTGGCTTTCGAACTCTTAGACGCATCTCTTGAGGCTTGGCACTTTTCCTCCAGCCATAGCTTTGATTTTGGTGCGAACCCAAGAGATTTTGGTTATAGACCAAAAACCAACCAAGATGTTGCAGACTGGTATCAATTGTTCATTGAATATACATCTGAATTTATCACTAATAAAACTCTTCACTCAGAGCGAGCCAAAAAAGTACTAGGCAAAAGCCTACGTGGCTTGTGGCGACAAAATTACTTAAGAGGTTTAATTGAACACACTTGTATAAAAATAAGTACTTTAGGAATGTGGGCTGATGGTTTTTCTGCCTTACATGATATCTTAAAATGGGATTGCAAAACTTCCACAGAAACAGAAATACAGAGGTTGCGAACAATCGCAAAGCAATTATCACCTAAGTCCTTATTAGACGATATAAACATGTATGTATTGGCTGATAAATGGAAATTTCATGATTTAGAAGAATATGATAAGGATGGTGCTTTAAATGAGCGCGGTTATAAAAAAGGACAGCAATACTCTATAGATTTGGGGGTAAAAGCAGCAGATACTGATAGGCAGTTACTTCAATCTATGTTGACTGAACTTCTGTCATACAGTGGTTCTAGCTCTAACTTATTTGAATTTGGAGAAGGTTGTGCAAAAGGAACACATAATAACGAAGAGCTATTAGCCTTGACAGTTTCTGCATTAGAAAAAGTACCTGAGAAAGAACGAAACATTAACTTCTTATGTGGTCAAATTAAGCACCTCTCGAAAGTTAACATCAAGCTCACCAATACTTTCTTAGATGAATTCATGGAACACCCTGAACTCAAGCAATGCTTTATATTAGTTCAACTAAGTTACGTTATCGACCAAAGTGCAATTGCTCGTATACTTAAAGCATTAAAAGAAAACATATCTCCAGTTTGGATGTATGGAAACTTAGCATGTGGTCGCAGTCACGAACCAATATCCGACGCTCAGCTATGTGAAATGTTAGATTTAATTTGGCAACAAGAAGACGGCCAGACAGTTGCCATAGAAATACTATCCATGCGCTTTCATGGGCTAAAGCAAAAACAACACTATGTTGTTTCAGATTTGCTTAAAGAGAAATCAGCATCACTTTTAGCATCATTCAATTACTCAGAAGAAAAAGGACCTTCCGGCGGCAGCGATTATAGTTTAACCCAAATAGCCAATGTCTGCTTTTGTGATGGCACAAATGAAGAGTATGCTTTAACTGTTCTAGAATCAATTAAAGCGAAAATCTCAACTCATATCATCGGAAGATATGATTTCCCAGAATTTATGTCCACAATTATTCAATTGCATCCTATTTTAGCCCTTGAAGTATTTATAGGCAAAAATAAAGAAGTAGAACCTCAGATAAGAAACGCAATAAAGGGGAGGCTTGATAAGAAAGTAAGTCCATTTTCGAAAGTTGATATAAAGAGCACGTTAGACTGGTGTAAATACAACGGTAAAGATAGCTATCCAGCTCTCGCATCAATTATTACACCTTACCAATCAAATGAAAAAACTGTTAAGTGGACACCATTAGCGATTGAATTGTTACAAGCTTGTCCAGAACCTACTTTGGTTTTGGATAAATACTTATCTAATTTCACTCCAAACGGAGGGACAGGTTCATGGGCAAAAATACTTGAGTCTCGATTACCTTTATTTCAACCATTGATAGATTCAACTGACAAAATAGTATCCGAATGGGCTATTGCTAAAAAACCACAATGGGAAGCTTACATTACAAGAGAATATGAGAGAGAAGCAGAACGTGACACTGAAAATGGTGAGCGATTTGAATGGTGAGTAAATCTATTGAGAATGAGGAACAGAAAAGCGAACCAAACGGTTCGCTTTTCTACGTCTGGACTAGACAGTCACAATCTTAATTTCAGTCACAGACTTAATTAATCTAGTCACAAACTTAATTGTGATGTGACACTTATAGAGTATGAGTTGCTCTACCTTAAGATAAATGGGCAAAAGCGTGTCACAACAAAAAAGCGAGCACCACTCCCGCAGCGCTCGCTTCCAATCACTACAAGTAGAATCGAAACCCTACTCCTCCTGATAAGCCTCCATCGGCACACAAGCACAGAACAGGTTTCTATCGCCAAACACATCATCGATGCGGTTCACCGTTGGCCAGAACTTGTTGGCGCGTACGGCATCGGATGGGAACACCGCGAGCTCGCGGCTGTAGCTGTGGGTCCACTCCGCGTCACATAGGTCGTCCATGGTGTGAGGGGCATTAACTAGTGGGTTGTCTTGCAGGCTCCATTCGCCGCTCTCTACCTTGGCGATCTCAGCGCGGATGGCAAGCATGGCTTCGATAAAGCGGTCTAGCTCGGCCAAGGACTCTGACTCGGTCGGCTCAACCATTAGCGTTCCCGCCACCGGGAAGCTCATGGTGGGGGCGTGGAAGCCGTAGTCGTTGAGGCGCTTGGCGACGTCCATCTCGCTGATGCCGGTGGCTTCTTTGAGTGGGCGCATGTCGATAATACACTCGTGGGCCACGCGGCCGTTACGACCTGCATACAGGATTGGGTAGGCGCCACCCAAGCGCTTGGCTAGGTAGTTGGCGTTAAGGATGGCGATTTCGGTGCTCTTGCGCAGGCCTTCGTTGCCTAGCATGGCGATGTACATCCAGCTAATCGGCAGGATGGAGGCGCTACCGCAGGGCGCGGCCGATACCGCTGGGTTGTTGTCGCTCTCTTTGCCGATTTTCACCACGCTATGGCCGGGTACAAACGGCGCCAAGTGGGCTTTTACGCCAATCGGTCCCATGCCCGGGCCACCGCCGCCGTGTGGAATGGCGAAGGTTTTGTGCAGGTTGAGGTGGCTGACATCGGCGCCGATAAAGCCCGGTGAGGTAATGCCCACCTGTGCGTTCATATTGGCGCCATCAAGGTAGACCTGACCGCCGTTGGCGTGGACGATATCGCAGATCTCGGTGATGGTCTCTTCGTACACACCGTGGGTCGATGGGTAGGTAACCATAATGCAGCTAAGTTGGTCGCTGAGCTCTTCGGCCTTGGCCTTAAGCTCGTTGAGGTCCACGTTGCCTTGCTCGTCGCAACCGACTACCACCACCTTCAGGCCCGCCATTTGCGCAGAGGCCGGGTTGGTACCGTGAGCCGAGCTTGGGATTAAGCAGATGTTACGATGCAAGTCGCCACGGCTGGCGTGGTATTTCTGGATGGTGAGCAGGCCAGCGTATTCACCCTGCGCGCCCGAGTTAGGCTGCATACATACCGCGTCGTAGCCGGTGATATCCACCAGCCAGGCTTCTAACTGCTCCACCATCATCTTGTAGCCCTGGCTTTGGTAGCTCGGGCAGAACGGATGCAGCTTGGAGAACTCGGGCCAGCTTACCGGGATCATCTCGGCGGTGGCGTTGAGCTTCATGGTGCAAGAGCCCAGTGAGATCATCGAGTGGTTCAGCGCCAGGTCTTTACCTTCCAGCTTGCGAATGTAGCGCAGGATGTCGGTCTCGGAGCGGTACTTGTTGAACACCTCGTTGGTCAGGATGGGGTCTTTACGCAGCAGCGCATCGCCCAGCACGGCTTGCTTGCCTTCCAATTGCTTATCCAGCTCGTAGGCATCCAGGCCGTGATCTTTACCGAAGATCACCGTGAACAGGTGGTTGATATCGTCGGCAGTCGTGGTTTCGTTCAAGCTGATCCCCACACAGCGCTTAATATCGCTGCGGAAGTTTACGCCCAAGTCGTCGGCGGCATCCAGGATGGCGGCTTTAAAGTCCACCTCCATCTGCAGGGTGTCGAAGTAGCAATCGTGGGTGAGTTTCACGCCTTTTTGGGTCAGGCCGGTGGCCAGAATCCGGGTGAGGCGATGCACGCGCTCGGCAATAGTGCGCAGGCCATCGGGGCCGTGGAACACCGCGTAGAACGAGGCCATATTGGCCAGCAGCACTTGCGCGGTACAGATGTTGGAGTTGGCCTTCTCGCGGCGGATATGTTGCTCGCGGGTTTGCAGCGCCATACGCAGCGCCGGCTTGCCACGGCGGTCTTTGGACACACCGATAATTCGCCCGGGCAGCGAGCGCTTGTAGGCATCGCGGGTGGCGAAGAAGGCCGCATGCGGGCCACCAAAGCCGAGCGGCACACCGAAGCGTTGGGCGCTGCCCAGCACCACGTCGGCATCCATTTCACCGGGGGATTTCAGCATCACCAAGGAGAGTAAATCGGTCGCCACCGCCACGATCGCTTTGCCTTCGTGCAGCATGTCGATAAGGCGGCTTAGGTCACGCACCTGACCGGTGGTGCCGGGGTATTGCAGCAGTGCGCCGAATACGTTGTGCTCGGTCGCCTCATCAGCCGGGGCTGTGATTACTTCAAAGCCGAAGTACTCGGCACGCTCGCGCACCACATCGAGGGTTTGCGGGTGCACATCGTCGGCCACGAAGAAGCTGTTGGCTTTCTTGTTCTTAGACACGCGCTTGGCCAGCGCCATGGCTTCGGCGGCGGCGGTGGCTTCGTCCAGCAGTGATGCGCTGGCCAGCTCCATGCCGGTTAAATCGAGCGTCATCTGCTGGAAGTTAAGCAGCGCTTCCAAACGGCCTTGGGCAATCTCGGGTTGATAGGGGGTGTAGGCGGTGTACCAGCCGGGATTTTCCAGTACGTTGCGCTGGATAACATGGGGTACATGGGTGTCGTGGTAGCCCATCCCGATGTAGGAGCGATAAACCTGGTTGCGATTCGCCAGGGCTTTGAGTTCTTTGAGCGCCGCTTGCTCGCTTAGCCCTTCGCCGATGGACAGGCCATCTTTGAGGAGAATGCTCTCGGGCACGGTTTGTTGGATTAGCTGCTCAACGGTGTCTAACCCCAGCTCATCGAGCATCTGCTGGGTTTCCCGTTGATCGGGTCCAATATGACGGCGAGTGAAATCTTGGTTTTGCTCTAATGCTTCTAGTGGCAAAAACGCGCTCATGATGTTGTTCCTGTAATCTGTCGGCTGATGTGCCTGATTCCTTCAGAGAGATGCGGCAGGCAATAGGCTTACGGCATCGATGCCGTGGTGGCTTACTCCATTAAGCCAACCGAGGGCGACAGCCCGCATTGCGGGCTGCGGTAATGCTGGTGTTACTCGTCTTCTTCGATAGACGCGGCGTAGTCTTCGGCGTTGAGCAGGTCGTCCAGCTCACCCTCGTCTGAGGCTTTTAGCTTGAATAGCCAGCCGTCGCCAAAGGCGTCGCTGTTAACCAGCTCGGGGGAGTCTTCCAACTCTTCGTTGATGGCAACCACAGAACCGCTGATCGGCGCATAGATGTCGGAGGCGGCTTTTACCGACTCAGCTACCGCGCAATCATCGCCGGCATCCAGGTCGTCGCCAACGTCTGGCAGGTCAACGAATACCATATCGCCCAGTAGCTCTTGGGCGTGGGCGGTGATCCCGATGGTGTATACGCCATCGCCTTCAGAACGTACCCATTCGTGGCTGTTGGTATAACGTAGGTCGGCAGGGTTGTTACTCATAGCTGTGCTTCCTTCAAAAAACTAAAAACTAGTTAACTTTTAAAAACTTAGGCTTTAGCGCCATTTCTGACAAAAACAGGTTTCACCACATTGACTTTAACCTGTTTTTTACGCATTTCCACCAGCGCGGTCTCGCTTTTGACCGCCGGTATTCTGGCCAGTGCAATACTCTGCCCAAGGGTGGGCGAAAAGCTGCCCGAGGTCACAACGCCTTGGTGTTGCTGGCCATTTTCATCTTCTACCCATACGGAGAGCCCAGCGCGCATTACGCCCTTGCTCTCCATTAGCAAGCCCACCAGCTTATCGGTGCCTTGCTCGCGTTGTTTCTCTAGCGCTTCACGGCCGATGAAGTCGCGCTCGCTTGGCTCCCAGGCAATGGTCCAGCCCATATTGGCAGCCAGTGGCGAGATGCTCTCGTCCATATCTTGGCCGTAGAGGTTCATTCCAGCTTCGAGGCGCAGGGTGTCGCGAGCACCAAGTCCACAAGGCTGCACGCCTTGCTCTAACAGACCTTGCCATAGGGCAACAGCTTGTGACTCTGGCACTACAATCTCGTAGCCGGCTTCACCGGTGTAGCCGGTGGTGGCAATAAACAGATCGCCCGCTTGCACGCCGAAGAAGGGCTTCATTCCTTCCACCACTTGCTGCTGCTCGCTGGTTAGCAGCTTGGCGGTAAGGGCTTTGGCTTCAGGGCCTTGCACGGCGATCATCGCCAACTCTGGGCGCTCAGTGATAGAGACCTTAAAATCGGCGGCTTGTTCACGGATCCACGCTAAATCTTTTTCGCGGGTGGCGGAGTTGACCACCAAGCGGTAGTCGGTTTCGGTAAGGTAGTAGGTAATCAGGTCGTCGATTACGCCACCTTGATGGTTGAGCATGCCGCCGTACATGGCCTTACCGGGAACGGTGAGCTTGGCCACGTCGTTGGCCAGTAGGTAGCGCAGGAAGGTTTTAGCCTGAGGCCCCTGAATATCGACAATGGTCATATGCGACACATCGAACATGCCGGCGCGCTGGCGCACTGCGTGATGCTCTTCGATTTGAGAGCCATAGTTGATCGGCATATCCCAGCCGTGGAAGTCCACCAGCTTGGCGCCGGCGTCAAGGTGAGCTTGGTGCAGTACAGTCTTCTGAGCCATAGTCCTTACCTGCGATTGGTTGCATAGCAACGCGCTTATCCATCAAAACGGAGTTTGAGTATAACCTTGCTTACACCTGCGTAACATCAGCTCAGCCCTAAGTTTGCTAATCCAAATTGGTGCAGTCGTCAGATTTACGAAGTGGCTCACAAGACTAATTAATCTACGCAAAACCACCAAGACAGCATTATGACCCACCAAAGAATTTATGAGCGATATATATTTCCATATAAATCAGTATTAACGAGATCTTAAGCCATCGCTGTACTTGTGCGTTGATTAGTAAATCTAACCCTAGCCCAAACTCACTGAAAAAAATATTTCATCTACGCTAAGCTATTGATTTAGATATTAACATTTATAGTAAATACTAACATTAGGGTTGAGCGTCGCTGACTTGCCTGCTACTGCAAGGCAAAGCACAGCCCAGCCCTTTGGACACGCAATGTCAGCAATCACCCTGCTCCCACCCGCTCTCGACCTTCTCGATTCTCTGCTACTAATCGGCCTGAGCTTTTTTACCTCCGGGCTAACTGCCGCCATGGGGATTGGCGGTGGCTCGCTATTGATTGCGGTGATGGCGCAACTGGTCCCCGCCAGCGCCATTGTGCCGGTGCATGCCTTGGTGCAGTTGGGGAGTAATAGCGGCCGCACCTGGCTGTTTCGCGAGTATGTGAACTGGTCGATGCTGGGGTGGTTCGCACTGGGCTGTATTGGCGGCTCCTTGCTTGGCGGGCAGCTAGCACTGAGTCTACCTGCTCACTGGATACAGCTACTGCTCGCCATCTTTATTTTGCAGAGCGCATGGCTGCCGCTTACGCTCCCTTCCCTCTCCCCCAAGCGCGTTGGATTGCTCGGTTTAGCCACCGCCTTTCTCACCATGTTGGTGGGCGCGACCGGGCCAGTGCTGATGTCGGGCCTCAAGCACCTGCTCCATGAGCGGATGCGCCTAGTGGCCAATATGGCCGCTATGCTCAGCACCCAACATGTGATTAAGGCCTTGGTGTTTGGCCTGCTGGGCTTTGCCTATCAGCAGTGGCTGGGCTTGATTGTGCTAATGGTGGCTAGCGGTTTCTGCGGAACCGTATGCGGCAGGCAGCTACTGCGGCGCAGCAACGACCAGCGCTTTCATTTTTGGTTGAAGTGGCTGCTAACGCTGTTGGCCTTGAAGTTGGGTTGGGATGGCTTGTTTGGTCGATAACTGACGACTCACTATGAACGGCTCCAAAGCCACTATTGACAACAAAAACAATTAATCATCAAACGTGACTGCGCTCACCACAATTGATTTACAAATCAATTAAATTGGTTAACGAACACCCTTGTAACGTTAACCAAAAGGAATTGAAAATGAGCCACGCACGTCTTGCAACACTCGCAACCGCCGCAATACTAAGCACCGTTTCAATATCCACTATCGCTGCCGATAAGCTGTATACCTTCGAGAACCCAACACTTCGCGCCGTCGATGTGATGTACGACTCGAACTCTACTCAGTCCTACCCTATCGATAAGTCGTCAGCAGAGCAGTTCTGTAAAGAGAAGAATCCCGACTACTTGTTAGAAAGTGGTTCGTTTACCAATAAAGGCTACGGCGACATCATGTTGCGCTATCGAGAAGGCTTGTGGGAGTTAATGGCCAGTATTCCCACTGCGATTGTGCCCGATATGGCAAGACTGAGCTCAGTCACATGTAAGCTCCATGTTGAACCCCAACCGGTTGTAGAGAAAAAGGCGTTCTACTATCCACAAGTAAAATGGTACGGCGTGTCTAGGGTAAGTGGCCTGTTCTACTGCCGAATGAATGGGTACCAAAATTATCTCGTTTCAGAGAGCCTGTTCAAGTATCACCCCCCTATTTACGATCCTCAAGTGCCTAAAACCTACTTGAGTGTGTACCGTGGAAATTGGAACAACATCACGCTAGATGGCTGGAACCCTGAACTCGCAGAGGGTGAAAACGCCTACGAGATAACCAAACTAATGTGCAGCCGCACCGTGTATAAATAAGCACAAAGCCCGCCCAGCCGGTTAGTGCTGAGCGGGTCCTTCCATCAAATTAAATCGTTACGCCGCTTTCAACGCCGCCAATGGATCCAAGAAGTCCTTGGCTTGGCTCTCGCCCACGCTTTGGTTAGTTAGCTGACCATGCATCACATTCAAGCCTGCCAACAGATGTGGATTCGCCAGCAGCGCTTGCTTGTAACCCAAGTTCGCTAGCTGCAGTACATAGGGCAGGGTCGCGTTGTTCAGGGCGAAGGTTGAGGTGCGCGCTACTGCGCCCGGCATGTTGGCCACGCAGTAGTGAACCACATCATCGACGATGTAAGTCGGTTCTGCGTGGGTAGTGGCTTTCGAGGTGGCGAAGCAGCCGCCTTGGTCAATCGCCACATCGACTACTGCAGAGCCAGCCTTCATCGCTTTGATCATCTCAGCGGTAACCAGCTTCGGCGCGGCAGCACCGGGGATCAGTACCCCACCAATTACCAAGTCGGCTTCAAGTACCGAGGCTTCCAGGTTGTATTGGTTGGAGAACACAGTCTTCACCTGACCGCCGAACTCGCTATCCAGCGCACGCAGGGTGTCGATGTTGTTGTCCAAAATAGTCACGTCGGCGCGCAGGCCTGCTGCCATTTGTGCGGCGTTCTTACCCACCACACCGCCACCGATGATGGTGATCTTGGCGGGCTCAACCCCACTAACACCACCAAGCAGCATGCCCAGACCGCCATTGGCTTTTTCCAAACAATGGGCGCCGGCCTGTATCGCCATACGACCTGCAACCTCTGACATAGGCGCCAACAGCGGTAGCGAGCCGTTAGCTGCTGTTACGGTTTCGTAGGCAACACAGACCGCGCCGCTACCCAGTAGGTCGTCGGTTTGTGGCACATCGGGGGCAAGGTGTAGGTAGGTGAACAGCAGCTGGTCTTCACGCAGCATGGCGCGCTCTTCAGCCAGTGGTTCTTTCACCTTCACTACCATCTCGGCTTGGGCGAACACATCCACCGCTGAGCCAACTATGCTGGCACCGGCTTTGATGTAGTCGTCGTCGCTGATACCAATTCCTACACCGGCACCGCTTTGAATAAGCACGCTGTGGCCATGTTTTACCAACTCTTGAACAGAGGCAGGTACCAAACCAACCCGATACTCGTGGACTTTAATCTCGCTAGGTACGCCAATAATCATGTTTCACTCCTTAAATACAGATATTCGCTTAAATCGTTACTTGATTCGCTTGTGGCTTAGCTGTCTTGCTTGACCACGTTGAAGTTGTTCCAGGCCTGCGAGGTGGGCATCACTTCCAGGCTGTTGATATTGATATGCGGTGGCTGATTGGCCAGCCAGAAGATAAGCTCTGCGATGTCTTCGGGCTGCAAGGCATTGGTGCCGCCATAAAGCTGTTGGTACTTGTCTTGGTCGCCATCAAAGCGCACCAAGGAGAACTCACTTTCCGACAGGCCCGGCTCCAGGCTGGTCACGCGCACGCCCTTTCCGGCTAAATCACAGCGCAGGTTACGGGAGAACTGGGCGACAAATGCCTTGGACGCGCCATAGACATGGCTGCCGGGATAGGGCCAGTTGGAGGCAATCGAGGCCAAGTTGACCACGCTGGCACCGGGGCTTTGCATCAAGCGCGGCAGTAGTGCGTGGGTAACGTTCACCAGGCCGGTAACGTTGGTATCAATCATCACCTGCCAATCTTCTAGCTTGGCGGCGTAGCTTGGGTCGGTGCCCTTGGCCAGTCCGGCGTTGTTGACTAGCACGGTAGGCTGGCTGAAGGCCTCTGGCAGATCCTCAACTATCTTGGCAACCGCTTCGGCGTCGCGCACATCCAAGGTGGCGATATGCACCTCACACAGCGGGCGAAGCTCGTCGGCTAAGGCTGCTAAGCGTTCAAAACGGCGTCCGGTAAGAATGAGCTTCGCGCCAGCCTTGGCAAAGCGGCGTGCACTGGCTTCACCAAATCCGGAGGTGGCACCGGTAATAAATACACACTGAGTCATCGTTATTCTCCTCCGCCCCACAGGGTATGGATGGTTACGAGGTGGACTGCCTTAGCTTTGTCTGCAATAGCGAGGTGCTACCGAATAATCCTTTGGGCTAAGCGCCAATCCATCGCGCTATTAACTAGTGTGTTTAGAATAGAAATGATCTTTGTCTGGGTTTAGTGCCAGATGGCTGAAGCTGTTAGGCCAGTCGGTATGTGAAGGAGGGTTTGACGAGTAATTGGCTGGAAGACGCAGGCCCCAAAGCAGTCACGCCTAGCGATTGAGGCTAGACGTGACAGCGAACGGCTTAATGATTGTCGGTCAGGTTCATCACGGTTTCCGAGACGTTTTCCGCGCCTTTGTGGATCTCGTCCATCACCACCGAGACTTCAGAGATTTTATCGCTGCCTTGCTGGGAGATATCGGCTACTTCGGCCATCAGGCTGGTCACAGATACCGTCAGCGCTTGGTTTTCGTTAACCACGTCGGTGATCTCCGAAGTGGACTCGGCAGTGCGCGATGCCAATTGCCTAACCTCATCGGCCACCACCGCGAATCCGCGCCCCTGATCCCCGGCCCGCGCCGCTTCAATAGCCGCATTCAGGGCCAGCAGGTTGGTCTGCTCGGCGATGCCTTTAATGGTCGAGACGATCTGCTCGATGCTTTTAGAGCGCTCATTTAAGGTTTGCACCTTGGTGACGGTCTCTTGCACTTGCCGCGAGATGTTTTGCGATACCTCAACCGAGTCCGCCAGCAAGTTGGCCCCTTGCTTGGCGATTTGGGCAGTTTCTACCGAGGTGCTGTGGGCAATCTCCGAGGCCTCGGCAATGGCGCGGTTCTTCTCGACTTCCTCAGTGATATCCGAGGCAAACTTGATGACCTTGTGCACCTTGCCGTGCTCGTCGTAAACCGGGTTGTAGGTGGCCTCGATCCAGACATTGCTGCCGCTGGCGCTTTTGCGTAGGAACTGGCCTGATTTGATCTCGCCATTACCCAGCTCTTGCCAGAAGTTCGGATTCTGTTGGTAGAAATCATCAAAACAGAAGATGCGATGGTGTTTGCCTACCACCTCGTTGGCCGAGTAACCCAGCGTCGCCAGGAAGTTTTGGTTGGCCTGAATAATGTTACCTTTCACATCGAACTCAATCACCGCCATGGATTTGTCCAAGGCATCGAGAATGGCTTTTTGAGTGCGCTCTTGCTCAAAGATCTGGGTGACATCGTTGGCAATCTTCATGGCCCCGGTGACTTCGCCTTGCTCATTTCTGATGGGGAAGTAGGTCGCATCCAACATGATCTTGTTGCCTTGCTTGTCGAAACGCTCAAAGGTGCCAGACTGCTGTTTTCCTGCGGCAATATCCCGCCAAAACTGGCTGTACTCAGCGCTGTTTGCATAGCGCTTATCGCAGAAGATGCGATGATGCTGACCTTTAATCTCGTCTCTACGGTAACCCACGCACTGCAAGAACAAGTCGCTGGCATCGACGATGGTGCCATCGGGCTTGAACTCAATCATGGCGAGGCTGTGGTTCATGGCGACTAGGACATTGTCACCGTGGGTGTTAGGTAGGTTTTCTTCTGACTTCTTTCCAAACATGAACATGGCTTTGTCGCTCACTCAAACATTCTGACAAGAACAATATCTCGTCAGCGTAGACAGTAATCCTTGTGTTTTCACCGCGATTGGTGACGGAGTGGAGCTAGGTCGCCCTAGCTCTGGGAGTGATGATGGAATATGTGGCAAGGCGCGCAATTTGAGCTTTGGCTCTAACTCAAACCAAGCCTTGTGCGATATCACCCGGTAGCTGCCGGGATAGTCCCCATTGCTTCGGTGACTGCCCATACATCCGCTTAAACTCGCGACTAAACTGTGATGAGCTGACATAGCCCACCTCCATGGCTGCAACATTCACTGGGGTGCCTCCGGCGATCTTCATGGCAGCATTGTTGAGGCGCATTGATTTCACAAACTGAATCGGCGACATGCTGGTCGCCTGCTTAAATTTGCGATGGAACACGGCGCGGCTCATCCCCACCTGCGCAGCCATCTCCTCGATGGTGACCACTTCACCCAAGCGAGACGAGAGCAGCTCGATTGAGCGGGCAATTTGGTTGCCTACCCCAAAGGCCCGTCTGGCGGCGTGTCCCGCATCCCCCTTTAAGATGGCGTAATAAAGCTCGCGTAAGCGCCCTTCTCCCAGTATCGCGCTGTCAGTGGCGTTGCCGCTCAATTGCAGCAGTCGCAGCAGTGCATCCGTAAAGCGTTCATCCCAGCGCGCCAGGGTTAGCCCCTCGGGATGCATGCCATGTTGCGGCGGACGAAGCGACGTATTGGCGCGCTCCATCTCGAGGGCCAAATCGGTCATTAACTTAGGATCGAGGGTGATATAGACCCCCAGCAAGGGATTGTCTGGTGATGCCTCGGGTGTGCCCGCTTCCACCGGCATCGACATCGGGCAGCACAGATACTGGCTGCTGTCGTAGTGGTAGCGCTT
Source organism: Aliagarivorans taiwanensis DSM 22990 (assembly GCF_000429505.1). Taxonomy (GTDB): domain Bacteria; phylum Pseudomonadota; class Gammaproteobacteria; order Enterobacterales; family Celerinatantimonadaceae; genus Aliagarivorans; species Aliagarivorans taiwanensis. Next base: position 81,842 of record NZ_AUBZ01000018.1, on the reverse strand, counting down.
GCCATCGAGGATGGCCTGTTTCGCGCCACTCACAATCGCCACCACGGTCGGTTGATATACCGCCGGAGCGCAGCTTACCGACTGGCTGACGCGAAATAACTGCACGCCAGCGATGCCGGTATCGAGCAAGCCATCTTCATGGAGGGCCTGCACTACAAGGTGTTTTATCTGGTGTTTACTCATGCTTTCAAACTAGCGCCGCCTGCCGCTGCATTCAAGCAAGCGAGACAATTAGGCAATTTTTAGCGACTAAAGCGCCTAGTTTGCGACCACACCGAGACATATAGTTCAAACGCACAACGACCACTGCTTTCACTCAGCCCTAAGCCAGCGCTTAACGCGGCTAAGCGCCTAAGCAGCACAGACACCATCAACGCAAACCGGGGAGCTTGAAGCATGAACACCCACAGCAAACGCAACACCCACAGTAAACGCAACACTCAAGGTTGGACACCAGCGCAACTTGGCTCCCTGACCGGCAAGACCTATCTGATTAGCGGCGCAAACTCCGGCGCTGGCTTTGAGGCAAGTCGGGTGTTTCTCTCAAAAGGGGCCCGCGTGGTAATGCTCAATCGCAACAACGATAAATCTGCAGCAGCCATTCACAGCTTGAAGCAGGAGTTTGGTAACGACGCCAAGGTCTCGTTTATTCGTATGGACCTGGCAGAGTTGAACTCGGTACGCGACGCCGCCGCACAAATCCTCGAGCGCGTTGACCACATCGATGCGCTGATCTGCAATGGCGCCATCGCTCAAGTGGCCAAGCAGCAACTCACCGTCGATGGCTTTGAAAGCCAACTTGGCGTTAATCACTTCGGTCATTTTTTGCTGTGTAGGCTACTGTTCGAGCGCATCAACGCCTCGCAGGGGCGTATCGTGGTGGTGGGGAGCAATGCCTACAAGATGGGGCTAAAGCGGATTCAGTTTGACGATCTGAACTTCGACAACAACTACACCGCTTGGAACTCCTATGCCCAAAGTAAGCTGGCGCAAATGATGTTTGGCTTTGAGCTACAACGCCGCATTGAGGCTACGGGCAAGCAGGTTCAGGTACAGATCTGCCACCCCGGCGCTTCTCGCACCAACTTGCTGATGGATACCGCTAGCCGCTTTAACAAGATCCTGTGGTCGGTGCTACAACGGGTGATTGCCCAGTCCGCCGAGAAGGGCTCATGGCCCGAGGTAATGTGCGCAACCAGCGAGGCACTCACGCCACTGCGCCTATACGGCCCAACCCAACGAGCCGATACAGTAGGTCCGGTGGGCGAGTGTCAGCTTGATGAGGTCGCCCTCGACCGCGCCATGGCCAGTGAGCTATGGGCCCTGTCAGAGCAGAAAACCGGGATAAGCTGGGGGTTGTAGCTTGGCTTCGGCTTAGAATGGCGAGAGCCGGCATCAAGGCTTGCAGGAAAGCACCGCGCTAGGTTCGAGCGCGGAAATACCACCACACCAGCGGCAGCAAAATCACCAACTCGATTCCCACGTTAATCCATTGCTTCAGCACCGGGCCATCGAGCATGATGCCGATCAGCCTTGCCACCAACAGGCCAAACAACAGTGACGCGCCAGTGGCGGCAATAGTAGCGCCCCACGGCTGCAGCTGATGGTGGAACATCAGCAGCGTCCCAGCACCGATGAGTAGGCCCCACCAAATCCGCCGCTCGGTGGCTTGAAAGGTATCGCTGGGAATGGGTTTGTTGCTGACAAGTTCGGGATTCCACGCCAATACAACGCCTGCAACTATTAATAGAACACCGATGATTTTGGCCAGCATATTGAACTCCTTTTGTAAGTATCCCTCAAGAATAGCCGCTAGTGTGCGGCGTGGAGCCGCTACCAATCAGTGCTTTATTGATTAAGGAGTGTTGACCTGTCTATAACTCCATAGTTTAGGATGTGCGATATTCATTTAGTTATTACGAAGACCCCGCATGCAAATACGTCACGAAGCCCTAGCCGACATCGATTCCATCCGCGCGCTGACCTATGCCGCGTTTAAAGGCCATCCCCATCATGAACCCGGCGCTGAGCCCACCGAGCATGTGATCGTAGACAAACTGCGTGAGGCCGGCGCGCTTAGCCTGTCACTAGTAGCGGAGGTTGATGGAGAGATAGTCGGCCATATCGCCTTGTCTCCAGTGAAGATTGGTGAGGCGGAAGTCGGGCAGCACTGGTTTGGTCTTGGCCCGGTATCGGTGCTACCTGCTAAGCAAGGGAAAGGCGTGGGATCGCAACTCATCCGCCAAGCGCTGGAAATGATGCAGCAACAAGGCGCTGAAGGCTTAGTGGTGATGGGGGACCCTAGCTATTACGGACGATTTGGCTTTAAGCACGATGACACCATTGTCTTCCCGGGTATCCCTCAGGATTACTTTATGGCGCTTGCGATGAGCGCTCAAAAGCCAAATGGCGACGTAAGCTACCACCCAGCATTCTACTAACGCCTAGCCGCCCAACCTAGTCAGGCGACACTCTTCGCCTTGGCCGGTCTGGGTAAACCGGTGAGCTGGCTAATCAGCTCACCCAGTTTGCTCAAGCCCGCTTCAATCCTATCACTCTCAATGGCCGAGAAGCCAATGCGGATATAGTGCTGCTCGGGCATGCCGTTGAAGAACAGGCTATCGCCCGATTCGACCAAGATCCCCAGCTTAGCCGCCTCCGCAACCAAGTACTCGCTGCTAAGACCATCGGGCAGCCCCAGCCAAAAACAAAAGCTACCGGGGGTAGAGTGCAGCTGGCAATGGCTTAGATAGCGATCCAGCCCTTGTTTTACCTGCCACCATTTTTGCTCGTAGAGGCGGCGCATTCGGCGTACATGGCTATCGTAATAGCCCTGTGCAATAAACAGCGCCAAGGTGCGTTGGTTGTTAGCGGGCGGATGGCGATAGTTAAGTCGGCGCAGTGCACGCAGTTCATCAATGAGACGGCGATCCGCGACAATATAGCCCAACCGCAGGCCCGGCGAGAGCGACTTAGACAGGCTGCCCACGTAGATCACCCGGCCGCTGCTATCGAGGCTTTTGAGTGCCGGTAGCGGCGCTTCAATAAAGTTAACCTCGCTTTCGTAGTCATCTTCTACCACCAGAAAGTCGTCCCGCTCCGCTTGCGCCAATAAGCGTTGGCGCCGCTCAAGTGGCATGGTCACGGTGGTGGGATACTGATGGCTTGGGGTTACACACACATAGTCGCAATCACGCAGTTGCTCGCCTAGCACCAGGCCCTGATCGTCCAAGTCCAAGGGCTTAAGCTGGGCCTGCTGATACCTAAAGATGTTGCGCAGATCGGCATAGCCGGGGTCTTCCATGCCTACCTTCACCTGCGGCCCAGCCAGTAGAGAGGCCAGCATAAACAGCGAGTTCTGGGTGCCCATGGTCACCAGCACCTCGCCCTCTTCGGCCACGATGCCGCGCTTTGAGAGGATCTGCTGGCGGATCTGCGCCACCAGCTCGGGGGCATCATCGTCGATGTAATCTTCCACCCACTCGTGCAGGCTGTTGCGGCTCTGGGCGATGCGCAGGCATTCGCGCCACTGGTAGATGGGGAACTCTTTGGCTTCGATCTGCCCATAGATAAAGGGATAGGGATAACTGAGCCAGGCCTTGTCTTTATTTAGTCGACTATAGGCGCTGGGCTGGTGCTGGATACGTGCGCTCCACTTTGGCGCATTATCCTTATTATCAGTAGGGTTTTGCACTACCTTGGGGAGGCTTGCCTCCTGAACTTCCGGGTTTACAAAGAAACCACTGCGCTCTTTTGCCAATAAATAGCCCTCATCCACCAGGCTTTCATAGACCAGAACCACGGTGTTTCGCGATACCCCCAGCAGCTTAGCCATCCTACGGCTGGACGGCAGCGGGCGCCCGCCAAACTGGCCTTTGCTAATTAATTCAACGAGTTTCTCTCGGATCTGCCGCTGATAGCTCTTACCCGGCTTGAGTTCCAGATTAATTAGTAGCTCGGTCATACACCCTCCCTGAATCAGGACGAAATCTTGCATTGCACCCCATTAGTGAAGGTAGGCACTGCAATTTCTCCGCCAGCCACGAACAAAATACAGCCAGCAGACGCTGGACCAACGATTTAAAAAATTGGCCCTAAGTCATGGGAATACGCGCAAGTAACTTAAAGATGAACCTCAATCACGGTCCATCGGTCGTTTAAGTAACAAAGGATGAGTTATGAACACACGAATTTTGAAACGAGGCCTTGTCGCCATTACTGCAGCTGTCATGGCTGCCAGCGTCAGCGCCAAAGAAGTCACCATTGGGTATCAGGGAATGTTTAACCCATGGAAGCACGCTATCGACCAACAACTGGTTGAGAAAGAAACCGGCTACACCATTAAGTGGCGTCGCTTCGACTCTGGCGCGAAAGCGATGACCGCCATGGCCGCGGGCGCGGTGGATATCACCTCGGCCGGTTCCAGCCCGATTGCCAGTGCGGTAAGCCGTGGCGTTGATATGCAGCTGTTCTGGATTCTGGAGAACATCGCCGATGCAGAAGCACTGGTGGTACATGAAGACTCAGGCATCAATGAACCGAAAGACTTGGTTGGCAAGCGCATTGCGGTGCCCTTTGTGTCAACCACCCACTTCCACGCCCTGTTCGCACTGGAGCAGTTCGGCCTGACCGAGAAAGACGTGAAGCTGATTAACATGCAGCCTAACGCCATTGCGGCAGCATGGCAGCGCGGCGATATCGACGGCGCATTTATCTGGGATCCAGCCCTTGGCACCATCAAGCAAAGCGGTAAGGTGCTGATCTCCTCAGCCACCCTCAGCGCTTGGGGCAAGCCAACCTTCGATGGCCTGGTGGTTGGCACCGAGTTCGCCGCAGAAAACACCGAGTTTATGAACAAGCTGGTGAAGATCATCTCCGACTTGGATGCAGAGTATCGTGCCAACAAACAGGCCTTCACGCCCGATCACCCGATTGCCCAATCGATTGCCAAAGTAAGCGGCGGCGAAGTCTCAACCGTGCCTGAAGTACTGGCCCTGTACGACTTCCCAGATATCGACACACAATTGAGCTGTGCCTGGCTGGGCTGTGGCGCAGATGGCGGTGCCACCAAGTCACTACAGTTCACCTCTGAGTTTTTGAAAGAGCAGAAGAAGATTAACGAGCTGCTGCCTGACTACAGCCAGTTTGTGAATACCAGCTTTGCTGAAGCCGCTGCCGAGATGTAACAGCGCGCAGGCCACAAACGTAATAAGCAACTATCTGAATCAGCACAGGAACCAACCATGAATAAGTTAAAGATCCACGACGTCTCGGTTGTCTATCCTGCAGCTCAAGGCGGTGACCCAGTCACCGCCCTTAATGAAGTCAACCTGACTATCGAGCAAGGCGATCTGGTCGTTGCGTTGGGTGCTTCTGGCTGCGGCAAGACCACCCTGCTCAACCTGATTGCCGGCTTTATCCGCCCCACCGATGGCTACCTCACCTTGGGCGATAGTCGAATCGAAGGCTACCCACGGGTTGCCGTTGGGCTGGATATCGGCGACGAAGTCACCGGCCCCGGCGCAGACCGCGGGGTGGTGTTTCAAAAGCACGCCTTGCTGCCTTGGCTAAATGTGATTGAAAACACCGAGTTCGGCCTCAAGCTACAAGGGGTCGACAAGCAAGAGCGCCGCGAACGCGCCGCTAAGTTTCTCAAACTGGTGGGCCTTGAAGACTTCCACCAGCACAAGATCTACCAACTCTCCGGCGGGATGCAGCAACGTGTCGGTATTGCCCGCGCCCTGACCAACGACCCGCAGATGCTACTACTGGATGAGCCACTCGGCGCGCTGGATGCGCTGACCCGCGAATCACTACAAGAACTACTGCTGGATGTGTGGCGCGAGACCCACAAGATGATGTTCTTCATCACCCACGACGTGGATGAAGCGCTGCTACTGGCGACTCGCCTGATCGTAATGTCGCCGCGCCCCGGCCGGATTACCCACGAGTTTGAACTCAACTTTAACCAACAATTTCTCGAGACCCGCAATGCCCGTCAGGTGAAATCCAGCCCTGAGTTTATTGCGATGCGCGAGAAGATCCTCGCCATTATTCACGGCGATGAAATCGCAGCCTAGGAGTGATTATGACGAGCAACAGCCTACCCATGGATGCGCTCAGTGAGATGCCTGAGAGCGCCGAGGCAACCAAACCTAGCATCAACAAGCCCGCACCTGCTGTCACCACAAGCAGCAATGGCCGCGAGCTCACCCCCTTCGCGCAAATGATTGTCCGCCAGCTAAACAAGCTGCAAAAAGGCTCACCGGTGGCCAGCGGCGAGTACTACGGCCAGCCCGGCGCTGGCGACAGCCGCATCATCGCGCTGTTCTCCACCCTGTTCTTTATCGGCCTGTGGGCCTTGGTCACTGAAACCGGCATGGTGCGCCCGCTGTTCTTGCCCTCGCCGGTGGATGTGGTGGCACGGATGGTCGATATCACCCTCGATGGCTTCTCCGGCGCTACCTTGGGCCAGCACTTAGCGGCCAGTCTGGGGCGGATCTTCGGCTCCTTTGCCTTGGCCTGCCTGATTGGTATTCCTCTAGGTGTGGCGATTGGCTGCAGCCGGGTGATGCGCGGGATCTTCGATCCGCTGATTGAGTTCTACCGCCCTCTGCCGCCGCTGGCTTACCTGCCATTGGTGATTATCTGGATGGGTATCGATGAGAGCAGCAAGATTATGCTGATCTTCCTCGCTATGTTGGCCCCAGTGGTGCTCAGTGCCCGCGCTGGTGTCAGCTCGGTGAAGATTGAGCAGATCCAAGTGGCCTACTCGATGGGCGCGAGCCGCAGGCAAGTGGTGACCCAGGTGATTCTACACGGTGCTCTGCCAGATATCCTGACCGGTATGCGCATCGCCATCGGCTTTGGCTGGACCACCTTGGTGGCCGCCGAGATGGTCGCCGCTGAGCGCGGTATCGGCTTTATGGTGCTGAACGCCTCGGAGTTCTTGGTGACGGATGTAGTGATTGCCGGGATTGTGATTATCGGGGTGATTGCCTACCTGTTCGATATGCTGATGCGCTATATGGAAACCAAGCTGGTGCCTTGGAAAGGGCAGATCTAACCCGTTGTTATTGGTTTTATCAAAGGCTGGGAGTACATACTTCCAGCCTTTTTCTTATTAAGCCCTCGCCAAATTCAAGCCTCTGATTACTAACAAATCAGACACTTGTTCTAGACTGAAAACTATTCCATTCATTACTCGCTGGTTTGATATGCCCTCACTGATCCTTCGCGTTGAAAACCTCTCTGTACAGAAGAAGTTACTGGGTAGCTTTGCCATTCCGGTGCTACTGATGCTGCTAGTGTCAGTCTCTGCCTACCAGAACACCCAATCGATGGTGGAAGACAACCACTGGGTCGCCCACACCCACAAGGCGATAGCCCGCGCCCAAGAGCTGCTGAGCCTGGTGGTGGATATGGAAACCGGTAAACGCGGCTATCTGCTCACCGGCAACGAAGCCTTTCTCGAGCCCTTTCACGCGTCATTAAGTGTGTGGGATCAAAAGCTGGCCGCGCTATCCAACCAAGTCAGCGATAACCCGGCTCAGGTTGAACGCTTGGCCACGATTGGCGAGCTACACGACCAATAGCTGAAAGAGGCGGCGTACAAGGAGATCCTACAGCGAGAACTGGTCAGTGATGGTCAAGCCTCGATGCAGAGCATTGTGGAGCTGGTGCAACAAGAGGTTGGCAAAAACATCATTGATGCCACCCGTACCAAGATTGCCCGCTTTATTGAGAGTGAGAACAAGCTGATTGCGGTACGCATCGAAAAATCACAACACTCCGCCAACCAAACCAGCATGGTGCTGTTTCTCGGCACCTTTCTGGCTGCGGCCGCCTCAATATTGGTGGCGGTTTGGGCCGCTAATCGAGTCAAGAAACGCATTCGCCTACTGCGCGATGCCACCAAGCAAGTGTCGCGAGGCAAACTTAAACAAGGCCAACGGCTGCTGGCTTCCAGCGAGCACTTGCAAGGGAGAGACGAGTTGGCCGAGCTGACCGTTGGCCTCAATGAGATGGCGCAAAGCTTAGTGAAAAGCGACCTGCAGATGCGTGATTACAACCAAAAGCTACGCGAAGAACGCAAGAACGCCGAGGCCGCCGCCCGCGCCAAGAGCGAGTTTCTGTCGACCATGAGCCATGAGATCCGCACCCCGATGAACGGGGTTATCGGCATGACCAATCTACTGTTGGATACCGACTTAGACGAGCAGCAGCTGAGAATGACCGAAACGGCCAAGAACAGTGCCGAGTCTTTGCTAGCGATCATCAACGACATCCTCGATTTCTCGAAGATTGAGGCTGGCAAGATTGAGCTGGAATCGGTGGATTTCGACCTCGGCGAGTTGGTGGAAGATGTCGGCGGCATGCTCTACATCTCTGCCGAGCGCAAAGGCATTCAGCTGATCTGCCCTGCCACTCCGGTTATCGATCAGTGCTATCGCGGCGATCCCGGCCGGATCCGTCAGGTGTTGAGTAACTTGGTAAACAATGCGATTAAGTTTACCGAGCATGGCGAGATTGCGGTGAATATAAGGGTTGAGCAGCAGCTTGAATCGGCCAATCAGCTGCGCTTTGAGGTGGTCGACAAAGGTATCGGTATCAAGCCAGAGCAGCAAGAAAAGCTATTTACCCGCTTCTCCCAAGCCGATAGCTCCACCACCCGCAAGTACGGCGGCACCGGCCTAGGTTTGGCCATCTGTAAAACCCTCACCGAGATGATGGGCGGCGAGATAGGGGTTATCAGTACCCCCGGCGAGGGCTCGACCTTCTGGTTTACCCTACCCTTGCAGCACGCGCCAGACAACGCTGTGGTCTACCTGCCTTGCGGCAACCTGCAGCAGCAACGGATCTTGGTGGTGGACGATGTGGCCACCAACCGCAACCTGCTCGATAGCTTACTCAAGATTTGGCAGATCGAGCATCACTCAGTCAGCTCTGGGGAGCAGGCTCTTGAAGCCTTACAACTAGCCGACGACCTCGGCAAACCCTTTACCATTGCTATAATCGATTACCAAATGCCCGAGATGAGCGGTGTCGAGCTAGCCGAACGGGTCCTAGCCGATCCCAGACTTAAGAGCACCAAGCTGATTATGCACTCCTCGGTGGCACAGATGGGCGACTCCTCCTTGTTTAAACACATCGGCTTTAGTGGCTACCTCACCAAGCCGATGCAGCAGGCAGATCTACTCAACATTCTTAGAAAAGTCTCGGGTATAGAAGATGCCCGCGCCAAACAGATCATGGTTACCCCAGATACCCCGAATCAGCGGCCTCAGTACAAGGCCCACGTGTTGATCGTCGACGATGTCACCACCAACCAGCTAGTGCTGCAATCGATGCTGAGCAAGCGCATCCGCGCCGACAAAGCCGACAGCGGCCAAGAGGCCTTAGCCGCCTTGGCCGGCGATGCGGACTATGACTTGGTGTATATGGACTGCCTGATGCCCGAGATGGATGGCTACGAAGCCACCCAACGGATCCGCAACTCAAACGATCCCAACATCAATCAGCAGGTGCCGATCATCGCCATGACCGCCAACGCCATGCAGGGCGACCGGGAGAAATGCCTCGACGCCGGGATGGACGATTACCTGACCAAGCCCATCAACAAGAAAACTCTAGAAGACTCATTGAATAAGTGGCTGACCAAGCAATCCGTTGAGCAATCGTCTTAGGGCGCTAGCTGGATATTCTCGTCCAGAAGCCAAAAGCCCTCCAAGATAGGAGGGCTTTTCTTTACGCTACCGAACTTAACGCTGCGGCATGGGTAAGATTTCGAACAGGCCATCGAAGCTGTCCAAGCTCGCCATCAGGCTCTCAAGCAACTCGCCATCGCCCTCGAGCTGAGCGGCGCCCGAGCTTAACAAGCTATCCAGATCGCTGTTCCCCAGCACCAACTGGGTCAGAGCCCCTTTGCTGATGGTCAGTGTCACATCGGTGCGCGGAAGGGTATCCACCTCAATGTTAGCCATATTGGCGTTGGAGACCTCGCCGTAGAACTGCTCATCCAGCTCTGGGTGAACGACGCCAAAGGTGAAGTTCAGCCCCGCTTGCTCGGCCTTCTCGGCGTTAAGCTGTACCGCCATAAAGTCCAGGAACATACCGGTTGGGGTATTGGCGATGACATCAGGCGATGCCAGCTTGATGGAAGGCTGGATCTCGCCGGTGCGCAGTTCCACCGCCCCTTGCAGGTAAGAGTTACGCCAAGCCATAGTCTCAGACTGGTAGCCCTGCTGCTCGAAGCTATCTGCCAAGGCAAAGCGATACTGGGTGTTGTCAGGCTGACACTGCACCAAGTCGTTAAATAGCTGCGAGGCTTGCTGATACTCGCCTTGGTTAAAGTGCTGCATGCCCGCTTGGTAGAGCACCTCAGCGCCAGCGGCTTGCACATATACGCAAGACTTATCTTGAGTTTGCAGCGGATTGGTGTTGACCGGGTTCATATCGTGATAACCCAAGTACAGGTTCACCACCGCCCGCGCATTGTGGCTGTATGAGCCGTGGTAGCCATTGGTGTGCCAAGTATCGAGCTGCGATTGTGGCACCAACTTTTCAATCTCGCGACCAACATCGTTGATGGTGACACCATGGTTAGCCAGACGCATCGCTTGGTTATGGATAAAACCATAGTTGTCGCGCTGCAGCGTCATGTACTCGCTGATCTCATTCAGCTCACTGTCCGGGTTGTTCCACACCGGTGCGGAGTGGGCAGCATGGATGTTATCGACCAGACCGCTATCGACGAAGCGCAGCTTGAGCTCGGTAAGATACTTGGTCCACACTAGCGCATCACGCACCTTGGCGCCGCGGAAGGTGTAGATATTATGCATTCCGTCGTAGGTCAGCTCGGCGGTATTGAGCGAGCGGTACTTGGGCACATACAACACCATCTCTGCTGGCGCTTCGGCGCCGGGCATATTGATGGCAAGGAACTCCAGCCCGTCGATGGTAATCAGCTTCTCGCGCGGCTGCACTTCATGGGTTGGCGCCACCAAGGTTACCTTGCCTCGCGAGGTGCCCAGCCCAAGCGCATTGTCGACGATCCCTTTCGGGTCGTTACCCAAGGTCGTGCCATATTGGTAGTTAGCCCGGCGACTCATGGCGGTACCAGCAATCACGTTCTCGTCAGCCAGCTCTTTGATAAAGTCTTTCGGCGCATAGATCTCAGCGCCCTCAGCAAAATCACCCGACTCAACGATGCCGCGCGAGCCGCCGAAGTGATCGCCATGCATGTGTGAGTAGATCATACCGGTGATCTTGTGCTCGCCATTAATCGCGGGCAGATGCAGCTTGGCAAACTCCCAGGAAGCGCTAGCCGCCTCTTTCGACAGCAGCGGGTCATGGATGACGTAGCCATTATCGCTGCGATAGATAGTCATGTTCGACAAGTCAGCGCCACGGATTTGATAGACCCCATCGGTCACCTGATACAAGCCACCTGCGGCGTAGTTAAGCATGCCCTGTCGCCAGATAGAGGGATTCACGCTGGCAGGTAAATCTTGCAGGTCCATATCCGACATATAGTCAAAACGGTTTTTTAGCTCGCCGGCCTGATGGTCGCCAAACTCGGCGATCAAGCCCTTGCGGGTGCGCTCAAAGGCTGACACATCCTGCCATGGCAGTTGCTTGGCCAGCTCGGCATTGACCGCAGTGGTATGCTCGCTGGCAGGCTTTCCTTGATAGTTTTCCAAGCTTGCGTAGTCAGCACTGGCGTTAAATGACACAGCGATGGCCAGCGATAGTACAGAAGGAATAAAACGGGTTTTCATAGGGAGCCTCATCGGTTCGCAGTAAACAGTTCGCAGCTACTTTACCCAGTTGACACATAGCAAAACATGCATGAATCTATATACAAAACATCAGAAATAGTTATGTGTTAGATGTTCAAAGATATCGATCTAAACCTGTTAAAGGTGTTCGTTGCGGTCTACCGCCAGCAATCGATTACGCTGGCAGCAGATGCGCTGGATATGACCCAGCCCGGCGTGAGCGGCTTGCTTAAACGCTTACAGCAAAAGCTGGGAGTGCAACTGTTTGTCAGGCAGGGGCGTGGCATTGCGCCTACCCATCAAGCCCACGAGCTCGCCCGCCAAGTCGAACCGGCACTCACCCAAATCGACAATGCCCTAGAAGGCTTGGAAGGCTTTAGCACCGCCCATTCACGGCGTTTTGTGGTGTATGCCAGCGAACCGGTGATGCTAATGCTAATGCCACTGATTGAGGCCGATAACAGCTTGGGCAAGGTCAGTATCGAACTGCAACCCACCCAACTCAATGAAGAACAACTGCTGCAAAGCCTGATGCAACAGCAGGCCGATCTGGCCATCGACTTTGCCAGCTACTCGGCCCCATCGTTTTTCTCGGAGTATCTGTTCGACGATGCGATCTGTTTGATTGCCCGCGAGCAACACCCCCGAATCAGCGGACCGCTAGAGGCAGAGCAGTTCTACCAAGAGCGCCACATCACCGTAAAACTGCGCCGCGAAGATGCCTACTTGGCGGACTACTACACCGAGGAGCACCTAGACCAGCGGCAGATCGCAGCGGTGTGCGACTCCCTGCTGTCACAGATGTCGATGGTGGCAAACAGCGACTGTATTGCCATGACCGCCCGCAGCCTGGCCGACGCCTTCGCCGATAGTATGCAGATTCAGGTACTCCCCAGCCCCTTTACCAGCCTGCCGGTGCGCTACCGCCTGCTAACCCACAAACGGATGCGGCACAGCCCAGCCAATATGTGGCTGCGCAGCAAGCTAAAAGCCTACTTTGGGCAGCTGATTTCGCCTTAAAAGCGCTGGAAAAGTGGGCCAGAAAGCAACTACCGTTGAGTGCTAAAAATTTGCCCAAAAGTTGACTCAATATTCCCACAGAGCTGCCGACCCTAAAGCTAATGACGGAATAGTTATTAAGGATGTAGCTATGCAGCTCCCTAAACTTGGGCCGGGCGTCCACCTCAACACCCAAAAGCTGGAGCAAGCCATCAGCCAACGGCTTGAGCAGATGACGATCAATCAGAAGCTGAATATCGTTAACAAGTACGCTCCTGACACCACAACCAGAGACAACATTCAGCCCGGGCAATCAATCTCGGTGTTCGATGTTGAGCAAGAGGATCGCGAACACTATATGGGCTTGGAGACTCGGGAGATCCTCAGCAGCATCGATTACACCTACACCACCCGCAAAGAGCTCTACCTAACCCTATCGACCTTGGCAGATCGCGGGGTGATTACCGACCGCTCCGCCCAGGGGGTTATCAGTGCCATCAGCCACGACGAAAACTTAAACGATGATGTGCGCTTTAACTCGCTCAATTACGTGGAGAAACTGCTCAACAACCATACGGAAGTGGGCGATATCCGCCACAAATACATGCTCGAATCATTAATCGGCAGCAATAAGATGATGGATGCCTTGCACGACCGAGCAGTTGAGTTGCGACTGGAAGATGGGATTGACGAGTGGGTTTAACTCATTCTGCCGTTGTCTGAATTTGCCCAACCTGTGATGGGGATGCACAATACCCCTCCATTAACCGTTTTAAGCTCAAGCCCTTATGTCGCTACACATTCGCCCTATTCAAGCCAGTGATGACGTCTGTATCCAGCAAATCATCCTGCAAGTCGGTAAGGAGTTTGGCGCAATTGGCGAAGGCTTCGGCCCCTCCGATGCCGAGGTGGCACAGATGAGCCAACACTATCTGGCCGAGCAACGCAGCCGCTACTTTGTCGCCGAGCTAAACGGAAAGGTTGTCGGGGGCGGCGGCATCGCCGCGTTTAATCACAGCGCTGATACCTGCGAACTGCGCAAGCTGTTTATCTTGCCACAAGGCCGTGGCCAAGGAGTGGGTCGCCAACTCAGCCAAGCCTGCTTAGCTTTTGCTAGAGACCAAGGCTATAACCGCTGCTACTTAGATACCCTGAGCAATATGGACGCCGCGATTGCCCTCTATCACAGCCTTGGCTTTGAGCGGCTAACCCAGCCATTGGACGGCACCATTCACAACGGCTGCGATGTCGCAATGCTCAAGGTTTTATAGGCTTGAACAACCTACTCTAACGAAATATTCTTAATTTTTTTCAATGATTTATTCCGATAATGAAGGCTTACAGCAGAAGGGGTTTTCTACGTTTAAGCTTGACCGGCTTACTGCTGTCACAGCTTGGTTGCAGCAGCGCGCCCAAGCCCTCGCGTCAGTTTGCCTCAGCCAAAGCCAAGGTACATAACCGCGGCCGCGCTCCGGACGACTTCCTTAACCTACTGGTGGATTGGGCCCAAGACGCGCCCGATGAGATCTTTGCGGTTAACCCGCATTTCGATATCTACTCGGTAGTCGCACCACAGCTAGGCCCGTGGCGGAACCTCACCCATCGCAAGGCTGCCATGCTTGAGGTGTTGCGGGTATTGGGCGGCTTTGAGAGTAGTTGGGACTGGCAGGCCGGGCGCGATACCACTAACCCGAGCTCCAACACCGCATGTACCATGGAGGCGGGGATCTTCCAATGCTCCGGGGACTCAATGTATTTCGATGCCTCGCTCAAGCAGTTGCTGTACCAAGCACGTGGCAGCAGCGACTGCGACACCTTCCGCGACGAAACCCAGCGCAACCCACGCTTCGCCATCGAATACTGCGCCCGCTTGCTGCGCTTCACCGTAAAACACCACGGGCCGATTAAGCGCCGCGAGATTAACCCGTGGTTAAGCAAAGAGGCGATGGCCGAGTTTGAGCGCTATCTATAGCAAGACTACGCCACTACTTCGCAGTTCAAACTCAGTTGCTCTGCCCCGTCTTTTCCCTGCTCGACACACAAGAACGAAATACGCCCATGGGTGCAAACCACATAAGGTTCATCAGCGGTCATCCCGTACAGGCCCTGCGGGTTGTAGACTTTGGTGCCCTTTAAAAACAACGAGCCTTCGTAATAGGGAGCAAAACAGCGCTGGTCATTCAACTCTGCTCGAATGACTTGGCCAGCTGCGTCTACAAATAGCTTGTTGGAAGGCGCCACTCTAAGCTCAGTGTCGGAGTTAAGACAAATCGCTCCCAGCTCTTGCTCAGGTCTTGTAACCGAACCAATGATAAAATCCTTCACCAATTCAGCAGGCGCAATGGAGTTCATAGTCAACGCTATTGAACACGTTTTGGTGCACACTAAACCGGCAGCGGTATCATCTCTTTCGCTGAGCATGGCGCAGTCTTGTTGATACAGCCCCCCCAGCTTGTCGATGGCGACAAAGCCTGCATCCAAGTCTGGATGCTCTGCTAAAAGGCCATCCAACTGCTCGGCGTTGATTCCACGATCTTGTATCTCACTTAACAGCCGTTGGTTAAGCGCCTCACCACTTGAGATAAGTAGCTGCGGGAAACGGTGGCCGCTGACAATATTGCCCTGCTCGTCCCACGCTAAGAAGCGCGACAAGGGCTCTGGCCGCCATGCCCCCGATGAGATAAGCCCTATCCGTTGACTACCTTGCAGCTCAGCCACGCGCCCTTGCAGCGCCGTTACACCACCATTCTGGGTATCAAAATAGTGCGGCTGATTGTGTTCATCGAACACCACCATGGTGACGAATCCGCCAATTGCGCCGCCAGCAAACTGCTCAGCGCGGGACAACGCATCAACAACTTTCAGCGCGATGTTTGGCCCATCTGCAACAATACCAATGGTCATCAGGCCACATCCTCCGTTACATCGCTTGGCGCAACCGCAGCGCTGTCATCAGCCACATAATGTTCACCAATTGAGGTGATGTTGGTCATGTTATGGCGAGGAATTTCTTCAAAAATAGAGCGCACCGGACTCGGAATTTCTGAATTGTTCAGGGGTCGGTTGAGCAAGCTGGCCTTGGTAGGATCCGCCACTGGCACCGCCTCAAGCAGGCGTTGGGTATAGCTATGCTGTGGGCGGTTTATCACGCGTGCCGTGTCGCCCATCTCAACAATTCGCCCCATGTACATCACCGCCACGCGGTCGCTTATCTGCTCGACAACGGCTAAGTCATGGGAGATAAACAGCAAGCTGATCCCCAGCTCTTGCTGCAACGATTGCAATAACTCGATGACCTGAGCCTGCACGGTGACATCGAGCGCAGACAAACACTCGTCGGCAACAATCACCCTTGGCTCACAGGCAATGGCGCGCGCAATGCAAATCCGCTGGCGCTGCCCGCCCGAGAACTGATGCGGGTAGCGCGTCATATCATCGGCACTCAAGCCAACCCGCTCAAACAGTTCGCCAACGCGTTGTTTGCGCTCGGAATCAGAGCAGATATCAAATAATTTTAATGGCTCCTCCACCAATGCGCCCACAGTTTTGCGCGGGTTTAGCGAGGCAAAGGGGTCTTGGAAGATCATCTGAATTTGCTTGCGTAAGGGGCGCATCATACTGGCGCTCCAGCCGGTAATGTCTCGCCCCCGAAAGCGTATTGCCCCCGCACTGCTTGGCACGAGGTTGAGTAGCGCTCGACCCAAAGTCGACTTACCGCTGCCACTTTCACCAACCAAGGCCAAGGTTTCCCCCGGAAATAGCTTCAAGCTGACTTGCTCAACCGCGTGAACCCGTGAGCGAACGCGATTAAACAGCCCTTCTCTTACATCAAACTGCACACACAGATCCGCCACATCAAATAAAGGAACTGCCGCATCATTCTCTGCAATCGTTGCTATCGGCTGTTTCGCACTGCTGCCTAGCTTAGGCACTGAAGCCAGCAATGTTTGGGTGTAAGCCTGCTTGGGCTTGCTGAACACTTGCTGCACGCTACCGGCTTCCACAAAGTCGCCACGCCGCATCACCAGTACCCGATCAGCCGCCTCGGCCACCACGCCCATATCATGGGTGATCAGCATCACGGCGGTGTTGTACTGGGTTTTGAGGGTATTTATCAGCTTGAGGATCTGCGCCTGAACCGTCACATCCAAGGCAGTGGTCGGCTCATCGGCAATCAGGATGCGCGGCCGGCAAGCCAATGCCATCGCAATCATCACCCGTTGGCGCATACCACCAGATAACTGATGGGGATACTGCGCCATGCGTTTACGCGCTTCGGGAATACGCGCTTCTTGTAGCATGGAGACGGCGAGTTCAAAGGCCTCACTGCGTGATAAAGGCTGATGAGTCAGGATCCCTTCCATTAACTGCTCACCAATACTAAGCACTGGAGTCAGTGCGGTCATCGGCTCTTGGAAGATCATCGCGATATGGTTACCGCGTACCTTGCGCAATGACTGATCGCTCAGGCTCAGCAACTCTACCTGTTCGCCTTGCTTACTCAGCATGGCTTGCCCACTCACATCAGCGCTGCCCGCTGGAAGTAAACCTAGCAGAGCCCGAGACATAACACTTTTACCCGAGCCCGATTCGCCCACTACCGCCAACGTCTCTCCGGCTAGCACGTCAAAGCTCATTGCCTTGACCACCGTTTTAACACTTGCTCCCTGTTTAAAAGACACCGACAGATCTGCGACCGACAGTACAACAGGGGATTGAGTCTCAGCCATTACGACTCTCCTTTGCGGCGAGGATCCAGC
Source organism: Aliagarivorans taiwanensis DSM 22990 (assembly GCF_000429505.1). Lineage (GTDB taxonomy): Bacteria > Pseudomonadota > Gammaproteobacteria > Enterobacterales > Celerinatantimonadaceae > Aliagarivorans > Aliagarivorans taiwanensis. The sequence goes on along the minus strand of NZ_AUBZ01000018.1, from coordinate 64,303 downwards.
ACACTACGTAGCTGCTCCCCTAGTACATTAAACAACAACACAATCAGCACGATACAACCGCCTGGAATCATCAATAGCCAAGGGGCTCGCTGGAAGTAGTTCTTACTGCTGGCTAACATCGCTCCCCACTCAGGAGAAGGCGGCTGGGCACCTAGGCCAAGATAGCTCAGGCCAGAAGTGGCGAGGATGGCATTCGATAAACCAATGGTGGCAACCACCAGCATCACTGGCACCACATTTGGCAGAATATGCACAAACAGTACTCGGAAATGGCTAGCGCCCAAGGCGATAGTGGACTCGACATAGACCTGCTTTTTTTCAACTAACACCGCGCCATAGCAAACTCGCGCATAAAACGGGATGGCGGCAATGCCGATTGCCAGCATGGCGTTTTCCAAACTCGGCCCCAGCACGGCAACTAATGACAACGCAATCACAATCTCGGTAAAGCTGAACAACACATCCATGCCACGCATTAGCAGTTTCTCAGGCCAGCCGCCGCAGTAACCGGCTATCAGTCCAATCAACATGCCAAATCCTAGCGATACGCCCACCGACACCAAGCCCACCATTAAGGTCAAACGAGTCCCCATCAAAATGCGACTGAAGATGTCTCGGCCAAACTCATCGGTACCAAACCAATGCGCCCAACTCGGTGGCGAAAGACGGGGACCGCTGGCCATCACCTCAAAATCATAGGGGCTGATAAGCGGTGCCAACAGCGCCACTATCACGAGGGCAGCAACGATGCCCAGCAATACGGCTAGCCTGCTTGGTCGCCAAGTTAAACGCCCGGCGCTAAGCGAGGGGGTTTTGATCACCTGTTCCATGGCTCTACTCCTGCCTAATACGTGGATCTAAAAAGGCATACAGCAGGTCCATTGCCACCGACACCAACACAACAATCATTGAGAAGCACAACACAAAGCCTTGAATCAACGGGTAGTCCCGCTGGAAGATGGCTTGAATCGCCAACCGCCCCACCCCGTTCCAGCTGAATACATATTCGATCACAATCGCGCCCCCCATCATGTAGGCAAACTGCATCCCTAGTACCGACACGATGGGAATCAAGCCTGAACGCAGCGCATGACGCAGCAATACCTTGGGCTTAGATAAGCCTTTGGCACGTGCGGTGAGCAGGTAGTCCTGAGCGAATACATCTATCATGGTTGAGCGCACTATCCGGCCAATCACCGCCGCTTGGCAGGCCGCCAAGGTCACCGCGGGCAGAACCAAACTACCTAGCCCCTGCCCCGCTACTGGAAACCAGCCTAACTCAACGGAGAATAACGACAGTACAATTAGTCCCAACCAAAATGGCGGTACCGATATTCCTACCACAGTGCCCGTCATCAGCACCTTATCTGGCCACTGCCCTTGTTTGTAGGCGGCTATAAAACCGGACACGCCGCCGAACACAATGGCTAGAGTTAGCGCGCTCAAGGTCAACAGCAACGTATTGGGCAAGCGCAGTAACAGCAGCTCCGCAACCGATTGCTGGCCACGAATGGTGACGCCCATATCCCCTTGCAGCAGCTTACCCATATAGATGATGTACTGATGGATGATAGAGCGATCCAGCCCCAGACTGTGGCGGATCTGCTCTAGCTGCTCAGGGCTAGTCGTCGCCGATTGAGCGTACATAATCTGCACCGGGTCGCCCGGCACTAGGTGAATCAAAAAGCAGATAGCCAGAGTAGTGATCCAAACCGTCAACGCGGCACTCATTAGTCGCTGCAGCAGGTAGGTAGTCATAAGGTCTCCTCATTGCCGGGCGGGTAGCCCGGCAGCACACATCATTAGCAGCGCGCTTAGTTCACGACCACATCGGTAAAGATGGGTTGGTTAAACGGTTCAAACTTGAGCCCAGAGACGCTGTCATTCACGCCGTATAGCCACACCCACCCCGGTGTGTAGATAGGCACATGCACTGCCTGCTCAATAAGATAAGCCTGTACTTGCTGCACAATCTCCAGCCGTTTTTCAGGGTTGGTTTCCAAACGGGTTTGCTTGAGCAGGGCATCCAACTCAGGCGAGTTGTACCCGTCGTAAGCGCCGGGCGAGTGCCATAGCTGATAGAGAATGTCTGGGTCGTACCAAGACCAGCCCATCAAGTCCATCGAGCCCTTGCCTTCGGTGATATGGTTTTCCTGTTTTACCCGCGCATTTAACGAGCCGATATCCATAATTTCGATAGAGACTTCAATCCCAACTTGCTTAAGCTGGCTTTGGAATACCTGTAGCAGTTTGTCGCGGCTGCCGTCGGTCCAAGTCATGATCTTCACGTCCATCGGATTGCGCTTGTCGTAGCCGAGTTCGGCGAGCAGCTGTTTCGCTTTAGCGGGGTCGTACTGATAGCCAATGCGCTTACAGTAGTCTTGGTCATTGCCCATCACGCCACGCGCCACGGTGCAATGCTCGCGCTCTACCAGCCCCTCAAACACAATGTCTAGGGCCATATCCGGGTCAATCGCATAGGCAACAGCTTGGCGCGCGCGAACATCGTTAAACGGTGGGCGAGACACGGCAAACTCGATAAACACATTTTGCCCGGTATTAGGCGCGGAAAGCAGGTTCAAGTGAGGGTGGTTTTCGACTACCGAAACGCTCTCCAACGGCGGCTCGGCGATATGTACCTCACCGGTTTGCAACGCTGCCAGACGGGCCTGCGCTTCAGGCATAACCTTGATGATCAGCTTGTCCATTTTCGCGGGGCCAGCGTTTCCAGCCATACGGCCGTGATTCACGTAGGCCTCGTTGCGCGCTAACTCAATACGATCGCCTTTGATCCACTGCACCAACTGCCAAGCGCCAGTGCCAATCGCGGTAGTACTGCCAAAGGAGGCCAGCGACTGCTCATTGGACTTGCAGATCATGCTAGCGAACGGGTCAGCCATAAAAGGAATAAATGCGCCGAAGGGTTCACTAAAACTAAAGCTAACAGTTTGCGCATCCACAGCGTTTACCGACTCGATGGGACCCCACGCACTTTGGGTGTTGCTTGGGTTCGTCTCTGAAAATGCGCGCTGATAGGTATAGATAACATCTTCAGCAGTAAACTCACTGCCATCATGGCACTCGATCCCTTCATGTAGAACAAAGGTGACTTGCGTACCATCGTCACTCACCCGGTAGTCTTTGGCTAAGTTGGGGCCAATGTTACCCTCAGCATCGCGCGCCAGTAAGGGCTCATAGATCTGATTCCACACCTGCATTGACAGGGTGGATGTGGTGCGGTGAGGGTCAAGGCTATCTATATCGCCATAGCGTGCCCAGATAATGTCATTGCTCGCCATCGCCGGGCCTGTTAGCAGCCCTATAGCAATCAGCAAAGAGAGAGATTTGGTCATCTTTTGCGTCCTTTTCAATATCGAGGTTCCTGCACCTAACATTGCAACAGCCATACCCAGATGATTAGTTTTTCAAAAACCAATCATTTATGGCATTTAAGGATCGCTTTTGATGAATTACATGAAAGTTAGTGCGTTCAGTTCGTCTTACATCAAGCTATCACTCTGACAGAAGTACAGTAATTGCACTAAAACTGAGCAAGGCTAGCACTGTAATGAAGCACTAGAGCTTGTTTATGTTTATGTCGATGCCGCCCCTGCACAGTCTTTTCCTTGCCTGATTGGCCTAGAAATCGCTGCAAAAACAAACATGAAAGATAAGCAGGCCCTAGCCATTCCACTCATCGTGAAGACTTTCAATAAAGTACAGACGCTTAATAGCAGGTTCGCCCAACACCCCACCAACCTCTGCGCAAAGATGGTTAATCAAGCTGATACCGGCAGTGCCAGAATCAAACATGTACATGCCCCGACTGCGATAACGCAGCATCGACACACCAGGCAAAGACTGAACGGTTTCACCGCTAATCAATACTATGTGGGCGCCTACAGCCTGCCCTGAGGCAATGATCTTAAGATCGTCGGGAGAGAGGCGGCGCTGGGCAAACACCATAATGACATCAGATTCCGAGATGGAAGCAAACTCCTCAGCAACCGGAAACCCTGACAAAGGAATCATCCGAATATCAGATTTCACCCTTATCAGTAGTGAACGTGCGTAGTGGGCCATCGCATAGTCATCATCAAAGCCCACCACCCACAGTTTATTGGCCGCCACCAGCTGTTGGACGATGGTGTTGAGCAGGTCTTGATCGAGCCGCTCGTAGGTATGCTGGATGTTTTCTTGCTCGCTACTGAGGTGCAGCTGGGTGTGCTTTTTTAGGTTACCCGCCGCATAACGGGCAGTAAGTCGGGCCTCTTGTTGCTGATTCGAGACATTGATATCGCCCGACTCCTTGAGGGCATGCTTAAAATGCTGGTAGCCGAGCCGCTTAATAAAACGCGACACAGTCGAGACACTCACCCCCGCCAGCGACGCCAGCTCACCCGCACTGTAGTTTCGTAGCAGCGGACCTAAGCGCAACATCGCTTCAGCAAGAGCACGCTCACGTCGCGAAAGCTGTTCTTCAATCACTCGAATTCTGGCTTGCAGGTTACTTTTCATAAGCTAACAACTTGTCATTTTTGACAAAAACTAAGAAAGAACCGTGCCAGATGCTCAATAGCGCTAGCTCGTAGTCAGCCTAGTAAGAGACTAAAGCTTGCCGGGATGCTTCACATGCACGCCATTGTCGTGCAGCTCAGCCAGTTGCTCGTGCACGTTTTCGATGCGACGTAGCCGATCTAAGGCCTTGTCATCGAGCTCCAGCGCGGTGTTCACTAGCAAGGTCATCACACTCATGGCGCTGCTGTAAGAGTCAAAGGCGGAGGTGCTGTGCAAAATGCACGGGAACTTCCAGCGCACCCGTTTCTCCAAACTGGCTGCAGTGGGGTCGGCAATCAGGGCCACAGTGGCCCCTTGCTGCGCGGCAAAGTCGATGGTTCGCTCCAGGATGGCGGTGCGTCGACGCATGCCAATGGCAATCAGCAGGTCGCCTTCTCCCAAGTCGAACAACTCTTCAGCCACTGACTGGGCAGGGCCGGGGTGGAGCGTAACGTCACCCCGCAGCAAGCTGAGCTGCCGTTGGAAGTACTCGGCTAAAAAACGACTGTTGCGGTAGCCCAGCACCATCACCCGCTTACTGCTGTGAAAGGCCTTGGCGAAATCGCGCAGGCTGTTGGGGTCGATGCCTTCCAAGGTGCGCTGCAAGTTGGCCAGCTCGCGCTGAATATGGCCATCGATGATCTGACTGCTGTTCTTTGGCGTGTCGCTGCTGCTTTGTGCATGGCTTTGGTAGAGCGGAGCGCCCCACTTTTTCGCCTCACGGGTTTGCCGCCGGGCATCGTTGTAATCTTTGTAGCCGATCCGGCGAAAGAAACGCGACGCAGCAGCGTTGGAGGTATTGGCCAACTCACACAGCTCAGAGGCCGAGTAGTCGGTGATATCACCGGGAAAGTTCAACAACAGATCGGCCAAGCGCTTTTCAGAGGGCGGAAACTCATCATAGTAACGGCGCACCCGCGCATCCAATAACTCTTCTGCTAGCTGTTCATCCAACGATGCTTTAGACAATCTCAGTTCCTCTTTTCTTCCGACCTTTTTGGCGACCTTTAGATCCACTCTGCTGCATGGCAGCTTTATTGATTTATGCATCAAAGGTAAGTGATTTTCAATTTAAATTATGCATGAAAATTTCTTTTCAAAAAACCCTTGCACCACTGAAAATTAATTTTTAGGATTATCGCTGTTGATATTTAATTTTCACCCAGGAGGGGAGAAATGCCCGTCAGTAAAGACGTCAATCTGGCATTTGTAGAAGGAGAGGCGTTAAGCATGCTGACCCGCTTTCGTCAGGCCGCAGCTGCGTTAAACACGCTGACCGAGTACCTATGTGCCCTGCTGCTGGGCAGCATGGTGCTCATCGTATGGCTCGGCGTGGTCGACCGCTACTTCGTTGGCCTACATATCACCTGGACCGAAGAGCTGGCCCGCTACTTGATGATCTGGGCTGCCTTGTTGGCGATGTCCTGCGGAGCGAGTCATCGCGAGCACATTGGCTTTACCCTGCTACGCGATCGGCTGCCAAGTAGTGCTGCCAAGCTGGTCACCCTGCTCACCGACCTGATTAGCATCGCCTTCTTTGCCTATCTGTTTATCTATGGCTGCAAGATGACCGCCGATGGCGTGCATCAATACGCCACCATCTTTGGTATGTCGATGTTTCTACCGTTTGCCTCGGTGCCGGTAGCGGCCGCACTGACCATCGTGCAACTGCTGGCCGCCATGTTGTCACCCGCTAGCGAGGCCCACTCATGATCCTCACCGTTGTCTTGTGTTTCTTTGTATTGCTGCTCACCGGTATGCCCATCGGCTTTATTCTCGGGATTGCCGGGGTGGTAGGCCTGTATGGGATCGGCGGTGATTACATGATGGTGATGGGGGCCAAGCGCTTCTTTGAAGGCTTGGATCTGTTCACCTTTATGGCTATGCCGTTTTTTATCTTGGCGGGCGAGATCATGAACCGCTCGGGAATCACCGTGCGCCTGATTCAATTTGCGGAAGCCCTGGTCGGTTACCTACGTGGCGGCTTGGCTCAATCGAATATGTTGGCCTCGGTGCTATTCGCCGGTATGACCGGTGCTGCCGTCTCCGACGCCGCCGCCTTTGGCAACACCTTGGTACCGGCGATGGTGAAAAAGGGCTATAACCGCCCCTTCGCCTGTGCCGTGACAGCCGCCGGCTCAATCATTGGGCCGACCATTCCGCCTTCTAACCTGATGGTGATCTACGGATCCTTAATGGGAGTGTCGATCTCAGGTCTGTTTGCCGCGGGGATCATTCCCGGCCTGCTGATTGCCGTTACCTGTATGGCGATGATCGCCGCCTTCGGCCGCCGCTGGAAGCTCCCCAAAGATAAACGCGGCCCAAGCCTGCGACATATCCTAAGCAGCTTCCGCTCCAGCCTGCTGGCGATCATCATGCCGGTGATCATCCTTGGTTCTATTTTGGCCGGGATCACCACCCCCACCGAAGCGGCGGCAGTGGCGGTGGCCTACGCCCTGTTTGTGGGTACGGTGATCTACCGCAACATCAGCCCTAAAGACCTGCTGGATATGCTGGTGCGCACCGCCAAGATTACCGGCGTGGTGTTCCTGATTATCGCCTCGGCCTCGATTGTCGGATGGTGGATGACCTTCAACCAGATCCCGCAGATGATTGCCGACTTGTTCCTTGGCATCTCCAGTGACCCGGCGATTATCACCCTGTTGATCCTACTGATGCTGATCACCATCGGCATGTTTATGGATATCAACGCGGTGCTAATCATCTTAGCGCCAGTGCTGGTGCCGTTGACTACTGCCATTGGCATGGACCCTATCCACGCCGGGATCATGATCATCCTGGCCCTGAATATCTCTTTGATGACCCCACCGGTGGGCGCTTGCCTGTTTGTGTTGTCATCGGTCACCGGCGAGAAGGTAGAAAAGATCAGCGTTGCGCTGTGGCCCTTCTTGCTGGTGCAACTCACGGTACTGATTTTGATCGCTTTTTGGAGCGGTTTAACCCTAACCATTCCTCGTTATCTTGGTTTCTAAAAGGAGCTTGACCCATGACACTATTTAAAACCGCTGCGAAGTACACCTTGGCAGCCCTACTGGCCAGCAGCTGCCTGGTAAGCCCAGCTTTTGCCGCGAAGACCCTGAAACTGCACCACCTAAACAACAACGACCCGTTTGATAACCCGACCGGTGCGATGGCTACCGTATTCAAAAGCTTGGTGGAAGCGGGAACCAACGGCGAAGTGGAAGTACAGCTGTTCCCTAACTCCCAGCTGGGTAAAGACAGCGAGGTGATCTTCCAAGTGAAAGCCGGGGCGATCCAATCGGGCAGCCACTCGGCGGGCGGTACAGCAGCAGCCTACCCGCTGATCGGCGTGTTAGATGTCCCCTTCGCCTACCCTAATATCAGCTCGACCTATGAAGTGTTCGACGGTCCCTTTGGCCAGCAACTAGCAGAAGATATCCATGCCAAAACCGGCATCAAGGTACTGGGCTTTGGCGATTCAGGCGGCTTCTTCGCATTGACCAACTCTCGCCGTGAAGTGCGCTCGCCAGAGGATATGAAAGGCCTGAAGATCCGCACCATGGGCCTCGATTCACATAAAGCGGTGATTCAATCACTGGGCGGACAGCCCGCCGCCATCGCTTGGTCTGAGGTGTATACCGCACTGCAAACCGGCGTGGCCGATGGCCAGATGAACCCCGTGCCAATCATCTCCTTCGCCAAGTTTGCTGAAGTACAAGAGTACCTGACGCTAACCGGCCACCTGTTCACCCCTTACGTGTGGACCATCAACGATAAGTTCTACAACTCACTGACACCAGAGCAGCAAGAGGTGATCAACTATGCCGCCCGCTCGGCGATCACCGCAGGCCGTGGTATGGCCCGTGCGATTGAAGCCTCTGACCGTGGTCTGGCCCAACTGCAGCAAAGCATGAAGGTCTACACCCCAACCGCCGAGGAGCGTGAAGCCTTCCGCGCCGCCTCTCAGCCGGTGGTGAAGCAAGTGATTGTTGATAAGTACGGCGAAGAAGGGGAAGCGTTGATGAATGCCTTCCTGGCCGCCCTGCAATAAAACCGATTAAGCGAGGGCCGCTCGGCCCTCAAGCTGTAACGAGGATAGAATGAGTTTTCAGATTACTCCCGGGTTTGAGCTGGTTGCCAACCCACAAGTACTTGCGCCTGCAGCGCTCGGCAAGCCCCAGCAAGCCACACTTAGCCCCGCAGGCTTTGCCAAGGCCAAACAAGAAATCACTAGTTGGCCGGGCTATCAGCCCACGCCGCTGATCGCCTTGGACCGAGCGGCTGACGCCCTCGGCTTGGGCCAGATCTACTACAAACATGAAGCTGACCGCTTCAATCTGGGCAGTTTTAAAGCACTGGGCGGCGCCTATGCGGTGGCCAACCTACTCAAGCGCGAGCTGGCCAAGGCTGGATTGTGCGACGAAGCCAGCTACCAAGATCTTACCTCTGGCAAGTATGCCGAGTTTATCTCAAAGGTAGCGGTAACCTGCGCCACCGATGGCAACCATGGCCGCTCAGTGGCCTGGGGCAGCCAGCTGTTTGGTTGCCAGTGCATTATCTACATCCACGCCACGGTGAGCGAAGGCCGCAAACAAGCCATTGAAGGCTTTGGCGCGCAGGTGGTGCGAGTGCCGGGCAACTACGACGACGCGGTTCGCCAAGCCGACGAAGACGCGAAAGCGCTGGGCCGCTTTGTGGTCTCAGACACCTCCTACCCCGGCTATCTGGAAGTGCCCAAGGATGTGATGCAGGGCTACACGGTGATGATCGATGAGGCCATCGGCCAGCTGCCTAAGCAGCAAGCCCCCACCCACTTGTTTGTTCAAGGTGGCGTTGGTGGATTGGCCGCCGCTGCTGTGGCTCAGCTATGGCAGCACTTTGGCGATGCCCGCCCGCATTGCGTGATCGTCGAGCCCGACAAAGCCGATTGCCTCTATCAGAGCGCCCGCAAGGGCGAACCGGTGGTGGTGCATGGCGAGCTGGATACCCTGATGGCCGGCTTGGCCTGTGGCGAAGTGTCACTGCTGGCTTGGGACATCCTGCGCGATGGTGCCAGCCATTTTATGACAGTCAGCGATGAGAGCGCGGTGGATTGTATGCGCCTGTTGGCCGACAACTCGGCCTGCTCCAGCCAAGGCATCGAGGCTGGCGAGTCGGCAGTAGCTGGTTTAGCTGGGCTTATCTTAGCTTGTCAGGACCCAGCGGCGCGCCAGCAACTGCAACTGGATCAACACAGCCGGGTACTGCTGATTGGCAGCGAAGGCGCCACCGATCCCGAGCTCTACCACCAGCTGGTAACCCAAGCCTTGCAACAGGAGCAGAGCTAATGGCCGACTCACTCCAGATTAACAGCGAGCGCTTATGGCAACGCCTGCAGCAGCTGGGTGAGTGTGGCGCCCTGCCCGGTGGCGGCGTCTCCCGCTTAGCACTGAGCAAAGATGACCAAGCCGGCCGTGACTTGGTAGTGTCTTGGATGCAGGCCTTGGGCCTGACAGTGCACACCGATGCCATCGGTAACGTGGTGGCGGTGCTGGAAGGAAAGAATCCACAGTCTTGCGTGATGATGGGCTCGCACATCGACACCGTCTCCACTGCGGGCTTGTTTGACGGCAACTTAGGGGTACTGGCAGGGCTTGAGGTGATCGAGACGATTATCGAGCAAGGCACACTGCCTGAGTGCTCGTTGGCGGTGGCCTTTTTCACCAACGAAGAGGGCTCGCGCTTCGCACCGGATATGATGGGCAGTGCGGTATTTAATGGCTCACTGCCGCTGGAGCAAGCGCTGGCGACCCAAGGCATCGATGGCGCAACGGTCAGCGATGAGCTTGCCGCCATTGGCTATCAAGGCGGCGCGCAGTTTGCGCCAGTGTCTGAGTGGGTTAAGGCCTTTATCGAGCTACATATTGAGCAAGGGCCGATCCTCGACCAGCAAGGCGTCGATATTGGCGTGGTCGAGGGAGTACAAGGGATCTCATGGCAGCAAATCACCCTTAAAGGCCAGTCCAATCACGCCGGCACCACCCCAATGGCCTATCGCCATGACCCGGCAGTGGCGGCCATGCAGTGCATCAACTTTGCCCACAACTTAGCCAGTGCCAACGAAGGGCAGTTGGCCACAGTGGGCTCGCTGGAACTCAAACCCAACCTGGTGAATGTGATCCCGCATACTGCGAGCTTCACTCTGGATATGCGCAACAGCAATGAGCAGCAGCTAAGCGGGGCAGAACGCGAGGTCGATCAACAACTGCAAGCGCTCGCCGAGCAGCATCAGCTGAGCTACTCCAAAACCTCGCTGGCACGCTTTGAGCCGGTGCCTTTTCACACCGGCTTAGTCAGCCGTATTGAACAGCTAAGCCAAGCTCAGGGCTACAGCACCCAGCGCATGTATTCCGGTGCGGGCCACGACTGTCAGATGTTTGCCCCGCACTGCCCCAGCGCCATGATCTTTGTGCCAAGCATCGCTGGCATCAGTCACAACATCGAAGAATTCACCTCACAGCCACAGATTGAGAAAGGCGCCAATGTGCTGCTCAAGCTGGTGATGGAGCTAAGTAATAAGGATATTGATTATGTCTAGAATTTTGGAGGTTGCGGTTGCGCAACTTGGGCCAATTGCCCGTGAAGAGAGCCGCGCTCAAGTGGTTGAGCGCCTGTTAGCCCTACTGCAGCAAGCCAGCCAGAAAGGCTGCAACTTTGTGGTGTTTCCCGAGCTGGCCCTGACCACCTTCTTCCCACGCTGGTACTTTGACAACGAGCAAGAGCTCGACAGCTACTACGAGCGGGAAATGCCGAGCGACGTAACACGCCCACTGTTCGAGGCAGCCGAACGCTTGGGCGTGGGCTTCTACCTTGGCTACGCCGAGCTGGCAGAAGAAGACGGCCAGACCCGCCGCTTTAACACCTCGATCTTGGTGGATGACCACGGGCTGATCGTTGGCAAGTACCGCAAGATCCACCTGCCCGGCCATACCGATCACGAACCATGGCGGCCCTTCCAGCATCTGGAAAAACGCTACTTCGAGGTGGGCAACCTCGGCTTTGGTACCTGGGACTTTATGGGCGGCAAAGTAGGCATGGCGCTATGCAACGACCGCCGCTGGCCTGAAACCTACCGGGTAATGGCATTGCAAGGCGCTGAGATGATTGTACTGGGCTACAACACCCCACTGCACTACCCGCCTGTGCCACAGCACGACCACCTGCAGAACTTCCACAACCATGTGGTGATGCAATCTGCCGCCTATCAAAACGGCTGCTGGATTGTTGCCTGTGCTAAAGCGGGCAAGGAAGAGGGCTGCGACCTGATTGGCCAAAGCTGCATTATCGCTCCCACTGGCGAGATCGTCGCCCAAGCCTCCACACTGGCCGATGAGCTGATCGTCGCGCGCTGCGATTTAGAGCGTACCCGCGAGATCAAAGAGAATATCTTCAACTTTGATCTACACCGGGCTCCCAAGGAATACGCCATCATATCTAAAGAAAAAGACTAGCTAAATTAGATCCTTAGCAGAAATATAACGACAAATTTGCGGCACTAGAAGAGCAAAACCCTGTAGAGTAACGACAACGGAATCGTCACAACAATTAAGGCGCCCTGAACCCGCTAACTGCGGATAGCGGCGCCAAGCACCGAGAGTCAACGATTGCTACTTCCTCGCCTCAGTGACACCAGGCCAAGCACCAAGTCGTATCTCTACTTTCAGTAACACCTTATTGAAAGTTAAAGAGAATTAAGTGTATGAGTAAGCTACTAGACAACACAATTTGCCATCTCAGCGCCGCTGATTTAGAGCAGATCAACCGCAGTGAGAATTGCTACAGCAGCGATTCTGCGCCCATCCCTTCCGCCGAGCGCTCTTGGTCAGGAATAAACTACTTCACCCTGTGGCTGGGCATCATGATTTCCATCCCAGTCTATATGCTCGCCTCTGGCCTGATTGCCAAGGGCATGAACTGGTGGCAAGCGATATTCGTGGTGGTTCTTGGCCATGCATTGGTGATGATCCCCGCAGTACTGCTGGGCCATTTCGGCACCCGCTATGGTGGCTCGTTTACCATGCTCTCTAAGTTGGTATTCGGCCCCATCGGCAATATCGTTCCAACGATGATCCGCGCCTTGCTCGGCTGCTTTTGGTTTGGCGTGCAATGTTGGATTGGCGGTCAGGCAGTAAACACCGTGCTTAGCGGCCTGCTCGGCAGCGCCTGGGAGGGCTTTGCCTATGGCAACGCGCTTGGCTTCTTATTGTTCTTTGCCGGAAACCTGTACATCGCCCTAAAAGGCGCCAACGGCATTAAGGTGCTGCAGAACTTCACCGCCCCGATTCTGGTGTTCCTAAGCTGCGCAGTGGTTTGGTGGTCCTTGGGGGTAGCCGATTACAGCTTGGATACGCTGTTCTCGGTAAGCCAAGAGTTTGATACTGGCGCAAGCTTCTGGCTGCTGTTCTTCCCAGCACTATCGGCGATGATTGCCTTTGATGGCACCTTGGCACTTAACACCAGCGACTTTACCCGCCACGCCAAATCGCAAGGCGCACAGGTGTGGGGACAGCTAACCGCTGCTCCGCTGATGACCCTGTTCATCTGCTTGGTGGGTGTGATTGGTACCAATGGTTCTTACTTGGCCTTTGGCGAAACCATCTGGAATCCGGTGGAGTTGATCGCCCGCTTCGACTCCACCCTTATCACCGTCACCTTCTCGGTGTTTATCATCATCGCCACCATTACCACCAACATTGCTGGCAACCTGGTGCCCCCTTCAATGGTGTTCAGCTCGCTGATGCCCAAGCAGTTTAGCTACAAGCGCGCGGTGCTTGCCGCTGGCGCATTGGCCCTGCTGACACAGCCTTGGGCGGTACTCGATAACCCGGATAACTACATCTTTGTGGTGCTTGGTAATCTGGCAGCGTTCTTGGGTCCGATGGCCGGTATCTATATTGCGGTGTACTGGTTTAGCCTGAAAACCCAGGTGGATATGGTCGACCTGTACAAGACCAACGGCGGTAAGTACTACTACCGAAACGGGGTAAACGGCCAAGCCTTTGGTGTATTGGTGGGGACCACCCTGGTCTGCCTGTTATCCCAGTTTGTGCCGGTGCTGCGGTTTATCTTCGATAACTCCTACGTGATTGGCGCGCTGATGAGCTTCGCCATCACATTGCTGTTGCAACGCGACAAGTCTTAACCGAGTGCTAAGGAGCCCGTTTTGTCATTACTGATTCGCAACGCCAATATCGCCAATGCCGACAGCTCTCAGCTAGCCGACATATTCATTGAAAAGGGCGTGATTCAGGCGGTTGGCGTTCACCTAAGCACCTCGGCTGAGCGAGTCATCGAAGCGACGGGCAAGGTGGTGATCCCCGGTGCCGTGGATGTGCACACCCATATGAACATCGATATGGGCTTTTGCCAAAGCTGTGACGACTTTTACAGCGGCACCGTGGCTGCAGCATTTGGCGGCACCACCGCCATCGTCGACCATATGGGCTTTGGCCCGGCTGGCTGCTCGCTGATGCACCAGCTTGAGGTCTACCATCAGTGGGCCAGCGCACAGGCGGTGATTGACTATGGCTTCCATGGCACCATCCAGCATGTGGATGAGCAGATCCTCAATGAGATGCCCGAGATGATAGCCAAGGGGGTAAGCAGCTTTAAGTTGTACCTGACCTACGGCTACAAACTCAGCGATTACGACGCGCTGCGCGCCTTAAAGCGGCTGGGTAGCTTGGGCGCTATTACCTGCGTGCATCCCGAGAACGATGATGTCATTCGCCTCAACAAAGAGCAGCTACAACGCTCCGAGATGATGCACCTGCCCATCGCCCATGCCTTGAGTCGCCCTGCAGAGTGTGAAACCGAGGCCATCACCCGGATGCTTAATCTGGCCAAGTTGGCCGATGAAGCGCCGCTGTACATCGTGCACCTATCTAACGGGCTCGGGCTAGACTACCTGCGGCTAGCTCGGCAAAAGCAGCGCCACGTGTATGTGGAAACCTGCCCCCAGTATCTGTTTCTCAGTGATGAGCGCTACCGCCAGCCCAATATCGAGGATGGACTGTGCCACATCTTGTCGCCACCACTTCGAGAGAAGCACCACCAAGCCCAGCTTTGGCAAGGCCTGCAGGATGGAAGCATCGATACCGTCGCCACCGACCACTGCGCCTTTACCCGCGCACAAAAACGGCTCGGGCTTGGCGATATCAATCGCTGCCCCAACGGCCTACCGGGTGTCGAAACCCGCTTGCCGCTGATGTTCTCAGAAGGCGTATCCCAAGGGCGTATCACCATCAACAAGCTGGTCGAGCTGCTATGTACCCGACCCGCCCAGCTATTTGGCCTAACCAACAAGGGGGCCATTAAGCCGGGCTTTGATGCGGATATCGTGATTATCGACCCCAGCACCTCAGAGACTATCCAGGCCAATATGGAGCACTCAAAAGCGGGGTTTACGCCTTACGCGGGCATGGAGTGTAACGGCTTCCCCGAGTACACCATTGCTCGCGGCGAGGTGATTGTGGAAGGCGGTGAGCTGCACGCGCAAGCAGGACGAGGCCGCTATATCGCACGCAGCTTGGCTAAGTTGTAAGGCCACACTCTGTTAGAGCTGGCTTTTAGAGCTGGCGCAGCGCCGCCAGCAAGCCAATCACTGCCACGGCCACCATCACCGGTAGCGCAACGTTCTTGAACGATTCCGGCGGGCGGCGGGCAAACAGGTATTGCCCGAGCATAACCCCAACTAAGGTCGGCAGTAGCAGGCGGGCGACCAAGCTAAGTTCCTGCTGGCCAAACAAGCCCTGACCAAACAGTGCGGCTATCGAGATAAGCTCGGTGAGAATAAAGAACAGGATCATAGTGGCCCGCTGATTTTGCGGCTTAAGCGGGCTGGCCAGCATGTAACAGACGATCATCGGGCCGCCGACCGATGCACCGGCCGTCCCCATCCCCGAGGCCATGCCAAAGCCTACCGCCATCTTGGGGCTGCCAGCATTGGCCGGTCGCCAGTCCTTGTGCAATGCCCAGGCAAAAGCGAGTACCGACAGGCAGATCAACAATTTCAGCCAGGCCGCGGGCAACAATAGCAGCAGGCTAAAGCCCACCGGGATCCCCAGTAAGCTGCCCAAGCCGAGCAGCTTTAGCGTGGCAAGATCCACATCCTTCAGAGCGGCTTTGAGCAGGCTTAGGCTGCACAGCACATCCAAGGCCAACACCACTGGAATACTTTGCTGGGGCGAGAAGTAGATATTCATCCCGACAATGGCAATGGCCGCATAGCCAAAGCCGGTATAGCCGCGCACTAGCGCCGCCAAAAACACCAATGGCAAGGCCACTAACAACTCGTTCACGCACTATCTCCCGACTGCTTCACGCAGGTTTATCTTTCTTTGTTAGTGGCATTGTCGGGGAAGGCCGCATAGCCATTTAGCACCAGATCCCAATTTGCATGGAGCCAGATTTTGCAGCCACTTTTGGCAACCACATCGCGCTGGCTCCATTGATTCAAATTACTGGCGCTAAGCCCGTTTTTGCAGCAGGGGTAAGGTCGAGATAAGGGAATAACGCCAAGAGCAACATGATTTCAAGGAGTAGCGAGATGGCCTCTTTCGAACCCGCGGTACAAAGCAAGAAACAGATCAGCCAGGCAGTAGAGCAAGATCGCGCCAATGTTTGGCACCACCTAAGCCAGCACAGCGTCTATCAAAACCAAGACCCAATGATGATGGTGCGCGGCGAAGGCTCAAAGGTGTGGGATATAAACGGTAAATGCTATCTGGATGCCTCCGCAGGCGGTGTCTGGTGTGTCAATGTGGGCTATGGCCGCGAGTCGATCTCCAAAGCCATCAGCGAGCAGCTCACCCAACTTAACTTTTTCGCTGGCACCGCAGGCACTCTGCCCGCCGCCGAGTTTGCCGAGAAGCTGCTGGAGAAGATGCCGGGAATGAGCCGGGTCTACTACGCCAGCTCGGGCTCCGAGGCGAACGAGAAGGCCTTTAAGATTGTTCGCCAGATTGCCCACCTCAAATACGGCGGCAAAAAGCATAAGATTTTATATCGCGAGCGCGACTACCACGGCTCCACTATTGGCACTCTCAGTGCCACCGGCCAGGAAGAACGCCGCAAGCAATACGGCCCCTTCGCCCCGGGCTTTGTGGAATTTCCGCACTGCTGCGAGTACCGCAGCCAGTTTGGCGACGTGGACAACTACGGCATCCTGGCCGCTAAAGAGCTGGAGAAAGCCATCCTGCGCGAAGGCCCCGATACCGTCGGCGCGGTGATCCTTGAGCCAATCACCGCCGGTGGTGGGGTGATTACCCCACCCGAGGGCTACTGGCAGGAGATCCAAGCCATCTGTAAGAAGTATCAGGTGCTGCTGCATATCGATGAGGTGGTGTGTGGCCTTGGCCGCACCGGCAAGTGGTTTGGCTACCAGCACTACGGCATCAAGCCCGATATTGTCACCTTGGCTAAAGGGGTGGCTTCGAGCTACGCCGCCATCTCCTGTGTAGTCACTACCGAAGAGATCTTCGAAGAGTTTATTGCCGAGCCGCGCGACCGTGATGCCTACTTCCGCGATATCTCCACCTTTGGTGGCTGTACCGCAGGCCCTGCGGCAGCGCTAGAGAACCTGCGTATTCTGGAAGACGAGAAGCTGGTTGAGAACAGCGCCCAGATGGGCGACTACTTGCTACAAGGCCTGCAGGATCTGCAAAAGCGCCATGCGCTGATTGGCGATGTACGCGGCAAAGGCTTGTTGCTGGGGCTAGAGCTGGTTAGCGACCTGGCCGCCAAAACGCCAGTGGCAGAAACGGTAAGTGCTCAGGTGGCGGCGAAATGCATGCAAAAGGGGCTGATTATCGGGCGCACCAACCGCTCGTTCACCTTCTTTAACAACACCCTGTGCCTGTGCCCGATCCTGACGCTAACAGAGCAGGAAGCAGACTTTATCATCGATACCCTGGATGAGGTATTTAGCGAGCTGGCCTAAGCCTCGCTGCGCTGAGTCAACCTTGGCTCAGCGCGCTCATTCTCCTGCAATTGCGACTTCCCCCACAGCCTCAACATATCGCCTTTATGCACGTTTCTTGTATTTTTCCCCGTTGCTACTTACTTTTAATTCAACAACTTGACGAAAAAACCCAAGAGGCATCCCTCCATGGTAATCCGATTCAGCGCAGCCTTGTTGGCTGCCGCGTTCTCATTTTCTAGCGTCGCGACTGAAGTGCTTCTCTACAAATCACCCAGCTGCGGCTGCTGCCAAGAGTGGGCCGATATCTTGGAGGGCAAGGGCTATCAGGTGAAGGTGCAAACCGAGCGCGACTGGAGCGAGGTGCGCCGCGCTCACGGACTGCCGCCTCAGGCACTGTCTTGTCATAGCGCGATTATCGACGGCTATTTGATAGAGGGGCATGTACCAGTCGCCGACATCAAGCGTTTGCTGGCAGAACGGCCCGAGCATATCGCCGGGCTAAGCGCCCCGGGGATGCCAATGCACAGCCCGGGCATGGCTGCACCGGGCGAGGTCTATCGCGATTTTGATGTGGTGAGCTTCGATAAAGACGGCAAGCTCACTCTCTTCAACGCGTACTAGTGACCGCACCTGTTTTGGTCAGCTCTAATTCTCGATACCACTTTCAAGCCACCGCTCTATGAAAGGTTCGAACTGTAGTGGTCAACTAATCCCAGCCGATTCTAGTTCATTAAAAACTGTTTTAATGAACTTTTACTACTGATACTTAAAAGTTACGACCTATCTCATAGCCCCTATAGCAAAAGCATGTTCCCACTGATCTGCCAACCCACTTCTCGATAACGCGACAAACGCTAATCTTGCAATCACCTGTTATGGTGATGTCCACTCCATCTCACGCAGCACACCCGCGCCGCTACCACCAACCAAACTAGATACCGGCCCCGATACATACTCAAAACGAATATACTGATACGGGGTAGGATCGGTGATCGCAATACCCTCATTAGTACGCAATCCGAAGTTGCCGCTGATAGGGGTTAAGTTGCTACAAGCCGGATTGGTGCAGGCCAGTACACGCCACGTACCCAGAGCGTTGGCTCGGTTGAGTCGCCAATAACCAAAGAAGGTAATTGTATCTAGCGCTGTAGGCGTGCCAAAGTTGTAGTCGAAATAGGTGTCTTCAGCTACGAAGCCCCAACTATTGTCAGCGCCTGCTGAGAGGCTCATTGCCAAACAGTCAGTGCCATAAGAAGTGTCTTTGTTACCATCGGTCAGGCAGCTCTCACCATCTTCGATACTCCAACCCACACCTACATTCATCACCCCTAATGCATCGACAGTGATAGTAATAGAGTTAGAGCTCAAGCCCGCCAAAGAAGCCGATACATCACTAAGGCCTGAGCGCACGGCCCTAGCCGTTCCAGAAGCGTCGACCGTTAACACGCTGCTTTGCGAACTGCTCCAGAAAACTAAGTTAGTAATATCCAATATATTGCCATCACTGTACGTGCCTTCCGCGGCAAAGCTGATAGTCGTGCCGACCTCAGCATAACTGGCTGAGGTATTAATCGCGATGGACTCTAGAGTTGCCTGAGTCACCGTGAGGGTATACGTGTTGCTCGAGACTCCATCTAGTGAGGCCAGTAATGTTGTACTACCCGCGCTCTCGCCGGTCACGACTCCGCTAGTACTAACCGTTGCCACCTGTGTTGCAGAGGAGATCCAGTTAACTTGAGCGCTGATATCCCGAGTAGAGCCATCGCTATAGGTACCTTCAGCGGCTAAAGCTAGCGTGTAGCCGTCAATCAGCGTTGTTTGACTGCCACTGATGGTAATTGAATCCAGGCTCGCTGCTGTAACATCTAAAGAAGCAGAGTTACTTGAAACACCATCCAGACTGGCGAAGATGGTGGTACTTCCCGGTGTCACGCCAGTGGCCTGCCCCAGACTACTGATGGTTGCGACTGTAGTCTGCTGGCTAATCCAGTTCACCTGAGTGGTCAGATCTATAACCGAGAGGTCAGTGTATGTTCCCAAGGCTCGGTAAGTCACTACATTGCCTTTGGCCACACTCTCACTATCTGGACTAACGGTGATAGATCTAAGCACCGCCGAGCTGATTTGCAAAGATACCTGCTCACTGTTAACACCATCGAGGCCTGCACTGATCATAGCGATACCTTGTGCAGCTCCAGTGGCGACCCCTGTGGCCGAGATAGTCACGATCTGCGGGGCACTGCTCACCCAAGATACCGTATCGCTAATGTCGAGCACAGAACCATCGGAATAGCTACCCAAGGCACGATATTGAACGTCTCTGCCCAAAGGTACATCTGAAGCCTGTGGCGTAACAGCAATCGATACAAGCTCTGCGCTGGTCACATTGAGTATCGCGTCATCATTCTGCACTCCGGACAACATGGCGTGCATCGCGACACTGCCAACGTTAACTCCGGTCGCCAAGCCCTCAAGGCTAATGGTCGCCACGGTAGTATCATCACTGTGCCATGTCACCAGTGATGAGATATCTGCAACTGTATTATCACTATACGTCCCCAAAGCTTGATACTGCTGCGAACGCCCCAGTGGTAGCTCACTGCGCGCTGGAGTCACTTGGATGGAAACCAACGCAGTGCCAGACACGGTTAGCATGGCATCCATATTTCGTATGCCATCCAGCATGCCATGAATCGCCGTGCTCCCAGCCCTTAAGGTGGTGACTTGGCCCTGTAAATCGATGGCCGCAATTTCAGTATCATCACTATGCCAGGTAACCAGGCTGGAAATATCTCGGGTAGTGTCATCACTATAGCGACCAATAGCTTGATACTGCACCACGGAGCCGATCTGTGTGGTAAACGAAGCCGGCTCGAGCTGAATTGCATTAAGGACCGCATCTGTCACACTTAACCTCGCATCATCGTTGGTAATACCCTCGAGACTCGCTACCACGGTGCTGGTCCCCAGCGAAGCAGACTTAAGTAAACCTTGAGAATCAATGGCTGCCACCGCTGAATCGCTGACAAACCAAGAGACCGAATCGCTGATATCGATAGTGGAGTCATCGCTATAAATACCGAACGCTTGGTACTGTACAGTGGTACCTAGTGGCGCTTCTGCCACCAACGGGCTAACTTGTATCGACCGCAGCGATACAGGGGTTACCGTCAATAGGGCGTCGTCATTTCTAACCCCCTCCCAAAATGCATGGATGGCAGTTTGTCCTTCCAGCTTTGCCAACGCAACACCATTGCCGGTAACTTCGGCAAGCCCACTGTCGTCGCTATGCCAACTAGCTTGTTCCGAGACATCGCGGCGAGAGCCATCAGTGAACATAGCGATTGCCTGATATTGCAACTGCCGTCCTATCGGGAGCGATATAGCGGTGGGGGTAACTTGTAACGACACGACCTCCGCATCGCTTACGTTGAGGACCGCACTGGAACTGCTAACTCCATCTAAGGTGGCAACGATGTTAGTTTGCCCTTGGCTAACCGCTTGGGACACACCGTCGGGATCGACTGTTGCTACCGACGTTTGCTGACTGTGCCAAGAGACAAGCGCACTTATATCTCGAGTAGTGTTATTACTAAAAACACCTATCGCTTGATATGGGAGTAAGGTGCCCACAGGTACCTGCTGAGTAGCGGGAACCAGCCGGATAGACTCAAGCACCGTTTGGTCAATGGTTACCACTGACAAATTGCTACTGACACCATCTAGCCATGCTGAGACCGATACACTACCAGGCGCAACCCCTAGCAATAATCCAGTGTTGTCTATGGTCGCCGACTCCGACGCAACGACCGCCCATGCCGCTCGGCTGGAAACATCAACCCTAGTACCGTCGGTATATATAGCCATTGCTGACAGCTGCAGCTCTTCACCCACGCTAATTGGGGCTGAACTTGGGCTAACTTGAATTGAAGAGACCACCGCCGCTGACACGTCAAAATCATCGTAGCTACCACTTTCCCCTTCGAAAGTGGCAGTAAAATCAACTGTACCCACTTCTACCGCAGTGGCAAAACCTGACTCAGAGACCGTTGCAACGCTCGGATCCGAAGAAACCCAATTGGCAAACTGGGTAAAGTCACTGGAGCTGCCATCTTCAAATAAGGCCAAAGCAGTTAGCTGAACGAAGGTTCCCACTGGTGTTTCAGAGCGTTCACTACTCACCTGCACGCGATGCAGCGCCGCATCACTGACCACAGCCAGCGCGGTATTGCTGGTAATATCCCCCAGCGTCGCCACCAACGATGATTGGCCTTCGCTCAACGCCTGCGCTGTCGCCCCATCAACCATCGAGAGCACGCTCTCATCTGCGCTAACCCACGACACCCGTTCGCTTAGATCGGTGGTAGTACCATCACTGAAAAGCCCGGTAGCAGTAAATTGCTGCTGAACATGGGGGTTGAGCAATACGCGAGGAGGAGTCACCTGGATGTCTGTCAAAGCCGCCGAGGTCACATCCACAGTGCTCACATTGTCAGCAGTAAGCGTTCCTAGAGACGCGCTAATGATACTGCGCCCTGCGCTTTCCGCCGTTAAGGTACCTCGCTGGTCAATGCTGGTGGTTGAAGGTGAGTCCACCTGCCAAGAAACTTGATCGGTGAGCAACGCGGTTGAGCCATCGCTGTAGCTGCCGATTGCCTTCATCCCAATAGCTTCGCCCACGGTGAGATTGCGAACCAAAGGGGGAACCAACTGGATGCTTAACAGTTGCGAGTCGGTTACTGTTACGATAATCGTATTTTGGCTGGTTAAACCATTAAATGTCGCAAAAACGTCCACCGAGCCGACAGCCAGTCCTTGAATCGTACCGCTGCCACTGACCTTGGCAATAGTCTCATCACTAACCTTCCAACTCACTAAACCAGTGATATCGCGAGTACTGTTATCATCGAAAATACCGATCGCAACCAGCGGTTGCTGAAGACCTTTCGCCAGGGTCAGACGGCTGAACCCATTCACCGTTGGCTGCTGCACCGCTATATCGACAGCGACTATCGCGTCTACATCAATATCTTGAGAGTTGGTTGAGAATGCACCGCTACTGTCACACCCGGCTAACCCGCCGCAAAACACCACCAGCACGATAAAGTATTTCAATCCTTGCATCACCATAGCAGCCGTCCTTGCTGTCTTATCTGACCATGTCGTAAGCATGATCAATTACGTGCTATTTCCATTGATAACCGAGACCAAGCAACAACGCTTGGCTGTCGTACTCGCCAGTTTTAGAGTCACCGACACTGTAAATATATTGGAACCTTAAACCCACACTCAGTGAATGAGAGAGCTGGTAGCGAGCCCCCAGCTCCATCAAGGGGGAGAAGCCGCGTCGATGGATAAGGGTGTGCTTCGGCTCGTGCTTGTCGACATCCCAATAGGAAAAACCTAAGCGAGCCAAGGGTTGCCACTTGTTCTGTGGAGAAAAAAGCGGCTGAAAAAAGAATTGATAAGAGCGTTCATCCAATGAATAGTGCCGGGCTCTCAACGTACCTCCTGACTGATACGCAAGCCCCATAAGCAACTGATTGCTAATTTGCTTACTCAATGCTATTTGCCATATAGCACTCGTGGGTTCTTGATGAGCATAGCCGCTGTCGTGAGCCCAGCGATTTCCGCCACTCACCTCAACAGTAATAGCAGCATGGGCCAAGCGACCAACCAGCAAGCAGATAGTACCGAGTAACACATACCTAACAGTCATAAACCGCTCCCTGCAGTTGCACAACTCAATTAAGATAACATATCAACACAAATGACAACAAGCTTCCGATTTAAATAGATATTTGCTTGACATCGCATCACCTCTGAGGCCAAAAGCGCGCCACCAGAGACAGCTTGAAAATCCCTTTCAGCATGAGCAAAGCCTCAGCGGCCGTATCGGTAAAGAGGTAAGCCCTGTCACATCCGCGGTAGCGAACTTTACAGCACCGCACCTTCATCCAGCCCAAAGGTGACGGAGTACTGGAAAGCCGAAAAAAGCCAGGCCTCGGTAAAGCCAATGCTATTAACCCTCTGTTTTTCCTTTTTTGCAGGCTCAACTATCAAATTTTGAAGCATAAATGAGCTGGAGCCATCCGCCAACGTTGATACTGCCCTGAGGTAGCAGCTAACAGAGCGTATCCAGAATGCACCAAATAAGCGCTATAAATGAACCAACTCCCCGAGTTCATAATCAGTGACAGTCTCAATCAAGTGCGCTTCATGTTCGCGCCGCTTAAGCAAACCATCCAACCCTTTACCCACCCACAGGCGCTTCATCGAGCGGATATTCTTGGCCATGGCAGAGTAGTCGCTTTCGGCCACGCAGCGGCGCAGGTTCAGCATCTCGGTACGGGTAGCCCCTTTGGTGCTGGTGCCACGGTTGTAGACCAGCGAGATTAGTGCGACCTGCGCATCGGGGTGGAGCTGGTCCAAGCCCGGATACGCCTTTAGGGTTTTGCTGGCGTAGGATGGTAGGGAGCTGCGGGTGAATACGTCTAGTGCGACGGCATAGGGGATCTTGATATTGCGCAGGGAGGCTATCTGGCGTTTGGCTTTGTGGCCTTTTAGTCCAAGTACCTTTATTAGCGTGTGTTTCACTGCATCCGGCAGGGGTTGCCAGTCCTCGGCGAACTGGCTGCGGGAGGCATAGCCTAAGTCATAGCCAATCCCTATGGTTACACCGGATTGCCCGCCGGGCCAGCAGGGCGATTGTAGCTGCTTGTCGTAGTAGGCGGGGGAGCCAATCTCGTAGGCGACGATCTGCTCGATGCCGCTTTTGCTTAAGCGCAGCCCGAGTTGTGCGGGCCCTGCCTGCACGGGCGAGCCATGCCCCTCCTTGCCGAACACTGCTTTTTCGATGGCGCTTAAGGTTTGCGGGCCTAGCTGGCCGTCGGCCTCGACACCTAGTTGGTCTTGTATCCTCTTAAGTCGCTCAACCACAGTCGCCATGTCCTCTCCCCTCTCTATTTATTGATGCGTATACCCGAGCAACCTCAAGATGCTTGTTCAGCGAGAATTTCCAGTCCCTCAGGCAAGGCACTGCTCCGCCGATCTAGTGGTCTAAATCAAGGAGCAGTAACGCTGGATGAGGGGCTGGAAAACTCGCCCTTTGGGAGGCGCTCAATGTTCATAGTTCTTCGTTGAAAACACTCGAAATGGATCATCATTCCTTCGTATTTTCGCCTCGCCCTATGGACATTGAGTGCCTCTGAATCCTGCATCTTGAGGTTGTTCGGGTATATTGAATTAGAAAGTATTGGCCGAACTTTATGGCGTGTAGCCGGGTTAGAGGATCCTCTAAGCAGTGGGTTGTCCCGTATTTTTTACACTTAGCAAAAAAGCGAGAGGTGGCGCTGGACTGCTTAATATTTGGTCATTAAAGTGTAATAAATCAGGCGCATCATCGGCTTAGCAGAAAGCTATGCCTGAGGCGCGATGACCCGAAAGCCGCTAAATCAGTGAGTATCTAAGGTCATCACGCGCTATAAGCACCTGGCCATAAGGCCGTCCAACGTTGATACAAGGAAGCTCCAATGAAACATGCTAAGACGCTCGTCGCACTCGCGCTCTCCTCTTCATTAGTTACAGCCGCAGCCAGTGCTGAAACCCTACGCCTACTCACTTGGGGTGGCTACGCACCGGATGAGGTGATTGCGCTATTCGAAAAAGAGACCGGGATTGAAGTTAAGGTCACCACCTCTAACAACGAAGATATGATCTCTAAACTGCGTGCGACTGGCGGTGCAGGTTTCGATCTGGCTCAGCCAAGCCAAGACCGTATCACCGGTGCCCAGCAAGCATTCAACATCTACCAGCCCATCGACTTGAGTAAGGTTGAAGCCTCTCAGATGATCCCATCGATGCTGGCCGCCACCAAAGCGAACACCGAGCTAAACGGCGATGTATACGGTGTGCCACACGTATGGGGAACCAGTGGCCTGGTGGTGAACACCGCCCAAGCCAAAGACGTGAAAGACTACACCGACCTGTGTAGCAGCGCCTACGAAGGTAAGGTGAGCTACCGTATGAAGCGCCCAACCTTGATTGGCTTTGCCTACGCCATGGGTGAAGACCCATTTGCCGCGTACAGCGATCCTGCCAAGTACCAAGCGATCTTGGACAAGGTAGAAGCCAAGCTGATCGAATGTAAGCCAGTGGTGAAAACCTACTGGACCGGCGGCGATGCGCTTATCAACCTGATCCGCTCTGAAGAAGTGGTTGCCGCCATGGCATGGGATGCGGGCGGCTGGAAGCTGAACCGTGATAACGCCGATGTGAAATTTGTCGCGCCAGCCTCAGGCGCGCTGGGTTGGATTGACACCTTCGCCATTCCACGTAAAGCCAAGGCGGTTGATGCTGCTTACCAATGGATCAACTTCGTGATGCAGCCAGAAATCGCGGCGATGATCACCGAAGCGGCCGGTAACTTTACCGCCTCGCAAGGCTCCGACGAGTTTGTGAACGAGGTGGCCAAGGCCCAGTTCCAAGAGAGCTTCCCACCAGCGGATCTGGACAACATCAAGTGGTACCCAGCAGTACCTCCAGGTCTTGAAGAGATGGAAGGTCTGGCGCTGGATCGCATCCAAGCGGCTAACTAAGCCAACATTATCCTGCATAAGCCAAGCGAGGGCGCCAACTGCCCTCGCCCAAATTCCAAGGGAAGCCACAGCGCTTCCCTTAGCCGCTACTTAACAACGCTGCGGCACCCCGACTTGTATCATGCTCTAGGTCCGACACTGCTATGACATCAAACCCCGCACTCCGCTGCCAGCAACTCAGTAAGCACTTTGGCGATTTCTGCGCCGTTGACCAACTCAATTTCGAAGTAGCGGAAGGCAGCTTCTTCTCGATTCTTGGCCCCTCTGGCTGTGGCAAAACCACCCTGCTACGTATGCTTGCAGGCTTTGAAAGCCCAAGCAGCGGCGATATCTTTATCCAGCAGCAGCGCGTGAATGACCTGGCGCCCAACCACCGACCGCTCAATATGGTGTTCCAACACCTAGCCCTGTTCCCCACCATGACGGTGGGCGAGAACATCGCCTATGGCCTGAAGCGGCAAAAGGTCGCCAAGGCCGAGCAGCAAAAGAAGATTGGCGAGATCTTAGAGCGGGTCGGCCTGCCTGATGCGGCCAACAAAGCGGTGACTCAGCTCTCCGGCGGACAAAAACAGCGGGTGGCCTTGGCGCGTTGCCTGGTGCTGCAGCCCAAGGTGCTGCTGCTCGATGAGCCACTTGGCGCACTTGATTTAAAGCTGCGCGAGAAGATGAAGCTAGAGCTTAAACAGCTACAGCGCGACTTTGGCACCACCTTCGTGTACATCACCCACGATCAGAGCGAAGCAATGGTGATGTCGGATAAGGTGGCAGTAATGAACCACGGCCGCTTTGAGCAGGTGGCTGCGCCAGTCGATCTCTACCTCAAGCCCAACACCCCCTTTGTGGCTCGCTTTGTGGGGAACACCAATATGCTCTCGGCCGAGGTGGTCAGCCAACATGATGACAAGGTCGAGATCACCACCTTAAGCGGTCTGCGCCTGCGCGGTCATAGCCACCAGCAGCTCAGCGTGGGCCAGCGGGTACAGGCCTATATTCGCCCCGAGGCGCTGCACCCATTAAATGGCGCTGACCAAGGCAGTTTCGAGAACCTGATTGTGACCCGCCTGAATCAAGATATCTTCGATGGTGCCAACAGCATGCTACTGGCCGAGTTTGAAGGGCAGCAGCTGCAAGTGTTACTGCCGCTGCAACAGCGTAGCCGCATCAGTGATAACGCTGGCAGCTTGGATGGTAGCGAGCTAAAACTGGGCTGGAACGCTGAGCATTGTTTGGTGCTTGATGACAGCCCTGAGCCAATTGCAGATAGCAGCCCTGAGCCAAGTTCGAAAAGCAGCCCTGAGCTGACCACAGACAAACGCAGCGAGGCCTGATATGTCTCAGCAACGCTGGCAATTCTACTTTCTACTGACCCCCTTCCTGCTGTGGATTGGCCTGCTAATCATCTGGCCCCACTTCAACATGCTGGAGGTCTCGCTCACCGAGCGCTCCTGGACGCAGGGCGACAGCTTCAGCTTTAAGCACTATCTGTTGTTCTTTCAACAGTCGCTGTATTGGAACACCTACCTGCGCACCGCTTGGATGGCGATTCTGGCCACCTTTATCACCTTGCTGATTAGCTTTCCGGTGGCCTACTACATCGCCAAAGTGGCCAAGCCGCGCAGTAAGTTGGCGCTGCTGATGTGCTGCCTGCTGCCGTTCTGGCTCAGCGAGTTGGTGCGCGCCTACGGCTGGATGATCCTGCTGCGTGAGTCAGGCATTATCAGTGGGCTGCTGCAGGCCATCGGCTTGGCGGATGCGCCGATTGAGATGCTCTACCACGATGCCACTATCATCCTTGGGCTGGTCTACAGCGGCATGCTGTTTATGGTGGTGCCACTGGTGAGCAGCCTCGATAGCATGGACAACAGCTATATCGAGGCGGGCTTCGATTTAGGTGGCAATCGCTGGCATATCTTCTGGGAGATCGTCTTCCCCTATGCCATGCCCGGTGTGGTCTCCGGCTGCATTATCGTGTTTATGCTGAACTTGGGTAACTACCTGATCCCCAACCTGATGGGCGGCAAAGACAGCCTGTGGTTTACCGAGATGGTTTACACCCAATTTATCACCCGCTTTAACTGGGAGCTCGGCTCGGCCTTTGGCATCTTGCTGCTGGTTCTCTCGTCTCTTTTAGTGTGGTTGGCGCTCAAGCTCAGCGGCCAATCCCTTAGCACCACGGTGGGCCGCTAAATGATTGCATCGATTCCGTTTAAGGCCCGCGACCTCAAGCTCTATAAGCTGTATATCGGTCTGTTTTTGTTGTTTTTGCTGCTGCCGCTGGTAGTGGTGGTGGTGTTCTCATTCAACGACAGCCTGTTCCCCGCGCTGCCATGGCAGGGCTTCTCTTGGACCTGGTACTTTGGCGATAGCCAACCCAAGCTAGGCCTGCTACACGACAGCCGGATGCTGCGTAGTATCGTGAACAGCTTCTGGGTGGCTTGCGGGGTGACTGTGCTGTCGCTGCTAATGGCCACCATCAATGCACTGCTGTTTGTACGCTTCGAGTTTAAGGGCAAGGGGCTGCTGTATATGCTGATGCAGCTGCCGCTGGTGATCCCCGGGGTGATTCTGGGTGTGTCGATCTTGGTAGCCTCCAGCCAACTGGCCAATGGGCTGGAAGAAGCGATTGGCTGGGACTGGCCATGGCTGCGCCCGGGCTTAGTGTTAGTGGTGTTCGGTCAGGCCTCGTTTATCTCGGCGATCTGCTCGCTGATCCTCATCGCCCGCTACCGTCGCTTTGACCGCAGCTTGGAAGAAGCAGCGCTCAATTTAGGTGCCAATAACTGGGTAGCCTTTAGCACCGTGACCCTGCCCTACCTACGCCCCACCATGATCAGCGCCGGGATCGTCAGCTTCCTGATGTCCTTTGAGAACTTCAACACCACCTTGATGCTGGTCGGCTCCGACTCGCCGCTAACGATTACTATGTATGAACGCCTGCGTGAAGGTTCGACCCCGGTGATCAACGCGGTATCGGTCTGCCTAATGGTGTTTTCGGCTACACTGGCCTTAGTCTACTTAGGATTTAGAAAGGACGCGCAGGACTAACGCGCCACCTGCGGCAGGGAGCGCCGCTAACTACTTTGGACAGGCTATGACTAGCAGATTCGTTTGGGCCGATCTCTCAACCTTCGACTTGGCCAGTGCCGAGCAGTTTTATCGAGACTGCTTGGGCTGGTCCTTCTCCAGCGATGGCCAAGGCTATCATATCGGCTCGGCAGGCAGCACAGCCTGCGCTGGCGTGTATGTTATGCCCGAGCAGTTTCAAAAGATAAAGATGCCATCGTTTTGGATGTCCTATATCCAGGTAGAAGACATCGACGCCACCGTAAGCAAGGCTCAGCAATGTGGCGCCAAGATAGAGCTGCCGCCCCAGCCGGGCCCTGATGGCGGCCTTATCGCACTGATTCGCGACCCCAGCGGTGCGGGCTTTACCTGCTATCAAGGAGAGCTGGGCGAGGGCCAAGGAGCGAGTGCTCAACACGGGCTTAGGCTGTGGCACGAGCTGCATGTGTCGAGCTTGGACAAGGTGAAAACCTTCTACGAGTCGGTGTTTAACTGGCACATCGCTCCCGCCAAAGAGCCTGAGCGTTATCTGATCAGCGCCTCTCCTCACTCCGCCCAGCCCATCGCTGCGATTCAAGTTTCCAGCAATGCGGT
This sequence comes from Aliagarivorans taiwanensis DSM 22990, assembly GCF_000429505.1. Classification (GTDB taxonomy): domain Bacteria; phylum Pseudomonadota; class Gammaproteobacteria; order Enterobacterales; family Celerinatantimonadaceae; genus Aliagarivorans; species Aliagarivorans taiwanensis. The sequence continues at coordinate 34,549 of NZ_AUBZ01000018.1, read as the reverse complement.
CAAAGGCGATAAGGAGTATTGGGGCGTCTATTTCGCAGTGGACGATCTAACCCGCGTAGGCGAGGTGATTACCAAGGCTGGCGGCGAGCTAATCGAACAAGCCCCAGTCAATGGCCTGCCCACTGCGCTGGCCTTCGACCCACAAGGCGCTGCATTTTATATTCAGCAAGTTTCCGATGCAGCACAGATCAACAAAGCAAATGAGGCCCCTGCGATGACGCCAACAACGCCCCCAAAACCGAGCTTAAAATGGCGCTCGATGATTGGCTTAGTGGGGATTGCGGTGGCGATCCTGCTCGATGCCAACTTGCTGTGGGGGCTGTTCTTTCTGTTCTGGGTGATCCCCGATATCAAGTACGCCGAGACCCACTTTATGGAGCGGGTAAGGCGCCAAGAAAACCCGGTATTATATTGGCTGATTATCGCCACTTGGCTGGGCTTGTCGGGGTATTTGTTGCTGGACCCGCTAGTGAATCGCTAGCGGGTTAGTCGAGCGATGCTACTTCTGCACCGCCTTAAAACGCGGATTAGTCTTGCAGATAACGAACATACGACCACGGCGCTTTACGATCTGGCAATCCGGATGGCGGTTCTTGGCCGTCTTCAGCGACTTCACAACCTTCATGGCTACTTGCTCCCTTTCGAGGTAAAGCCAAAGCGCTTGTTGAACTGGGCGACACGGCCGTCTGATTGAACCACTTTCTGCTTACCGGTGTAGATGGGATGCGACGCGGATGACACATCTAGCGTGTAGTAAGGGTAGGTCTTGCCATCCTTCCACTCGATGGTGCGGTCAGTTTTTAAGGTTGAGCCAATGATAAAGTACTCGTCGACACTGGTGTCGTGGAATACCACTTGGCGGTAATCGGGGTGAATGCCGGGCTGCATGCAATTCTTCCTTATCTAGTGTTACAACATAACATTATGCGAATGATAATGATTTACACTTGTAATAACAAGCCGATTTTTGTGATTATTTTTGCAACAGAATTACTGAAGCCTATGAAGCCGGACAGTGAACGCAAAAGAGCCGCATTCGCGGCTCTTTGTTCAAACTTAACGGGCGGTGGAACTACAGAGTAGTTACCACATCGTCCATTGGCAGGCGTGCTTTTGGCAGGCCGTGGTTATAGTCTTCGCCGTCTTTGTGGTAACCGATAGCAAGGGCAACTTCACATACGTGGCCGTCTAGTTCGTCTTTAAAGATCTCACCCAGCAGGCTTGGGTCTACGCCCTCCATCGGGGAGGAATCAATGCCCAAACGCGCCAAGGTGTGTAGCAAGTTACCCAGCGCAATGTAAACCTGTGCTTTGGTCCAGCTGCCGTTGTAGCCGTGCTCGTCGGTGTTAGCTTCGGCGAAGGCATAGGCGCCCATAAACATGTCGTACATGTCCGCAGGTAGGTGGCCTGAGGCTACTTCGGCATCAACCCGCTTGGCAAACTTCTCTTTGGTGAAGTTCGGGTCATAGGCCAGCAAGATGGTGTGCGAGGCCGCTTTGGCGTGTGGCTGGTTAAACTGATGCATGTTGGCAAAGGTGTCGTGGAAGCGCTGCTTGGCCTCATCACTCTCAATCACAATAAACTTCCAAGGCTGCGAGTTAATCGATGACGCAGACAGACGAATCGCTTCTTTGATAACGGCCATATCGTCTTGCGAGATACGTTTGCTCTCGTCGTACTTCTTGGCGGTGTAACGGCTGTTTAGATCTTGAATGATTTGGTGAGACACTTTAATACCCTCTATCAGTTGCTGTTGAGGAGGTACAAAGCGCGTGTACCTCGGAACGGCAGACATCATAAGCGATACCCGGCAGATGATAATGGCCGCTTTTGTTGAATCACTTTCTCGCTTTTTTTGATAATCGCGGCGGCCTCAAAGAGAAAGCAAGCGCACCAACTACGCACATTTGGGTGGAGCTTTGCACCAATAGCAAACACGGCCACCCGCTGCCCTAGCCTCTCCACAAACAAAAAACACCTCCAAAGAGATATCTCCAAAGGGATATTTAGTGCATTTTTCAGTCATTCCGAATCATCGTAAATCATTGTTTTTATTTGATTAACTAAAAGTTCGCTTAATTAAATCAAGCTCTTGGCACCAAATTTGTACTAATGACCACTAAAGGGACTTATTCGTTTATTAGAGGCAATCATGGATACAGATACCAAGTTCAACCTGTTTTCCTTCACCGGGAAAATGAAGATCCTGCATATGAGCTGGATAGCGTTTTTTATCACTTTCTTTGTTTGGTTTAACCACGCGCCGCTGCTGGGTGTAATCAAAGAAACCTTTGGCCTGACCGGCGCACAAGTGAAAACCCTGCTTATCCTCAACGTTGCCCTAACCATTCCCGCGCGGATCGTGATCGGCATGCTGACCGATCGCTTCGGTCCACGTAAAACCTACTCAGCCTTGTTGCTGCTCTGTTCCATCCCCTGCTTTATGTTCGCCTTCGCCGACTCCTTTGAGATGCTGGCGATTTCGCGCTTGCTGCTGGGCTTTATCGGCGCCGGCTTCGTGATTGGTATTCGCATGGTGTCTGAGTGGTTCCCACACAATGAGCTGGGCACCGCAGAGGGCATCTACGGTGGCTGGGGTAACTTTGGCTCGGCGGCCGCCTCGTTCACTTTGCCTTCGATTGCGTTCTACGTGTTTGGCGGTGACGACGGCTGGCGCTATGCGATTGCCTCGACCGGTGTGGCCAGTGTGATTTGGTCGTTTATCTACTACGCCACGGTAAGCGATACGCCAAAGGGCTCGACCTACTTCCGCCCGAAAAACCTTGGTGGCATGGAAGTGACCAGCAAGGGCGACCTGCTGTTTATGATTATCATGAAGTTGCCGATGTACTTTGCCCTCGCCATGTTGACCTGGAAGCTCTCGCCTAAAGGTGTAACGCTGATTAGCGATGGCGCTGCGCTGGCGGCTTACGCAGGCTTGGCGGCGCTGTTGGTGGTGGATTGCTACAAAGCGATTCAAGTGAACAAGAACCTGTTTAAAGAAGAGGTTCCTGAGGTACACCGCTATGAGTTCAAGCAGGTTGCGGTACTAAACGTGCTGTACTTCGCCACCTTTGGCTCGGAGCTGGCGGTGGTATCGATGTTGCCACTGTTCTTCTCGGAAACCTTCAGCCTTAGCCCAGTAATGGCGGGGATGGTCGCCTCGGCCTACGCCTTTATGAACCTGATGTCACGCCCGGCTGGCGGCCTGATCTCCGACCGCTTCGGCCGTAAATCGACCCTGCTCATCCTGACCGCTGGTTTGGCCGCAGGCTACGCGCTGATGTCGGTTATCGACTCAAGCTGGCCACTGGCGCTGGCCGTTATTGCAGCGATGGCCTGTTCGTTCTTCGTGCAATCGGGCGAAGGTGCGGTGTTTGCGGTAGTGCCGCTGATTAAGCGTCGCCTGACCGGACAGATTGCCGGTATGACCGGTGCTTACGGCAACGTGGGCGCGGTGGTCTACCTAACCGTGTACTCGATGGTGGATACCTCAACCTTCTTCCTGGTTATCTCCGGCACTGCGGTTCTGGGCTTTATCACCCTGCTGTTTATGCGTGAGCCTGCTGGCCATATGGCGGAAGTGCGTGAAGACGGTAGCGTTGAGCTGATTCAGGTTTCTAGCTAATCACTCAGCTTATTAATCACTAACTAAGGCAAAACGAGAGAGGCTGCTCTCGTTTTGCTGTTGATACCAATCCGGATAAGTAAGTGATCAGAGATTGCGCAGGGAAAATCATTGAGGACGAGGAAGCGCTTGCCGTGACTAGTGGGCTAATTACAAAAGCGTTGACGCTGTCATCAATGATTTTAACCAGTAAGAATGAGCAGTTACTTATGTGGATTGGTATTATTTGTACCCTACACCGAATGCGAGAACGATAACTACATGAAAAAGCTGCAGGTCGAGATCCGCGGGTTTAGCTCCGAAGGAACTAAGCCCCTTAACCAAGATGCCTTCGCCGCCAAGGTGCCCGAGGGCTTTAGTCTCGATCTTAAAGGTGCCGCCATTGCCATCGCCGATGGTGTAAGCATCAGCGCCAACTCGCACATCGCCAGCCAGACCTCGGTCACCAACTTCATCAACGACTACTACGCCACGCCCGATAGCTGGAGCGTCAACCAATCTGCCGCCCGGGTGATCACCGCCCTTAATAGCTGGATGTTCAACAAGAACAGCAAAAGCCACGAAGACAGCTTGGTGTGTACCCTGAGCACCCTGATTTTTAAGTCCACCTCGGCCCACCTGTTCCACGTTGGCGACAGCCGCATCTACCGCTTAAGCGAGCAAGGCTTTAAACCGCTCACTCGCGACCATGTGCAGTTCCATGGCAACCAAGATATCTTGTCGCGCGCGGTGGGGATCGACAGCCACCTGGAGGTGGATTACTCAAGGGTCGACCTCAAAGAAGGCGATGTGTTCTTACTGAGCACCGATGGCGTACACCATTTCCTTAGCAACCAAGCAATAAGTGAGTGCTTCCTTACCCATCAAGACGATTTGAGCAAGGCAGCCGAGCAGATCTGCCAGCAAGCGCTAGCCCAAGGCTGCGACGATAACCTCACCTGCGTGCTGGCACGGGTGCTTAGCCTGCCCGAAGAAGATATCAACGAAGCCCATCGGCGCATCACCAAACTGGCGATCCCGCCGGTACTTAAACCCGGTAATGTGCTGGAGGGTTACACCATCTGCCGAGTGCTGTTTAGCGGCACCCGCAGCCACGTTTACTTGGTTGAAGACGACAAAGGCAAACAGTTCGCCCTAAAAACCCCCTCAGAGAACTTCGCCGACGACCCGTTGTACTTGGAGGGCTTTCTGCGCGAAGAGTGGGTCGGTAGCACCCTGAACCACCGCTGCATTATGCGCATCTTCCCGCGTCAGGAAGAGAGCCGCTTTATGTACCACCTGTGCGAATACCTCGACGGCCAGAACCTGCGCCAGTGGATTATCGACCACCCCAAGGCGCCGCTGGATGAAGTCAGAGCGATTATCTATGAGGTGTGTCGCGGCCTGCGCGCCTTCCAACGCAGCGGCATGGTGCACCGCGATCTTAAACCCGAGAACGTGATTATCGACCGCTTCGGTCAGGTGAAGATCATCGACTTCGGCACCGTGTGGGCGGAAGGACTGGATGAGATAAAGTCGGTGATCAACGACAACGTGCCGGTGGGCTCGGTGGACTATATCGCCCCCGAATACCTGATGGGCGCGCGCGGCGACTTTAAATCCGATATGTTCTCACTGGGCATCCTCTGCTACGAGATGCTTTGCGGTAAAACCCCGTTTAACACCAGCAACTTCCGCAACGCCGTGCCCAAAAGCTACAGCGCCTGGAAGTACCAAGACCTCAGCGAGAAGCGCCCCGACCTCCCCAAATGGTTCGACCTAACCTTGGAAAAAGCCTGCAGCCCCAACCCCAACGAGCGCCAGCAAGCCTTCTCCGAGTTCACTCAGGATTTAAAGAACCCCAACCCCAGCCTCACCGCTCGCTATCAAAACGCCCCACTGATGCAACGCCACCCCACCAAGTTCTGGCAGATTGCCGCGACCTTGTCGTTGTTGGGGAATTTACTGTTGTTGGTGGTGATATTTAAGTGAGGCTCACCTAGCCTCACCGTTCCTAGCAATGCCACTACATCAATGATCTAGTGTCGGTATGGTTAACACTTCAAGCCTATACTCATTACTCGATTAACTTTCCATCAGCTAAATCAATAAGTTACTTTTCTGGAGAGGATCTTGCTGCTTTAAAAAAGTAGGTAGGCAATATGCCTCTACTCTATTTTCAGTCAAAAAACTTAACCACATAGGACGTCGGTTATGCTTAATAAGCTGTTGTTCTTAATTTCTTTTTTTCTTGTCAGTTCATGCGCAAATACAACTAGCGCCCCTCAGGGCTCGTCTAGCTCAAGCGAGCTACTTTACTACGAAGCGTTTGAAGCCCCATCTTCCACTGAGCCCCAAACATTAGTGGTGTACTTGCCCGGTGATTTAGCAAGTAGAAACGGCTTGGATCCTCGCTACCTTTTCACTGAAGCAGAGCAAATACCTGAAACCTATGACGGTGCAATCGGTGTATCTATCCTTCGGCCATCGACGCATGATGAGTTCGGTAATAAGAGCCCAGGAAAAAAATTGTACGGCAGTGATGACAACAAAACTGAAGAAAACATTCACTATGTCGCCAGCACTATCGAACATATTCAAGAACAGTATTCAGTGACTCGAACCATTGCCGTTGGCCACTCTGGCGGAGCAATGACATTAGGGGTGATAATCGGTAAGTATCCGCTGTTACTCGACGCAGTTGTCTTGGTATCTACCGTTTGTGACATTTCAAAATACCGGAAAGATAGGGGTAAAGGTAAATGGCCCAAAAGCTTGTCGCCTGATGACTACGCAGCTTCAATACCATCAGCAACGGAAATCGTGCTCGTTACAGGAGCAAAAGACTCTAACACTAGGCCTAAGTTTGCGAGGCAGTGTGAAGAGCTCTACCAAGAAGCCGGACTAACTGTATCTCTCGTTCTGGTAGAGGGCGCTTCCCATCGGTTCAGCACCATGAAAGATGCCATTTCAATAGCTGTCAGTGACCTATTGGATTAGGGAGAAAAAGACTATCTTCGCAAAATGACAACCAACACTTAAGTGACTACTTACCATTCGGCCATAATTACCAGAGAACCAACTCACGATTAAAAACAGACAGAATCTATACCTCGCTCTTGAACGCTTCACGCACTAGGTAGATAGGTTTTCTGAGCGAATCATTAGCAACCAAATGCCTTGCAATACAATCCCAGAGGCCCTTCAATCATTTGCGAATTTAAGGCATCGCGGTCTCGATTGCAGTTCATCGCCAAGGCAAAGCCATGCAGATAATCCACCAACAATGCCAAGGCTGACTCAACCACCTGTGGGTCTAACTCAAGTGGCTCCACAATGATGCTAAAGCGCTGGGCAAACACCTCTGCCGGTCCTTCCGATTCCATTGAAAGCAAGGTTTCCAGCAAACCCGGGTATTGCTCTAGTAAGTTCAGGTAGCTCAGGCACAGCTGGCGCAGCTCTGTTTGCCACTCAGTTGCTACCTCAGCCCCATTCTCTACGCTTACAACAGGCTGATAGATATCGCTGATTAGCGAGGTGGTCACGGCCTCTAACAATACTGCCTTACTTTTGAAGTAATGGTAGATCGCCATCGCGTCCACCTGCAGCGCCGTGGCTAACTGTCTGATACTGGGAATCTTCCCTTGCTCCACCATCAGCTGTTTAGCGGTGTCGATAATCTTCTCAGGCTTAAGTGCGGTGCCTTCTCGGCTAGGGCGGCCGCGTTTCTTCACGTTGACATTCACAAAAGGATCTCGTTAGACTTGCGCTATTATTCTACACTGTAGAATTTATTCTATAATACCTGCATTCACTTGCCAATCACTTAAACCGGAGTCAACACATGGCCAACTACGTTTATATCGCAACCAGCCTTGATGGCTTTATTGCCGACCAAAACAACCAGCTAGACTGGCTGCATGAGATCCCTAATCCAGAGGGCTCCGACTTTGGCTTTCAGGCTTTTATGGATCAAGTAGACGCCTTAGTGATGGGCAGAAATACCTTTGAGACCGTGGTGGGTTTTGATTGCGACTGGCCCTATAGCAAGCCGGTCTATGTGCTAAGCAACTCGCTAAGCGCCATCCCCGATGGTTATCAAGACAAGGCCTTTTTGGTAAGCGGCGACTTGAAGCACGTGGTTAATGAACTGGCCACACAAGGCATGCGCAACCTGTATATCGACGGCGGTAAAACCGTTCAGAGTTTTCTCCGCGAAGACCTCATCGACGAGCTGATTATCACCACCATCCCAACCGTGTTAGGCGGCGGTGCACCGCTGTTTGGCGAACTGACGGCGCCTCTGCGTTTTCGCCATGTAGAGTCACAGCGTTACCTGGACAGCCTGGTGAAAAACCGCTTTGTTAGGGTGCGGTGACTGTTAGTCGGTTTGCTAGCTTTCGCTCCAATGGCGAACACCTCAGGAATTGATGCGGATTACGATAAACTAGTGTAAGTAACTCTCCATCAAAGGCTGGCTATACTTGAACCCTTCACGCGCCAACTCTTGCTGAGCATATAGCTTCTTAACTTGTAGGAACTGTAACTGCGTGTTAACCGTAATGGAGGCCCCGCCAGCCGCAGAAGATTGCTGATTCCAGTCAGTCTTGTCATCCACTATAGCTTCGGGAGGAAGTGCGCTACCGTTCAATGCAAAGCGGAAAAAGTACTCTTCACCAGCCTCTAACTCAGCAGTGATTTCCATGCCTAGATCATCAATGGCGCTTAGATGCAGCAGGTGTGTACCTGGTTTAACCAGCATGTAAGAATAGCCACCCGCTCGAACACTCATAACTTTAGTTCTATCAATAGAAAAGGTTACTGGCCATGCTGCGCCCGCAAAAGTCTTCTCTCTATAGAAAAATACTCTCGCCATGTTCGAGTCTGCTGAAGACAACTCTGGCGGGGTCACATACTCAGGACCAGAAGCGGCGCACCCGACAAGCCCAGCAAGTAAAACTGCAATAAACGTCCATTTTTGCTTGAAGAAAAACATAACTATCCCTGTTAAACATCGATACAACTGATCAGGTACCCAGTACCCGCAACCACTCTACGCGGTACGCGTAACACCCTGTTTCGTCAACTTGATAATCACTTTATCACTACATATTTATCTTATCCATCATAACGTTAGCTAGCATAGCGGGTTGCGATAAAGTTCGAACGGTAGAGCATTCAGAGACGTAAAAACACAATGTATAAAAGGGTGTATCCGGAGGAATCTAAAGTAGATAGACAAGGACGTCTTATCGTCAGTTTTTGTTTGGAACAGTGTGTAAAAAGAGGACGTAATGTGAAGAAGACGGGCTTAAGGACTAAAGAGCCATGCCCTCAGGTTTTCCGGACGTACCCGCAAGCCTTTGAACGGCATACTGCGTTTGAGCGCCTTGGTACTAACCACCGCGACGATTCGCCCTCCAACGCTTAGGTAGGCAGTGCTCACAGCCAAATTAGAAGCAGCCAAGTGGCTTGCGCCCGAATAGCGATTGAGCAGACCGAGCCCCAACAAGACAAACCGGAACAACAAGCGGCGATTCTCAAAATTCAGAATCGCCCGGCTGCGCGACGCTCGAATGTCGATGCAGGCACCTTGATGTTCAACCTGCAACGACGCGCTGGCATCAAGCAACCGCTTTGGCGGGCTCGATGCAACTGCAGTGGCTATTGCACTAGCCAAGGTTTTTGGCCCGAATGCTTACTGCGCCGTTGATCTTCCAACGGGCCAAGCTTGCCTCATTGCTTGAGTTGCTGGGGACTTGCAGCTCTACGTCGTGAAAGTCGTAGGTGAGCTCTGCATTGCGTTCGTTGAGCTTGTCGTAAAGGGCTGCGGCCAGTTCTGGCCAATTGGTGGTGTTATTGCTATCCGCCATAGGGATTCCTCCAATCGTTTAGGGTAATTCCAAAATGCTCATCGGGTTACGCAGAGAAAGATTGTGAGGTTCACCGGAAAGGTGGTGATTCAGCGTTACACGTCATCCAGCCTAAGCAATATGGTTGAGCGCATGCCTCCCGCATGCCATAATCGCGCCCACTGAATTTCTGTAACAATTCTTCGTATAATCCCCAAGATATGGTTGGGGAGTGTCTACCAGAACCCGAACAGTTCTGATTACGAAGAGGTGCTCATACCAATCTACATAAGTAACTGATCATTCTTGCTGGTTTAAATCATTGATGACAGCGTCAACGCTTTTGTAATTAGTCCACTAGTTACGGCAAGCGCCTCCTTGTCCTCAATAATTTTCCCTGCGCAATATCTGATCATTAACTTATCCAGATTGGTATTAGCTGTGCCTCTTCGTCGCCCAATACCTGACGTCGAGCCAGCGCTCAACTATCTAAGGCGACAGGTAAACCATGAACTTCTCTCAACTGCCCAAAATCGAACTTCACTGCCATCTTGACGGTAGTGTGCGCCCCCAAACAGTACTGGCATTGGCCAACGAGCAGAGAATCAAACTCCCAACAGAGCAACTCGATGCGCTAACCGCGATGATGCAAGTGCCAGAGACTTGCAAAGATTTGGTGGAGTACCTGAAGCGTTTCGACCTTCCCCTGCAAGTTATGCAGACCCAAGCGGGTTTGTCGCGTGTGGCCTACGAGCTGGCACAAGATGCCGCGGCTGAGCAGGTACGCTATATCGAAGTTCGTTTTGCCCCCTTGCTGCACCTGGAGCAAGGCCTGACAATGCAACAAGCTATTGCAGCCGTGCTGGAGGGTTTGAGCCAGGCCGAACGTGATTTCGCTATCCACACCAACGTCATTCTATGTGCCATGCGCAACGCGCCATTGGAGACAGGCTTCGCAACCTTAGAAGCGGGCAAACCCTTTATTGGTCAAGGCCTTGTCGCATTTGATTTAGCAGGACGCGAAGACTTGGGCTTTGCCAAGGATTACATTGAGCTGTGTCAGCAAGCGAAACAAGCAGGCTATCGCCTTACGGTGCATGCAGGGGAAACCGGCTACGCCCAAAACGTTATCGACGCCATTGAGCTACTCGGGGCAGAGCGTATCGGCCATGGCGTGTTTGCCGTCGATGACGAGCATGCCCTAGGGCTACTCAAAAAGCACAAGGTGGCGGTAGAGGTGTGTCCAACCAGTAACTTGCACACAAAGGCTTTCCCATCGTTAAGTGCCCACCCGGTTGCAAGCTTTGTACGCCAAGGCTTGGAAGTAAACGTAAGCACCGATAACCGCACCGTTAGCAACACCAACATGAGCAATGAACTGGCCCAGATTGATACTACCTTCAACCTAAGCGAGCAGGAGTATTCAGCGATCTACCGCGCCAGTGTTATGGCGAGCTTTGCCAGCCAAGCGGTAAAGGATGAGCTGCTTGCGCTTGCCAATCTCGATTGGGAGCTTTCTTAACGATAACTAACTCTTTGATAGATAGAGGCAATGACCAGTGATAAAGTTCACAACAAGCAACCATTGGAAGGTCGTTGTAAATGGAAAAGAAGAGTTCGTTTTCTAGAGAAGAGCTGTTGCAGTGTGGTCACGGCTTGATGTTTGGCGAAGGCAATGCCCGATTGCCCCTGCCACCAATGTTGATGGTCGATCGCATCACATCCATCACTGAAACGGGTGGGAAGTATGGTCAAGGCGAACTGGTCGCGGAGTTAGATATCTCACCAGACCTGTGGTTCTTTGACTGTCATTTCGAAAATGACCCGGTCATGCCGGGCTGCTTGGGCTTGGATGCCATGTGGCAACTTCTCGGATTTTATCTTGGCTGGATGGGCTTCCCCGGAAAAGGCAGGGCTCGTGGGGGGGAAATTAAGTTTAATGGCGAGGTGTTGCCCACATCTAAGTTGGTTCGCTTTCAAATCGATATCAAACGGGTCTTAAATCAACGGCTGAAGATGGGGATTGCCGATGCCACGATGTCGGTAGATGGGGAAGTCATTTATAGCGCAACGGACCTGCGCACAGTGCTCAAAACCTCATGATCAACTCCGAAACAAGCAAATGAGTATCAAGGTTACAAGTGAAGCCCCGCTAGAGCTGTTTTCCAAGAATAGTTTTCCCTTAGTATTTAAAGCGTTAGCAGGGCTCGCTTTCATCGTATTTCTTTTTTCGCTGCCTTTTATTCTCGCCCAAGCAGAGCCTCTTTGGCTCAAAGCCTTTCTATTGGTGTTTCTGGCAACATTTGGGGGCTTTGTTGTCTATCTGTCTTTTGACGAAAGGCTCAGAATCGACAATGACCAACTGGTTCTTTCACGTGAAGTGCTGGGTTTACGCTACTTAAAAAAGACCTATTTAATCGCTCACATACACCGCTTGCATGTTTACCCCAAGATGAATCAAAGGACGATCTTTGACCCTCAAGGTTTGTTTTCAGACAACCTTCGGTTACAGGATCTGGGTGGGTCGGTAGTTTTCGAGTATGGGCCGCTGTACCGCTCTGTCTTGATGTTTCGAGGCCTAGATGAAAGCGAGGCCTCTCACGTGGTCAGCATACTGCAGCTTCACATCGCGCATTGAGATGAGAACCGACTTGAGCAGCGCGCTTAACGCGCCATATCCGGCAACTCTCCTGCCAAGCCCAAAGCATGCTTCATCACCTGCTGTTTAACCGGCGTGAGCTTATCAAAAGCGCTCATGCCCAGACCGCGCAGCAGTTTAACCGGCGCTATATCATTGCCGAATAAGCGCTTAAAGCTCTCCATGGCGGCAATCATTTGGGTGGCTTCAGCCTTGCGCCAGCGTTCGAAGCTGCGTAGCTGTTGGTAGTCGCCAATCGCCTTGCCCGCTTGCTTGAGTTCGATAAGCGTTTGCGCCAGTGCCGCTGCATCCATAAAGCCGAGGTTTACCCCCTGCCCCGCTAGTGGGTGAATGGTATGGGCGGCATCGCCAATCAGGGCGAAGCCGGGGCCAGCGAAATCGCGAGCATAGCGCATTCGTAGCGGGAAGCTGGCCAACTCGCTTTGCCGCTCAACCATGCCTAAGCGGGCATCGAAGGCGATGGTGATGGCTTTATTGAAGGCCTGCGCATCCATGGCTTGCAGCTGCTCGGCGCGCTCAGGCGGCACCGACCAAACAATTGAGCACAGATGCGAGTCGCTTAGTGGCAGCAGCGCCAATGGGCCTTCGGGTGAGAAGACTTGGCGGGCACAGTTTTCATGAGGCAGCTCGGTGCGCACGGTACCGACGACGGCGCTGTGCTGGTAGTCCCAGAAGGTAACCGGTACATCCAGCTGCTGGCGTAGCCACGAGTTAGCGCCATCGGCGGCCACCAGTAGCTTGGCGCTAATGGCTTGGCCATTTTCAAAGCTCAGCCAGCTTTCGCTCTCGCCGCGATGCAGCTGGGCGATGGGTTGTTCGATCACCTGCAGGTTGTCCAGCAGCTGTGCCTGTTGCCACAGTTGTTGGCGAATTAGGCCATTCTCGACGATATGGCCGATATGCGGCAGGCACAGCTCTGAGGCCTGAAAGCGCACCTTGGCAAAGCTGTCGCGCTCCCATACCTGCATATCGTCATAGGCCGCGGCGCGGGTATCGACAATGCCCTGCCACGCGCCCAAGCGGGTGAGAAAACGCTGGGAAGAGAGGCTAAGTGCGCTGACTCGTAATTCGTGCTCGCCATCAAACTCTTGCGGCTGCGGTGGCTTGGCTTCGATAAGCGCCAGGCGCAGGCCGCTGTCTTTAAGCGCACACGCCAGGCTCAGCCCTACCATTCCACCGCCGACAATGGCTACATCTACGCTTTGCATGCTGCCTCTCCTAGTAATTGTTGATTATTCATAGTGATGCCGTACTTACGCTAAGGGATCAAACAGACCAAGGCTCTGCCTGACCAAAGGCACCTTCAAGCAGTCGAGGTGCTGCATCGCCACCAGCCCGATATTGCGCGCCACGATTGAGAGCTTGTCTTTCGAGGCGAAGCCCGAGGCCAGTAGGCTGGTCATCAGCACGGTGCGTTGAATATCCTGCTCGCGGCCTTGTTGGTAGGCGTGCAGCAGTGCAAAGCTGCCGGGGTCTTGCTCGCTATCGGCGAGAAGCTTACACAGCGCTGCCACATCGCGCAGGCCCAAATTAAAGCCCTGTCCGGCGATAGGATGCAAGGTGTGCGCGGCATTGCCCATCACTAGCATACGGTGGCTAAACAGCCGTGGGCTGTAGCGCAGCAGCAGCGGATAGCAGTGGCGCTGGCCAACCCGCAACATGGCTCCGGCCTGCTCGCCCACTTGGACTTGCAGGGCGTTGAGGAACTCTTGCTCCGAGCACTGCTGGTAGTAGTCGGCTTGCTCTGGGCTTAGGCTCCATACCAGCGACCAGCGCTGGCCGGTCATCGGTAGCAAGGCCAGCGGGCCGTCTTCGGTAAAGCGCTCAAAGGCGCGACTATTTGGGGCTTGCTCGCCCTCGATATTGGCGATAAGCGCCACCTTGCCAAAGCCGTGATGATGCTGAGTGAGATCGGCCCAGCCACGCACCTGAGAGTTGCCGCCATCGGCGCCAACCAACAGCGAGGCGCTGAGGCTTTCACCACCTTCCAACTCCAGCTCCACCGAATCATCGGTGCGCTCAAAGCTGCGGATGGCATTGGGGCAAAACAGCGTCACTTGCGGGCATTGGCTAAGCCGTTGGTGGAGTATCCGCCCGGCGTGTTCCAGCTCAATCACCTGACCAAGGCTATCCAACAGATAGTCATCGGGCTGCATATCGACCCGGCCGAGATGGCCACGGTCGGAGACTTGGATATGCGAGATGGGGGCTGCAAAGCTGGCCAGTTCATCCCACAGTTGAGCCTGCTTGAGCCAGTTCACCGAGCCAGCCGACAGCGCAATCGCCCGCCCATCGAAGCCGGGGTGCTGACCAAAGTCCAGCGGCTGGGCTTCAATCAGTGCTAGCTTTAGCTTGGGGGCATAGTGGGCGAGGCCCAAGGCGAGCGATGCGCCAACCATGCCGCCACCCACGATTACGAGATCAAACTGCTGTCCGGTCATCCCTTTCCTCGCTTGCTTAAACCTTGCTCGAATCGCTCATTAAGGCTTCGATTTCGCTGATTTCCTTGGGCACAGCCGCAGTGAGTACTTGGTTACCGACCTCGGTAATCACGATATCGTCTTCGATGCGAATGCCAATGCCGCGATATTGTTCGGGTACGTCGGCATCCTCAGCGATATACAAACCGGGCTCAACGGTAAGCGCCATCCCCGGCTCGAGGGTACGAGAGCGGTGGATATCGCGATAATCCCCCACATCGTGCACATCGATGCCGAGCCAGTGGCTCAGGCCGTGCATATAAAATGCTTTGTGGGCCTCTTCGCTGATCAGCTGCTCCAGCTCGCCTTCAACAATGCCCAGCGCTAGCAAGCCTTTGAGCATAATCTCAATCACCTGCTGCTGGGCTTGTTGGATGGAGGCACCGGGTTTGAGGGTATCCAGCGCAGCTAACTGAGCGTCCAGCACGATTTGGTACAACTCGGCCTGCGGCTGGCTAAAGCGGCCGTTCACCGGGAAGGTACGGGTGATGTCGCCGGCGTACATCTGGTACTCAGCGCCAGCATCGATCAGCACCAAGTCGCCGTCTTGTAGCTCGGCCTCGTTCTCGGTGTAGTGCAAGATACAGGCGTTATCGCCGCCACCGACGATGGTGCCATAGGCCGGCGCGCGGCAGCCCGCCATAGCAAACTCATGGTGGATTTCCGCTTCTAGCTGATACTCCCACATCCCCGGGCAACAACTCTGCATGGCGCGCACGTGGCCGCGGGCAGAGATCTCCCCGGCCTGGGCCATCAGCGCAACCTCTTGCTCTGACTTAAACAGGCGCAGCTCGTCGACAATCGGTCGCCAGTCTTCTAACTGGGCAGGCGCTTTCAGGCCCTGACGAATGCCTTGGCGGCAGGCTTCGATGGCCGCAAACAGCTGTTGGTCCATCTCTGGGTAGCGGCCTTGAGCCAGGTACACCTTGTCGGCACCACTTAATAACTTGGGCAGGTGCTCAGCCAGCTCTTCGATGGGCAGCGCTTCGTCGACATCCAGCGCCTCTGGAGCGGCATCTTGGCCTAAGCGGCGGCCGTGCCAGATCTCGGCCAGCTTGTCTTTACGGCGGTTGAACAGCACACTGCGCGGCTGCTCAGCGTTGATGAGCAACAACAGCGCGCCGGGCTCGGTAAAGCCGGTGAAGTAATAGAAATCGCTATCTTGACGATAGAGGTGCTCGGTATCGCGCGAGCGCACCTGTTCGGGTGCGCTGGAAAATACGGCAATGCTGTTGGGGCTCATGGCCGCCAACAGCGCTTCTCGATGTTGTTTAAACACGACGTCTCCTTGTGCGTAACAACTTGTCCGTTACTACTTGTGCGTAACAACTTGTCCGTAACAACGGGTATTTAGGTTTAGTGCAGGGTAGGTTCTTCGCCGTCGCCGCTTTCCGGCTCGTTGAGGTGGGCAAAGATGGTTACCGCGCCAATTCGCACGTACTCCACCACCTGGAACAGGGCTTGTTCGTTGTCTTCTTCAGAGCCTTCCAGCTCGGGAGAGAGCTTGGAGATTTCGCTGAAGTCGTGGATCAACTCTTGTACGTCTTCGGCCAGCTTAGACAGATCGCTTTGCATCAAACCAAAACCGACCAAGAAGCTTTGCACCCACTGGGCAATCGCTTCGGCGCGCTCTTCCGGCGAGTAGTCATCGTCGGGCATCAGCAGCTGGAAGCTCAGCAGGCTGTCAGACAAGCCTTGGAAGGTAGCCAGATGCAGTTGCCCCATCTCGCGCTTCACATCCGCTGGCAGGCCTTGGCCGTCGTTAATCATATCGTTGATATTGCTCAGCCATTCATCCTTGCTGGCCATGCCACCGGCGAACATGCCGGTAATCAAGCCGTGCACCTCTGATGGATTCACCATCAGTTCGTGTTTTTCCAGTAGTTCTTCAAAGTCGTCGAAATTGGGATAGGAATAGCTAGTCACAGTATTTCTCTGGGGTGGTAAATTCCTTTAATCCTAACACCTTAGAAAGCCCGGATCATGTTTAGAACTGTGCACTCTCCAGCAGCAATTGCCGACGCTCGCGCATCCGCTCCAGGTATTTCTCTCTAAACATCTGAATTAGCATACTTTCTTGCTGACGGATCAGGCGCTGATCGAGCTGATTATCCTTATGAAACTGGAACGAAAAAATCGGATAGGGCGAGCGGTGAGAATGCACCACCCGATTGACTCGCGCGCACACCTGAACACGTTGGGTGCCAGCCGCGGCCACCTCAATAAGGCTTTTGCCATCGAGAATCACATCGCGGGGAAAGTGCTCCAGGTATTTGGCTAAATCAGGGTTAAACACCAAGGTGCCGTGCATAATATCGCCACGTGTTAGGAAGGCATCATCTTGGGTGCGCCACTGGGTGCGCAGTCCGCCTTCGCTCACATCGAGTACCGGGAAACAGTAATGGTTTACGTGCAGTGCGGGCATTAGGTGCAGCCAGCGCAGGCCGCCTTCTTTCTCGAAGTTCGCCTGGCCAACGCTGGTGCGCATGCGGGCGTTGATCATTTTTACCATGGAATGGATCAGCGCCGCCGGGTATTCCACCCGGTAAAAACGCCGACGCTCCAAACCATTGGCGTCAGTTTTTATTATCGCGTCGCTCAACGGTAGAATTCTCTGTTGTATGTCTATTTACCAGCGCGATAATGCGCATTGAACGAATATTTATCAATGCCTTAGCTACAAATCGCCCAGTAATTGCTCAGTTAATAATCAGGCTGTCGTTTTTTTATGTGGGCGTTCCGATCTGGCTGATTCGGGTGTTGCAAGTTACCAAGGGGCGCTATATATTCTGCGGAAGTAGGCGGAGGCACACACACCATGACTCAAGCAGTAGATATCAGCTTGTTAGGCAAGTCTTACAAGATTGCTTGCCCGGAAGGCGAAGAAGCAAAACTGCGCGCTGCGGCAGAAGAGTTTGGTGAACGTGTTGCATCGCTTAAGCAGAATACTAAGATTGCCAATCTGGAACATTTGGCAATTATGGCCGGATTGAATCTGGCCTACGATTTGCGTGACGAGCAGGATAAAAACCAGCACTACGCAAATAACATGAATAAGCGAATCAAAGACTTGCAGGTCACGATTGAACGGGTGCTGATGGAACAAAGCCAAGGCATCGACAACGAC
Source organism: Aliagarivorans taiwanensis DSM 22990 (assembly GCF_000429505.1). Classification (GTDB taxonomy): domain Bacteria; phylum Pseudomonadota; class Gammaproteobacteria; order Enterobacterales; family Celerinatantimonadaceae; genus Aliagarivorans; species Aliagarivorans taiwanensis. The sequence goes on along the minus strand of NZ_AUBZ01000018.1, from coordinate 16,824 downwards.
CCGCAACAGTAAATTCGCCAGCTCGCTAGCTAAGCAGTAGCGCGTGGGCTATACAGTTAGTTTCCTGGGGTGTTCGTGAGTTGATCACGTCCCTGAGCCGATACTCTTTTTTAAAGGACGGTTTTTCCCCGCTATTGAGCATGCTCAGCTCGACTGAGAAGCCTACGGCGACGGATTTATTGTCCGCCATGAACCTTCTGGTTCAGGCAAAAATCAACAACGGCACCCTGGGTTCTATCCCCCTCTCGAACTCCCAAAACATCATTCCTCACTCGAAACAGCGGCCATACTAAGCGGTCATACTACTAGCCGAGGCTTAACACGCCTGAAACTTCCAAAGTTCAATGCTTAAGCTGCGAGTGCAAAACGAAACTTTTCAAATTTCAGCGGCTATTTAAGGAGCCGATCACGTACCTCAATGCCGGTGCTGGCGCGCTGATTTGCTGTGATAGGATGTTGTTTTCTCAACCATTGCTTATGAGAAGTAGCAACCATGGATCAAGGTAATCAGCACATTCTTCAAGGAAAGATCAGCAGCACCACCTTCAAGCTAGCCATGCCGGTGATCATCGGTCACCTGCTACTGCTGTGCTACAACATCGCCGACACCCTGTTTATCTCAATGATCGACCGCGAGTCCACTGCGCTTATCAGTGGTGTGGGTTTGATCTTCCCGGTGTACTTCTTGTTTATCGCCATCTCGGTGGGCCTGTTCTCAGGTCTCGGCTCGGTGGTGTCGCGGGCTATTGGCGCCAAAGACAAAACCGTTCTCGAATCGGTTGCCAGCTCAGGCCTGGCCTTGGGGCTGGTGATTGCGCTGTCTGTGCTGGTCCTGTTCTACAGCTTTAGTCGCCCACTGATTGAGGCGCTGGCTGGCAGCGAGATGTCGCGCGATGCGATCACTTATGCCCATGACTACCTGCTGTTTATCATTCCCGGCTTCTGCCTGCTGGTGTTTAACAATGTGCTACTGGGGATCTTACAGGGAGAGGGAAAACCGCAGTTCTACGGGATTGTGATGGCGCTGACTACCGTGCTCAACATCGCCCTCGACCCGCTGTTTATCTTCACCTTGGGTATGGGTGTGGCCGGGGCGGCGCTGGCGTCTACCTTGTCGATACTCTGTGCCACCTTGCTGCTGGTCTATGTGTTTGTCTGCCAGCGCTCCAGCCTACCAATCTGCTGGAATGTACTCAGAGCTAAACTGCAGATTATCGGCCAGATATTAGCCATTGCCGTGCCGCAAATGCTGGCACTGATTATTCTGGCGGGCGGCTTTATCGCTTTGAACAAGCTGGTGGGCTCACTAAGTGAGCAGATGATGAATGCCTGGGTAATCAGCGGACGGGTCAATGAACTAGTGCTGCTGATTGGCTACGGCATCGGTCAAGCCAGCCTGACCATGACTGGGCAAAACTACGGGGCAGGGCAATGGCAGCGCCTGCAGCAGATCATGCGTACTAACCTGCTCAACACCTTGGTGCTGGCGCTGTGCTTTGTGTTGCTGCTCAATCTGGCGGCGCTTATCCTGCTACCGCTGTTTAGTGCGGTATCCGAGGTGATTGTGGCAGCCCAATACCAGATCCGTTTCTTGTCGCTAGCCGGTGCGGCAGTCTGTATTGAGATTGTCTGTGGCAATATCTTCCAAGGGATTGGCCGCCCCTTCCCCGGGCTGATACTGATCTTTGTGCGAATGGCCCTGATTGTAGTGCCGCTGAGCTACTGGCTGATTCAGTCGCTTGGCTATGGCATGGAGGCACTTTTATGGGTGAGCCTACTGTCGAACTTGGCCTCGGCCTCCGCTGCTACCCTGTGGTGTCGCCATACCCTACGCCGCTTGCCAATGCTTAGCGCCACACCAAGGACAGCCTAATGACTAGCGATAACCCCATCGACGACCAACACGAACGGGATGCCATCCGCAAGCAGATGCGCATTCGCCGCGAACGCCTAACCCGTCGCGAGCAGCAGGCCGCCAGCGCGGCGGTGTTTGAGCGCCTAAGCACGGACCCGGAGCTCAATGCCTGTGAGCATGTGGCGGTATACCTGGCCTTTAACGGCGAGCTATCCCTCACCCCGCTAATCCACTGGTTATGGCAGCAAGGCAAGACCGTATCGGTGCCCTTGGTCGACCCCGACAAGCCCGGCGTGATGGTGTTCCAGCGCTTTTTGGCCGACTCCCCAACCCATACCAACCGCTACGGCATCGTCGAGCCCCTATTCGACCGCGCACTGCTCAGCAAGTTACCGGCTATTGAGCGGATCTACGCGCCACTGGTTGCCTTCGACAGCAACGGGAACCGCCTCGGCATGGGCGGCGGTTATTACGACAGACTGCTGGCGACCATCCCCGACTACCCCGCGCGCACCATCGGTATAGCCCATGACTGCCAGTTCACCGACAATGTGCCCAGCAAACGCTGGGACAAGCCGCTAAAGCAAGTGGTGACTCCCAGTAAAGTCTGGTGTTGGTAAGGCACTGTTTTCGGTTTTTGAAGAGATTCTTGCGGTTTTTGCGGTGTTTAGCACAAGGCCTTGACCAATCCGATTTGTCTAAACAGGGCTGGATCGTTAAAATCCTCCGCAATGTGATTAGCCAATGAGCGAAAGGTAAGATGGGAAGAGCTTTTGAAGTGCGCAAGGCCTCGATGGCCAAAACCGCAGGCGCCAAAACCAAAGTTTATTCAAAATATTCGAAAGAAATCTATGTTGTAGCGAAGAACGGCGGCCCGGATCCGGACGCTAACCTGCAACTCCGCAGCCTGATGGATCGCGCTAAAAAGGACCAGGTACCTGGCCACGTGATCGACAAGGCGATTGAAAAAGCCTCCGGTGGTGCTGGCGAAGACTACGCCGCAGCCCGCTACGAAGGCTTTGGCCCGGGTAACTGCATGGTGATCGTTGATTGCCTGACCGACAACAACAGCCGTACTTTCACTGACGTTCGCCAGTGCTTCGTTAAAACCAAGTCAAAGATTGGCGCGCCAGGCTCAGTAGCCCACATGTTCGAGCACCAAGCCGTGTTCTCGTTCAAAGGCGACGACGAAGATGCGATCCTTGAGATCCTGCTGATGGACGATGTAGAAGTGACCGACGTGGAAGTAGAAGACGGTATGACCACCGTATTCGCCCCACACACCGAGTACTTCAAAGTGAAGACCTCGCTAACTGCTGCCATGCCTGAACTTGAGTTCGAGGTAGAGCAGATCACCTTCATCCCTCAAACCTACACCAAGATTGAAGGCGAAGACGATCTGGCGATGTTCGACAAGTTCCTGGCGATGCTGGAAGACTGCGACGACGTGCAAAACGTGTATCACAACGCAGAACTGGCCTAAGTTGCCACAATAATTTAGAGCCCAGCTATGCTGGGCTTTATTGTATTTACTGGCAGTAAAACGACACTGCCACCCCCTCACTTTTTTTACTAGGGTCAAAAACCAATGACACAGGATGAGATGAAGAAAGCAGCTGCCTGGGCTGCGCTGGAGTTTGTAGAAGACGATAGCATTGTTGGCGTGGGCACCGGCTCCACCGTTAACCACTTTATCGACGCCCTTGGCAGCATTAAGGACCGCATCAAAGGTGCGGTATCCAGCTCAGAAGCCTCCACCGAGCGCCTGAAAGAGCTTGGTATTGAAGTGTACGATCTCAACTCTGTTGCCAGCTTCTCGATCTATGTAGACGGCGCCGATGAGATCAACGCGCGCAACCATATGATCAAAGGCGGTGGCGCGGCGCTGACCCGCGAGAAGATCGTAGCGGCAGTCGCTGACAAGTTCGTGTGCATTATCGACAACACCAAAGAAGTCGATGTATTGGGCAAGTTCCCACTGCCAGTGGAAGTGATCCCAATGGCCCGCAGCTACGTGGCGCGTGAACTGGTGAAACTTGGCGGTGACCCGGTTTACCGCGAAGGCGTGGTGACCGATAACGGCAACGTGATCCTGGATGTACACAACATGCAAATCACCGACCCTGTGGCCACTGAAGAACAGATCAATGCCATCGTAGGTGTCGTCACCAACGGCCTGTTCGCAGCACGTGGCGCTGACCATGTGATTATTGGTACCCCAGAAGGTGCCAAGCAGCGCTAAAGACCCGTAGGCCAGCGTCAGTGCTGGCCTATCCTCTCTATATTTATTACTCTCCACCTCACGAAGCTACTCTCCCCTCAAACGATCTTTTTGTTACATTTGCAGCTAAGTCCCCAGCAAGGTCAGCAAAAACTTCCGCCTATAGTTCCGATCCCGATGTAGTTATAACAAGATCGTCTAGCATTTCTGCCTTTGATAGCCGCATTCCCCCACGGTTAGTAAGAAAATTACGTTTCTTTAGTAAACGATTTTTGATAGTTTACTGCTTCTGCTGTATTCAAGGATCAGGAAGCGACACATGGCAAAATTCTCTCTCGGAAAGGAAAAAATTAAAGTTCTTCTGCTGGAAGGTCTTCACCCCAGCTCCCTTCATACCTTTCAAGCCGCCGGCTACGATAACGTTGAAATGATCAAGACCTCTCTGTCGGAAGAAGAGCTGATTGAGAAGATCAAAGACGTTCACTTTATCGGTATTCGCTCCCGAACCAACCTGAATGCACGTGTACTTGAAGCTGCCAACAAACTGGTAGCGATTGGCTGTTTCTGTATCGGTACCAACCAGGTCGACCTGGCTGCCGCACAAAAACTGGGCGTTCCAGTATTCAACGCGCCATTCTCTAACACCCGCAGCGTCGCCGAGCTCAGCTTGGGGCAAATCATTCTGCTGCTACGTGGCATTCCACGTAAGAACGCCATGGCCCACCGCGGTGAATGGCTAAAATCGGCAGATAACTCCTTCGAAGCGCGTGGCAAGAAGTTAGGGATCATCGGTTATGGTCACATTGGCACCCAGTTAGGTATCTTGGCCGAAACACTGGGTATGCAGGTGCAGTACTACGACATTGAAACCAAGTTGTCGTTGGGTAATGCTGTACAGGTAAGTAGCATGCAAGAGCTGCTGGCTACCTCGGACGTGGTTAGCCTGCACGTACCAGAAACCCCGCTGACCAAGAACATGATTGGCAAGGTGGAGCTGAGCCAAATGAAGGCTGGCGCAATCTTGATGAACGCAGCGCGCGGCACCGTGATTGATATTCCTGCTTTGGTTGAAGCGCTGGATAGCGGCCACCTACGTGGTGCGGCCATCGACGTATTCCCGACCGAGCCAAAGTCCAACAAAGAGAAGTTCGAATCACCACTGCAGCAGTTCGACAACGTGATCCTCACCCCGCATGTGGGTGGCTCTACCCAGGAAGCGCAAGAGAACATCGGTATTGAAGTCGCCTCGAAACTGGCTAAGTACTCGGACAACGGCTCAACCTTGAGCGCCGTGAACTTCCCAGAGGTATCACTGCCTGAGCACACCGACACTAGCCGCCTGCTGCACATCCACCACAACCAACCGGGCGTGCTCACCAAGATCAACTTGGCCTTTGCCGAAGAGCAGATCAACATTGCGGCGCAGTACCTACAAACCAATGAGAACATCGGTTACGTAGTGATTGACGTGGAAACCGCGCAAAGTGAAAAGGCACTGGAGAAGCTGAAGGAAATTGAGGGCACCATTCGCGCCCGTATCCTGCACTAAACCTTGCAGCTGTTTTTGTGCAAAAAAGTGGGCCAAGGCCCTAATGCCGTTCACTTAAGGTGAGCGGCATTCTTATTTTTGGCATAGCGTTGCGGTCTTGGTTTGACCGCTCTTGGGAATGTCCTACTTCGTCTTGGTTCTAGTATCAAACTTCTCGCCATCCCCATCATGTGCTTGAGCTGGCGGGGAATGTTTCCGGGGGTCGCATACGGTAAGGTCACCAGTAAGCGCGTCACGCAAGCCAGTGCGCCGGTAAAACTCAATTGATAAGGCAGGTAGTCTCCTTTTAGGGTGAAACACATCTCGACCATCTGGTAACGCACCAAGTTATAGCTCAGCAGCCCCCCCCATAACTCTTGCCTTATCAGCTCCGGCCTGCGACTGCGTAGGGTTAGCCGATTACCCAGCATGAACTGCTTCTGCTCACGATAACCCAGCTCAATCTCCCAGCGATGGCCATACAGTGAACCAATATCAGCCGCAGGAAAGCGCATCGGGTCGGTCATCGAGGTAAGAACAGCGAAGTCTTTGCCGTTGATTTTGCGGGTCACTAAGCGAGCATGTACCTGCTCTGGGAGCTCAGGCCAGCGCTTACGCGCCTGGGGGCTGGAGGTTAGTTCCACCAGTTTGTCATTGCGCCCCAAGCTTCTCTCGATGCGATATTGGGTGTTCTTCTTGAGAGGAATGAGCCAGTGACGCTCAGTCCCTGCGCGTTGCCACGCATGGAGTAAGCCCAATGAGTAAAAACCGCGGTCAAATAGGGTCAAGCTATGGTCGGGGGTGTCGGCAATCAGCTGTTCGGCCAGTACCATTTCGTTGACCGCATAATCATCGAAGGCCGAAGCCGTTATCAGGTGGCTGCTGAGTTCCATTTGGCAAACCATGCGTACCTGTGGATATTGCGTCCCCTTTTGTCGCGAAAAGGCTTGGTTGTTCTCATCTGACTCAGGCGTGCGCCAAACCACACCATCAACCCCCAGTAGGGTTAAGCCATTCCAGTGTGGCAATTGCGCCTGCTGACACCAGCGCTGAGACATCAACCGAAACACATCGGCAATCGCTTGCTCTCCAAGCTGCTTACGCCGCTGCGTTAAGGCGCTTGGGGCAACAAAGGGCTTACCTTCTCGGTCAATGATGTCCAAATGATTTACCACATCGGTAATCGACAAATCGTGATATAGGCTCATGCCAACAAGCAGCCAGACTAAAGATTCGAGTGGGAGTTTACGTTTTCTCAGGGTGACAGTGTCACTGAGAGAATAAGCCTCATGTATCAGCTCAAGCGGCGGTATGTCCGCGAGGGTTTCGGGCTTAATGGGGGCGATTTGGTTGATGATATCGAGAGCTTGAGCAACGTCCATGACGAAAAAAATCCGATGCCAGTAATGACATCGGATTTTGAACCTCTCAGAAAGATCGTCAATGGATCTGTCTTAACTGATCGGCATTAGGCCAAGGCCCACTTTTTTAGTATCAGCCCGGTGTTGCTCACTGATACTTAAAGCGCTTAATTTGCGCCACCATCTGCCCGCCAACTTCCAGTAAGCGCTGGGTGGTTGACTGCAGTAGACGGCTATCATCGTTCATCGACATAGCGCCTTGGCTGAGGCTCTCCATGTCTTGAGTCACCGCATCCGTTACGTTCGCCTGCTCTTCGCAAGCACTAGCAATCATGGTGATCATATCGTTCACGCTGTTCATTTCGTTGGTGATTTGCACCAATGAGTCGCCGGTAGACTGGGCAGTGTTAATGGTTTCCGACACCATGGATTTACTGGTTTGAGTGGCTTGATAAGAGACATCAGCCTGTTTTTGCAGGTGTTCAATGATGTTTTCAATCTCAGTCGTCGAGTCATGGGTCTTGCTGGCTAGCGCGCGCACCTCATCGGCCACCACCGCAAAGCCACGTCCAGACTCTCCGGCTCGGGCCGCTTCAATCGCGGCGTTCAGCGCCAGCAAATTGGTTTGCTCTGCGATCCCCTTAATCACATCGAGCACTTGGCCAATGTTATCACTAGCCTGCTTGAGGCTACTTACTTCATCGGCAGTTTGCTCCAAGTTTGAGACCAAGGCCTGTACCTGCTCGATGTTAGTGTTGATAAGCTGATAGCCCTTCTCCGACAGCTGATAAGCCTGTTGGGTTTGGCCGGCAGTGGTTTCCGAGTTACCGGCAATCTCCTTGGTCGCAACACTCAACTGATTGAGATTACTCAAGGAGGTCTGAGTCAACTCGGACTGCTGTAAGGTGCCATTGCTAGCTTTATCACTGACCATACGAACTTGTTCAGACAGGCTTTCCAGCTGCTCAGCCGCCTTGGCAGTATCACCAACAATCACTTGCACAGTCTCGATAAAACTATTGAAGCTCATGCCGAGTTGGCCAACTTCATCGTTGCGCTCAACTGGCACACGGGCGGTTAAATCACCACCGCCGCCAGCGATATCGGCCAATACCTTGTTGACGTTGTTCAACGGCAAGATCACATTGCGGCGAATCACTTGGCTAAGTAGTAATCCAAGCAACACTAGCAATATCACCACACTCACGACACTTTGCATGAGCTGGTTTGACAAAGCGTGCGCAACATGGCCATCAACAAAACCGATCTCGGCTCGTCCTGTTTGCTCCCCCTCCCAAGTAATATCGATGCTAACACTACTGCTGTTGGCCGAGCCTGCGCTCGTCTCAGCCATCAAGCGCCCCCGCTGATCTTCAATGCGAATGCTGTTGATGTACACTTCTTGGGTAAGCGCATCGATGATGTTTTGGATAACGGCAACGTCGTAGACAAACACCGGTTCTTTGAGGATCACCTGCAACTGCTCTTGGAAACGCTGCTGATCATTGCTGTACTCTTGCATCAACTCACTGCGGTTAAGGGCATAGCCTACCGCGCTCACTAACACACTTACGAGTAACACCACGACTACCAGCCAGGCCATAATTCTTGCTGTAATTGTATTCACTGTTATTCTCCAGCCAGGGGATCAAACCACACTTCAGAGGGGATCTGCTGTACCCGTTCGGTAAGGTTTGGGTTGGTTAAATCAAAGATCTTGCGCTGTTTAAGCTGGCCCAACTCTAGGGCATTTTTGACATCGGGATGGTTGAAAAACATCGCTTGGAAGCTGCCATCTGCAAACATTTGGTAGAGGATCTCTTCAATATGTTGAGCCACTTGCTGGTTCCCTTTCTTGGTAAAAAAGAAAAATGGCATTTTGTAGCGCAACATAATGTGGCTATCGACACTTAGCGGATACTTCGATTCCCTTTCCAGCTCAGCCCAAGGCTCGAAGATCGCGCGCGGAAAATAGCGACAACGCTCGGCATCGAGCATCGCAAATATGTTGAAGTAACCCAGGCTCTTAGCTACCGGAATCCCATTTGCTTCGAGGATCGCAGTGTCAGCCCATAACTTACCTTGGCATGCTCGATGTTGGCGCAACTGCTGCAGGGTCGTCACCGATGCAAGGGCTTGTTGATCGTTGCTGCGAACGATCCCCAAACGCATTCCAAGAGTTCCGCGGTATAGTGGGAAGTAAACTGCTTGCATCTGCTCTTCATAGTCCTTAGAGGTCGCCGTCCAGAGAAGGTCAAGTTTGCCATCGTCCAGATCAGCCTGAGTACGAGCAAACGAACTGTCTCCTGCTTCTCCATAGGGATACTCGACACTGTCATAGATATCAGAACGCTCTACGATGGCATCTAATAGCTGGTTAGGGAGACTTTGCCCGTTGGAAGAGCCCGACGCTTTAAGGGGCTGACCTTGGGCGCTTGATATCACCACCAATATTGACAAAATTATCGCTTTTTTCATCTTTTCCTCCGTCAGTCAAATTATAGGCAAGCCTCGCCAAAACGCTGGTTTAACACTGAAACCTCGTTTTTTATCTCGGGAGGGCCAGAGGCAAGGCATTCTGACGTTAAGGTAGCGGCGTCGACAGCTAGAGCCAGAAGCGTTTACGGAAGCTGGCAGCCACAGCCGTCAACTCAGTTTGAACAGAGTCAAACTTGGTGTAGAAGCAGAGAAATACGGTTTGGTTAATATGAAACAGGCGGGAGAAGAAGATAGAAATAAGCAAAATAATTCACCTGTATATGTAAGTACTTATCTACAGAGAGGCTATTTCATATCTAAATCATTGCCTTAGCTTTGACGCTACCGCAACAAAATAGCCATCACCAGGTTCATTCCTAGGAGCTAAGCTTATATTTGTCTCTGGCTAACCCACATAAGAATGTCCCGACTTATCCTACTCTGCGCGCTCTATATATTTAGCTTACCAAGTCACGGCCAATACTCCTCTGTGCTGTTTCTCAATCCAGGTAAAGCGGAAGAAAGCTTTTGGTCCGATGTGGACCACTTCGCCAAAGAAGCGGCCAAGCAGCTGCTTATCGATCTGGACATTGTCCACGGCGAGCGCGAGGAGTACACCCTGGTCAATCATCTGCAGAAGCTAATCGCTCGTCGGCAGCTGCCGGACTATTTGATTTTGGTTAACGAAAAGCAGGTGCTGCCGAGACTAATGACACTGCTGGAGGGCCACCCAGTATACATTGTCATCATCCTCAACGACTTAAGCCAAGGTGAGCGCACTAAGGCAAAGCTGTCGGCTCATTGGGAAGAGTTCTTACTGACTACACTGATCCCCGACAACTACTGGATTGGTCAGCAGACCGCCAAAGAGATGGTGTTAGCTGGCGGCCAGCAAGCGGGTGACTTGCTGGTGTTATCCGGCGATAAACTTACCCCGGCGTCTATCCAGCGTACTCAAGGGGCGCTGGACTATGTTAAGCACAACACTCAGCTTACGCTCAAACAAGTGGTGTATACCGATTGGAATGAGCAACAGGCATACAGCAAGACAATGCGTTTACTTAAGCGCTTTCCGCAATCACGCTATATCTGGACGGTGAATGATCACAGTGCATTGGGGGCGATAAAAGCGCTAAACAAGACAGGACTGACCCCCGGAAAAGATGTATACATCGCCACAGTAAACAGCTCGGCAGAGATTATCCAACGTCGCCAGCAAGGTGAGATAAGCTCGCTAGGAGCAGGACACTTTGCCCTCGCAGGCTGGGCCTTACTGCTAATCGATCGACACAGTAAAGGCTCGGGTGTTCCCAAACGGATCAATCGCCCCTTCTTTGAGCTGATAAACGAAAATAGTCCTATCTATCAATGCCTGATAGACAAAGATTGGAGCCGTTTCCCGTTTCGCCAGCTCGCCGCGCAAGACTCGCTGCCCACTAACTTCCAGCTGAACAAGCAACGACTTACTGCCTTACCCTAAGCCCAGTCTAGGGCAGGTAGCTGTCCAATAACTGTGAGAGATTGCTGGCCCACTGACGGCTGCTTTGCTCCATGTCCCATTCGCTTTGGTTGATCGGCTGACATGCTATGTCACTGCGCAGGGCCTCAGCAGCAGCGAAGTAGCGCGTGACTTGCTGTTGCATCAGCTCGCGCTGGCGAGTGAGTGGCAGCGGCTCCTTGGATTGGATTAACTGTTCAAGCTGCAGGCTGGAATCGGCCAGCTCACTCGCAGCCAACTGATAACTGAGCGCAGGCAGCCGGCAGCTCAGATGGGTCTGAAACTTGGTAAATTCCTGATAGTAACGAGGCTTGAGGTCCATGCCGTATTTGCGCTCACAGATATCCAAGTCCGGCTGCTGAAGGTCGCTGAGGATCTGCTGATAGACGCGCAGCTGCTTCTGGTGATCGCTTTGCTTATCTTTGTGGACCTCTCGATAGCGAGTGAGATTGCCGTTGAGGTTGCTGATAGCTTGGCGCTGCTTGGCTTCGCAATGATGCTGCTGCGTGTTGTCCCATTGCTCCAGCGAGCTTGATGAATCGGCCTGAGCGGCTGCGGATAAGGCCACCATCCCTAACGCGCCGATCCCACATACTGCTGCGCTACCACGCCCCAAACTGCTCATCTCCTACTCCCTGGAAACTGTTAACGAGTGGTTAAATATTAACATAAGCATTTACTTTATTTCATTGCTCAAAGCTTGAGCTAGCTCCCACGCCTACACATCCGACCAGTTGTGAGATAAGCTAAGCGCTCGGACACAAATGGACAGGGAGGAGCCGGTTAATGCAACATGCACTGGTTGTTGAAGGTGGAGCGATGCGCGGGATTTTTGCCAGCGGGGTGCTCGATGCGTTTATGGCTGAATCCTACTACCCCTTCAATTTTGTCATCGGCGTTTCAGCCGGTGCATCCAACCTGGTGGGTTACCAAAGTCGGCAGCCGCGACGCAGCTATCGCGTGATCACCGAGCTGGCCACCAGTGATGAGTTCTTAAGTGCTCGCCGCTTTGTACGTGGCGGCCATTTGATTGATGTAAAGTGGCTATGGGAAGAGTCGAAGAAACGCTTTCCGGTCAACGAGCAGGCACTTTACGCCGCCAGCCCCTTCTATGTATCGATCACCGATGTCGAGAGTGCAGAAGCACATTATCACCGGATCAGCCCGACCACTATCGACCCCTTGATTGAAGCCACCTGCGCCCTGCCCTTTGCCTATAAAGCCACCCCGCGCATTGATGGCAAGCGCTACACCGACGGCGCCGTGGGGGATTCAATCCCAGTGAGGCAAGCCTACCAAATGGGGGCACGGCACATCACCGTGATACTGTCCCACCCAGAGGGCTACGAGAAGGCCCAGACCCGCTATCCGTGGCTAATGAAGCAGCTGTTTCGCCAGTACCCGGGGCTGGCCAAGGCAGTACTGCAACGTGCAGAAAGCTATAATCAGGCGCTGGAGTTTATTGCCAAGCCACCTGCCGATTGCCGGGTGGATGTTCTCGCGCCACCCTTAGAGTTTGATGTCAGTCGCCTGACTATGGACCTCGACAAGCTCAATCAGGGCTACCAGATGGGCTTGCAGGTCGGAGGCGTGTATCTGTCGCGCAAAACCGCCAGCCAGCACGCCAGTCAAATGTCGCTAACTGGCTAGCTGTAGGGAGCAATCCTGCGGGCTCTCGCCAAAGTAGCGTTTAAACTCGCGGCTAAACTGGTTAGGGCTCTCATAGCCGACTTGCGCGGCCGCCTGTTTAACCTTCAAGCCTTGATCGAGTAACAGCTCCCGCGCCTTGGATAAGCGCAGCTTCTTGAGGTATTGGATCGGCGAGCTGGAGGTCACCTGACGGAAGTTTCGGTGGAAGGATGAGGGGCTCATATTAGCCATACCCGCCAACTGATTGACATCCAGGGCCTGATAGTAGTTCTCATGGATATGTTTAAGTGCCTTCTCCAGCCGCGACAAATGGGTATTGTGCAGCGCCAACGCAAACAAAGGCACTGCGTTAGGGCCGCTGAGCACCCAAAACAACACTTCGCGCAGTAAGGCTTTGCCCAGCACATCGGCTTGCAAGGGCGAGCTTAGACTCTGTACCAAACGCAGCAAGGCGCAACGCAGCGCCTCTGGGGCATGGCTGACGAACAGGCTTTTGTTCTCACTCAACCGCTCTACCTCGACCGGCGTTTGCTGGTGCTCATCAAACTCTCGCACCAACTGATGCAACATCCCCATATCGATGTCGACTACCAAACCGAGCAGAGGCTCTCCCGCTTTAACATGAGTCGCACACTCCGCAGGAATAGGCAAGGTTAATACCAAGTAGTTATCTGGATTGTAATCATAGACTTGCTGCTCCAAAAACACCTGCTTGGAGCCCTGTGCCACGAAGATAATCCCCTGGCTATAACACAAGGGTTCACGCGAGCGAGATTGGCTAGCTTTAAAAATGCCAACCCCGGGAATGCGTGTCGCATTGTAACCGTCGCTATGGGCCAGCGGTTCAAGCAGCTTGGCGAGTCGTTGCATAGGGAAATCCTGTAAAACCGTGAGTGGTTGCGCTTTAAGGTAAGCATAAAACAAGCCACAGCCTAAAAACACCTTTTTGCCAGCGGTGATAGTTTTAGGCACGAATTTGAGCGATATCCCCCTTTCGAATTCCCCGTAAGCGACTAGGATATACCCGAACAACCTCACTGGAAGGAGAGAGCATGAACAACTTCGATTATCGCAACCCTACTCATATCGTATTCGGCAAAGACCGCTTGGGCGAACTGGACAAGCTGGTGCCCCAAGATGCCAAAGTCATGGTGTTATATGGTGGCGGGAGCGTAAAACGCTTCGGTACCTTGGATAAAGTACTGGCCGGCCTAGGTGAGCGCCAAGTGGTGGAGTTTGCTGGCATTGAGCCTAACCCACAGTTCGACACCCTGATGAAAGCCATTGAGATCGTACGCGCAGAGAAGGTGGATTTCCTGCTGGCCGTGGGCGGGGGTTCGGTGATGGATGGCACCAAGTTTGTTGCCGCGGCCGCTAACTACGATGGTGATGAAGCCGACATTCTAAAACATGGCTTTGCGCCACCACCAATTGAGAGCGCGCTGCCACTAGCTACTGTAGCCACTCTGCCAGCAACTGGCTCAGAGATGAACATGGGCGCGGTAGTGTCTTATCAGGGCGGTAAGTTCCCGGTGATGCACCCGTTACTGTTCCCACAGTTCTCGGTATTGGACCCCAGCCTGACCTTTAGCTTGCCACCGGTACAGGTGGCGAATGGCGTGGTAGATGCCTTTGTGCATACTCTGGAACAGTACGTTACCCTGCCTGCCAACGGCCATATTCAGGACCGTACCGCTGAGGGCATCCTAAAAACTCTGATCGAGATAGGCCCGGTCACTCTGGCCAACCCAGAGGACTACGAAGCACGCGCCACCTTGGTGTGGGCGGCAACGTCAGCACTGAATGGCTTTATTGGCGCAGGGGTACCACAAGATTGGACCACCCATATGATTGGCCATGAGCTAACTGCGCTGTTTGGTATCGATCACGGCCAGAGCCTGGCGATCATCCAGCCATCGGTGTGGAAGCTACGTAAACAGAAGAAACACGCCAAGCTGCTGCAATATGCTGAGCGCGTATGGGACATTACCGAAGGTGACGATGACCAGCGCATCGATGCGGCGATTGCCAAAACCCGTGAGTTCTTCGAGTCACTCGATGTAAAAACCCGCTTGTCGGAGTACGGCGTTGAAAAATCGCAGATCGACAGCATCGTACAGGCACTGGAAGATCACGGCATGGTCGCCCTGTCTGAAACCGGCGATCTGGACCTGAGCATCAGCCGCCAGATTATCGAGGATGCCTACGCGTAAATCGCGATTTGACCCTGTCGATTATTCCCTTTGCAAACCGACGCCCAGTGCGTCGGTTTTTTTTGATATTTCACTTCAGTTTTTCCGAATCTGCTTTGCAGTGTTACGAATGTCACCTTCTGGTTTGCCAGATCCCTCAACCCAAAGGGTTATTGATCTAGGTCAATTCACAGCTTTTACCTAAATACCGCACACTTGCCAGCAATTAAAACAAGGTCATCAGACCATCGTGTTGGAGCGAGTTATGATTAATATCCCACAAGTTAAAATGGGTGTTGTTGCGGTTAGCCGTGACTGCTTTCCTCTGTCGCTGTCAGAGTCTCGTCGTAAGGCTGTAGTTGCAGCTTGCACCGAGAAAGACATCGAAGTTGTTGAACTGCAAACCATCATCGAAAACGAAAACGATGTGGTTAAAGCGCTGGAAGAAGCCAAGCAAACTGGCATCAACTCACTGGTTATCTACTTGGGTAACTTTGGTCCTGAAGGCCCACTGAGCTTGATGGCTCAACGCTTTGACGGCCCAACCATGTTCGTATCAGCGGCAGAAGAAGCCACTGCTTGCCTGCAAGATGCGCGTGGTGACGCATACTGCGGTATGTTGAACGCTTCTCACAGCGCTGGCCTACGTAAAGTTAAAGTACATATCCCTGAGTACCCAGTGGGCACGCCTACTGAAGTGGCTGACATGATCGGCGATTTCGTACCAGTAGCTCGCACTATCCTGGGTATGAAAGGCCTGAAGATCTTCTCGTTCGGTCCTCGCCCACAAGACTTCGTTGCGTGTAACGCGCCTATCAAAGCCCTGTTCGATTTGGGCGTTGAAATCATGGAAAACAGCGAACTGGATCTGTTTGATATCTACCAGCAAGCTGAAGGCCACGCTGATATCCCGCGCATTGTTGCAGAGATGGAAGCAGAGCTGGGTGACAACAATCCTTACCCAGATCTACTGCCTAAGCTGGCTCAATACGAAGCTGCCCTGCTTGATTTCCACAAAGACAACCTGGGTGCATCAACCTTCGGTATCTTTGCGAACAAGTGCTGGCCTTCATTTGAGAAGTTCTTCGGTTTCGTGCCTTGCTACGTAAACGCTCGTCTGGCTGAGCGCGGCATTCCAGTTGCGTGTGAGGTTGACATCTACGGTGCCCTGTCTGAGTACATGATCACCTGTGCAACCAACCATCCAGCAACCCTTCTGGACATCAACAACTCTGTACCTGCAGATATGGTTGAAGCCAACCCAGAAGCAATGGGCAACTACACCGATAAAGACGTATTCATGGGCTTCCACTGTGGTAACACCGCACCTAGCTGCATGAAGAACTCTGCACTACGTTTCCAGAAAATCATGCACAGCCTGATGGAGCCAGGTGAAGAGCCAAACATCACCCGCGGTACTCTGGAAGGTCAGATCAAGCCAGGCGCAACCACGCTGTTCCGTCTGCAGTCTACTGCTGACACCAAGCTGCGTGCTTACGTTGCTCAAGGTGACATCCTGGACATCGACCCACAATCGTTCGGTGCGATTGCGGCCTTCGGTATCCCAGAGATGAAGCGTTTCTACCGCCACGTGCTGGTTCAGAAGCGTTACCCACACCACGCGGGTATTGCCTTCGGCCACGTTGCTAAGACCATGTACCAAGTACTGGATCTGCTGGGTGTAGAAGAAATCGACTACAACCAACCAGCTTCTGAGCGCTACCCTAACGAAATCCCAAGTGTATTCTTGGGCTAAGCGTTAGCGTCAGTATCAGAAAAGGCTCCCTAGGGCTGTCTCTTATACACAAATCCCCGAACATCGTTCGGGGATTTTTTTTGAACTCAATCCTCACCTTGTGATCAGATCATTTAGATTTCTCAATGAGATGGTTACGATGGACAGTTCAAACCCAATGGAGTGGGCACAAGCGCAGTTTAGTCAGGCAGAGCTCAATGACCCCAGACGTACTCAAAGGCTTATATCGCTAGCTGCTTCACTTGCCAGCCAACCCGGAGTCGCTGTGTCTAAACTGGCTATTTC
>NZ_AUBZ01000017.1 GCF_000429505.1 Aliagarivorans taiwanensis DSM 22990 | reverse complement strand
GAAAGACCTGATGTTCCATAGTGACCAAGGAAGCCACTATACTAGCCGCCGCTTTCGCCAACAGCTCTGGCGTTACCGGATAAAACAGAGCATGAGTCGACGCGGTAACTGTTGGGACAATAGTCCGATGGAACGCTTCTTCAGAAGTTTAAAAACAGAATGGATACCGATGACCGGCTATCGGAGTATCGGTGAGGCGCAGAGTGAGATATCACGATACGTAACGGGGTATTACAGTCAGCTCAGGCCGCATCAATATAACGGCGGGCTGACACCCAATGAGTCAGAGCGAAGGTACTGGCTTGAATACAAAACCGTGGCCAATTTAACTTGACCACTACACCTACGGCGTTAACCGCAGCCTGATAGAGTAAGTAGCGCGCCTTAAGGCTGCGCTTGAAAGGCCGGACGGGGTGGTCAGGGTACAGAGGAGAGACCATCCCCTTGGGCCATGTAGCCAGCGAACCGGCTCTTGCTTTGGTCAGCACCTGCCTTGAAATTATTTTGTAAGTGTAAGCAGGGGTACAGAAACCTTATTGCTATCTTAGCTGTTGTATTTTTGTTCTTCCTTCTCAGGAAATCTTAAGAAAAATTCAAACGCTCGTTTCATGTTTTTCTTCAAGATGCTGTTTTTTATACCAGTCACAGCGAAATATGCAAAATATAAAATAGTATATTTACTCTACAAATTCGAAGTAATGGATAGGATCTCAGCTTCTTCCAAACTCATTCCGTAATTAATTTTCTGTAATTTATTTTCATTTTTTCTACAAAATTCCGCTGACTGGAAATCGACTTAACCTTAACGTTAATGTAATCAGCTCAGACTGAACGCTTGTAAATGCTCTGCGGGCGTAGTTAACCCTCTGAATTGGCGAGTAATATTTTCTTGCTGAGGAACTCCATTAAGTAAGAGCATGTGGCAGGAATGGCGAGATTAAATCTACAGTCGAATTAATCTGAGGCTGACTTGTTAAATAACGGCAAAACTGGTCCGAGTTGGTTGCCCCTGCGCAACTTCACACTTTTTGAAATTGTCGCTCAGCAGGTGGAGCATTCACCGAACCGAGACGCACAGTTAGCGTGACTTAACTCACAGCTTGCTTCCGGTTTGAGGCATCCTTTATCAGCAATATGAGCACGCTAGGTGGGTGGAGTTCATCGGGTTAAATCGCAAACAACGAACAGCAGGGGTAGCATTGGAGCAACAACTGGGAAAAGCTATAGAAGAATTCGAAGCGATTAGTCGCCTCTTATAGTGAATTAAAAAAGGAGGCCGAAGCCTCCCTATCATTTGCAGCAACTTAAGGCTGTGCCCAGCCCTTACAGCAGCTCTTTGATCTCGTCGCGGCCGAGGTGGCGCACGTCTTTACCGCGAACAAAGTAGATCACATACTCTGCGATGTTCTGACAGCGGTCACCCACACGCTCCAAGTCGCGCGCTACAGAAATTGCGTCGAGGATCTGCGGGATGGAGCGCGGGTCTTCCATCATGTAGGTCATCTGCTCGCGAATAAAGCGCTCATACTCTTTGTCCACTTTCTTGTCGGCGCGGTGCACCTTAAATGCGAGATCTACGTCCATACGGGCAAAGGCATCCAGTACCTCACGCAACATAGCGGTTGCGCGTAGCCCCAAGTGCTCAAGGCTTGCCAGAGAGCTGTTATGCTTATCGTTCTGGCGCTGCACCATACGGGCAATCTTCTCGGCAGCATCACCGATACGCTCTAAGTCGGCGATGGTTTTGATAATCGCCATCACCACGCGCAGGTCGCTCGCCGCAGGTTGACGCTTAGCGATGATGCGGGTGCACTCTTCGTCAATTTGCACCTCAAAGCCGTTCACCTTACCGTCAGTCTCGATCACCTTTTCTATAAGGTCGTGATCGGCCTTGTTCAGCAAGTGAATGGCATCTTTGAGCTGCTCTTCAACCAAGCCGCCCATCGCCATAATTTGATTACGCACGTGGTCCAGCTCAGCATTGAATTGACCAGAGATGTGCTTGGAAATATTTAACTTGTCCATGAATCTTCCTTAAGGCTTAACCGTAGCGGCCAGTAATATAGTCTTCAGTTTGCTTTTCCGACGGCGTCGTAAACAGGGTATTGGTGTCGGCGTACTCAATCAGGTTACCCATGTACATAAAGGCTGTTTGATCCGACACCCGCGCTGCCTGCTGCATATTGTGGGTAACAATCACTACAGTATAACGGCTCTTTAGGTCGTTAATCAGCTCTTCAATAGTAAGGGTTGAGATCGGATCCAGCGCCGACGTGGGCTCATCGAGCAATAGCACTTCTGGTTCGATAGCGATGGCGCGGGCAATCACCAAACGTTGCTGCTGACCGCCTGAGAGGCCAAAGGCGTTCTCATGAAGGCGATCTTTTACCTCATCCCACAGCGCAGCACCACGCAGTGAGCGTTCTACCGCTTCGTCAAGCACGCGACGGTCCTTAATGCCTTGCAGACGCAGGCCGTACACCACGTTCTCGTAGATTGATTTCGGGAAGGGATTAGGGCGCTGAAACACCATGCCCACGTTGCGACGTAGCGCCGCTACATCCACGCTCTTGTCATAGATGTTTTGACCGTGCAGCTGGATCTCGCCTTCAATGCGGCAGATATCCACCAGGTCATTCATCCGGTTGATACAACGCAGCAAGGTCGACTTACCACAACCCGACGGGCCAATAAATGCGGTTACCTGCCCTTTTGGTACCTTCATCGATACATCAAACAGCGCTTGCTTGCTGCCGTAGTACAGGTCGAGGTTTTTCACTTCCAGCGCGGTTTGCTCGGCACTTAAGTTGGCCAAATCCAGCACAGTCTCACGATTGTTATCAGTGTTCAGAGTAATCATGTTTTTTCCTTAAATTTGGCTAACTTATTGATCCAGGGTTTTGAACTTTTCACGCAGACGGTTTCGAATCGAAATCGCCGCCAGGTTCAAACCGATAATCACTGTGACCAATAAAAATGCAGTGGCGTACACCAGTGGTCGCGCTGCTTCAACGTTGGGGCTTTGGAAACCAACGTCGTAAATATGGAAGCCCAAGTGCATAAACTTACGCTCCAGGTGGAAATACGGGAAGTTTCCATCCAGTGGCAAAGTCGGTGCCAGTTTCACGACACCTACCAGCATCAGCGGCGCTACCTCACCAGCGGCGCGTGCCACAGCCAGGATCAGGCCGGTCATAATCGCCGGGCTGGCCATCGGGATAACGATTCGCCACAGGGTTTCAAACTTAGTGGCACCCAGTGCCAACGAGCCCTGACGCACCGCGCTTGGGATACGTGACAAGCCCTCTTCGGTAGAAACAATCACCACCGGTAGGGTCAGAATCGCCAGTGTCAATGCCGACCACAACACGCCGGGCGAGCCAAAGGTTGGCGATGGCAGGCTCTCGGGGTAGAACAGCGCATCGATGCTGCCACCGAGCATGTACACAAAGAAGCCCAAGCCGAACACACCGTAAACAATCGAGGGGACACCGGCGAGGTTGATCACCGCAATACGGATCATCCGGGTCGCTGCATTGTTACCGGCATATTCGTGCAGGTAGATAGCCGCAACCACACCCAGAGGAGTCACGATGACCGCCATCAGCATCACCATAAATACGGTACCGAAGATCGCCGGGAACACTCCACCCTCGGTGTTGGCTTCTCGTGGGTCATCCACGATGAACTTACCGAGTTGGTGGAACCAGTGCGCGATCTTCTGCCCCAAATGCATCTGGTTGGGGAAGAACACATCAACAATCTTGTCGAAGCCAATGGTCACTGACTCGCCGCGCATATCGCGGATGATCAGTTGGTCGCGGCCGGCCTGGCGACGCAGGTCGAACAGTTCTTCTTCCAACACTAAGTAGTCGGCATGCAACTGTTCACGGCGCTCTTCCAGCTCTGCAACACGCACCTCAGTCAGGTTATCGTTCATCTCCCACTTGCGCTCACGCAAACGCAGACGCTCTAGCTGGTAGTTCACACCACCGATATCGCGCTTGAGCAGTCGCTCTGATTGGTCATACAACCCGCGCGAACGTGCCAACAGCTCATACAAGATACCGTGCTCAGGATCATCAGCCAGCGGGATGGTTTCGCCATCTCGCACCAAGGCCTCTACATAGCCGTAGAAGTTACCGTTGGTCAGGCGTTCTACCACCACAATGTCTTTGGGTTGTGTGCTTTCAACGATGTCGGTTTCCAAGATCCAACGGAAATCCAGTGGCACAAACTCTCGGTTACCGGTCTTGAACAGGAAACGCTCTACAAAATCGCCCTGCTCTTCTGGGATATCGATACCTTGTGCGGTTAAACGCTCGGTGGGAACCAGCTCGCGATCATAGCGCTCACCGATAATTGTTCCTCGCTCGCCAAACTGCTCAACGGTCAGCTCGTAGACTGGGCTGGGCCAGAAATAGACCAAGCCGCGAGAGGCGATCAACAACAGCAGGCCGATTACCGCCACCAAACTCATGCTCACTGCGCCCGCGGTCATCCAGATCCACGGCGCGCCTGATTTAAACCATTTGTTCATTGTTTATTCCGACCTCTTTACAGTGAGCTGTATTTATCGCGTAGTCGCTGACGAACGAACTCAGCCACCGTATTGAACACAAAGGTGAAGACAAACAGCACAAATGCCGCCAAGAACAACACCCGGTAGTGCGAACTACCCACTTCAGATTCAGGCATCTCTACCGCAATGTTGGCCGAAAGCGTGCGCATACCCTGGAAGATGCTCCAATCCATTACTGGGGTATTACCGGTGGCCATCAATACGATCATGGTTTCACCCACCGCGCGGCCAAGTCCCATCATGACCGCCGAGAAGATACCCGGGCTGGCTGTCAGCAATACCACTTTAGTCAGGGTTTGCCATGGGGTTGCGCCCAACGCCAGCGAGCCATTACTCAGGTGCTTAGGCACTGAGAACACCGCATCTTCGGCAATCGAGTAGATGGTCGGAATCACCGCAAAGCCCATCGCCAAACCCACCACCAAGGAGTTGCGTTGGTCAAAGCTAATGCCCAGCTCGTTGGTGATGTACAGACGGGCATCGCCGCCAAACATCCATAGCTCCAATGTGGGGCTGATAGCAAACGAGAACCAACCGAGGAACAGTACCACCGGGATCAGCAGCATCACGTCCCAACCTTCTGGCACGCTTTGACGGATCGCTTTCGGCATCTTGCTCCAGCCATAGGCCGCGGCAATAAATCCGGTAGGCAGCAATATCATGGTGGCGATAACGCCAGGCAGGTTGTCCTCAATCAGCGGTGCCAGCCACAGGCCAGCCAAGAAGCCCAAGATAACCGTTGGCAGGGCTTCCATAATCTCTACCGTCGGCTTCACAATCTTACGCAGGGGCGCTGACATAAAGTACGCAGTGTAAACAGCGCCCGCCAAGGCAATCGGTACGGCAAACAACATCGCGTAGAAGGCCGCTTTTACGGTACCGAAGGATATGGGTACCAGGCTAAGTTTTGGCTCGAATTCATCGCTGGCCGAGGTGGATTGCCAAACAAACTGCGGCTCTGGGTAGCCTTCATACCAAACCTTTTGCCATAGCGCGCTCCACGTCACCTCGGGGTGCTCGTTGCTTACCTTGTAGAATTCCAGTGAGTTACCGGTTTGGGCAATCAGGCCATTGGCGCGCGGCGAAAACGCCAAGGTGTAGGTGTTTCCTTCATCGACTGTTTCTTTAAGCAGTCGGCTGCCACCGGTGGTATGGAATAGCTCCATGTAGCCATCGGCGGTGGCAACAGCAAAGCCCTTACGGAAGTACTCCACCGCAATCTCGTTGACGCTCGACTCGGCATCAAACTCACGAATTTGGGTGAACTGACGCTTGCCGTCTTTGGCCACTTCAAACCACTGGGTGATCTTGCCGTTGTCGTTGGCCACAATCAGCGAGCTGGCACCGGTGAGCAGCGCCACATCGGTGACGTTGGCGTCTTGGTAGTTGATAGAATCCACCGACATTAGGCGGATACGGCCAATCGACGAGATATCGTAGGTCGACAAGCGGTTACCGCTGCGCACAAACAGACGGCGCAGATCAGGAGTAATCAGCATCTGGTCGACAAAGGCAGGTAAGCCTGGGATCACCGCGTTGTCTGAGCTCCACTCAACCTCATCGGTGAACATGTTCACCTCACCTTCGAGGCGGGTCAGCAGCGCGCGGCCGTCGGTAGTAATTACCGCCACCGCCATCTCGCCCTCTCCGGCTTCAAAAGCCAGTTGGCGAATGCCTTTGCCTTCGGGGTCGACCATTACCCCTTCTTCACCAAACGGATACTCCACCGTGGGAGTAATCAAACGCTGGTCGTTGGGGTAGGTCACCTTAAATTTGGGCGCCATTACATAGACCCGGCCAAAGCTATCGGCATAGGCCACCATTCCGCGGCTTGGCACGGTGCGGTCAGCAGCGGTCACCCGGATCGGCAGTTGGTGCGCGGGGAAGAAACGTTGCTCTTCGGTGAGGTCGAAGAAACGCAGTTCACCGCCCATGTTAAAGCGGTAAGCGATTTCGTTTTGCTCTTCGACCCCGATCATCACGGTCGCGTGATTGTCGACTAACGGTATAGATTGCTTATGTTTGACGCTGGCACCGTAAAACACCGGTGCAACCACCCACAGCAAGTAGAAAAAGATAAGCAGAAGCGCGATAAGCACAAGTACGCCACCGGCACTAACGCCGTAGCGGGCTAACTTGTCCATAAGTAATCGCTGGCCGCTACTTTTAAATGACACTGATTGCGTCATAGGTCCCTCGAAATCCAAATTGTATCGCCGCAAGTATATGGCAGTTTTATGACAGTAATGTTTCAGATGGCTGGTTTCGCCGCAACTTTAGGCTATTAAGTCACCCATCAATCTAAGCGAGCAAAAAACCCACTCGAATCAAGCATAATCTCTGGCGCTTTTCACAAATAAGTCATATTTGTTACTGTAAAATTAACCATTTAGTAGAGTGCCTTAAAAACAGAATGTAAGGCCAGTCCTGACTGACGTTACAGGTCTTATTCTGGCATAATATGTTGTTAGTTAATAACGTCAAGGACAGAAGCTCTGCGATGCAAGCTCAAGACCACGCTAAAGACAAAGGAGTCATCATGAAACATCTCGTGTTAACCGTAATCGGCAAGGATCGCTGTGGCATCGTGGAACAGGTTGCCAGCTTGGTCAGTCAGCACCAAGGTAACTGGCTGGCAAGTAGCCTGCAACGCCTGTCAGGACAGTTCGCAGGCATGGTTGAAGTTGCCGTTCCAGCCGCAAAGGTTGACGCTCTAAGCGAGCAGCTAAGCCAACTGGCCGATCTGTATGTGCAAGTGGTCGAAGCCAGCGAAGAGATCATCGCTGATGAAGGTAAGCCGTGCATCCTTAATATTACCGCCAACGACCGCGCCGGTATTGTTCAGGAAGTGACTCAAGCATTGCTGTCGATGGGTATTAGCATCAACAAGATCCAATCGGGCGTGGCGCCAGCCCCCAATTGGGGCGGCCAACTGTTTCAAGCCACTCTCACTCTGCCCGAACTCGATGAGAGCGGTATCGACCAACTCACCGAGCGCCTCGAAGCACTGGCTGATGATTTGATGGTAGATGTAACCTCATCTCAGCCCGCTTTTACCAACTAAAGGAGACATCATGAGTGACCCTCTGTACATTGAAAAGGAGCTCAGCTGGCTCGCTTTCAATGAACGTGTACTGCAAGAAGCGCAAGACACCAACGTGCCAATTATCGAGCGGGTGCGATTCCTGGGTATCTTCTCCAACAACCAAGATGAGTTTTACAAGGTCCGCGTCGCCGCGGTGAAACGCCGTATCCTGCTCAACGAGATGCACGAGCGCGACGATGGCTCGAATCTACTGCTTGAGCAGATCCAAAGTAAACTGGCGGAGTTGGGCAAGGCCTTCGACGCCACCTATCAAGACATCATGCTGGCGTTAGCACGCCGCAATATCTTCTTGATTAACGAAGACCAGCTGAGCGACAACCAGCAAAAGTGGCTGAAAAAGTACTTTAAAGACAAGGTACTGCGCCATATCACCCCGATTGTTCTGAACAAGAAAACCGAGCTGGTTAAGTTTTTAAAAGACGAGTACACCTACCTAGCCGTTGAGGTGCTCAAGGGCAGTAAAGAGCAGCATCTGCTGATTGAGATCCCAACCGATGCCCTGCCCCGCTTTGTTCAGCTACCCAGCGATGGCAGCAAAACCAAGAAGACGATGATCATCCTCGACAACATCATTCGCTTCTGCCTCGAGGACTTGCTGACCGGCTTTTATGAGTTTGATTCGGTGTCGGCCTACTCCATCAAGATGACCCGCGATGCAGAGTATGACCTCACCGACGAGGTTGACCAAGGCCTGCTGGAGAAGATGTCTGAAGGTTTGAAGCAACGCCTTACCGCAGAACCAGTGCGCTTTGTTCATGACCGGGAAATGCCCGATAGCATGGTCCGCAAGCTCAGTAAGATGCTCAAGATGAGTAAGCTCGATCACGTAGTCGGTGGCGGTCGCTACCACAACTTCAAAGACTTTATTGGCTTCCCGAATGTCGGCCGCAAATATCTGGAGAACCCGAAAATCCCGGCCTTGAATAGCCGTTATTTTGAGAGCTTCCAGACAGTGTTTGAGGCCATCACCAATAAAGACATTTTACTTTACTATCCGTACCACAAGTTCCGCTACCTGACAGAGTTTATCCGTCAGGCCTCGTTTGACCCGAAAGTCTCATCCATCAAGATCAACATCTACCGGGTTGCAAAAAATTCCCACTTGATGAACTCCCTGATTGATGCTGCCAACAATGGTAAGCGTGTCACGGTGGTGGTGGAGCTACGTGCGCGCTTTGACGAAGATGCCAACATTGCCTGGGCGCAGATCCTCCAAGAGGCCGGCGTTAAGGTTATCTTTGGCGTACCGTCCTTGAAGGTCCACTCCAAGCTGCTGTTGATCACCCGTAAAGAAGACGGAGAGACGGTCTACTACAGCCATGTGGGCACCGGTAACTTCCACGAGAAGACCTCGAAGATCTACACCGACTTCGCTCTGTTCACTAAAAATCAGGAGATCGGCCAAGAGGTGGAGAACGTGTTCCGCTTCATCGACCAGCCCTACCGCCGCTTTAAGTTCCAGCACTTGATTGTGTCGCCTAACGAAACCCGCCGCCGCATGTTCAGCCTGATTGACTACGAGATCAACCAAGCCAATGCCGGCAACAAGGCGGCCATCACCATCAAGGTCAACAATTTGGTGGATCGCGGCATCGTGAACCGTCTGTATGCGGCCAGCAAGGCCGGGGTGAAGATCAAGATGATAATCCGCGGTATGTGCTCACTGGTGCCCGGGCTTCCCGGTATCAGCGACAATATCCAGGTGATCTCGGTGGTGGATCGCTTCTTGGAGCATCCGCGGGTTTTTCACTTCTATCATGGCGGTGAGAATCAGGTGTTTATCGCCTCTTTCGATCTGATGACCCGTAACATCGAGGAGCGGGTAGAAGTGGGCACACCGATCTACGATGAGGACCTGAAACAGGTGATTATCGACCTGCTGAACCTGCAGTTCTCCGATACCACCAAGGCGCGCATCATCGATGCCGAGCAATCCAACAAGTACGTTAAACGCGGCAATCGCCGTAAGATCCGCTCTCAGGTTTGGACCCACGACTACCTCAAGTCTCTGGAAGCGAAACCTTTGACTAAAGCTCAAGACTAAGCGAAAGTACTGCAACGCAAACCGTTGCAGTACTTTTTTCAACTATGTCTATCTATTATCTTCAACAACTTAGCGCGCCCTCGCAGCAGCGCGACTCGCATATTCAGCTCCGCGAAATCACCCAGCAGCAAACCCACCACAGTCGCCGCCTTTATCAACAAGTCGGCGAGGCGTGGCAGTGGTTGGACAAACTCAGCTGGAGCGAGCAGCAATGGCAAGAATACGCCGAAGCGCCTAACCTGCGCACCTTTGTTGGCATGCTCAATGGTGAGGAAATCGGCTACTTCGAGCTACTCAGACACGACGATGACAGCGTAGAGGTACACTACTTCGGCCTGCAGCCCAAGTTCATCGGCCAAGGATTAGGTGGTAAGTTTCTGGAGCTATGCGCGCAATGTGCATGGGAGTGGCAGGCCCTGCGAGTGTGGCTACACACCTGCGATCTGGACCATCCCCACGCCTTGAAAAACTATCAGGCGCGGGGCTTTGTGATCTACAAAGTCGAGTCTTAGCTGACCGCGCTCAGGTCGAGCTTGTCATCTTTAACTGGTGGGCACCAGTAGTAGGCGGTCTGCTGTGGGTGGGTGAACTTAAACAGCGCATCTTCCACCCCATCATCGCAACCGAGCATGCGCTTAAGCTGCGCCTCGAACGGGTACAGGCTTGAAGCAAAGCACACAAAGTACAAGCCACAGCGCCCGGCATCGGCCCAAGGCAGGCTGCGACGCAGCATATAGGCTTTTGGCTGATACTGGCTCGGCGAGGTACGTTTAACGTGAGCCGAGATGGGCGCATCATCTAGCTCTTCGTTGTCGCTTTCACGGCGGCCGATGATGTTGTCCTTGTCCCCCTGGGAGTGGGAATGGAACTTATCCAGCTGGTGAGTCCACAGCTGTACTGCCAGCATGGTGCTGCCCGCAATGCCCTGCTCACCTTCCATCGATACCACTTCGACTGCGCGGTCCTCTGGATTTTCGGTGCCATCGACATAACCGGTCAGATCGCGTCCTTCGCGATGCTTAAAGCCTGAGGTACGCTCAAGTAAATCAAGGTAAGGGCTTAGTGCCTCCAGCCAGCTACGCTCTAACAGCGCCACTTGGCCCGGGTCCTCACCGCTAAGGCGTAGCCAAAAATCACACTGCTGCGCTGGGCTGATGCGCTCAGGGCCATCCACGTCGGTTGCGCCGTGGTAACCGGGGATCTGCCGCTCAAGCGCATCCAGCAAGCCCTGGCCAAAGCCAATTAAGCTATTGCCTACCTGATACAGGGCGTTGACCTGCGCGCACAACGCGCGTGCATCAGCGGTTTGTTTGAGTTTGAAAGAATAGAAACCCGCATGCAGTGGAACATCTGCAAGCACTTCAGGTTGGATAGTAGACATAGCCTTCCCTTCGAACGATTGGTTGGAGGTGGTGACCTCATTCTGAATCCGCTAATTATACTAGCGTTCGCTCAAAGTATTGCAGTTCTATCTGCCCGCTATTGGCAGATGATTGATCTCTATCAGAAAGACTGGGGGGTTAAATGGGTGTGCGGTGTAAGGATTGAACAAAGGTAGTTGTATCGGAGGCTAGAAAGAAAAAAGCGCCTGTTGTAAGCAGGCGCCAGCATCACGATTTCTCATTGCCTTGCTCCTTCGGCTTGGGGAGTCGATATACACTACCACCACAAGCGAAAGTCGTCGGCCGTGTACTAGTTATAGTTTGTTGCATAATCCTTCTCCGGGCTTAGCGGTGAAGGTCTTTTGATTTCTTAGCGTCATATTCGTAAACGTCTGCTTTGCTCAAGAAGTAAGCTGCGTACATAGAACCGAAGTAATCAAACATAGTGTTGTCCTCAAAGTGTTGTTGAATACGATGGCGAGCCATCAATAAATGTGATCCAAGTCACAATGAGAATTTTATGTGATTCATATCACATTTCAAGTTTAGTTTGCGGTAAATGTCGAAAAAAGCAGAAAATGTTCCTTGAAAATATTTTCAGCGGGGCATAGCCAGAGCATGTAGCACAATTAGCTGCTAAACAGGGCTATGCATCGAGTATATACACCGCATAATCTCGCCATTTTCGGCATTGACCAAAAAAACGGCGCTAGAGCAAGTGCAAAGTGAAGACTTCACGCTTGCCGCGCACTACCCCAGAAACGAAAAAACCCGCCATAAGGCGGGTTTTACAAGCTGTTTGGCTAGATTAAAGCTCGATGCCCAGTTTTTCCAGGTCAGCTTTAACCACTGAAGATGGAAGTGGTACGTAACCATCTTTTGCCACGATTTCCTGACCAGTCTTAGACAGAATCATTTTCAGGAACTCACGCTCCATTGGAGACAGTGGCTTGTTCGGGTGCTTGTTCACGTATACGTACAAGAAGCGAGACAGCGGGTATTTACCGGCAGCAGCGTTGTCCAGGCTTGCTTCGATGTAATCATCGCCTTTCTTCGCCAGTGCAACCGCTTTAACACCTGAGGTCTTGTAACCAATACCTGAGTAGCCGATAGCGTTCAGAGAAGAAGAAACAGACTGTACTACAGACGCAGAACCAGGCTGCTCGTTCACAGTGTTCTTGAAGTCACCTTTACACAGGGCTTTCTTCTTGAAGTAGCCGTAGGTGCCTGATACAGAGTTACGACCGAACAGCTGAATGTCGCGGTCAGCCCACTCACCAGACAGGCCTACGTCAGACCAACGCTCAGCAGAACCGTTTTCGCCACACTTCAGAGTAGAAGAGAAGATAGCGTCAACCTGTGCTAGGCTCAGGCCTTCGATTGGGTTGTCTTTGTGAACGAATACCGCCAGTGCATCGATAGCAACGCGAACTGGGGTAGGCTTGTAGCCATAGCGTTTTTCAAAGGCTTCGATCTCTTTGCTCTTCATCTGACGGCTCATTGGGCCGAACTGAGAAGTGCCTTCAGTCAGAGCTGGTGGAGCAGTAGAAGAACCTGCAGCTTGAATTTGAACGTTTACGTTTGGATATTCGCGTTTAAACTCTTCGGCCCACAGGGTCATCATGTTAGCCAGAGTGTCTGAACCTACAGAAGATAGGTTACCTGATACGCCAGTAGTCTTAGTGTATTCTGGCAGGTTGGCATCCAATCCTGCGGCCAGAACAGAAGTAGTTACAAGCGATGCAGAAATAGCAACCGCGCTTACAAGTTTCTTCAGTGTCATTTTGTTCTCCATGAATGACGCGTTTTAGTAAAAACGCGAACAAGTATCAGCCAACGTCATGACAATCATATTTCGTTTATATTTCAGAATTGTGACACGATGAAAAAACCCTGATCTGAGGTCAACTAACTGTCGCCTATTGTTTCCAGGGCCAGGCTGTAGGCTACGTAGTACTTGTATACATTGGACACGTAACGCACTGTTTCTGAACCAATAATCCTACCAGCAGCAATCTCCACATTGCCAAACCAGCGATTCGCATCCAGCCCCATCTCGGCGGCTAACTTTCGCATCTGTTTTAACTTACTCGGCCCGGCATTGTAGCCTGCCCACAGCATCGCCATCTGATCGCTGGGGTCTACCCCCTCCATGGGCAGGTAGTGCTCGCGCAGCCAGTCGAGATAGCGCACCCCGGCCAAGATGTTCTGCTCCGGGTCATTGAGATCATTTATCCCCATCTGCTTGGCGGTGGCTGGCAGCAGCTGCATAATCCCTTTCGCGCCCCGATGACTGACCTTGCTGTTGTCCAGTTTGCTCTCTTGGAAGGCCTGCGCAATCAGCGCCAAGGAGTTGAAGCTGTACTCTTCAGCGTATTTCTCAAAATAAGGTAAATAGCGATGGATCCGGTCACGCGCTTGGGCCTCATCCAGATCGGCAATCCATGCAGTTTGATCAAAGTAGCGATTAAGCAACATGTTGCCGAGTAGACTGCCCTGCTTGGCCTTGCTGGCCACATAGCTTTGCACGCTATCCAATAACTGCGGGTTGTCTTTGCGCACCGCCCAACCGAGTTTCTGCTCGCGACTCACCTGCAGGTGACTATCTAATCGCAGCTGTGGATACACCTTTTGCCACAGCTGCGCCTTATAATCATCAATCAAGGTGCGTGGGATAACACCGGCGTTAACCAACTCCAGCAAGTCTTCCGAGAGCAGGTGCTCGTCGGCCTCCACTATCTTTATAGGTTTCTTGCCTTCTATCTGTAGCGTTAGGTTGAGCGCCTTAAGGTGCTCCACGTAAGAGCTGCCCTTAAGCACGTGGATCTCCTTACCCGATAGCTCCCCCCAACTCGTCACCTCGGGCTGGCTGGTATTGCTCACCAGTATCTCGCTCACCCCTTGGGCGTTGCCCAGAGCGAAGCTGACCTGTTTGCTGCGCTCGGGGGTGGCGGTAAGAAAGGCCGCCGCAATATCGCCCTTGCCTTGCTGCAGATAGGGCAATAGCTGATCGAAATTGACTGGCAGCAGCTTCACCTTGACCTTGTCCACATCACGGCGAATCCCCTGATTTAAAAACGCCTCGTAGTGACGCAACAGCTCAACCTGAATACCCATCATCTCGCCGTTCGCAATGTAAAAGTCGGACTTACCGTAGGTGACCAAGGCGCGGATCACCTTGCGTTCACGCAGCGCATCAAGATCGCCGGTGAAATCATCGTCCACGTAAAAGGGATAGAGCTCCGGGTCAGCCGAGGGCAGTTCAACCAGTTCCTGCTCGGCGCGCAGCCACAGCGGCCAACAGCAGAGCAGCGCCAACAAGGCGATGAAGGGTGTAGTTAAAGATGGCAGGTAATGCTGAGCAGGTCGCACGAAGCTCTCCTAAAAGCTTGAATTACCTCAAGTATAGGAGAGCGTTCGAAGAAAGAAGGGTTAGACCTTTTGTTAAGCCTTGTTGTTGACCAGCAGC
This sequence comes from Aliagarivorans taiwanensis DSM 22990, assembly GCF_000429505.1. Taxonomy (GTDB): domain Bacteria; phylum Pseudomonadota; class Gammaproteobacteria; order Enterobacterales; family Celerinatantimonadaceae; genus Aliagarivorans; species Aliagarivorans taiwanensis. The sequence goes on along the minus strand of NZ_AUBZ01000017.1, from coordinate 96,350 downwards.
TTATTGGGGATCACGAAGTAGAAGCTACTGCCCTTACCCAGCTTGGATTTGATCTTCAGCTCGCTGTTGTGATGCTCCAGCGCGTGCTTAACAATCGACAGCCCTAGGCCCGCGCCGCCGGTCTCGCGAGAACGTGCCTTATCGACCCGATAGAAGCGCTCGGTGAGGCGCGCCAAGTGTTTCGGCCCAATGCCCGGACCACTGTCTGTTACACAGAACATCGCGCCTTTTTCGTCGCGCTGCCAAGAGATCTCGATAACCCCGGGCTCGGTGCAGTACTTGATGGCATTGACCATCAGGTTGGCGCAGGCGCTGCGTAGTTGGTCCTGATCGCCCAGCACATGGATGCTCTCATCCACATCGAAGCGGATCTCCAGCTGTTTGTCCTTGGCCAGACTCTGAGCCTCAGACTCCATACCTTGGAGGATTACCGGTACGTTGATGCTCTCCTTGCTACGGGTAATCGGCGAGGCCTCAATCTTGGCCAGCGTCAACAGCTGATTAACCAGATTCTCCATCCGTGCGCTTTGGTCGAGCATGGTGGCGCGCGCGCGCGGCCATAGCATCGGCTCGACTTCATTCTCGTCAAGCATCTCCAGATAGCCGCGCAGCACGGTCAGCGGTGTGCGTAGCTCGTGGCTTACGTTGGAGACAAACTGCTTACGCATCTTCTCAAGACGGCGCAACTGGGTCACATCGCGCACCACCAGCAGCAGTTGCTTGTCGCTGTAGGGCATCACCCGGAACTCCAGCAGCTTGCCTGGCTCCTTGGTACTCTCAATCTCCAACGGCGTCTCAAACTCGCCCTTGTTGATGTAGTTAACGAACACCGGCACCCGAATAAGATTGGTCAGATGTTGCCCCTGATCGCCCGGCCACTGCAGCCCCAGCATCTTTCTCGCCAGCTGGTTACACCACAAGATGGTGCGGTCTTGACTAATCACCACAATCGAATCGGGCAAGGCCTCCGCGCCAAGGCGGAAGTACTTCATCAGCTGGGCCAGCTCGCGTTCGCGGTTTAAGCGGCGTTTGAGCAGGTTATAGATGCCATGGAACACCGCTTCCCAACTGCCGGTGCCATGCGGGGGTGAGAGCTTGCGTTGGTTGTATAGCCAATGCAGAAGTCGGTACTGTTGGCGATACAGCCAAAAGATGTGCAGCAGCGCAGCTGCCAAGACGCTTTCAAGAAGATAGCCGGTAAGCGCGCCCGCAATAAACAATGGCGAGTACAGAAGACATACTCGCCATAGGATGCGTCGCCACGAAAAGGGCACGAACATTGATATTTATTTCACTCTGGTAGAGAAGCGGTAGCCGCTGCCTCGAACTGTTTGAATAAGCTTATCATAGCCCTGATATCCGATCGCCTTACGTAAGCGACGAATATGCACATCAACGGTACGGTCTTCCACGTACACGTTGGTACCCCAAACGTTGTTCAACAGCTGCTCGCGACTATATACCCGCTCTGGGTGAGTCATAAAGAAGTGCAGCAGTTTAAACTCGGTGGGGCCCATATCCAAGGGTTCATTCTCAATGGTTACGCGATGAGATACTGGGTCGAGGCGCAGCGCCTGAACCTCGATGGTTTCTTCCAGCGAGGTGGGAGACACACGGCGAATGACCGCCTTAACGCGAGCCATCAATTCTTTTGGAGAAAACGGCTTGGTCATATAGTCATCGGCACTGGCTTCGAGGCCCTGTACCTTGTCTTCTTCTTCACCTTTCGCGGTCAGCATGATGACCGGGATTTGGCGGGTCAGATCGTGACGACGCATGTGTTTGATGATGTTGATTCCACTGCCACCGGGCAGCATCCAATCAACTAATACCAGTTCGGGATAAGGCTCCTTTAGCTGAGCGATTGCATCTTCGAAATCGGAGGCTTCCACAGGCTCGTATCCGTTCTGCTCCAACACGAAACACAGCATCTCGCGGATTGGTGCTTCATCTTCTACGACAAGAATTTTCCTTGGCATTTTTGCATCTCTATCAAAAAGAATTGTGGCAATTATGCGGCGATTGAATGACAGATTTATGACAGACTTTACGAAGATTCAAGGACTTATTGAATTTATTTTTTCACCAAATTAGTGCGCGCATTGTTGGCGTAGTCAAGTTTGCACCAATTTGGTTCGTAAACATTCCCGTAACAGAATTGGGGTTTATCTTCCGTTCATATAAAAACGTCATTAAAACAGTTACTTAATAAGCCAGTTTAGATATCAATCAACGAGTTGGCACTGCCACTGCAACCCTCTTGGCAACATTTAGCTTAACGGTAGTGATGTACATGAAAGCGAACAGTGACGATCAATTCTCCTATGTCTCCCCCGAGCAACTGCTCGTGTTTACCGATCTTGACGGCACTTTGTTAGACCATGATAACTATTCTGCGGAAGCCGCGCTGCCTACCATCGCGCGCCTGCAAAAACTCGCTGTGCCGATCATCTTTGTCACCAGCAAGACCTTGGTCGAGGTGATCGAGCTTCAAAACAACCTCAATCTTCACCACCCTTTTGCGGTGGAGAACGGCGCGGCAATCTGTATCCCGGCAGACAGCGCGCTGCAATGCGACGAACTCTCCGAAACCAAATTCGGCAAAGGCCGCTGGAAGATAGCCTTGTTCGGCCCCAGCTACCCAGATATCTGCCAGCACCTCTGCCAAATCAGAAACCAGCAGCACTTCCGCTTCCAAGGCTTTAGCGATATGAGCGATGAAGAGCTACAACTACACACCGGGCTGGACCGCTATCGCGCCAAACTGGCTAAACAACGTCTGGCCTCTGAGCCGCTGCTATGGAACGACAGCGACGAAAACCTCAGCAAGTTTAAACAAGCCCTCAAGGCGCTTGGCTTAGAGCTCACCCGCGGTGGCCGCTTCTATCACGTCAAAGCCGCATTCGATAAGGCCGACGCAATGGCCTGGCTGGTCGATAAGTACAGCACCAGCTTTGCCCGCAACTACCGCTCTCTGGCCTTGGGCGACAGCGAAAACGACCGCCGCATGCTGGAACATGCCGATGTGGCGATTGTTATCCCGCGCAAGCACGACGCCCCACTAGAGATTAACCGCATGCACAGCATCTTGGCCCCCCATCCCGGGCCATTCGGCTGGTCCCAATCCATAGAACAAATCTTAAATTCGAGCATAAAAGGAGTGAATCATGGCTGATTTTTACCAAAATGGCATAGTCACCACCTTACACAACCTGACCGACCGCTCTACCGAAGAGCTGGAGCAGGAGCTAATCAGCTTCTCGAAAATCCGGCCGATGAGTCTGGTTCTGCCCTCCCTCTACTCCGAGCTAGAGCGCCCTGCGCTGGCGAAGATAGTCGAGGAGCTGGCCAAGGTCCCCTATCTCAGTGAGATTATCATTGGCTTGGATCAGGCCACTGCCGAGCAGTTTGAGCACGCCAAGCAGTATTTTAGCGATCTGCCTCAGCACGTGCGTATCCTTTGGAACGACGGGCCGCGCCTGCGCGCCCTCGACGGTCAGCTAAACGAGCACAACCTGTCGCCACGCGAGCCCGGCAAGGGCCGCAACGTCTGGTACTGCTTTGGCTACGCACTGGCCTCTGGCAAGGGCAAAGCGATTGCCCTGCACGATTGCGACATCACCACCTACAGCCGCGATATGCTGGCGCGCTTGCTCTACCCAGTGGCCAACCCACTGTTTAACTACGAATTCTGTAAAGGCTTCTACGCCCGCTATGCCGATGGCAAGCTAAATGGCCGGGTCGCCCGCCTGCTGGTGACGCCGCTACTCAAAGCACTGAAGAAGATCGAAGGCTATGACGACTACCTCGATTACCTGGATAGCTTCCGCTACAGCCTCGCAGGCGAGTTCTCCATGCAATCGGATGTACTTAACGACCTGCGCATTCCCTCAGACTGGGGCTTGGAGATTGGGGTGTTATCGGAGATATATCGCAACCACTCTACTCGCCGCATCTGTCAGGTGGATATCGCCGACGTTTACGACCATAAGCACCAAGATCTCGGCAATGAGGGCCTTGATGGCGGCTTAGCCAAGATGGCCACCGACATCACCAAAGCGGTGATCCGCAAGCTGGCTACTCAAGGACACGAGTTCAGTCCCGGCAAGCTGCGCACCCTAAAAGCCACTTACTACCGCATGGCCTTGGACTTTATCGAGAACTACCAAGCCGATGCGCTGATCAACGGCCTGCGCCTGGACCGCCACGCCGAAGAGAAAGCCGTAGAGCTGTTCGCCAAAGCGATTATGAGCGCTGGCGAAACTTTCTTAGAGCGACCCGCGGAGACACCGTTTATCCCAAGCTGGAACCGCGTACAAAGCGCCATTCCAGAGTTTATGGAGAAGCTCTACGAAGCGGTGGAAGCAGATAACTGCCGTTAAGCATTCAAACTCTCTTTGAGCGCGCCATCAGGCCTACCCTGGTGGCGCCTTTTAATCTCTTCAGTACAACAGTCGCCCTTACTTGATTGTAGCAGCATCTATTAGCCCTTCTTACAGATGAAATCTTCAAACTAGCGTCAGCAAAACAGCCAACTGTTAGTACACGCTCACTTCACAAATGACAATCAAGTTATTTTTCAACATTATATTTCATTAATTACTCTACTTATACATTAAAGGATTGAATATGAACAAAGGAGTGTTAAAGGGCATTTTTGCCTCTTTGCTGTGTGTACTCTTGTTTGCATGTGGGGGCAGCTCATCAGGCGGTGATGAAGACAATGGCCCTTCATTAAAAGGGACTGTACAAGCGTTCTATAGCGATCAACCGGTAGCGAACGCACAAATCAGTTTGTATGCCAGCGGTTCATTGGTCGCCCAAGGCCAGACCAATAACGCTGGCGACTTTTCAATTAATTATGATTCAGCGGCCTTGGACGGCAGAGTAACCCTGTCCGCCACCGCGCAAGGTTACGGTGAGACCGCTCAGACCCTTTCTCTTCAGCAGTTAGAGCAATCTATCCAGCTAAGAGTTCAGCGAGCCCATGAAACCGTCAGCTTTGACCCTAACAGTGCCAGCGACTTGCAAGTTCAAGGACAAACGCTAGTTGCACTGCCCGCCAGCGTATTGGTCGACGCCCAAGGCAACCCTGTTGAAGGGAATGCGAAGGTCGACCTTACCGTTATCGACCCTCGCCTAAACATCGAGCTGATGCCCGGTGAAATGGTGACCGAATCATCCAATGGCGAAACGGTACCGATTGAATCATTCGGCGCGATCACCGTTGAGTTCTATGACGAGCAAGGCAACCCGCTTAACATTGCCGAGGGCGAAACAGCGCAGATCCGTATACCCGCCGCGGGCAATAATCCGCCAGCAACCATCCCTCTTTACTATTTTGACCCGCAAACAGGCCTTTGGGTTGAAGAGGGCGAAGCGACTCTAGACAACGGCTTTTACGTTGGTGATGTCGCGCATTTCACGACCTGGAATGCCGATATTGAGATGGACACTGTCGTCATGAACGGCTGCGTGATCGATGAGACCGAGCAAGGTATAGCAGGGGCTTACATCACAGCAGAGGGTGTTAGCTATAGTGGTTGGTCCTCAGCAGTTACAGACGAAAATGGTTTCTTCTCCATTCCAGTACGCAAAGACAGTGAGCTGTTAATTCGCGCTTCGACGTCCACATTGAGCGGGACACTCGGCGTAATCTCAGACAGCATCGACACTGACTTAGTTCAGTGCGTTTTAGTCGGCAGCGCCACCGGCACAGTCACATTGAACTGGGGACAAAATCCTAGTGACCTCGATGCGCACTTGTTTATCCCTACATCAGAAGGGGTCTATGAAGAGCTTTACTATGCGAATGAGACCGTGCTCGTCAATGGTGTCGTTTTCTACTTAAATTTTGATTATGTGAATGGATTTGGTCCAGAGATAATCACGCTGCCCAGCTTCCCCGTTGATGGGACTTATGGCTACTATGTTCATCTGTTTGCGGGCAGTGGCAGCATCGATACCCAAGCTCGGGTTAACTTAGAACTTGAAAACGTATCACGCGTGTTTGTGCCAAATGCCAGCTCTGGCACCAGCACTGATCTGTGGCATGTGTTCGACATTGTCGTCACCGACGGCGTTGCGCAGGTCAACGAAATCAATCAGTTTGTTTCCGCACCAGACTTACCGGAGTTGCCGGTCGATCCAGACGGACAAGGCCCGATTACTGGAGCAATGTGCGAGGAAGGCGACATTACTCCCGCTATGTTCACCAGCTTCCAAGACTATTGGGACAATGGCGTAGCAGCTTGTGGCGTATACATGATGACTTACGCCGAGGAGCAAGGTGCTGATCGCGACCAGCTACTGGAAGACTTACTCGAGGGCTTCCGCGAAGACGGATATGAAATCGAGGTTGAAGACCCATGGACGTGGGAGCAAGTATTTGCCACAATTGGCGAGCAAGCACTAGCGGAGTGGGAAGCTGAATGGGGTAACACGTGGCCCTATCAAACCAGCAACGCGCAACGCGCAATGGCTTCCGGGAAATATGTTCCACAGAGCTCGATTCCTCAGCAATTGCTGGAGAGTAAGTACTACTCGAAGTAACAGTGGTTTATTAGCTAAACCATCAAAAACAGCGGCATTTAGCCGCTGTTTTTTATTCCTTCTAGGCAAACCCAAATCCACCTAACGCATCGAGTCATCCCCCGCGCTCTGCGGCTTGTCGCCATCTTGCAGCTCAACCTCTTCCTGGTCGACCCCTTCGATTACCAGTGTCTCCTCGGTGCTGAAGTGAATCAATGCCGGGGTGGAGTACATTGGCACCTGATCGTAGCTGAACACCGCGTAGTACGCGGGGATGTTCGGATTACCGAAGTTGTCATAGGTGTACTCATCCGCCCCGCCGTAAAGCTTCACTCCGTCAAACGGGCTTATCGGTGGGTGGAAGCGATTGCTTACCACAAACGAGCGCGCCTGCAAGGGCAGCCTGGCGCGGCGTATCGATGAGGTGAGTCAGATACTCAATCACTTTAATTGCTATCAGAGATCAACACAGACCTAAGCTCCCCGCGCTAACTTGAGGTTACCAAGGATGAATCAAGTAAGCTCAAGGACGCGAGCATGGCCAGACCGACCAATAAAACAGCGCTGCTCGAGGCAGCCCAGACCAGCTTCGATAAGCTATGGCAAACCATTGATGGCATGGAGCCGCAGGTACTTAGTACCCCTTTCGATTTCTCCGACCAGCCATCTAAGAAAGAAGCCCACTGGCAGCGCGATCGCAACCTGCGCGATGTGCTCACTCATCTGTACGAGTGGCACCAATTGCTGATTAACTGGATAGAGCGCAATCAAGCCGGAGAGCGCGCCCCTTTTCTCCCGCCGCCCTACAACTGGAAGACCTATGGCGAGATGAATCTTGTTTTTTGGCAGCAGCACCAAGCCACGTCGCTTGATGTCGCCATCGAGCTGGTGACAGTAAGCCATGCCAAGGCACTTGAGCATATCGAGACCTTCAGCGATCAAGCCTTGTTCACCAAGCAATACTTTGATTGGACCGGCAGCACTACCCTGGGCAGTTACTGTGTGTCGGCACTATCGAGCCACTACGAGTGGGCAATCAAGAAGCTGCGCGCCCACAACAAGGCCTGCGCCAAGCGTCTTAGCACGTGTTGACAGCCGCGGGCCGATGTAACACTATGCCCTTATGAACAGACACCTTAAGCCACAGCAAGCACGAATTATCATCATTCCTTAGGAATGGTGGGAGCTTATGTACGCTTAATACAAACCCACCCTAGAGGTGGGTTTGTTGTTTCTGCCTCGGGGTAACGTGTAAATCTCAGGGAGGTAGTATGAAAAAAGTCGCCGTATTTGGTAAACCGGGCAGCGGTAAATCGACATTGAGTAAAGCACTGGCAAGTGCCAGTGGCATCCCCTTGCACCCGCTCGACGCCATCGTGTTTAAGCCCAATGGCGAGAGAGTCGCAAGGCCTGACTACGACGCCGCGCACATGCAGATATTAAACAGCGAACGCTGGATCATCGACGGCTTTGGCCCCATCGACTCGTTTTATCAACGTCTTGAGCATGCCGATACACTTATCTACATCGACCTGCCCTACCCACTCAGCTATTGGCTGGTCACCAAACGCTTTGCTAAAGGGCTGTTTGTCACGCCCGAAGGCTGGCCCGAGGGGAGTTCGATAGTCAAAGGCTCCATCGAGAGCTATAAAACACTCAGGCTTTGTCCTAAATTTTGGAATGCCGATTTCAGCGCGCGACTGGAGCAGCTATCAGCTGGAAAGTCGTTACATATCATCAACTCACTAGCAAAACTAAATCACTTTGTAACTGACAATGTTGGTTGATATCACTACCCGCAGCCCTCAACCCTGAGTCCCTCAGGGTTGATTATCGCTCACGAAACAGGCAAAGTGCGTGGCCGCAATGGGCACTAACAAGGCCAAATGCTGCAAATCACATAATTCAGGGACGAATGAATGCGAGACCTACTGACCTTCTCATCGGTCAAGACTAAGTTTTATCTGGCGATGACCTTATTGGTTGTTGTCACCCAGTTGATCAACGGCTTGACGCTGGTTAACGCCCGCCAACAAGAGATCGCTGAAGACATTCTTTTCAATGCCCTACTATTCGCCGAGTACAACGCGGAAGAAATCGTTGAATACTATGGCGAAGACGACGATCCCCAGCAGCAAGAGCTATTCGCGCTGATGGACGGCATCTTACAAAAGAACCGCGATATCGAAGCCATCTATGTTATCAACGAGCACAACCAGCTGGTGGTGACTCCGCACTCCTTTGCCCAGCGCCAAGCGTTGGTGGGCGATTTGGAAACCGCAGGCGAGGCACTCATCGCTCGCATGCAATCCGGCGAGCCCTCAACCCAAAGCAGCCTCTACCGCGGCCATGAGGTAATCGACATCCTTTACCCCATGGAAGGCGAGTACGGCGGCAAAGAATACTTCGTGCACTTTCTATTTAATTACAAGAACCAAGAGCAATCCATCGCGCAGATGCAGCGACAGATGCTGGTCAACGGCTTGGGCTCATTTTTGGTCGGTTTGCTGCTGATTGTGGCGATCTCCAGCCACTTTACTAAGCCCATCAGGCAGTTGGTGAATCACGTTAAGCAGGTATCGAAGGGCGATTTCTCATCCAAGATCAATATCACCTCACGCGATGAGCTGGGCGCACTGTCGCATGCCTTCAACGGTATGCAATCGGCACTGGCCCAATCCTTTGGTCAGCTCACCGAAGCCCGCGATCAACTGGCTCAGCTAAACGCAAACCTGGAGCAACGCGTCGCCGAGCGCACTGAGGAGCTTCACGAAAAAAACATCCAGCTGGAGCGAATGTCGATTACCGACAAACTCACAGATGTCTATAACCGCGCCAAGCTAGATATCGAACTGGAAAAAGAGTTCGAGCGCTACCAACGCTATCAGCAGCCCTTCGCCTTGGTGATGATTGATCTCGACTTCTTCAAGCAGGTGAACGACAACTTCGGCCACCATGTGGGCGACAGTGTGCTGCAAGAATCTGCAGCCCTGTTCCTGCACACCGTGCGCGAGACCGACATATTGGGACGCTGGGGTGGCGAAGAGTTTATGGTGATCTGCCCGAATACCAGTAAAGATCGCGCCATCAGCCTGGCCGAGCGTATTCGCAATGCCATCGAGCAGCATGAATTTGCCCATGTTGGCAAGCGTACCGCTAGCCTTGGGGTGAGTATGATTGAGCCCGGTGATACCTTCGAAACGCTCAGCTCACGCGCTGATACCGCGCTCTATCAAGCCAAGGAGCATGGTCGAAACAAGGTGAAGTTTGCTTAACGAGAGTACTACCTAAGAGCAGCAGTCACGCGCTCCATACAAACAAAACAGCGGCACGAGGCCGCTGTTTTCGTTTCAGACTCAGGGTGGATAAGCACCCGGAAATCCGCTTAGTCGATGATGAACTCTTTCATTACATCGAAGATGTTGGTGTTGTCGAAGTAGTCACCGGTAGCGCCTTCGTTTTGGTACATTTCGGCGTACTTCTCATCTTTGCCGTCAAAGTGCTGGGCGAACATATCTTCGCCAACGCCCTTCACGTAAACACGAACCAGCTCGTTGGTGTGGTCAGTGCTGTAGAACTTCACTTCCGGCATTTTGCCTTGACCTGCACTTTCTACCGCTGCGTAGGCAACTTGGTCTGACGCTTCACCTAGCACGTAAGAGTTACCGTGGTCGGTGGTCACAATCAGCATGGTCTCATCCCAGCTGCTGTTCTCTTCTACCCATTTGATAACGGCAGCAACCGAATCATCGAAGTCGATCTGCTCTTCGATGATGCGTGCAGTGTGGTTAGCATGAGCAGCCCAATCCACCGCGCCACCTTCAACCATCACGAAGAAACCATTTGGATTCTGTGACAAGTAGTTCAAGGCACCTTTGGTCATGGTTTCAAGGCTAGGTACATTGGCCACTTGCGGGCAGGCAAACGCCACGTCGGTGTCTGCACAGTGAGTACGGCCTTGCTGTAAGGTACTGTCGTTTTGTGCCAACGCAATTAGCGGTGCGCGCAGATATTGATAATCAGCACTGCCATTCGCCAGCGCTTCAAAGTCAGCCTTGCTGTCGAAGAAGGCCCAAGGCTCTTCGGCGCCAGCTGCGTAAAGCTCACCATCAAGCAGTTGGCTCCAAGACTCTTCGCCCATGGTGTATAGGTTGTAGTCGGTTGGGCTACGCTCAACGCCATCGGCATCATAGTAAGGGTGACCGGTAGACATGATCAGGTCCAGGTAACCGCTAGTGAGCATCTTGTCGCCGATTTCTGCCATATCTCGGCGGGTAACGTGCTGAGCACCAAACGCCGCTGGCGTTGCATGGCTGAACTGCACAGAGCTAACCACACCAGTGCTCATACCTTGCTCTTTGGCATACTCAGTAATGATTTTCAGTGGACGGCCACAGTAATCGACTGAAATAGCGTTGTTGTAGGTTTTCACACCCGCAGCCAAGGCTGTGCCAGCGGCGGCCGAGTCAGTAGCATCTTGGTCGATGTACTCATAGCCTTTGAAGATTAGGCTATCAGAGTGGCTGTCATCCCATACTTTGCTAGCATCATAGCTAACCTGAGGCTTGCCATTTTCTTCATCACAGCGGTCATGAGGATCTGAGCCCGAGTAAAGTGGGAAGGTGGTCATCGCATAGCGGGTATCGATTAGCGAGTAAGGCTCAACGCTGTTTGCCAGCTGGCCATGTTGCCAGTAGGCGGCGATATCCCAAGCGCCATCACTGGCACCGTCGGTCACCATCAGAATAACGTTTTTAGCGCGAACGTCGCGGTCACCGTCATTGTCGCTACTGCTGCTTCCACAACCAGTAAGCACGATACCCGCAGACATACCCAGAGCCAGGGTAAGTTTGTTCAGCTTAGCCAATTTCATCTCTTTCTCCTTAAGCATTGGCGTTTTGAAAACGCAGATGAAATTACTGGCAACGTGCTTAATAAAATTGATCCAGCGCAGTTTTAATAATAGGTACATCAACACTTAATCCCGCTGAAACCTTTGTTTAAATTAGGTGAACCCCTATGTGTAAATATCAAAACCAACAATAACAGTAATAGCTTTGTTTATTTTACAAGCGCAACCAATCTACACATTAAGCAAACATACGTTATTGATATTGATTGCCATTTCCCTTATCAACACGATTATTACCCTGTTGTATTTCAACATCAAGTTATTACTGATGATAAACATCGCGGGCACAAAAAAAGCCACCCTAAGGTGACTTTGAATACTGGTGAAATCGAAACTAATTAATCGGCACTACCTTTAAGCGACTGCTTGAAATAATCTGCTCGACGGCATCGATATATTCTCGCTGCAAGGTTTGCTCAGGCGCTTGCTGGTAGGCTGACAAACGTGCGCCAAAGCGCTCCACGTCGCCCTGCGCTTGTTGCAGGGTGTCGCTGGCATAGGCGTGAGCCTCTACTTCGATGCTGTTCACCTTACTGCGCGCTTCAACTAAGGCGGTCGTGCGGCGACTCTGTGCCTCCTCGATAATCTTACGCCGCTCAGCGGGGGCGTTTTGCACATTCTCAAAGGCGCGCTTGATCGAGCGTGGCGCCTCCATCCGCCGGATCAACACCGAGGTGAGATTGATGCCCAATGCTAACTCCTCGCTCTGCTGCTGCAGCCGTTGCCGCAGGTGTTGCTGGAACTGATTCCGCCCGGTGGTCAGCAGGCTCTCAAAGTCGTGGCCGCTTACATAGTAAAGCGCCTCGCTCACCGCTAATTGACGTAACAGCGCCTCAGCATCCACCGCAGAGCTCTGAAACGCACCTGGCCGCGGGATGTTGTACTGCAGCTCAAAGGCCAGATCCACCAAGTCTCCCTCCTTGGTGGTGAGCTCCGGCGGCATGTAACGCTGGCGCGCCTCCTTGGCATAATTCACGGTGATCGAGCGCAGCTCGGTAGCACGCAGCTTCTGCACCGACTCAAAGGGCCAAGGCAAGCGGTAATGCATCCCCGGCAGCACGTTATCGGCGGTGATCTTGCCAAAGCGGGTGACCACCGCGCGCTGTTCCACACCCACCGAGTAAAACCCGCTGAGCAGGTAGATAAGCGGCAACAATACAAAACACACGCCCAGCAAAATGCGGCGGCTCGCTCGAGCAGTATCGAGCAAGTCCTGCTTTAAGCTCACTTGGGCCATTATTGGGCCTCCACCAGTGGGGGATTAAGCAAGGCATCGAACAGCGGCGTATCGGTTGCGAGGATCAGCTGGGTCTGCTCATCGAAGATCTTGCCGTAGGCTTCCATCGAACGGGTGAACTGGTAGTACTGCTGATGGCTGGCAAAGGCCTCGTTATACAAACGCGCCGCTTCTGCTTCGCTCTCGCCGCGCATCAACTGGGCATCGCGGTAGGCCTTAGCGGTGAGCTCGCGCACTTCACGCTCGGTTTCCGCCAAGATTTTCGAGGCTGCCTCTTCACCTTCGGCCCGGTATTGCTTGGCCAAACGCTCCCACTCAGACTCCATCCGCTTATAGATTGCCTGTAGGTTCTGTACCGGAAAGCCAAAGCGGTTTGGTCGTACGGATAAGATCTCAATGCCTAACTCATCGGCCGCTTGTTTCGTGCTGCTCTCAGATACCTTGGCAAAAAGCTCAGCTACTGCATGCTCCTGCGCGTCTTCGCTGAAGATCCGGTTCACCTGCACACTGGCCACTGCTGCACCCACCTCGGCATTGGTCATTGCCTCGAGTCGCAGCTCGGCAATATCTTGGCTACGCACGCTGGTGAGATAGCGCATCGGATCGCTCACTCGCCATACCACATAGCTCTCCACCACCACATTGCGGCGGTCGCGGGTGCCGTACTCCATCGCAGGGAGTGACAACAGCTGTACCCGCTTGTCGACCCGCGTTGCCACCTGCACCGGCGCGGGTAGCTTAAAAGCAAGGCCGGCCTGCTCGATAACCCGGGTCGGCCGGCCAAACTGACTGATGATCACATAGTCAGTCTCAGCCACCGACACCAAACAGGTACTCAATAAATAACCCACCAGTGCCAGTGAGCCCAAAATCCAACGGTTAAATGTCATGTTCTACTACCTGGTAACAGAGGGAATAAAAGGAGAATCTGCGGAGTAAGCCGCCCAAGGCGCCCACACCCGAAAATCGTGCTGGTCGATGCGTGGGTCAACCAGCGTTAACTGGCGCTGGCTCAAGGCCAGCTCGGCGCTGCGCAGCTGCTGCTCGAATTGGAAGGCCTGGGGGTTTTGCTTATGCACCTCGGCCAGTTGGCTAAAGCGCAGTGCATCGCCTTCGGCGCGCAAGGTTCGCTCGACGGCCCGTGACTCCACCTGCGCCTGCTCAGCAATAATCCCGGCGCGCGCCATCGGCAAGGTGTTCAGCCGGGAGGCAATCGCTTGGTTGACGCTATCTTGGCTCTCTTGGTGGGCATTGAGGACGTCGCGATACACCTCCACTAGCGAGGCGGGAGGCTGAATCTTTTGCAGCTGCACGCCTACGATTTGGTTCTCAATACCCAAGCCATCCAGTTCACTGTGGATTGCCGCGGCGATGGCCTCGGAGAAGGCGCTATGGCTCTGTTCAAGGAGCTGCTCGTAGCTAACCTGCGCCGTCTGCTGCCATAAGGCGCCTTCCGCGATGCGCTGCACCAGCTCGCCGACGTTGTCATAGCGGTGATAGATGTCGCTGGCGTTAAGCAAGCGATACTGCAGCGCCAGCTCGAGAAAGATCAGATTCTCGTCACCTGTTTGCAGATAGTTGGTGTTGTCGCGATGCGCCCGGCTGCCAAATATCTCGAACCACAACCCGTCGCCATTGCTGCGGGTGTAACTCGAGCGCTCGCTACCCACGGTTAAGGAACGCACCTCTTGGTGGGAGACGCGGATCATCTGTCCCCACGGCCATGGCAGATGATAGTGCAACCCCGGCTCAATGCCGCTTCGTACCGTGCGGCCCAACTGCTGCTTGATACCTTGGTCGCCATAGGGAATCACTGTCAGGCCACTGGCGACATAGGCCAGCAATGCGAGCGCAGAAAGCTTGCCAATATGAGCCTTAAACCACCCAAACGTGTTGCAAAAAAGCCGGTGGCACATCCGCCCCAAGGCGACCTTGCGCAGCGCGTCCAGCGCCCATTCCCCCAACGACACCTTGTCAAACTCCTCACCTTTTACCAGGCTGCGGATCCCAGAGATGAGCAGTTCAAAACCGGAGAAGCCAATCAGCAAGGCGATCAGCACCGCCACAAACTCATCCAAGTCGATACCAATCATCATCCCCAGTAGCGACAGCAACACCGCAATCGAGGTAAACAAGTCCACCATGCTGTGGTAGCCATCGGCCTCCAGCGCCAGCGAGTCGGTCTGCTTGCCCACATGGGTTTTCAGGCGCGCCATAAAGTAGATGGCCAGAATGATCGCGCTTACCCCCAGCACACCCAGCCACAGATTATCGATAGCGTTGGCGCTCAAGCGGCCCGCTTCCATAATCACCTGATAAGGCAACAGCAAGATGGCGCTGGCCACCGCAATCACCGCCAGCGACTCAATCCGCTTAGCGCGTCGCAAGGCCTTGTCGCAGCCCTTTCGCTCTTGCCAAACCCGCAGCAGGACACAACCAAAGAACACCACCGATACCAGCAAGTCACTGCCCGAGTGGTAGGCATCGGCCATCAAGGCCGCACTACCGGTGAGCACGGCTAAACCGATGCGCAGCAGGGTTAAGCCTAAATCGGCAAAGATGGCGATGATAGAAGTTCGAATACGACGATCAATGTGCATGATTCATTCGATACAGGAAAAGGTGAGAGGATTTTCCCGAGGAAAAATGACAGTTATGGTGACTTTTTATTTCAAATAAATGACAGAAACGCCCTTTGTTAATAGGCAGTTAACAAGGTTGATAGCGGGTAAATAGCGTTTGCTGGTCGCGCTGCAATTTGCCAACAGCGCACAGACAACTTGGCAAATTATGCGTCCAACTCGAGCGACTTGATAAAGGCCTTGGAGTCTTGCTCAAAGGCCGTAACACAATTGGGGCAGATGCAGGCCACTCCGCGCTGCTCTTCTGGCAACAAGCTGAGGAGATCCAAGGGAATAGTACGCTGCATACACCAGCAAGCACCAGACTCGACCTGGCACTGATTGTCCTGTTTACACAAGGGGCAGCATTTACTCATGGTTCACCTCATTATCGTTAATCACTCATCGGCTACAGGGCTAGACGCCAACCACAGCACTTGGTAAGGGGCCAGTTCAAACTCTGCCAATTCAAGGGTACTTCCAGAGATAAGATCGACACAACTATTCAAGAAGCGCTCTGGGAGCTGGCTGGCATGTTCCAGTTTTTGTGGGAACTTACTGAGGTTAAACACGCACAGCACCCCGTGTTCACCCGGCTCATCGCCTGCTTGGTACTGCGGGGCGCCACGCTGCAGCACAAACAGCGCATCGCCGCAGTCATAGACCCGCTGCGGGCTATGTGGATGGAAGGCTGGCGTCGCCCGGCGCAGTTCAATCAACTTACAGTAGCGCGAGAACACTTGGTTCTGCCCGCTCAGCGGCTGCTCCAAGGCTTGCTCAAACTCTTCGAGCTGCCAGCGATGGCGGTTGATTGAGCGGGTACGGCCGGTCTCTTCCATCAACTTATGGTCGTTGGCGGTGGCGGTGAGGCTGTGGATATAGATCCCCGGCACACCCTGCATACTCAGCAAGATACATTGCGACACCAAAAAACGTTCCACCTGCCACTGATCGGAGCCAGTCCGGGTACCTTGTAGCGCATCGAACAGCGAGATATTCAGCTCATAGGGATTTTGGGTGCCATCGCCGTTGGACTTCATGCTGACAAAGCCACCGAACTCGTGCACCGAGTCCACCAAGTCGTCAATCTCGTGGCGGGGGATGATCTGCTCTACTGCCCTCACCCCAATACCATCGTGGGAGGCGACAAAGTTAAAGTAGTTACAGTTGGCGGGCAGCGCGCCTAAGTCCCGCGCCCAGGCGGTCAGATAGTGGCCATTACCACGGTTAAGCGCATGCAACAGCAGCGGTGGCAGCGCGAAGTTATACACCAGATGGGCTTCGTCGCCATCACCGAAGTAGGAGATATTCTCAAGGTGCGGCACGTTGGTTTCGGTAATCAACACCAGATTAGGGTCTATCTGGTCCATCACCCAGCGCAGCAACTTCACAATAGCGTGGGTCTTATGATGATGGATACAGTTGGTACCCAGCTCCTTCCAGACAAAGGCCACCGCATCCAAACGGATGTAGCGCGCCCCCTTCATGATGTAGAACAGGATGATATCAACGAACTTAAGCAGCACCTCGGGGTTGGCAAAGTTGAGGTCGATTTGATCCGAGCTAAAGGTCGCCCACACATGCTTGAGCCCTTGGCGGGTGTAGGCATCAACAATCAGCGGTGAGGTACGCGGGCGGGTTACCGCCGAGTAGTCCAAGCTGGGGTTAGCCTGAATAAAGTACTCGGCCCCTTCCCCACTGCCGTTCACAAAATCGTTAAACCACAGGCTTTGCCGCGAGCAATGGTTCATCACCAAATCGAACATCAGCTCAAAATCGTGGCCGATCGCCTGCACATCCTCCCAATCGCCCAAGTGGTAGTTGACCTGTTGATAGTCGATCACCGAGAAGCCATCGTCGGAGCTAAAGGGAAAGAATGGCAAAATATGCACCGCGCTGAAGGTGTCGCTTAGGTAGCGCTCTAAAAACAGCTTTAGGCTCTGTAGCGGCATTAAGGCGTCGCTGAGGATGCTGTCGCCATAGGTAATCAGTACCACGTCTTTCTCGCTGTAGCTCTCGCAGGGGCGGTGATGGGTACGGATATTCTCGATACGTTCAAGGATGTCGGCGGCAAGTGCGCTATCGCCATAGACTTGCGCTAACAGCGCCTCAAGTTGCTGCATAGTTGGCTCCCCTGCAATAAATCTGTTTAAGCGCGGGTGAATGTAAACAAGCCTCACCCGGGTTTATACCCGAACTACCTCAAGATGCAGGATTCAGAGGCGCTCAATGTCCATAAGGCGAGGCGAAAATACGAAGGAATGGTCACCCATTTCAAGTTTTTTCAACGAAGCAATATGGACATTGAGCGCCTCCCCAAGGGCGAGTTTTCCAGTCCCTCATACTGCTCCTTGATTTAGACCACTAGATCTGCGGAACAGTGCCTTGCCTGAGGGACAGGAAACTCTCGCTGAACAAGCATCTTGAGGTTGCTCGGGTATATAACCTTGTTAGTAATAGCTTTCCAATATCTATGCCAGCCATAGCCAAACCTTGGTTATCTGACTATTTCCATATTTTACAATCACTTATGAACATCAGCGCTCACAAGCAGAGCGTGATACCGCACCTCAGCAGCCCGATGGCACCATATCGGTGCATTACCTCTGGCTGATTTAGTTCTTGCCGCAAAATAGTGCAACGGGCGGTGCAGTTCACATTTTCATTGAAACCGGTAATTAGCAGAAAAACGGCGCTAGCTCAGTGGGTTAGACGACTAACTGACAAATCGGCACTGCTTTTGCTCTGCCTTTTCCCAACAGAAAGATTTGCTAATGAACGTTTAGAGACTGGTTAAAAAGAACGCAGGTACACACAACTGGTGTTCGCAGGATTCGCTTTAACTCACAAGGATGTCATATGACCATGATTCACAAATGTCTGTTCCCCGTTGCCGGTTACGGCACACGCTTTCTCCCGGCGACCAAGTCAATGCCCAAGGAGATGCTGCCCATCGTGAACAAGCCTCTGGTGCAATATGGGGTGGAAGAAGCGGTAGCCGCTGGCATGAAGGATATGGCCTTTATTACCGGCCGTGGTAAACGCGCCATCGCCGATCACTTCGATATTAGCTACGAGCTAGAGAAAGAGATTGCCGGCAGCAGCAAGGAAGCCTACCTGACCGACATCCGCAAACTGATCGACAGCATCAACTGCACCTTCACCCGCCAGAAGAAGATGATGGGCCTCGGCCACGCCATCTTGTGTGGCGAAACCCTGATTGGCCAAGAGGCCTTTGGTGTCGTACTGGCCGATGACTTGTGTTTTGGCGAAGGCGATGAAGTACTGGCGCAGATGACCAAGCTGTATGAACAGTTCCGCTGCTCGATTGTTGCGGTGATGGAAGTACCCAAAGAAGAAGCCCACAAGTACGGGGTCATCGAAGGCGAAGCGCTACGCGATGACCTGTTCCGGGTCACCTCGATGGTGGAGAAACCGGCGCCGGGTGAAGAGCCATCTAATCTGGCGGTAATTGGCCGTTACATCCTCACCCCGGATATCTTTAGCATCTTGCGCGAGACCCCTCCGGGTAAAAACGGCGAGATCCAACTGACTGATGCGCTATTACAGCAAGCCCAACATGGCTGCGTAATGGCCTACAAATTCAAAGGGAAGCGTTTCGACTGCGGTAGCGTAGAAGGCTTTGTCGAGGCGACCAACTACTGTTTCGAGAACATTTACGCCAAGAAGTAAGGCGTAACTGTCATCGGAAATGCAAGACGCAATTGTAATACCTTAATAGTCATTCCTTTTCTTTTCGGGCCAGCGTTTGCTGGCCCCTTTTTTAGCTGTTCTCAAGCGGTTTTTGGCTAGCTCAGCTCCACCTCCAAATCACTGCGCCCAGCGCCTTGCGGCCGCAAGCGGATCTTAGCGGCAATCCGCTCCACCAATGCTTGCACGTGGGAGATCAGCGTCACCTGTCGGCCACTGGCCTGCAGGCTATCCAAGCATGCCAAGGCCACATCCAGACTTTCGGGGTCGAGCGAGCCAAAACCCTCATCGATAAACAGCGACTGGATCTTCAAGTTGCTGGCACTCAAGCCCGATAAGGCCAGGGCCAAAGCCAGCGATACCAGGAAGGTCTCACCGCCACTGATGCTGGATATGGAGCGCACTTCATCGCCCATATCGCGGTCAATCACCTGCAAGGCCAGTTGCGACTCTGGCACCCGTTGCAGCAAGTAGCGCGGTGCAATCTGCTTAAGCTGGCTGTTGGCCTCGGCCAGCAGGTTCTCCAAGGTGAGCTGCTGGGCGAAGGTGCGGAACTTGGCGCCGGAGGCTGAGCCTATCAGCTCATTGAGTTGCCCCCATACCTCATGCTCATCTCGGGCCGCCTGCAGCTTAGCACTCAGCTCGCTGGCCTGTTGCTGGGCCAGTTGGTCGCGCTCCAGCTGACTACGCAGCTGGTAAATCTGCTCCTCCAAGGCTTGCTTGTGCTCGCCAAACTGGCCGCTGTGCGCCAAGCCAAAGGCCTTAGCCTGCGCTTCCAACTCGGCCAGTTGTTGCTCGGCCTGCGCCAAGCCTTGGCGATGTTGCTCACTCAAGGTAGCCTGCTGCGATGCCAGCTCGGTAACCCGCTGCTTGAACTGTTGCACTTGCTGTTGCCAGGCTTGCAACTCCTGCGGGCTATGACTGAGCAGCGCCTGCGCCTCATCGACTCCCACCGCCATCTCGGCGCAGTGTTTGGCGAAGTCATCTTGCAGCTGAGCGAGCTGTAGCTGGGCTTGCTCACTCTCGACCTGCACATGCTGTAGCTCGCTCTCCACCGAGGTTTGCTGCTTGGCCAAGTGCTGGGCTTGGTTGTCTAGCTGCTGCTTTTGCTCTGCCAATTGCTGGCCGCGCTGCTGTTGGGCTTGCTTCCACTGGGCAACCGGCAGGCCATCAAGCAGCTGCTCGCGGGCGGTGGTGTCTTGCTGGTAGCTTTGTTCTAACTGTTCAAGCTGCTCGCTGCGTTGCTGGACATGTTGCTGCTCGCTTTCCAGCTCTACCTGCACCTTCTGCTGGGCTAAACGCTGCTGTACCAGCTGTTCCGCAGCCGCATCTAAGTGCTGTTGGGCCGAGCGGTATTCGTTTTCAAGCAAGCGCGCCTGCTCGATGCAATGCCCCACCCCGCCTTGGGCCAGCCACTGCTGCCAGCTGTGTGGCGCCAGTGCACTGTCGAGTTGCTCACTTTGCTGGGCCAGTTGCTTATCGCTTTGCTGCAGGCGGCTATCTAACTCATCCAGTTGCTGACTGAGCTGTTCCATCGCCTGCTTGGCCAGCTGCTTGCCTTGTTCAATATCGGCCTGCATCGCCGAGAGCTGGCTCAACTGGTGCTGCAGTTGATGCTGCTGTTGCTGGCGCTGCTGGAGTTGCACGATCTGCTGATAGCGTTGCAGCTGCTCGTTGCTGAGCTGCTGCAGTTGCTCGGCCTGCTGCTGGTAATCACTGAGCGCCTGCTCGGCATCTTCTGCCAAGACTAAGGGCTGCGCCTGAGCCCACTGCTGCAGTTGAGCGATCACCGCGCCAAGCTGCTGCTGTTGCTGGGCAAGCTGCTGGGCCTGCTGCGCTAGATATTGCTGGCTTTGCTGCAGTTCGCCAAATTCAGCCAGTTTACGATGCTGTTCGCGGCGCAGCTGCTCGCCACGCTGAGTAAGCTGCTGCAAAATATCCTGCACCGCTGGCTGCTGCGCCGCATAAGGGTGGTGCTCGCTGCCGCACAGTGGGCAGGCTTCACCATCGACCAGCTCGCGACGATACTGGCTGAGATCGAGCACCGAGCGGGCATTGCTGTAGGCTAGCTCGGCCTCCTTTAGTTGGGTGTTTAGCTGCTCCAGCGCATCGTGACAGACGGTAAGTTGCTGCTGGGCCTGCAGCTCCGCTTGTGCCAAGCCTCGCTGCTGCTCGCTACACTGTTGGCGCTGCTCCAAACACTGGGCCCATTGCTGCTTGACCGACAAGCTGTCGTTAAGTTGCTGGCGCTGCTGCTCGACGCGTTGGTAGTGCTGCTGTAACTGCTCCAGCTCTTGCTCATCAACCGCTTGTAACTGCGGCTTAAGTTCGGCCAACTTCTGCGCCACATCCACCTCAGCACGCTGGGCATGATTAAGCTCCCCTTGTCGTTGGCGCTGGGCCTGCTCACTGAGCTGACGCTTGCTGTGTAGCTGGTCGCGTTGTTCAAGCTGCTCAATCGCGCTGATAATCAACTGCTCCAACTGACCGGGCTGTTGGGCTAGCACCGCTAAGCCCTGATGCTGGGCCTGCCAGCTTTCGATCTGCTGCTGGTGCTGTTCTAGCTTAGTGATCTCATGCAGATGCTGCTCGCTGCGAACCTGTAACTGCTGCAAGCCATGCAGCCGCTGCTGATGTTGTAGCTTTAGTTCGCTCAACTGCTTGTGCCGTTCACGAATGCTTGCCTCAAGACTCAGCGCCTGTTCGATAAGCGGCTCTTGCTGCTGTTGCTGTTGTTGCCAGCTCTCTAAGTCCTTGGCCTGCTCGCTTTGCTGCGCCTGCAACTGCTGGGCTTGCACGCTGAGCTGCTGGTGTTGCTCGGCCAGCTCGGCTTGGCGCTGCTGATAGCGCGTTAGTGCTTGCTGGCGTTCGTTGCGCTGCTCGGCATTACCACGCAGTGGCGCAAGCTGCTGCAGGCGCGCAAGCTTTTGCTCCAAGGCGAGGTTATCGGCTTGCTGCTGTTGCAGTTGTTGCTGCTGGACGCTGTTCTGATTCAGTGCGTTTTGCAGGTCATCGAGTTGCTGCAAACCACGGTTGTAAGCCTGCTGCTGAGAGAGCGCCAGCTCGAGCTTTTGCATCTGCGCTTGTAACGCGCTTTGCTGCTCCTCCAGCTCTGCCCGCTGCTGCTCATCGAGCAGTTCGGTGCCGCCGAGCTGACGTTCCAGATCCTGACAGGCCTGCAACTTGCCCTTGGCGTTCTCGTAGACCTGTTGGGAGATTTGGCTGTACAGCTCGGTGCCGGTCATGCGCTCTAACAGTGCCGAGCGCTGTTCTTCCGGGGCTTTTAAAAACGCGGAGAACTCGCCCTGCGGCAATACCACTGCCCGACGAAACTGCTCGTAATCGAGGCCGACCAAGGCGTCGACCTGTTCTTGAAACTCACGCTTGGTGGCAGAGCTGACTTGGTTGGAGCTCAGGTCCTCCAGCTCGCGGGTTGATTGCTGCCAGCGACCGGTGACCTGGTTGCGCGCTCGCCGCGCCGACCAGCGCACCCGGTAGCTTTTGCCATCGACACCGACAAAATCCACTTCCGCCAAGCCACCGCTTTTGCCACGGCTGATTAGGTGGCGTACATCGTTGGCTTTGAGCTTTTGCGCTTCACTCTCGCTGCCCACCTCCACGCTGCGCTCGCGCCCGCTAAAGCGCGGCACTTGTTCAAACAGGGCCAAGCACATGGTGTCGAGCAAGCTACTCTTACCCGCCCCGGTCTTACCGGTGATGGCGATCAAGCCCTGATTCTTAAGCGGGCTTTGCTCGAATTCCACCGCAAAGGGTTGGGCTAAACTGGCGATATTCTCGCCACGGATTGCCAGGATCTTCATCGCTCGCCCTCCGCATACACCTGCTCCATCACTTCACTAAAAGCGCGGCTAAGCGCCTCGGAGGGCTTGCCCTCAAAGCGCTGCTGATGGCAAAGCTCAAATACCTGCTCGGGTTTTAGGTTACTCAACTGCTCTCCTGCTTTGGCAAAGTGTTGCTCAGCCTCTTTCTCAGGATAAGAGATGCTGATCTTGGCAAGCCTCAGCCCCTTGTCATCGATGGCGGCCAACACTTTTTCGCGCAGCTGGGTTTGTGGTTGGTCGAGCTTAACCCGTACCTCTAGGAAGGGGCGCTGCTCGAAGGGTGCATCGAGGGTCGGTAGCGCATTAAGCTCAGCCAATACTTGCTCCAACCCAGCGGGCTTTTCTGGCACCACCAGCATCTGGCACAGCTTGGGCGTTTCCAGGCTCTCGACCTCGAACTCGCCTTCGCGCCAGCTCAACAGCTTGAGTTGATGGCGATAGCGGCGCTCACTCATCGATAAGGCCAAGGGCGAACCGCTGTAGTGCACCTCGCCTAGCTCGCCTTCACGTACTTTAATTTGTTGGGCCAAGTGCAGATGCCCCAGCGCCACATAGTCACTGCGCTCAGGGAAGATGGTCAGTGGCAGCGCATGCTGGCCACCGATCTGCACATGCCGCTCACTGAGCTCGGATATCTGCCCACCGGTAACATGGCCATGGCCCATGCTGACCAGACAATGCTCGGGTTGCAGTAGCGATTGCGCCAGCTCGCCCAGCCCTTGGTAGACCTCGTTAATCGCACTTTGCCAGCGCAGCTGGGAGTCGGCAATCTCACCATCTAAACGCAGATCGCTGCTACGTAAAAATGGCACCGCCAGAACCCAGCCCTTCAGCTGGCCATCGCGCTTTTTCAGCGGTAGCAACAAGCGGTTCAACTCCGGATGACCTTCATCGTTATACGGCACCGAGCCAACAAAATGCAGGTCGAAATGGGTAAGCAGATGCTGCGGCGCATTCAGCTTGCTGGGAGAGTCGTGGTTTCCGGCAGCCACCACCACCTGACAACCGGGGCTTTGCTTAGCCAACTGGCCCAAGAAGCCATATAGCTGCTGCCAGCTGGTCGCCGAGGGGTTAGCGGTGTCGAAGATATCGCCACTAATGAGCAGCGCATCCACCTGATGCTGCTCAATCTGCTCTAACAGCCAATCGAGGAAATACTGATGCTCTGCATAGCGGCTGTAACCATGCAGTTGGTGGCCTAAATGCCAATCTGCTGTGTGAAGGATTTTCATGAACTTACTACAGATACTCGCGAAGATGCAGGCTAGTGTACGCGCTTAATCAACGGTATCAAAGTATCAGATTAATCACTATCGATAGCACTAATTCACCCGTTAAAAATGCCGGGGATTAGTGGTGTGCCCACTATCAGCGAACACACTCAGGTTTGGATATGAGAGATTGAGCAGCTGCTAGATTTTATTGCTGGGGTTGCTAAGTAGCTTTGATTTTATCTCGTCAAACTCAACGGTGTTAATGATGCCCTCTTCAAGCATGTTCTTAGCCTTTTCTATCTCAGCGAGTATGGAACTACCACTGGCTCCTCCTGCTTGCGCGGGGCTCGCTGCTTGATTGATAAAGGTACCACCTGATTCTGCCCGCGTTTCTTCCAACTTCCGAACTCGGTTACGCTCCTCCCAGGCATGAACTTCGCGTTGCAAGGTGGAATACATGGCAGAGGCGATATCGCAAAAGGTACGCAAGCTAATCTCATCATAGCCATCAAAGTTGACATGCAATACAGAACCGGACATCGCGGGCAGGGAGCTTTGTGAAAGTTCAACACTCTCTACGTTCTTGATCTGCGTCTCGCGCATTGAGAAGCCTCCCAACAACCCGCGAGAAAGCTCGAGCACACGGCTGTTAGTAACGGCGAGTACAGTTCGGCGCGAATACAGTGCCGATACACGCCTAGCAATGGCAACATGCACTAAGGTCTCTCCTTCAATTAGACTGGAGTTCACCTTATCCATAGCTTTTTGTGTGCGCGAGTTTTGGGTTGCCATACAGATTATTTGCACAATAACCAGAGGAAATAGTGGGGTGAAGAGTAATACAAAACTCACTAGAACAAAGAAAGTCCATTTAAACAACATTAACATCAGTACGAAGTTCCATAAGGTAAAACAATTTCAGGATTTTCTAATACTTAGCGACGACTGTATAGCCGCCGGTCACCATAGTGAGGGGTCGCTACATAGATGGACATATCTTAATCAGCGGGACTCTGGCATTAAGAGTTAACGCTATTGCCTTATCAACGCAGGGAAGCAAATGCGCCTGCAATCAAGCGCAGAGATATGACAGCAGACACGAGTGAGCAATAGCTATTCAACCGTTATAGTAATCACCTCCGACACCACAGCCTTATCGTGCGGGCGGTGCAAGAAATCGCCCAACACCAACTGCAAGGTGTGTTCGCCAGGCGCTAGCTCAATCGTGGTTTCAGTCTGTCCACCACCAAAGTGCAGGTGGTTGGCATCAGCCGGGATTGGTGCTCCGGCAGCGGGCGTGGGCGCATCCACAATCAAATGGTGATGCCCAGTGTTACTAGCTTCAATACCAGCCGGTGCCACCCCCATCCCCTTTAGACCGAAGATCACTTTAATAGGGCTAGTTACCGTTATTGCTGGCAAGCATGAGTAAGCTTTAACTGCGAGCGTTCATAAGCAACACCACCACAAAAACGCATGGTAGCAACTTGGTAGTAAGGCTACCCGCTAGACTCACTAGCTTTAGTTATACCCTTCCTTCGCGGCTACTTTAGCAGCTCCAATCTCAATACGGATGCGATGCAGTTGTTCGAAACTAAAAGACTATCGATAAGGCCCCTGTCTCATCAAGACCTCTCAGCCCTCACCGCTATCTTAAGCTATCCCGAGGTAATGAAATATTCAGCTCGCGGAGTATGCGATGAGGCTGCTACCTAAGCGTTTATCGATTGGTGTTTAACATGCTACTCGTCGCATGGTGTCGGCCCTTGGGCATTGGTTGAGAAAGAGACTGGAGAGCTTATTGGCTTCTGTGGTGTGGGGCCTGAGCTGATTGCGGGTGTAGAGGAGATCAACCTTGGTTATAGGCTAGCGCAGAAGTTCTGGAATCGAGGTTTGGCGACAGAGGCTGTACATTGAGTTCTTGAGTATGCGTTTCGCCACAAGGGCTGTGAATCGATTGTGGCAATTATCGAGCCTGAGCATATCGCTTCTGTCAGGGTGTCGGAGAAAACCGGATTTGCACACTACACGATGCTGGAGTTTCACAATCGGCCAGTGCGTGTATACCGGATGAGTGGCCAAGAGTGGAGAATGGCTAGCTCCAGATGATTTAACTAGGCTTTTGCACTTTAGATATCCAGAATAAATCATTACAAAACAAGGAACTATAAAGCTGCTATGCTAGCGGCGTAAGGTAGTGTCAAAAGGAAAAAATCGTGGGAATGGTCATTGGCTTCACCCTATTTATAGTAGCCACAGTTTCGCTGATAGTGAGTATCTTGGGTTTGGTAGCGAGTGCTAAAAAGGCAAAGCAACGAGGCGTATTCGATAAGTTCGAACTCCACACCGCTATTTGCACCTTCCCCGTATGGCTGGTTGTTTTCTACTTTCCGGCAGGAGATTCCTCAGCGCCGAACCACTTAGATAGTCTTCTTATCGTGTGGTCAGTTAAGACCGCATGTATGATTTTGGCGCCGGCCTTAGTTGCAAGATTGGTGCTATCTGTTAGGTCGTGTATTGGTAGGCCAAGTCACATAGAACAGTGATGGTTAATGTATTGGCTTACTTACGTCTTACCAACACGATGTTACCTACCTCAAGGAGAGTTGTATGAGTCAGTTAGTCGTTGTTGCAAGGTTCTCATTCCCCCATGAGGCGCATATCGCAAGAAGCATGCTGGAAAGCGAAGGCGTTCCAGCCTTTGTGGCGGATGAGCATACCGTGAATATGCAGTGGCTGTACTCCAACGCTATTGGAGGTGTGCGCCTGCTTGCGCCAACTGAACATGCCAAGCGCGCTATCGAACTGTTGCAGCAGGACCATTCTGACGCGCTGTGCGAGGTACTGGCCGAAGAGTATCCCGACACCGCAGAGGTTTGCCCCGACTGCGGCGCCATCGAAATCGAGCCCTATACCCAGGGGAAGAAAGCCGCATTTGTGGTTTTCCTGTTACTGGGCTTTCCTTTGTTCTTCTACAAACATGGCTTGCGCTGTAGACGCTGCGGGTGTTTTTGGCGTAGCTAGCCGCTTTACAAGGTCAAGCGACTAGTGCTTAGGCAAACGGTCATTACGGAACCGAGTAATATCATGGTCCCCGCCCGTAACGAACACCACTCAGCTTCCCCTTCCCTACAGCGCTGCTTCGACTTTTCGCGCACGCTCTTCACTAAGCCAAGGCTTCCAGATGTGCGAATATTGCTCAAGAAAGTGGTACATCGTCTCTTCGGTATCCGCCTGCTCGGCGTCTTTCCAGGCTAATAGCTTGTTCATATCCCCATTGCCAATACCCCGGATGTTTAGATACTCCATCAACTTGGGATAGCGCTGGTCAAAATTGGCGGTTACCACCGTCCGTACAGGAGATGCGGGGAAAGGCGACACTTTTGGCAGCTCACAGTCGTCTTGGATGATACAGCCGTACCAATGCTGTTCATCGAACTCGTGCTGAAAGTCGACCTTTACCATATCGTACTTGCCCAAGATTGCCGTGGGCGCCCAGTAATAACCCAGCCAGGGTTCTTGTCGCTCATAGGCTTTGACGATAGAGCCAGACAGGCCCGCACTCGAGCCGGGATCGACCAATTCAAAGCCCCGAGCCTCGAGATCAAAGGCTTTAAACAAATTACCCACGATGATCTGACACTTCCAGCCCGAGGGGCATCCATAGACGGCGCTCTTTCGGTCATCCTCGGGATGGGTAAACAGCTCGGCATGCTTGATTACCCCTTCCATAGTGGCCAGTTCGGGATTGGCCTCAACCAAGTATGAAGGTACCCAAAGCCCTTCCTCACCGCCATCGGACAAGGAGTTGCCAGCAATCACCAATACGCCGTTCTCAACATTGGTCTCAATAAGATCGGCGATGGAGTTAGTCCAAAGCTCGGGGGCGATATCGGGTTTTCCTTTTTGCACCATGGCGGCGGTTGTGGGCATGGTGTCGCCGGGAACTAACTCCGCATCGCAGCCATAGCCATGTTCCAAG
This sequence comes from Aliagarivorans taiwanensis DSM 22990, assembly GCF_000429505.1. Classification (GTDB taxonomy): domain Bacteria; phylum Pseudomonadota; class Gammaproteobacteria; order Enterobacterales; family Celerinatantimonadaceae; genus Aliagarivorans; species Aliagarivorans taiwanensis. The sequence goes on along the minus strand of NZ_AUBZ01000017.1, from coordinate 68,300 downwards.
ATAAAGCGGTCGATATTGGCGAAAATGCTGCCCGAGGCGTAGGTCATATCGGCGATGGTTATCGGGCCGCAATCGCTGGCTTTGGCACCAAAACAAATAAGTAACGATAAGAGTAGATAGTTGAGTTTCACGGCACATCCTTATCCGCAGAAGGTTAATTAAAGCAATTACTATACATATCCAATAGTTAGACCTCAAACCATTTGAGATCTATTGATTTGATGTGTAACGACTTTCATTGATTGTGAGTGATCGTCTTGCTCGCCACGCATCACGCTACTGTTCACGCCCTGCATATGGTCCTACTCTTGTGTTCGTCAAAGCATACCCCGAGCCACTATCACAACAACTTCGTACATCCTATACGGCCCAAATGGTGTAACATTAATCACCTTGATTTTGAGCGCATTAGCGGCAGGCAGCCTACTCTACAACGCCTTGCTCTAGCACCAATGTCTTTGCACAGGGATTGAATCATGAAGCATAAAGGAAGCTGTCACTGCGGGGCGGTGACATTCGAGTTTGAAGGACCAGAGATCACCACAGGCTTAACGTGCAACTGCTCTATCTGTCGCAGAAAAGGCGCGACCATGACGGAGTTTGTGATTTCGCAAAGCGATCTCACGATCACGGCCATTGAAGGTGCGCTGTCGACCTATGCGTTTGCCAGCAATGTCGCCAAGCATCACTTTTGCAATCGCTGCGGTATCTACCCGTTCCACCAGACCTTGCGCAAACCCGGCTACTACCGAGCAAACCTTGGCTGCCTTGAGGGTGTTGATGTCACCAAGCTGCCAATCAGTGTGTTCGACGGCGCATCGCTGTAGCATCGCACCATGGATAGTCGTGACCGCCAGCCGGCGAACGCTAAACAGCTCCCCCAGATACGCATCGATAAGCAGGCAAGCGCCGTCGAGTCCCCCTGTGTTCGGAACTGCTGCCTCAACGAGCAGGACATATGCTTGGGCTGCTATCGCCATATCGATGAGATCGTAAGATGGTCGGCTGCGTCTGATCAGGAAAAGCTGGCCATTTTGGCTAAATGTGAGCAGCACAGCAAACCGTTCGAAGCAACTTGAGCTTGAGCGCTAATAGTACGGCGCAGAATAATATCTTTGTTGGGCTCGCCTGTAGCCCCCCAAACATGCCCAAAAAAGCCGCATTCTACGTTCTTAATAACGCGTCTATACCCCTAATTTATTTAGGGTTTCAGACTCAAATGACATAGTCTCTATAACCTATAAATCATATAAGGTGATAATTTATAACCAAATGCTATAATGCGCGCTCATTTTTCACGTGCCATCGGCACTTTGAGGACCCATGAGTCAAGGCATTGACAAATACAGTATTGAAAACACCGACTACACCGTAGGACAAGATAACATCACTAAATGGGGGTTCGACGTTCACAACCCCGTCTTTGGCATTAGCGCCGGGCTTATCGCCCTGTTCGTCGCAGCGCTGCTAATAGCCGACTCTTCCACCGCAAAAGCCGCCCTTGATGGTGCCAAATGGGCCATTATTGCCAAGTTCGATGGCTTGTTTATGTGGGCTGGCAACATCTTTATCATCTTCTGTATCGGCCTGGTGCTCTCACCTTACGGCAAGATCCGCATCGGCGGTGCAGACGCTCAAAAAGAGTATTCCAATATTTCATGGCTGGCGATGCTGTTCGCTGCAGGCATGGGTATTGGACTAATCTTCTACGGCGTTGCAGAGCCTGCCGCCTACTTTACTGGCTGGTATGAAACCCCACTTAATATAGAGCCGTTTAGTGAAGAGGCGAAACGCGCTGCGCTGGGCGCGACCATGTTCCACTGGGGCTTCCATGCCTGGGCGATCTACGCGGTTGTGGCACTCTCCATCGCCTTCTTTGCCTACAACAAGGGCTTACCGCTGTCGATCCGCTCGGTGTTCTACCCGCTGCTAGGCGACAGAACTTGGGGCTGGGCGGGCCATATCATCGATATTCTGGCGGTACTGGCGACCTTGTTTGGTCTGGCGACCTCGCTGGGGATAGGTGCGCAGCAGGCGGCAAGCGGCTTGGGTCATGTATTTGGCTTTGAGTCATCGATTGGGGTTCAACTGGGCATCGTGCTGTTTGTTACCTCACTAGCGGTGGTGTCGGTGGTTCGTGGTATCCACGGCGGCGTGAAGGTGCTGAGTAACATTAACTTGGGCGCTGCCTTCGCACTGTTGGTGTTTGTAATTATCGCCAGCATTGCCATCTTCTTTGACTCTATTGCGACCACTTGGAGCTCGTACATGGAGTACGCCATCCCGCTGAGTAACCCATACGGGCGCGAAGACGAAGCCTGGATGCACGGCTGGACCGTGTTCTACTGGGCGTGGTGGATTTCGTGGTCACCTTGCGTTGGTATGTTTATTGCGCGAGTCTCTAAGGGCCGCACCATCCGTGAATTTTTGATCGCGGTGATTGTACTGCCAACCCTTATCACCCTGTTCTGGATGTCGGCCTTCGGCGGTGCAGCCATCGACCAAATCGCCAACAAAGTGGGCGAACTGGGCCAACACGGCCTGACCGATATCACCCTAGCGCTGTTCTACACCTACGAAGCATTGCCGCTAAGTGCGTTGCTGTCGATGCTGTCGGTGTGTCTGATTATGGTGTTCTTTATCACCTCATCGGATTCGGCGTCGCTGGTGATCGACAGCATCACCGCTGGCGGTAAGGTGGATGTACCAGTACCTCAGCGGGTCTTTTGGGCGACCACCGAAGGCGTGATTGCCGCAACCCTGCTATGGGTAGGTGGCACTGAGACCATCGAGGCGCTGCAAGCCGGCACCATCTCAACCGGCTTGCCGTTCACCTTTGTGCTAATGCTGATGTGCGTCACCCTGCTGATGGGGCTGAAGACCGAGCTAGCCAGTACCAAATTGGACTACGCTCGCACCGCATAGCCTTCGCTATCATTTGAAACAACAAACAGCCAAGCGGTTTGTGCCCCTTGGCTGTTTTTCTATTTATTTAGCGCCCTTATGGACGACTGAAGCCCGCTTTTTGTAGGAACTCGATAAGAACCTAAACCAATATTCCATCCCAAGTGTTCTGGTAAAGCGGTATTTGACTGTGGCTGGTATGTCACGGTCAGTATCAATCAAACCGGCCCGGAGCTTAGCTTTATTGAGCCGCAAGCAGAAATGCCTGAGTTTGCCGGCGCCGGCGTTATGCTCAATTTTAAGGTGGCAGATGTGGATGCTGAACATGCGCGCTTAACCAGCGCGGGCCTTGCCATCGCCATGCCGCTGGAAGACCACCCTTGGGGCGACCGTGGCTTCTCGGTCATCGACCCCATCGGCAACACGGTGTATATCTACTCAGATCGCGAACCCAGTGCGGAATTTGCAAAGTTTATCAGCAGCTAGGCGTTACACATGGGAGCTCACATTTCGGTATACCCGGAGAGTGACCTTCGCCGCTAGTTAAGTTACTGTTTAGACAACGTTCCTGCAGTAAGGCTTGTAGCGGTATGGCCTATAAATGTGAAATTATCGAGCACAGCGTAAGCGGCGGAAAGCCAAGCCGCTTTGAGCCAGTAAGCACCTCGCAACAGCCTGAGATTCTGGCTGAAACAAGTAGCCACCAACTCATAATCTCAGACGATTCTTTTTACCTGCAGCGACTGGATGGCCAAGTCGTGTGGCAGCGCTCCTTGTACTTCACTCAAGACTTAATGTCGGAGTTTAGCTACCGCCGCGCTTGGCGTAAGCCTCACGAACGGCCCAAAGAGAACGAGGCGCGCCCTTTTAAGGTATGGATCTCCGACGACCGTCTGCTAGTAGCAACACGCAGCAGATACTACGACTCCGCCTGGGGCACCACCGGCCCCATGTTTATATTGGATATGAAAGATGGCTCAATCATCGCTGAAATGATGGGCCAAAGCGCAGCTGCACTCAGTGGCGGACGCTTTATCACTGGCCGTTCTGGCTACGACTGGTATGACTCCCGCCTGTTCAATCGTGACGGCGAAGTCGTCTGTGAGTGGCCTAGCTATGGCGACTACATCGTTACCGACAACGATGATATCCGGGTGCAGGAGGAGCGTCACAACAGTGGCGACACTGCACATTTAGTCAGGCTACTGCCAAATGGTGAGATGGAGCGAGGCGTAGCGCTTAATCAACAAAGACAGTCAGCGCCTTTAGTGCTGCCTGATGGCGCATGTGTGTTCTTCGATAGTGGTGTGCTGCGTATTGTAGACAAAGCGCTAAATGAGCAGCTCAGCAAGCCACTGCTCGCCCCTAATGAGGAGCTGGGCAGCACCCATTGGCATCGCCTGGAACGCAAAGGCCAGTATATTGAAGCGAGCATTGATTACAGCCAAGGCGACAGTGCCAGCCGTGTTGTGCGAACTTGGCTACTCGCTATCACTAATGAGATTTCACCGGTACATAGTCTTTAACCGAGCGCCGCAATCAGCACCAGAGTCGTCCGCGCAATGACCCAAGGAGCGCATAATGAAAGGATTTCTAACAACTAAGCTGCTAGTGCTAGCAAGCCTCTTTGGCCTAACGGCCTGCCTTGGCATGCCCAACTCAGTCAAGCCGGTTACAGACTTCGAGCTAGATAACTACCTCGGTACTTGGTACGAGGTTGCCCGCCTCGACCACTCCTTCGAGCGCGGCCTTAGCCAGGTGAGCGCCGAGTACAGTTTGCGCGATGACGGCGGCGTGCGGGTGATTAACCGGGGCTACTCGGCAGAGAAAGGCGAGTGGAAGGAGGCCGAGGGCAAAGCCTATTTTGTGCAAGACAGCCAAACCGGCTATTTGAAGGTGTCGTTCTTTGGGCCGTTTTATGGCTCGTATGTGGTGTTTGAGCTTGATAAAGAGGACTACCAGTACGCCTTTATCTCCGGGCCAGATACCGACTACCTGTGGCTGCTAGCGCGCACGCCCAGTGTTGACCCGGCGCTAATTGAGCGCTTCACGACAATGGCGCGTGATAAGGGCTTTGATACCTCGCAGCTAATTCTGGTCGAGCATGGAGAGATCCAATGAGCCGAGTAAAGCGATCTGGCATGCCGCTTGTGACGACACTGCTTGCTACGGCACTGCTGTTTACCAGTGGCTACAGCGCAGCGGCACTGGCGCCCAACTATCAAAACCTGCGCGACTTAGACGCCATGCTCGACTATATGCATGAGCACCCTGAGGTGGCCGCTCGCCTCGATAGCATCGATATGCGCGACTACGTGATTCACTACGATGACAACTGCCGGATTGAGTTTATGCGCGAAGCCCGCATCACCCCACCCGGCTGGGCAGGCCCGGAGGCGCCCTTAGTGTTTAAAACCGACAGCTGTTCAAGTCAAAGAGCTACGCATAGCCAGCTACACTAAGTAGCCAAGCCCAACAATGGCGGCGAGCCTATGGACGAGCTCAAAGACTTTACCCAACACTTACGCAGTATTCACTTTGCCATGGTGCTGACCGCTGGCGCGATCTTACTTGGGCTCAGTAGCAGCAGCTCGCTGTATGAAACCGCGCTAGTGCAGCTGCGCGATATTAATCGCTTAAGCGAACAGCTCACCGCCGAGAGCCTGACTGAAGCCCTGCCTACCAGTGACTCTGCACCTTCCGATACCGCAACGACCGTGAGCCTTACTGAGCTGGTTGAAGAAGCGCTGTACGAATACCTCGAAGCCCTCGACCTTCCCAACCAGTTCGAGCATTTCCACTTCTATGCCTACGAGTATTTGGATGACCCCAATTACGAGGCTGAGCTGCCAGAGTACTTTCACTGGTTTGAGCGCCATTCGCTACTGCTATTTGATGGCAAGAAGGCCTACCCCAATGCAGGGCACTGGATGTATCACCAAGGTCAGCTATTGGCCGAGCAGCGCGAGTACGTCGACCGTTTTCTGCAGGTTGATAAGGTATTGCGTAACCCAATGTTCGATCCCGGTTATCTGGTGGAAGGCAGCAAGATCGCCGAGATCAACCGCCCTGCCGAGCTCACGCTGAGTCAGCTTGATCTAAACCAAGTCACCCGGCTAACCGCCAGCCTGCAAGCGCTGATCATCACCGATAAGGCCTCGCGTGCCGATTACCGTAACAGCCAGCAAATCCTTGAAGAAGACCCCATCGGCTACGAGCGCTTTAGTGGCAGTTTCGATCTGCTCAAACTCAAGCTCAGCCTCTATCCGGTTGAGCACCCGGATGCGCTCAACGGCAATCTGTCGCTAACCCTGCACTTACCTTTCATGTTCGAAATGCATGAATTTGCTTGGATTAACGCCTTGCTGTCAGAGCTGGACTCGAGCACGCAAGTTAGTCCTCGCTATCAAAATGGGCTGCGCAACAGCGCAGAGTTATTCCCTGAGCTGTTTCAGGTGACCGAGCTACTCGCCTCGGCCAGCTACGCAGACTTAGAGCGCTACCTACTCGCCCAACAGCAACAGAACAACGCCCCACTTAACCTATTTGGCCTAAGCATCGATAGCCAACTCATCGGCCTGTGGGGCGTGGTGGTGCTGGTGTTTATCCAGCTCTACTTTGCCATGCACTACCACAATCTAGTGAAGCTGATGGCCCAGCATGCGCGCTTTCATTACCCGTGGATCGGGCTGTATCGTGATCACCTGTCACGCCTGCTGTTCCAGCTATCGCTGCTGCTGCCCACTGGCGTTACGCTGAGCATGGTGATCATCCATGGTATGGGAAGCTATGGCTTTCGAGTGGCCTTGGTGGTGATCGCCCTGCTGACCTTGGCGCTTATCGAGCGCGATTATCTACGCAGCCAGCGGATGCGGGCTTCGTTGAGCTAACTTGCAGCCCGTTTCAGTGCTGCTCTAAGCAGAGCTTTCAATCAGCTTAAACGAATCAACATCAATACTTTGCCAATCTTTGGTCAGATAAGAGCGCGCATTATTGAAGTTTCTGACCACATGGTTATAATCCGCGACCAAGTTTTGAGCTGTATATCACCGGTAATCTGGACCGGAAGTTTCTACCGCGGGACCGAATCCTGCGACTACAGTCCTCACCTGCCTAATGCCTGAATTTCACCGTTCTGATGCTAATGGGGTAGATGTACATCCGTTGATGTCCAGCTCAAGTGATCCCTTTAACTATCGATAATCAGGCTGACCGTGACTACTGCAACCACACTGTCCAAACCGACTGGCTTCCGCGCTGTACTGGATGCCACCTTCAAAATCAGTGAACGTCGAAGCACCATTAGCACCGAGCTATATGCGGGCTTTCTTACCTTCCTGGCCATGAGCTACATCCTGGCAGTTAACCCAGCCATTCTGGGTGATATTCCGGGTATGGATGGCGGCGCTATCTTCACCGCAACGGCGCTGGCAGCCGCCTTCGCCACCTTTGTGATGGGTGTGTTTGGCAACTATCCGGTGATGCTGGCGCCGGGGATGAGCATGAACGGCTTCTTTAAAGGCCTGCTGTTCTCGGGCTCGGTTGCCCTACTATGGCACGAAGCGCTGTTTGGCATCTTCCTCTCTGGTGTGGTGTACCTGATTTTCTCGATGACCAAAATCCGCAAGACCATGATCGAGTCGATCCCAGAAGACCTTAAGCTAGCGATTACAGCCTCGCTGGGTATGTTCATCGCCTTCCTTGGCCTGAAAAACGCCGGCATTATCGTCGCCAATCCGTTTATTCTGGTGAGCATGGGCGATGTGTTGCAGCCACAAGTGGCGATTGCTTACATCAGCTTGTTTGTCGCGCTAGGCTGCATGGTGCGTGATATCAAGCTGGCCACCTTTATCGCATTTATCTGCTCAATGGTACTGACCGTTCTGGCCGACCTGTTTATGGGCACCAGCAACGCCGCCTTCCCCGAGCAGCTGGTATCAGCGCCACCGAGCATGGCAGCGGGCTTCGGTCAGATCTTCAACTTCAGCCATATGACCGCTGAGAAGCTGTTTGATCTGCTGTTCGTGGTGATCATCTTCTTTATCGTCGACTTCTTCGACGGCCTGTCTACCATCGTTGGTGTAGGCCGCGACGCGGGCATTATCGACAAAGACGGCAAGGTGCCGAACGCTCGCTCAGCGCTGATTGCTGACGCTGGCGGCACCGTAGTGGGCACCGTGTTAGGCACCACCTCGGTGACAGCCTTCTCGGAGTCGGGCATTGCCTCGGCCCAAGGCGCGAAGACCGGTCTGGCTGCGGTTACCGTAGCGGCGTTGTTCCTGGTATCGCTGTTCCTCTACCCGATCTTCTCAATGTTTAGCACTGCCATTGTGGCGCCAGCGATGATCACCGTGGGCGTGTACATGATTGGCCGCTTGGGCCAGATCAAGTGGGACCAGAAAGAGTCGCGCATCGCCGCCTTCTTTACCGTGATGTTTACCGTACTGAGCTTCTCTCCAGCCAACGGTATGGCGATGGGCTTTATCAGCTACGCCTTCGCCATGTTGGCCGCCGGTAAAGGCAAGCAGGTTCACCCTCTGATCTACGGCCTGTCGCTGATCTTCATCGGCTACCTGGTTATGCTGTAAGGCTGCAATAAAAAGAACGCTATGCAATACCAACAACAAGATACAGCGACGCGGGCGCTAAACCCGCTGGAGCAGGCCATTCTCGACAAGGGTGTGGTGAAAAGCGCGGCAGCTTTGGATGTGAGCGCTTTTATCAGCCGCCAGATTGACGTACAGCTGCTGAACTGGTGTGCCACGGCCATCGCCGAGCACTATCGGGGTAAGCAGATCGATAAGATCGTCACCATCGAAGCTGGTGGTATCGCCATTGCCACCTTGGTGGCCTTGGCGATGGAGCTGCCCTTAGTGGTGGGCAAAAAAGCCGCCACCATCTTGGACAACGCCGAGCTGCTAAGCACCGAGGTAAAAAGCTTTACCAAGAACACCCAGTACACCCTCACCATGGATAGCCGCCACTTTAGCCCCAACGAGCGGGTGCTGTTTGTCGATGACTTCCTGGCCCACGGCCAAGCCGTGCTGGGCATGCAGGAGATCTGTCAGCAAGCTGGCGTCACCTTGGCCGGTCTGGGCATTGTGATTGAAAAGAGCTTCCAGCATGGCGCGCAGATTGCCGAAGACAACGGCATCGCGGTGCTATCGCTCGCCCAGCTTGCCTCTCTGGAGCCTGCGGTGAGCTTTAAGGGCCTGTAACAGCGCTATCCTCCCGTTAACGGTGGTTGCCGTTGGCGGGAGTTTTCTTTCTACCTGCGGCTAACGCCCTTACATTTTTATCTCTCAGCTTTCCCCACCCTCCTCTTTCGCACCCTCCCCTTTCGCACCCAAATGGCTTCGCACTCTGCGAACGACTCACCAAACAACTGGCTAGTCTCACGTCTTGACTAATCTGCGATAGCAAAGTGATGTTGCTATGGCATAATAAAAACAACGAGTTAGAGGAATAACGATGGTCAGGTACAACAGAGCAAATGACAGACTCAACAGGGCACTAAACGCAAAGACTTGGCACTTTGCTAAACGGGTAGTTAAAACTCTACGCAACAAAGAACTCAGCGGTATTGAGCGCCTCCAGCATATCCAGCTCGACATCCTCGAGAACAAAGGCTTAGCAGTTACACTCGCGATCAACATTGTTTTGGGAAGCATGTTTCTGTTTTTGGTGCTGCCGGAGGTTGTCAGGCAAATACTTGGCTAATCGAGTACTTCCCCCTCCATCACAACAGATAGTACCAGCCTGCCTAAGATCACAGGTTTTTTCCGCTGCAGGAAACTGCCACTGAAAGTTTCATTTTTCCCCTCAATGAATTAATTTTTTTATCAATAGCAGCTATCTGTTTGTTTCTTCCGACATAGACAGTGAGCTTTATATCAGTAATTACTTGAAGCAACGCTAACTTGGTTTTCGATAGAGGGCGGTTGCCGACTCTATCTGGTCGTCAAGCAACGCGCTGTCAGCCAAGCCCCTTCTGCTACTGCTACTGCTATCACCATCCGCAGAGCGAACAGGCGCCAAAGGCTGCACTGAGCATGTGTTGAAGGCCACCAAGGCAATTTGCCCATCAGCGGCAAACTAAGGCCCTCCCTCTGCTCTGGCAACGCCCAAAGCACCAATACACAGCACGCGCGCCTCCCCCATCGCACAGGCATTCGCCACTGCGATTAAAACCGGTAGCGCGCGCTGTGTGCTGAATTAAAGGAATATTACGAGGGCAAATTATGGAAAGTAATACGCGTAACCTAAGCACGCTACGGCGTACTTGCTGCGCTTGTGTGGGAGGAGGCCTGTGGCTGATGTCACTCGGCTCGGCCCAGGCAGCGACCTGCGAGTACCTTATCTCCAACCAATGGAACTCCGGCTTCGCCGCCGAAATCGTGATCACCAACGATGGCGACACTGCCATTAGTGGCTGGGACATCAGCTGGGCCTATCAGGGCGTTGATCGCATCAACAGCAGCTGGAACGTCTCACTATCAGGAAGCAACCCCTACAGCGCCAGTGGCGTGAGCTGGAACGACAATATCCCGGTCGGCGGCAGCGTCAGCTTTGGCTTCACCGGTACCAAAGGCACAGCTAGCGCCGAGATACCGGAAGTAAGCGGCGATGTGTGCGCGCCTGCCAATCAAGCGCCGGTTGCTGCAGTCAGCGCCGATGTCACTTCCGGCGATGCGCCGCTTACCGTGATGTTTGATGCCACTGCCTCTGAAGACCCCGATGGTAGCTACGCCGGGCTCAGCTTTAGTTGGGACTTTGGCGACGGCAACCTTGGCCAAGGCGACATGGTCAGCCACACCTACCAAGGTGCTGGCACGTTTGTGGCAACCGTCACCGTAACTGATGAAGGCGGCGCAGCGGGCTCAGCCAGCGTATCCATCACCGCCATTGGCAACGAAGCCCCCATCGCAGCGGCGAGCGCTACCCCAACGCAGGGCCCAGCCCCGATCGAGGTGAACTTCGATGGCTCCGGCTCATACGACCCCGATAATGGCCCAGAAAATCTTAGCTATAGCTGGGACTTTGGCTTGGATAGCGCCGTTGGGCTCTATCCAAGCCATACCTACACCGCAGAGGGCAGCTACCAAGCCACACTCACGGTGAGCGATGGCGAAGCCAGCGCCAGCTCGGTGGTAAATATCTTGGTGGGCGATATCGCAGAGCGAGTCGATAATCCCTTCGTCGGCGTTAAGTACTACGTCGATCCGCTATGGTCGGCCAAGGCCGCCGCAGAGCCTAATGGCGAGCTGATAGCCGGTTACAACACCGCGGTATGGATGGACCGCATCGGCGCGATCACCGACGGCATTGGCCTACGTGGCCACCTCGATGAGGCGCTGGCCCAGCAAGCTGGGATGCTTATGTTTGTGGTATACGATCTGCCCAACCGCGACTGCGCGGCGCTAGCCTCCAACGGCGAGCTGCGGATCAGCGAAGATGGCTTGGCCCGCTACCAAGATGAGTATATTGCGCCGATCATGGAGATTATCTCCGATCCGAAATACGCCAATCTGCGCATCGTGGCTATTGTCGAGGTCGATTCACTGCCTAACCTGGTGACCAACCTCAACGAACCTGACTGCGCCGAGGCCAATGGCCCGGGCGGCTATCGCGACGGTATTCGCCACACCCTCAACGAACTGGGTAAGCTGGACAACGTCTATGCTTATCTGGATATCGCCCACTCGGGTTGGCTGGGTTGGTCGGATAACTTTGCCGAGGCAATCACGCTGATTGGCGATGTGATTGAGAGCAGCGATACCGGCTGGAACAGTGTCGCCGGTTTCGTGACCAATACCTCCAACTACACCCCAACGGTTGAGCCCTTCTAGCCAGACCCTGAGCTGCGCTTTGGCGGCAACCCAATCCGTTCCTCAGATTTCTATGAGTGGAACAACTATCTGGATGAGAAGACCTTCGCACAGGATTGGCGTCTGGCCATGACTCAACGGAAAAACCATAACGCTTATAAAACAGTGACTTACAAAGTAAAGAGCTACCAAGTAGCAGTTTATGCCCTCAATCAAATCAAACACTTAACTTGCTGTTTTACCCGAGTATTAAGAATTTCCTAGCTATCTTGTGTAACTCTGCATTTGATGGCGTTTAGAGTCATGTCGAACTGTGCAACCTAACCCTATGAGACTGCATTATCTTGAGCTATCGCGCTCTTGACGAGGTAACGGAACGAATCTGGTAGCGGCTGACATATCCTCGATTATTGACTTCACATTCAATATTTACCAACAACACGCCTAAGTTTTTGAGTTAAGGTTCCTCGAAAGTAGCAACTTTTCCAGCAGTGTGTTCAACCCCTTTGAGCCTCATCCGCCCGATAAGCTTATAAAAGCTTAAAACACCGTGCCACTCTAAATATCCGGCAATCGCTCTGTTAAGATCCTGAACTTCTGACATGACAAACCATTCAGCTTGGCTGCACTGCGCAGGGCCGAAACTAACCATGACAATTAAACACTGGAGCAGGCTCAAACAATTGTGCCATACATTGGAAAGTAGGCAAAAAAAACCGCGCAGGAGATGCGCGGCGTTAAAAAACCCATTTAAGGAAAGGATAAAAGGATGCTTTCAAAACTGAAAAGCGTGAACCTGTATCTGGCAAGAAAAACAGACTCGTAATAAGACTAGCACCAAAATTCGTAACGTTGCGATTTATTATTGGAGAAATCGTTATTCAGGTCACAAAAACCGCTCCCAACACTACAAAACCTCGTTCAGTAATCCGCTCACGCGCCTCCAGTCACAGCAAAGAGCCAGATCACGAAATCGTAACGTTGCCATTTCACTGGAGTGAAAAGCTCGTTAGCATGCCCATGCGTCTGTTTTATAGACAGCAGTAAGCCACTTAACTATCCACACGGAGAATAACAATGAAAGGATATGGTCGTCCTTGGTTACAACCAGCGGGTTTGCTGGCGCTTACGCTTGCCCTATCAGCCTGCGGCTCCTCTTCCGGAGACTCGCAGAACGAAGAACGCTACGTACCGCCATCGGGAAATGGCAGTAGCGTGAACTACCTGGAGTACCAAGGGAAACAGGTCTACCTCAATGGTGCGAACATCGCGTGGCTAAGCTTCGCGCAAGACTTTGGTCAAGGACTGGATGAAACCACCTTTAATCACATACTCGATCAGCTGGTCGCGGCCGGTGGCAATAGCCTGCGCTGGTGGGTGCATGTTAACGGCAGCGCAAGCCCTATCTGGGACGAGAACAGTCAGTTAGTTGCCGATGCAACCAGCCAGCAAGCGGTAATCGATGATATCAAGCGGGCGCTCGATCTGGCGCAGGCGAAAGGGGTGTACCTGATGCCCTGCCTATGGTCGTTCGATATGTTGGCCATCACCCAGCAAGGGGTGGATGCAGTGGCGGAGCGCAACTACGCGATCCTCAGCGAAGCCCAAACTCGACAGAGCTATATCGACAACTTCTTGCTGCCCTTAATCGAGCAAACCGCCGGTCACCCGGCGTTGATTGCCATCGACCTGTTCAATGAACCGGAAAATATGACCGAGCAATGGTTTATCGACCGTGAGTCACTCCCCGGCTCGCTAGTGCCTGCTATCAATGATATTCACACCACCACCGCACTGTTTAGCGCAGCGATCCACCAGCGCGCCGACGAACTCGGTGAGGAGATCTTGGTCACGACTGGGCCAAAATCCCTTGGCCTGTATAACACCGATGGCTTTGGTGGTAACAACTACTACTCCGACGAGCGGATGATCAACCTTGGCGGTGAAGACGCGCCCTTGGATTTCTATGCGCCTCACTACTACGACGATATGCAAAAAGAAGGCGCGTGGTCGCCCTATCACCACATGGCCAGCTATTGGGAGCTAGATAAACCGGTGGTACTGGGTGAGTTCTTCGCAACCGATCAAGCCTACAAACCCGGGGTTCATGATTTCTTTGGTGATGAGGTAGGACTGGCCGAGCTGTGCCCGCGACTCGAGAGCAACGGCTATGCCGGCGGGTTCCCTTGGCAGTGGGCCAACGCCAACTACCGGGAGTCGGTGTTCGATTGTATCCGCGCTGTCTCGGGGAATGAACCCAGTGACCCAGAGCAAAGCCTAAGCTTTGATTTCGCAGATGGGCAGCTGCCGTTCGGTTTTGCCGCCAGCTCTAATACCGGCGCTGCCGGAGCGCTCTCCATTTCTGATCAAGTCAGTCTTGTTGGAGATTATTCTCTGGCGCTGAACTTCAGCGAAGATGCCGGCGAGAAGAAAGTCTACCTGAGCCTGCCGATGCCCACCGAAGCCAAGATGGCCAGCCTTAGTGCCCAGGTATGGGTTCCACAGTCTTTGGTCGACAGCGGCCTGAACATAGCCAAAGCCTATGCCAAAGCGGGTAGCAGCTGGACCTGGAGCAGCACCGCTGACATCAGCTTGAAAGGTGATAGCTGGAACCCGATTGTGTGGATCCCAGATAGCCCGATTGAATCGCTACAAGAGCTGGGCCTGCAATTCTATGCCGGAGAGCAATCCGCCGCCATCAGCGATGGTAGTGTCTACATCGACGATGTGCAGATTGCCGCAGAGCAGTCTGATAGCGGACCAAGTGAGCCGGAGCCACAAGTGCGCTTCGACTTTGAGGGTCTCGATGCTGTACCCGCGGTGTTATCTGCAATATCGTGGTCTGGCGGCAGCGGCGCGTTGTCGCTAAGCGAGGGCCAAGGCAGCGATGCCAGCACTGCCCTGCTGGCCCGATTCGATGAGGCTAGCGGCGAGAAGAAAATCGTACTGTATATTCAAGAAGCGAGTCAGCAAAGTCTGAGCGCGTTGTCGATGACGGTGCGCTTGTCCGAGCAGGCCATCGCGGCCGGGATCAGCGGCGGCAAACTGTTTGCTCAAACCGGAGCTGGATGGGATTACCAAAGCGGTGAGTGGATCAGCCTAGAGGATAATCAATGGCATAGCATTAGCTGGCAACCCGATACAGCGCTTGAGGACGTGCAAGCCTTTGGTCTGGAGCTATACGCTGGCAATGGTGTGGCATCCGCTGAGATTGATGTCTATATCGACGATCTAGACTACTAAGCCACCAACACAGGGCACGCTGCCGGCTTGCCCTGCTCACCTCTCCGGCTATCTCGTACAACCGCCCTTACCCACGAGTAACCAGCTTTCTTGGCACTACCTCAACTCCGCTTTGATAATCGCCACGGGCGGCGGCAAACGCTAGCGCAATCGCCTGACTGGCCAACAGCTCAAACTGCTGCGGTAGCGATTGCACCTTAATCGGCAACATATCCAGCAGGCGGTGATCACCGAAGGTGGCTATCTTGACCCGGCTAAGCACATCTGGATGACGACTCAAGCAATCCAGCACCCCTTCAAACAAGATGTATGAGGTTACCACCAGCCCCTGCGGCAGTTGATCGGCCGCCAGCCACTGCTCCACCAAGCGCGCGCCTTGCTCGCGGCTAAATCGCTCACCGTAGCCTTGCAGCACTGCAACGCCCGGATACTTGGAGGTAGCCGCGGTGAAGCCCTGCTCCCGTTGCCGCGAAACCACTAATGTGGGCACCGCACCGATCAATCCCAGCGAGCTGCAGCCTTGCTCCAGCAAGCTGTTGGTCAGTGCCAGTGCGCCTTCAAAGTCTTCACTGATCACCGAGGCAAAATGCTCATCGTTAAACATCCGGTCCACCGCAATAACCGGCACGCCCTGCTGTTGAATGTTTAGATAAAAGGGATCGTCACCGGGCAGGCAGGACGCAACAATCAAGGCATCGATACGCCGGGAGATCAGGCTGTTTGCCACTTCACGCTCGTTGTCGGGTAGATCATCGCTGCAAGAAATCAGCATATGGTAGCCCTGAGCCCGGGCATCCCGCTCCATCAGCTTGGCCAGTTTAGCGTAGGAGCTGTTCTCCAAGTCCGGCACGATTAAGCCAAAGGTTTTGCTTACCCCGGCGCGTAAGGCACTGGCGGCATGATTGGGCTGGAAGCCATGCGCCTCCACCACCGCCATCACCTTGTCGCGGGTTTTCTGGCTTATCCGATACTTGTCAGCCTTGCCATTGATAACGTAGCTAGCAGTGGTTTTTGACACCCCCGCCAGCTTGGCGATTTCATCCAGTTTCATCTCTACTCCTCGCCGCTGAAACGATCCTTTTCGGCGATCAAATGTGAACAGGATCACTTAAGCGGAAAGTTCTTTTCCAAGCAATTTGCAATATTAGCTGAAACGGTTCAGCCTGTCATTATCCCTTATGTTTAGCCCTGACCTTAACCATCACGGCTTTTTTTAGCGCAGCCTGCTGAATCGTTTCAGCTTAAAGGTAAAGTAAGTTGAAGATGGCAATCAGCGAAACGCGCATAACAGTAAAGACCAGGCAAAACACGGCGGGAAAACAGTGAACACAGCGGCCGAAGTAGCAGGCTCAGACGCCATGCAGACCGCCCCAAAAAGGTTGAGACTCCGATGTTAGATTTACAGGAACACAATATTCAGCTTGGCCAACAGGCCAGCGACAAACAGCAGGCTATCCGCCAACTGGCCGCCTCACTGCAACAGTCTGGCAATGTTGCTGCCGGATATGTCGAGGGGATGCTGGCGCGTGAAGCGCAAACCTCTACCTACTTGGGTAGCGGCATCGCAATCCCCCACGGCACCACCGATACCCGCGACCAAGTTAAGCAAACCGGCGTGAGCGTGCACCACTTTGCCGAAGGCGTGGATTGGGGCGATGGCAATACCGTTTATCTGGCCGTTGGCATTGCCGCCAAATCAGATGAGCATCTGGCCATCCTCAAGCAACTCACCCGGGTACTCAGTGCCGATGGCGTTGAGCAGGCATTAAAACAAGCCGATAGCACCAACGCTGTCTTGGCCCTGCTCAATGGCGAAACTCAGTTAGCGATCGATTTTAACCAGCAACTGGTGCTGGATAACTTACCCATTAGCGATGCGCTGCAAGCGCGGGTACTGGCTGCAGGCCTGCTGAAAAATCATGGACTGGTCACCGGTGCTGCGGTGAGCGAAGCGGCAAGTGCGCAGCAGAGCTATCTGGGCGAAGGCGTATGGCTGAGCCAACTGCAGAGCAGCGCCCGCAAGTCAGCGCTTGCGGTGATTCGGCCCGACACCGCCATCGACGCAGACAGCCCACAACCGATGCGGGTGTTGCTGTCATTGGCGATCGCTAATCGTAGCTGCGATGCCCTACTCGAGCAGCTCGCCGAGCTGTGCTTTAACGGCGACTTAGCGCAACTACATCAGCTAGCGCCACAAGCGCTGGTTGAGACCTTATTAGGTCAGGAAGGGTTGGCTGAGGAAAGCCCCGCCGCCGACACTGCCGATGGCAACACCCAAGTGTTCCAGATCCGCAACGCCCATGGCCTGCACGCCCGTCCCGGCGCCCTGCTGGTAGCCGAGGCCAAGAAATTCACCAGCAAGATCAGCGTGAGCAATCTCGATGGCGAAGGCAAAGCGGTCAACGCCAAGAGCCTGATGAAGGTGATGACCCTCGGCGTAAAAGCCCAACATCGCCTGCAGTTCACCGCCGATGGCCCCGACGCACAAGATGCCTTAGCCGCCATTGGCGCCGCCATTGATAGCGGCTTGGGAGAAGGCTAATGACTGCTCAACGTATTCTCTGCGTCACCCTCAACCCCGCACTGGACCTTACCGGCACGCTGGAGCAGCTAAGCCGCGGCAGCGTGAATCTGGTGGATTACGCCAGCCTGCACGCCGCCGGGAAAGGGGTCAATGTTGCGAAAGTGTTGGCGGAGCTGGGCGCTAATGTCAGCGTCAGCGGCTTTCTTGGGCTCGACAATGCCTCGGCGTTCGAAGAGCTGTTCAAGCAACTGGAGGTCGAGGATCACTTTATCCGTGTTCCCGGCGCGACCCGCACCAACGTTAAGCTGGTAGAAGCCTCGCAGCAGGTCACCGATGTTAACTTCCCGGGTATGCCCATCGACGCACAAGCGCTGCAAGCCTTAGAAGCCAAGCTACTGAGTCTGGTTGACACCCACCCTTGGGTGGTGATGGCCGGTAGTCTGCCGCCGGGGGTAAGCCCGGCGCAGTTTGGCCAGCTGGTTAGCAAGCTCAAACAGGCCGGCGCCAAGGTACTGGTCGACAGTTCACGGGAGGCGCTCACGGAGGCGCTGCAGGCTGGCCCCTACATGGTCAAGCCCAACCAGGAAGAATTGGAACAATGGTGTGGTCAACCGCTCGAGAATATCGCAGCGATTCAGGCACAAGGCGAGCGGCTGGCAGCTCTCGGGATTGCCCACGTGGTTATCTCCCGCGGAGAACAAGGCGTGCTGTGGCTGCATCAAGGCAACTGGTATCAAGCACAGCCGCCACTGATGCAAGTGGTGAGCACCGTGGGTGCAGGCGATACCTTTGTCGCTGGTTTCTGCTGGGGGCTGAGCCAAGGCCACGTTGAGGCCGAGCAGTTACGCTTTGCCACCGCGCTTTCCGCGCTAGCAGTCAGCCAGGTTGGCGTTGGCGTGCCGCCGCAGCACAAGCTGCAAGCCACTCTGGACAACACCACATTCAGCAAATTAAGCAAAACAGAAGGATAAGACTATGACTACCCTCATCGTAACAGCTTGCCCGAGCGGTGTAGCCAACAGTCTGTTGGCCGCGAAACTGCTGACACGAGCAGCCAAGGAACAAGACCATAATATCGTGCTGGAATGCCACAGCAGCTTAGACAGCAACAGCTTGATTGACGGAAAGCAACTGGCTACCGTCGATAAGGTGATTGTGGTGGCCGATACCAGCATTCGCAACCAACTGGAACTGCAGCGCTTTAACGGCAAACAGGTCTATGTGGCGGAGATGAGCGAACTGCTGGCCAACCCGAAAGCCTTCTTGGGCGATGCGCTTAGCAAGCTCGCCCCCTTTACCGCCAGCGCGCCCGCAGCTAGCGAGATGCCAACAACTCAGCCAAGCAACTCTGGCGATGCGCTAAATATCGTGGGCATTACCGCCTGCCCAACCGGGGTTGCCCATACCTTTATGGCAGCCGAAGCGCTGGAGGAAGGCGCCAGCAAGCAAGGTCATCAGATCAAGATTGAAACCCGTGGCTCAGTGGGCGCTAAGAATACCCTGAGCGAGCAAGAGATCGCCGCCGCAGATTTGGTGATTATTGCCGCCGATATCGAGGTAGACATGGCCCGCTTCGACGGCAAGCGCGTGTACAAAACCTCCACCGGCAACGCCTTGAAGAAGACCCAAGAGACCCTTGCCGCCGCCACGCAACAAGCCAGCGTGTATCAGCATCAGGGCAACACCAGTCAACCCAGCGATAGCAAGCAGGAGAAAACCGGCGTCTACAAGCATTTGATGACCGGGGTATCGCATATGCTGCCCTTGGTGGTCGCTGGTGGTTTGTGTATTGCGCTGTCGTTTGTGTTTGGTATCGAGGCCTTCCAACAAGAGGGCACTTTGGCCGCCGCGCTGATGAGCATCGGTGGCGCGTCGGCCTTTGCCTTGATGGTACCGGTACTGTCGGGCTACATCGCCTACTCGATTGCCGATCGCCCGGGTCTGGCACCCGGCTTGGTGGGCGGTATGCTAGCCAGCAGCATTGGCGCGGGTTTCCTCGGCGGGATCCTCTCTGGCTTCCTGGCCGGTTACTTAGCCAAATGGATGGTCGATAACATCAAGCTCCCCAGCTCCATGGAGGCCTTGAAGCCGATCTTGATCGTGCCCTTCCTGGCAACCCTGGTCAGCGGCTTGGTGATGATCTACATCATCGGCAAGCCCGTCGCCTCGGTGATGGACGGCCTGACCACCTTCCTCAACAACATGGGCGATGCCAACGCCATCTTGCTAGGCATCCTGCTCGGCGCGATGATGTGCTTCGACATGGGCGGCCCAGTGAACAAAGCCGCTTATACCTTCGGTGTGGGCCTGCTCGGCAGCCAAACCTATGAGCCGATGGCAGCAGTGATGGCGGCAGGCATGGTGCCAGCGTTGGGCATGGGCGTCGCGACCTTTATCGCCAAAGCCAAGTTTAGCGACAGCGAGCGCGAAGCCGGTAAGGCCTCATTTGCGCTGGGTTGGTGCTTTATCTCTGAAGGTGCGATCCCGTTTGCCGCGAAAGACCCGATGCGAGTTATCCCAGCCTGTATGGCCGGCGGCGCATTAACTGGCGCGCTCAGCATGCTAATCGGCGCAGAGCTACTGGCTCCGCACGGCGGCTTGTTTGTGCTGCTTATCCCCAATGCGATTAGTCCAGTTCTGCTGTATCTGGGTGCGATTGTTGCGGGTACGCTGGTTACTGGTGTCGGCTATGCGGCGCTGAAAAGCCAGCAGCAGCTTGCTGCGGCCTAAGTCCTGGCGCTTAAACGAGGAAAGGATCTGAGGTAGAGCCCCAGATCCTTTTTTGTCTCTCTATTTATTCGTCACAGCGCATCTGGCTAGTTCAGCTCCCAAGCCTCCACCGCTTCTAAATAGCGATCAATGTCGTGGTCTTCCACACCATCAAAGCCCTTCTCTTTTAGCGCGCTCATCGCGCCATCGAAGTAGTCGACAAACTTGAACCAGAAGCCCACTTCTTGATGGATCTGTTTCTCTTCGGTGATATACAGATAACTGCCCACGTGACTGTAACCCATTACCCTGGCCGGCACGCGGGTAACGATGTCGTTGTTGTTGTGAAACCGAAAAAAGCGAGACTTGCACTCCACATTGAAGAACTGCGCGGTGTCGCGGGTCAGCGCGCGCGGCTGACCGAAGGTGTAAACGCTGGTAAAGGGCTTGTCTTCGTGCACCAGCTTGGCGGCGGCGATTGTCGCCATGGCGCCGCCCAGGCTATGTCCGGTAATAAACAGCGGACGCTTGCGCTGGGCCAGTAGCCGTTGGTACTTGTCAAAGATGGGCAGCCACACATCCTCCACCGAATGCCAAAAGCCGCGATGAAACTCGCCAAACAACTGCTTGGTGGCAAAGGCATTGAGGTTATCTAACCAATCGAGGGTTTCATCGGTGCCGCGAAACGCCATGCATAGGTAGTCTTCGTGCTCGATTAGCGCCGCTTGGGCACTGTTCTTATCCACCCCAAACACGCTGCAAAACTTGGGGTCGTCGGCCTTGAGGGACGCCAAGATCTTGTCTTCATCGGGAATGGCGTTGCCCTCGGAAACCTTGCGATAAACCTCTTTGGACAGGCGTGCCATCCAATAGGCGTTTCCCTCGTCCAGACCGGTTTTATAAGGTGAAACCTGCACTTTTTTCATGAACGTCCTCCGTAGTTACATTGTGCGCAATGGCACGTGTGAACTTCCGCTAGATTCGCTCGAAGATTGTGTTGTAGCGAAAAAAGCGGAAAGGTCATCCCCTAAAACTACTGGGCTGGTTTGGGAGACCAGCTCAACGACAGAGACTCAAAACATATCGTGCATGCTGTAGCGACAGGCAATTAACAGTCGCAACAGCTCAATCAAGTATTAGCGGGGAATGGGGCTTTTGATAGCTATTGAAGCAAGATTGCTAAACGCTTCTTCCATTCTGCAGCGCATCCCATAAAAAAGGACCGGCGCAAACCAGTCCTTTTTTATGGCAGTGACACGCAGCCTTGAGCTAACCCAGCCCACAGCGGCCCGGGAACTGATCAAGCAGATCTGACAGGCCATCGATATCGAAGATGGCCACCAATACGCCATCGGCGCGGGCGCGGGTTTGCGCCTTATACTGATCCATCGCCAGCAAAGCCGCCAGCTTGCCTTGATTAAATTTTGGGTAAATCGTGGTGCGCTCGTCGGCGGCCACTCGCCAATTCTCGCGCTTACCGCGGCTGTCGGCACTGCCGCTAGTCACATAGATATCGGTCCCAAGGTGCACTCGCCAGTTAATCGATAGGCTCGCCTGATCGTCCTCGCAGCGAAGCTGCAGCTTGGTTGCGGGGCTGGCACTGGAGCGCGCTTGGTTAAGTGGCGCGGAGAACAGCAGCGACGGCGCCTGCCCGTCCCGCGCTTGCTGTTGCACGGTCCATGCGCCTTGCTGCTGAATAATCTCACCGCTTGGCTCTGCATCACTCAGTCCAAGCACGCTCGCCACAATATCGCTGGCGTCCTGCTTGTCACTGGCGTTATCGACCGGCTCAGTGACCACTGCACTCGCCGCGACGGTGTCGCGCCCTTGCCCTGGCCTTGCTCCTGCTCCCGCCGCTGCGGTAGTCGTCAAGTTCGAGGCCAGATTGTCATAGCACTCAAGCCGAGCGATATGGCTGGTCACCTGACTGCACTGCAGCAGTTGTTCAGCCAAGGGCTCGGCATACAGGTTGCCACTTAACGCCAATCCACTGGCAACCACGATATGGGTGAGAGTTTTCATAGTATCCCCTTGAATTTACTCGGTCTTGGCCTTGGCTCGATAAAGCTTGCAGCATGAGTGGGCACTTACCAGCGACTTTTCACCCGGAAGCTGATAGTAGGCCTCGCCCTCACGCCACAACTTACTTTGCTGCTGCAGGCTAAGCTCACCGGAGAGTAAGAACCACACGCTACCACTCTCAGCCGCTTCCAGCACCAGCTGCTGACCTGGTTCGAGCTGATAGGCAATCAGCTGGAAGTCATCCACTGGCACCGGAAAGTCCAAACCGCCATCAGCCAGCTCGATCGGCTCAATCGGCGTCGCTTCAGCGGCGGAGAAATCGGCTACTTTGAGCAACTCGTTGACATCCACCCGCTTGCTGGTGAGGCCAGCGCGCAGCACGTTATCAGAGTTGGCCATCAGCTCAATGTTCTGCCCTTCCAGATAGGCGTGGGGAATACCGGCATCTTGGAAGATCACCTGCCCCGGCGCCACATACACCAAGTTCAGAAACAGCACCATCAGCAGCCCTGCTTCTAAGCCTTGCCCCGATTGCTGGGCGCGTAGGTAGGCCCGACAGAGCCAGAAATAGGGGCTCGATTTAGGCAGCTCGCGCGCCAGATAACTCGCCAAATGGCGCTCGATGATCGGCTCTAGCACCTCAGCCAGTTCATCGGCATTGAGCGAAAAGCAGTGCTGCACCAGGCCCGCGTTGTCCGTGTGTTGCCAAACGCTCTCCAAGCGCTTCAGGCTTGGGTTGTCATCGAAGATGAGCGCGAGCTGCTCAGGACGTTTCAAACCGTGTAACAGCCAAAAGTCGGACAGCGCTAACATCAGCTCTGGTTTGTGGTTGTCGTCCTTGTAATTACACTGTTCAGCGGGCAGATCTTGTACCCGCTCGCTGGCAAAGCCCTGTTTGGCCTGCTTGAGGGATGGATGCACCTGAATGGACAACGGCTGACGCACATCCAGCACTTTTAACAGATAAGGCAAACGTTGGCCAAAACGCGCCACCGAATCCTGCCCTAAGCGCTCTACCGGCGAGTCTTTTAGCCACGCCGAAAAAGCGTGGTCGCCAGCAATGCGCGCATCACCGCTTGGGTGATCGCCAAACCACAGCTCCGCCACTGGCTGAGCAGAGGCCTCCGGCAAGTCCAGTAGCATCGGAATGTAGCAACGGCCACCCCAGTCGTAGTGTTGCTGCACACCTTGAATCTCTAGCATTGTTTACTCCATAAATGTTGTCAGGCCACGGCCCGGGTTTTGATAAGTTCTAATTCGGATTGCTGTTCCAGGGTTTGCTCGGCCAAAAGCTGGCTTTGCCTGGCCACCTCGGCAGAGGTGGTATTACCTTGGGTAAAGGCACTGGTGATCCCCTCCAGCGAGGTGGAGATATCGGCGCAAGCGCGATGCTGCTCTTCCGAGGACAGCGCAATCTGGTTCATCTCTTGCTCTTGCAGCTGAATCTGCTGACTGATCTGCTCCATGCTCTGCTTGCTGCTCTCTACATAGCGAAAGTTCTGCGCCATGTTCTCGCTGCATTTGTCCATGCTGCTAACCGCTCGCTGCGACGCGGTTTGTAGCTGCTGAATCATCTCTTGGATTTCTGCCGTGGCCCGGGCGGTGCGCCCCGCCAACTCGCGTACTTCATCGGCGACCACCGCAAAACCACGCCCCAGCTCGCCGGCACGCGCTGCTTCAATGGCTGCGTTCAGCGCAAGCAGGTTGGTTTGGCTGGCGATGTTTTCGATGACCTCCAAGATCCCGGAGATCTCATGGCTGTGGGTCGAGACTTCGGCAATAACCTGAGTGCTCTCGGCGACCCGTTGCTGGAGCTGTTGGTTACTTTGGTGAGATAGCTGCATTGCCTCCATGGCGGTATTGGAGCCTGCGCTGATCTGTTGACTGTTGGTCAGGTGCTGCTGAGTTAAGGTTTGTACATGGCGGCTGGTTTGCTCCAGCTCGCAGACCGCGCTGGCAATGGTAGAGACCGCGTCGAGCTGCTGGTCCCCCACCTGTTTGACACTGGTGGTCTGCTTGGCCGTCTCTAGCGAGGCCTGATAGATCTCTTCACTGTGGCGCTTAATCTTGTCGAACAGATCGCCGTTGGTTTGGATCACCTGCTCGAGCTGCTCGGTGAGGTGGGCAAACTCCTGAGGCCAGCGAGTGGTGATGTTTTGGCTAAAGTCGCCCTTGGCCAACAGGCCCATGGCTTTGAGGCAGTAATTTAGCGGCGCCATAATCTGCGACCGCAGGTAATAGCCAATACCCGCCACCAACAACACACAGAATGCGATCACTGCCAATTGTCCCTTGAGCACTAAGGCAAAGCTGCTTCGCACCTGATCGCTGTTGGCTTGCATATTTTGCTGTGCCGCGTGGCTCATCGCGCGCACCTGGCTATCGATGGCCGACAGCAGCTGGCTTTGCAGCTCCAGATCCTGGGCGATGCGTTCGCGGTTTTGTGCATGCTCCAGCAGTTGGCTGGGAAGGCTGTTCTCGCCAAACAGCAACGCGCGGAACTGCTCTTCGGCATGCTGCAGATCGAGCTCGCCGGTCAGTGGAGGAATGTCTTCCATCAAGATCTCAAACATATCCAGGTAGTTGTCCTGACCTGACTCAATCACGTTTTTGAGATGACTAACCTGCTGGCTATGCTGGGCGAAGAAAGCCCGAGTGGTATTGGTAAGGAGCCCATCACGCAGCATCAGATACTCTTCGAGCTGCTTGCGCAGATAGTAATCGTCGCGCACATAGCGATTGCTGACCCGCTCCAGGGCAGTATTGGCACTGGCCACCAAGTTCATCAGCTCGTCGCGCAGCTCAATGGTTTGCTGCTGCTGGCGCAGGCCGTCGAAGTGGGCAGTGGCGACATCTTGGTTGAGCACGCTAAGCTGGCGGACTTGCTGTTGAATCACTGCGCCCTGTTGCTCAAAGTAAGGGCTAAGCACCGGGTCATCGGCCAGCTGCTGCAACTCGCTGAGCAGCTCGCTTTGCCTGGCTTGGAATTCGTTTTGCTGGGCTAGCTGATGGCTTTGCAATAGCGCGAGTACAGACTGTTGATAAGCAGACAACTGATTGCGAAGTTGTCCGGAGGCACGCTCAACCTGCGAACTTTGTGATACCAGTTGATTGACCGTCTGGCTGCCGGAGGAAACTTGATAAATTGCAGCGACACTGGATAGTACGAACAACCCGAGAATCGTTACAAAGGCAACGATAATCTGAGTGGTGATCCTCATCGGCAACTCCTTTCTACAAAGGGGAAAAGGGGAGCCAAAGCTCCCCAATAGGCTTAACGAAGGTTGCTTAGAACCACACCTCACCCTGAACACCGAAGTTCAGCGTGTCAGTGTTGCCATCGCGGCTGTAGCTCTCATCCAGACGGCCATTGATTTCTTTGTCCCACTTGGCGTAGGTGGCAAAGAAGCGGATTTGTGGACGGCCCCAGAAGCCTTGCGAGAAGGTCAAGGTTGGTGCGATAGTCGCTTTCACCATGCCGCCGCTAGTGTCAGAGCTCTCGGTATCGAGGTACTCGTAGCCCAGCTCGTACTGCATCGCGAAGTTGTTGCTGATCTGGTGGTAAGGACGCACGCCAACAGCCCACAAAGAGCGGTCTTCACCCTCGCCCTTAGCCGCGTTTTGCCATGGTGCGTAGTCGCTGTCGTCTTGGTAGAAGGCGAAGGTTGATACATCCCACGCACCGAAGCTGGCCATGCCATCTAGCACGAAGCGCCATGACTTGGTGCCCTTGCTGTTAGCATAGCCCCAGCCGTTTTTACCCAAGGAGTCACCTGCAGCCAGGCCTTGGCCATACTGGAATACCGCACGTGAGTAGCCGTTCGCCAGGTTGTAGAAACCATCGAAGTTATACACACCAGTGAAGCCCAAGCCGCTTTCCGCTTGCTCTGGACGCCAGCCAGCTTTTTCCATGGTGTGCGCAGTCACTTGTAGATCCAGACCGGCACCCGCGATGTCTTTGAGCCATACGTTCAGTGAGTAGTCTTCCGAGTAACCAATCTTGGTGCCATCTTCTGGTACCCAGGCCTCGTCACCGGCGTTGTCAGGCGAGAAGGCGTACAAGCCCACATCCAAACGGGCAAAGCCAAGATCAACTTTGTCTACACCACCACCGGTACCGTTGTATTGAATGTACTCCCAGTCATACTGGTGGTTAGAGGCGTTACTAGAGCTGTAGCGACGGCCTGCCCAGAATACCGAGCCAGGAGCAAAGCTGAGGTTTTCCAGCTCCACGTAGCCTTCTCGCCACTGGGTGCCGTTCTCGCCCATACAGTTCCAGTCGGCAGTACAATCCGTCTCGTGGGTAATATTGGCACGAACACGGGCGATCACGCCGTCGTCGGTGGTCATGGTAATGGTTGGTAGCAGCTCGATTTTGGTGTTCTGTTCGTTACCCAGACGCCACTTACCGTAGGTCAGTGGAGCCAGCGCTTTACCGCGGGTTCCGTCTTTGGTCATCAGTACGCCACTTTTTACGTAGCCGTGCATGCTGAAGTCAGTCGACATGGCAGCGGCTGAGCCTGCAGAAAACGCCAGTGCAACCAAAATGCTATTCGCGAGTAGATTCTTTTTCATATCATTCCATCTTAACGTTATTAGTAAGTTTCATTCCCTAGCTAGCCAGCGCCATCTCTTTGTTATATTGTCCAAACGCTAACTGCAGGAGAATACTAACAATTAAAAATGGTAACGTTACGATCATTGATCACATTTCAGATAAGGAACCCATCTTTAAAAACAGGTTTTCATCAGCAAGATCAACACAAACCCAATGATATCAAGGGATTTAAGCCCAGTTTAAAGGTTCATTAAAAATCAACCAAAACGTTTCGATTGTGAAGTTGATCATGGTTTTCCTTTAGCGGATACGATGGGTCATTGGCAGATCAGCGGCATTTCTGGGCTCACAGCAGGCTTTTCAGCAGATCTAAGGTTGCCCGAGTACCGCCC
Organism: Aliagarivorans taiwanensis DSM 22990; assembly: GCF_000429505.1. Lineage (GTDB taxonomy): Bacteria > Pseudomonadota > Gammaproteobacteria > Enterobacterales > Celerinatantimonadaceae > Aliagarivorans > Aliagarivorans taiwanensis. Next base: position 41,120 of record NZ_AUBZ01000017.1, on the reverse strand, counting down.
AGTTCATCATCCGCCTCCCCTTCATACTCGGCCGCTATCACCCCAGAGAATTCGTGATCGACCAAGATATCCAGGCAGCGCTGATAGTCGATGCGGGTTTCACGCCCCTGTGGGTCAAACGCATAGGATTTCGCACTCACACCCAGCGTGTAAGGGGCAAGGTCAATACAGCCCTGATAGCGGTCGTAGCGACGCTCTGGGTCGAGGTTCCAGCCGCCCATGCAGAAGTTATCGAAATCCAGGTATACCCCCAGATTATCCCGCTCACAGGCCTCAATCAGCATCGCCAACCACGCGCCATTTCCGGTGGGATGGCCATGATTTTCCACCACCAACTGCAGCCCAAGCCCAGCGGCGTAATCGGCCAACTCTTTAAGGCTCTCACTGCACTGATTGAGCTGCTGCAGATAACTGCCCTCACCATAGGCGTTAACCCGTAAAATGTTGCAGCCAAGGCGCTGAGCGGCCTCCAGCCAGGGAAGGTGGCGGGCAATCGCTTGTTGTCGCTCGGCCCGGTTGCGCGCGCCCAGCAAGCCGAGCTCATCACACATCAGACAGCTAAATGTGATGCCTTGGCGATGAGCGTCATGCCGCCACTGCGCCAACCATTGATGATCCTGAACCCGAGAAAAGAACAGAATATTGACCGGATCGATACAGCGAACGCCAAGCTGCACGGCGTATTGCAACACCTGCTCAGGGGCGAGTTCACCACGTAAGATGCGCTCGGGGCTTGCCGAGTGAAGGGTGCGCAGAAACCACTCGTAGTCGCTGCGGCTATCGCCAAGAATGGCGCGATGAAAGGACCATTGAGACAGGCCCAGACTTGGTTTTGATAATTCAGACATAAACTTCCCTGTAAACGAAAAAGCCCCTCACAGGGAGGGGCTGGTGCAAACCTAAGGCATTACAGCGACTGGTTGCTCTCGATAAGCGCGATGCGCTGAGCCACACAGCCTGCCGAGGTCAGCGGATCTTCAGGCGTATTCACCACATAATCCACCAACTGCTCGATGGTCGTGGTTAGTACATGACAACGGGTATCAGAGGAGGCGTAGTAGATAAACACCTCGCCGTTATCCTTGGCGACCATACCGTTACAGAACACCACGTTAGATACATCGCCGACGCGCTCCTCGCCCTCAGGCGCCAGGAAGTAACCGCTCGGGCGGTGGGTCACTTTCATCGGATCGTTGAGGTCGGTCATAAAGCAGTAAAGCACGTAGCGCAGGCCTGCGGCGGTGTTGCGCACGCCGTGGCCAACGTGCAGCCAACCTTGCTCTGTCTTCAGCGGCGCAGGACCTTGGCCATTCTTTGACTCTTTAATGGTGTGATATTGCTTAGGCTCAATCACGTGCTCAACATCTACCACGCAGTTGTCCATCGACTCCGCGAAGGCCATGCCGATACCACCGCCCTTACCCGCTTCGATAAAGCTATCCTGCGGACGGGTGTAAAGCGCGTACTTGCCATCGATAAACTCAGGGTGCAGTACGACGTTGCGTTGCTGGGCTGAGTTGGTCTTCAGATCAGGTAAACGCTCCCAGCTTTGCAGGTCTTTGGTGCGTACGATACCGCACTGCGCTACCGCGGCAGACTCATCCCCCGGGGCCGCTTGGGGGTCTTTGCGCTCGGTACAGAACAGACCGTAGATCCAGCCATCTTCATGCTTGGTCAGGCGCATATCGTAGATGTTGGTATCTGGCTCGTCAGTCTCTGGGATAACACAAGGCTTATCCCAGAACTGGAATCCCTCTACGCCATTGTCACTCTCGGCCACAGCAAAGAAGGATTTGCGGTCGTGCCCTTCAACGCGCGCCACCAGATAGTACTTACCCTCAAGCTCAATCGCGCCCGGGTTAAGCACGGCGTTGATGCCCAAGCGCTCCATCAAATAAGGATTGCTGTGGCTATTCAAGTCATAGCGCCAGGTCAGCGGTGCATGCGCCGCAGTCAGCACCGGATCGCGGTAGCGCAGGAAGATGCCATTACCCGGCAGCTCTGCTTGGTTGGTTTTTGCGTGCAGCTGCAAGTGCTCGGCTTGCAGCATCGCCAGGCGTTGTTCAAATACAGACATGACTCTTCCTTAAAAAACTTCTGAGTTGGCTTTGATGTAGGCAACCAGCTCATCCACTTGGGTGTAAGCCACTGCCGAGTAGGTATCTGCCGCGCCGTAGTAGACCGCGATGCGACCGCTATCGGCATCAGCCAGTGCAGCACATGGGAAAGCAACATTCGGTACAAAGCCCGCCGTCTCGTACTCTTTCTCTGGGGTCAGGATGTAATCGCGGGTGCGGTAAAGCACTTTCCACGGCTCGTTGATATCCAGCAGCGCAGCGCCCATGCTGTAGACGAAGCCGTTACAGGTGCCCGATACGCCGTGATAGATCATCAGCCAACCCTCTGAGGTTTCAATTGGGATTGGACCTGCACCGATCTTGGTGCCCTGCCACCAGCCTTCGCCGCCTTTGCCCATTACGTGGCGGTGCTTGCCCCAGTACTCCAAATCGTTGGAGTGGCTTAGGAAGATGTCGCCAAACGGGGTGTGACCGCTGTCAGATGGACGGTTTAGCAGCACGTACTGGCCGTTGATCTTACGTGGGAACAGTACGCCGTTACGGTTAAACGGTACGCAAGCATTTTCCAGGCGGGTAAAGGTTTTAAAGTCTTTAGTCATGCCCATGCCCAGCGTGGCGCCGTGGTCGTCGGTACACCAGGTGATGTAGTAGGTGTCATCGAGTTTTACAACGCGTGGGTCGTAGGCGTAGCTAGGCTGGAAGTCATTGCCGTCTTTGTCTTGCCACTTGATAACTTGGTGGTCGAACTCCCAGTTCAGCGCGTCTTCACTGAAGCCAACATGCAGGTGAGCACGGCCATTTTTGTAGTCGCTACGGAACACGCCGGCGAAGCCTTCACCGAAAGGAACCACCGCACTGTTATAAACACGGGCAGCGGCGGGGAATGGATTCCAACCGATGATGGGGTTGGCGCTGTGACGCCACATCACGTCTGAGCAACCTTCTGGACGATCTTCCCAAGGCATGTTTGGTATTGCGTTACCAATAATTTTTACAGTCATTTTTCTCTCCTGAAGACTAGATAAATTGCTCGAGCAACTGCAGCAACTCGCTGGTTTTTTGTTGCATCAAAGTCGGGTTAGCGCGGGACTCCACGTTCAAACGAACCACTGGCTCGGTGTTGGAGCTGCGCAGATTAAAGCGCCAGTTTTCAAACTCGAGGCTGATACCATCGGTGCGATCGATGTTCAGCGCGTCCTGGCGGTAGTGATTAAGTAGGCTGTCGACGGCCGCGGTTGGGTCGCTGACTTTTCGGTTGATCTCACCGGAGATCGGGTAGGCCTGCTGCTGTGCCTCAACCAAGCTGGATAGGCTGCAGTTTTGTGCGCAAAGCAGCTCGGCGATCAGCAGCCACGGCAACATGCCGCTATCGCAGTAAGCAAAGTCGCGGAAGTAGTGGTGGGCGCTCATTTCACCGCCATACACGGCATCTTCCAGGCGCATCCGTTCTTTGATGAAGGCATGACCGGTCTTGCTCATGATCGCTTCACCACCCTCTTGCTCGACGATGTCGATGGTGTTCCAGGTCAAACGCGGGTCATGGATGATCTTGGCTTTGGGCTGCTTACGCAGGAACGCCTGAGCGAGCAAACCAACGATGTAGTAGCCCTCAATAAAGTTGCCCTTTTCATCGAACAAGAAGCAGCGGTCCACATCGCCGTCCCAAGCCACGCCAAAGTCAGCACCATGTTCAAGCACCGCGTTACGAGTGTCCTGGCGATTCTCTGGTAGTAGTGGATTAGGAATGCCGTTGGGGAAGTTGCCATCGGGCTGGTGGTGAACCTTGATAAGCTCAAACGGCAGCAGCGGTTCAAGGGCATCCAGCATATGGCCCGCCGCGCCGTTGCCAGCATTTACCACCACCTTGAGTGGGCGCAACGCAGCGGCGTTGAGGTAGCCCATCAAATGCTGGGTATAGGCCGGCGAGATGTCGTAACGTTTCGATTTTTGTTCAAATGAAGCCTGCGTTACTTGGTCAAACTCAGCGTTGGCCACCAAAGCCTCAATTTCACGCAAACCGGTGTCACCACTGATCGGCCGTGCGCCCTTGGTTACCAGCTTCATCCCATTGTATTCCTTAGGGTTATGGCTGGCTGTAACCATAATACCGCCATCTAGATCTAGCTCGGCGGTGGCAAAGTAAACCTCTTCGGTACCTACCAGCCCCAACGACAGGACCTCGGCGCCGCCATCAATCAAGCCTTGGCTAACAGCTTGCGCAAGCTCTGGGCTGCTCAAGCGGATATCGTAGCCCACGGCCACGCGTTGAGGCTTTAGCTGGTGGGCATAAGCACGACCAATGCGGTAGGCCAGCTCAGGGTTAAGCTGTTCCGGCAACTTGCCGCGGATATCGTAGGCCTTAAAGGCGTCTGTGTTATACATAGTCAAATCCATGCGAAAATCGTAACGTTACCATTTTTAAAGTAACCGAAATCACATGCAAGGTTTTTTGGATTAAAAACTCATGAACGTGATGTCGGTAGAATTATTTACTAAAACCGCGAAACTATCGTTCGAAATACACGGTTTTCTGCAGGGTTTGCAGGTTCTTAATCGGCTCACCATTGAACAGACGCAGCAAGTGCTGAATCAGTTGACGACCGACCTGATGAAAATCCTGACGGTAGCCGGGGATCGGCGGCATAAAGAAGCTTGGGAAATCACAGGTCTCGATCACCACCACATCAATGTCTTTGCCAATCACCGCACCAGCGTCTTGCACCCCGGCGAGAATGCCACAGGCGCTGATCTCAGAGCCACAGACAATCCCATCGGGCGGATTATCCGAGCGCATAATCTGTGCTCCCAGCTCGCGGTAGCCGCCATTCACGTCGGTATCAAAGATGATGTTGTTCTCGATATCGAAGTCGATGCCAAACTCCATCGCCGCTCGGCGAGCACCGTAGTACTTGTGCCAGGCGTAGGTGTAGATCTGCGACGAGCTCAGCAAACGCAGGTTCTTACGCCCTTGGGTAATCAACTGATGGGTGGCCCGGTAAGCCGCGTCGCGGTTATCGATATCCACAAAGGCGTGGTCGATACTCATCTCAGTCTGACCAAAGGTAACAAAGGGGATCTCGTTGTCATACAGATAGGCAACGCGCTCGTCCTGAGTCTTGGTCAGGTTGAAGATCATACCGCCACAGAGGTTGTTCTCCACCGCGTACTTGACCGGCTCCAGTGGGTCGGAGTCGGGCTCCATCGGCAGTACCGTCAGGTGGTAGGGGGTGCCTTCCAATGCGGCAGTTAACCCTTCAATCAGCGCCAAGGTGCCAATATCACCGACGATATCTCCAGGCTTGGTCACCGGCAGCACCGCACAGATGTTGTAATTAATACCTGTTCGCAGACCCACGCCAGAGGGGTTGGGACGATAGCCAAGCTTCTTCGCTGCCGCTTTTACGATCTCTTTGGTGGGCGCTTTAACATCATCCCCATCCTTAAGCGCGCGGGAAACTGTCGTGACTGATAGTCCGGTGTACTCCGCAATGGTCTTCAACGTTGCTTTTGCCATAACCTACCTGTAAATAACCTCTATTACCGTAACGATTAGATGAGCCAGTCTCTCAGCTTACACCTGTAAACTCAAGCCTGTATTTTTTTCATTCTCAGTTCAGTAAAACCTGACGTATCTCCCGCTTAGCCACTCGCTATTGAGCAGCTAAGCGCTTGAAGCTCAATTAGATTCTAAACTCATCGTGAGCTGAGAACAGTGAGATGTTCTGCAGGTTAAAGTGCAAGTTAAAGTTTTTACCGTTGGCAATGTCGATATTTGCCTCGAGTTTGGCGCGCAGCGCTTGGCCTTGCAGGCTGAATTCTGCAAGCGTTTCGGATCCTGTCATTTCAAAGGCCGTCACTGCCAGCTCAGTAGCAAAACCGCTGTTCTCTGAGGTGATAGTGATATGCTCCGGGCGGATCCCCAACAGCACTTCCATGCCCTTTTTCGGCACCTGGGTAAATTGGTAGTCACCCAGCGGGATTTGAGTGCCACCAATGTTAACCTGCCAGCCGCTTTCGGCCTGCTCAAGAATCCCTTTAAGTAAGTTGATCTGTGGCGCACCGACAAACTTGGCAACGAACACGTTGGTCGGCTGGTTGTAGACCTCGTTCGGGGTGCCAATCTGCTGGATCTCGCCACGGTCGAGTAGCACGATCTTGGTGGCCAGTGTCATCGCTTCAATCTGATCGTGGGTAACGTACAAGATGGTGGCATTAAGATTGTCGTGCAGCTTCTTCAGCTCCATACGCATCTCACCACGCAGCTTGGCGTCAAGGTTACTCAGTGGCTCGTCAAACAAGAACACCTTCGGGTTGCGCATCAGTGCTCGACCGATCGCCACACGCTGGCGCTGACCACCAGAGAGCTGAGCAGGTGTGCGATCCAGCAAATGGCTGATCTGCAGCAGGTCAGCCACTTCCCCTACCCGCTTTTCAATCAGCTCCTTAGGCTTTTTGTTGATTTTCATACCAAAGCCGATGTTCTCCGCCACGGTCATATGCGGGAACAGTGCATAAGATTGGAACACCATCGCAATGTCGCGGTTTTTCGGGTCTTCCAGGGTGACATCCCGCTCGCCGATAAAGATACCGCCGGCGGTGGCATCTTCCAGCCCGGCAATCAGACGCAGCAGGGTGGATTTACCACAACCCGATGGCCCCAGCAGCACGGTAAAACCGCCCGCTTCCATCTCCAGGTCAATGTCATCAAGAATCACGTTCTTGCCGTAGGTTTTGTTCAGGGATTTAACTTCAACAGCGTGCATCGACGTGTTCCTCATATTGGTTGATTCTTGAAAATACTTCTAAGCAGGCGCGGCCATTGTGATACGGGCACTTCCATGGCTCGACCTTGGCCTCTTGGGAGTAAGGTTTGCCGAAGCGGTCGGTCTTCCAGTGCCACTCGCCGTTGTCGCCATCGATAAGCTGCTTTTGAATCACTTGCCAGCAATCTTGCGCGGCTTGCCAGTATTGCGGGGCGAAGTCTTTTTCAAAGGCGTTGAAAAAGCCCACCATTGCCTCGGCTTGCACCCACCAGATCCGGTCGCTGTCGAGCATCTTGTGATGTTGAAGCTCGTTAAACACCGCGCCATCGTGGTCTATTCCCTCTTGCAGGGTGACATCGGCCATGTTGCTGGTCAGCGCGTAAATCTCTTTAGCTAGCGCTCGATTGCTCAGGCAGTTAGCCGCATCGTCCAGCAGCCAGGTGCCTTCAATATCGTGGCCATAGGACACGTCCTGCGAGACACATTGCCAGTCCCGTGAGAAGAACAGTCCAAAGTGCAAGCTGTCATCAATAACCTGATCTTTTAATAGCAGCAACAGCTCCTCGAGGCGCGCCTCAACCTGCTTGTCCGGCCATACCCGATGCAGGTTGGCGTAGGCTTCCAGGATGTGCAGGTGGGTATTCATCGACTTCTCAGCCAGCACCTCTTCGGCGGTATCGCATACCAAGTGGTTATCGATGCTGTTCCATTGCTGGTCGAAGGCCTCCAAATAGCCAAGGTGTTGCTCATCGTGGGCATACTGCTCAACGAGCTTAAACAGCGCCTTGGCCTGCTCCAGCGCACCCTCATCGCCCGAGGCGCGGTAGTACTCGCTAAAGGCATAGATGGCAAAGCCTTGGTTGTAGACATGCTTTTGGCTGTCTACCACTGCGCCGTTTTGGTCTAGCTGCCAATAGACGCCACCGTGTTGCTTATCCATGGCCTGTTCGCTTAGAAACTCATAGGCATGGCGAGCTGCCGCAAGATACTCTGGGTTTGGCATGATCCGGTGGGCAGCCGCAAAGCTCCAGAGGATGCGCGAATGCAGCAGCACTGCTTTGTCATGGCTTTTATCGATGTTGCCATCGAAGTCGGCGAAGCAGTGGAAACCGCCGCGCTCTGTGTCGATCATGCCCAGCCAGAAGTTCAGAATGTTGCTTTGAACCTCGTCTGCCAGCGCATGTTTGAATTGAGTAAACTTCATCATAATCTTGATATTCCCAATAAGGTAAAACTTAACCCTTCACCGCGCCGTTGGTTACGCCGGCATAGATCTGCTTTTGCAGGGTGAGAAAAATTACTATCGAAGGCACCAGAATAATCACGATACCGGCCGAGATAGTGGTCCACTCAGTACCAAACACCGAGGTGAACTTGTACAAGGCGGTGGAGACCGTAACCTGAGTACGCTCGGGTAGATAAAGCAACGGGAAGTAGAAATCGTTGTAGATAAAAATGGTGCGCAGAATAATCACCGTGGCAATCGCCGGCTTAAGCAATGGCAAGATGATCTTGCGGTAGATAAGGAAGTAGGAGGCCCCTTCAATCTTGGCGGCTTCATCCAGCTCCAAGGGAATGCCCTTCATAAACTGCAAGAACACGTAGATCATCACCACGTCGGCACCGATGTATAGCAAGATAACCGAGCCTTTGTGGTTAATCAGCCCGAGCGCCTTGATCACCTCGAAGGTCGCAACCTGAGTGGTTACCGCAGGGATCACCATGGCAATCACGTAGGCCAACAGCACCAGCTTTTTGCCACGAAACTCAAAGCGCGACAGCACATAGGCCACCTGAGTACCAAACACCACGGTCAGGAACAGCGATGCGGCCAAGATAATGCCGGTGTTGGTGAACGCCAGCCCAAGGTCACCATCGGCAAATACTCGTACGTAGTTGTCGAAGTTCATAAACGACTCCGGCAGCGATACCTTACTGGTGGTGTAGTACTCACGCGAGGTCTTGAACGAGGCCAGCAATACCGCATAAGGCGGAACCAGCACTGCAATCGCCGCCAGGATCAGAGTCAGGTATTTAAAAGCGGTCCAGAACAACCAGTGGGGTTGGCCCAACTTGTTCATAAAGCGCGCTTTGCGGATCTCGGCTTCGTTACGGACAACCTTGTTTGGGTTGTTGCTAACAGCACGGGTAGAAAGATTGGCTGTATCCATGTTTACTTCTCTCCAAACAAGATTTTTTGCAGCACCATAAAGAACACCACAATCACCAGCAGCAGTACTGCCATCGCAGATGCCAAACCGAAGTCATTGAAGTTGAATGCCGTTTCCAGCGTCGCCATAACAAAGGTTTTGGTGCCATTGGCGCCTTTGGTAATAATCATCGGAATTTCGAACACCGACAGTGAACCCACAAACGCCAGCAGCACTTGCAAGCCGATCACCATCTTGATGGACGGCAGGGTGATAAAGCGGAACTGTTGCCACTCGCCTGCGCCTTCAATGCGTGCCGCTTCATATTGATCCTGAGGAATACTCTGCAACACCCCGTAGAAAAGAATCAGGTTGAAGCCAAGGTAACGCCAAACCGATGCGGCCACCAGCGACCAGTTGACCACCGAGGCGTCCATCAGCCAGGGCATGATCCAGGCATCAAGGCCAATCGCTGCCAGGAAGTTGTCGAAGGCGCCGTCGACTTGGTAGAAGATCTGGAACACCATCGATGCTGCTACTGCGTTCAATACGAAGGGAATAAACAGCAAGGTTTTAAACAAGTTGCGCCCGGCCAGCTTGGAGTTCACCAACACTGCAAACCATAGCGACAATACCAGCTGAATGACTGCACCCACGAAGTAGTACAGGGTATTCAGCAACGGAGCCAAAATCGCAGGCTCTTCCGCCAGGTACCGGTAGTTTTCAACGCCAATGAGGTTTTTGACAGGGGCATAGCCATCCCAGTCGGTCACACTCATGTAGAACAACTGGCTGGCCGGATAGTAGGACAGCGTAAATAACAGGGTCAGCGGAATGGCGAGGAACGCCACAATAATCAAACGCTGCTGCTGCCTTAAGGTCAAATTGAACATGCTTTCTCCAGTAAGGTCCTTGGCCACACGTCAACCAAGAACTCGCATTTCGTCGAGAAGAGCTAGTGCAGGCTCTCTTCCTTGTTCATCATTTCCCACTTACCTGCAGTCTGATAACAGCGATAAGCGGAGAATAGTGAAAACGCCAAAATGGTAACGTTACGATTTTTTTCAGACAAGATATTTCCTACTCTCAACCAGAGAAGTGTGAAAACGATCACTTTCCGAGTTTCGACTTGCCAAGTCATGCTTTTATATGTCTCGTTAGCTATTCAGGTGGGCTATCAATAGTAATGATTCTTAGTCACACTATTTTTGCGGACTTCCCTAAGCGCGTCCTTGTGCCCTAAACCTCCACCCAAGCAAGCCTCTATTTGTTGTCAAATTTCTATAAGTAATGCTCGACTCGAATTTGAATCACCGGGAGAAAACAGTTGTTAGGGACAGGTATCGTTAAAAAGAGGAAGGTAACTATCAAATCATTAATCGTGTTTACCTGCTGCCCGCCAGCGGGATCTGTCAAGCCAGTATGGGCAGTCGTGGCTCAGGCATCCCCTGCTAAAGCGGTGACAGAGATCGGATTAGCTACCGCATGCCAGTGACAGACTGCCAACACGCAGGCGGCTAGCCAATTCAGGCCATTCGCTAGCAACCAAAAAAAGGCTGGCAAAATGCCAGCCTTATCGGGATAAGCGTGTTTGTGACGCCGTTACTTAACTAACACTATTTCAGTACACGTTTCTTAGCACGGTTCCAACGTGAATCCAGCGCTTCCAAGGCACCGTTGTAGTCACGGCTGGTCATTACGTCTTGGATATAACCACCGGAGTAGAAGTCGATCTGCGAACGGTTGGTCACTTCGATGAAGGTCGAAGAGTTGGTTGGCGTTTGGATAACGCGTGGCTGGTAAGACATGTATTCATTCAGCTGTGGCAGCGACGGCTCGCGGCTTTTCACCGTTGGGATAAAGCCAGCCACGGTATCAAAATCAGACTGCTCCAGAATAAACTGCAGGTAGGCCTTGGCGGTCGCTTTATTGTCTGAGTGCTTGCTGATGGCATAGCCCCAGTCGTGGTTCATTTGTGCGCGCAGCTCGCCGGAGTTATCACCCGGGATTGGCATAAAGCCAAGCTTGTCACTGTCGATGCCACGGTCGATAACCTGTGGGATAAACCAGTTGCCCAGATAGAACATACCCGCATCACCCTCGGCCAGGAAGGTCTTAGACTCTTCCCAAGAGTTGGTCATCAGATCCTTCTCGGTCCACTGGTTGTCGATCAGAGTTTTCAACACACTTAGCGACGCGTTATAGGCTGTATCACCGGAGAACGGCTGCTCTTGCTCAAGCATCATTTCATAGACGTTCCCGTCGCCTTCAGCAACAATCGGGAACTTATCCCACTGTTGTAGTGGCCACTGGGCACCGAAGTTTACGTAGAACGGAATTTTATCGATGGCCGCTAGTTTGGCAGCTGCGGCGTACATTTCATCGAGGGTTTTAAAAGGCACTTCAATGCCCGCTTCAGCGAACACTTCTTTGTTGTATACCAGGCCCTCTACCGAGTTACCCATGGAGATGCCGTAGTTCTTGCCATCGTGCGACCAAGCATCATGGAAGTAGATCTCATCAGCAGCATACAAGTCTAGTGGCTCGTAGAAGTTACCGTACTGCTCAGAGGGAACTGACGGCAGAATCAACACGATATCACCGTAGTCACCGGTATTCATACGTGGACGCAAACCGCCTTGGTAATCAGCAAAGCCAATTACTTTAATGTCGGTCACTTCAGGGTACAGCGCCTTGAAGTCTTTGGCATAGCGGTCATAAACGCCGGACTCAACCAAGTCGGTACGGTTGGTGTAAAAAGTAATCTCCCCTTTCACATCCTGACTTTGTGCCTGAGCAGTACCGATTAAGGTTGTACACGCAAGCGCTGTGGCAATAGCTGTCTTAGCTAGCATCGGCAATTTCATCATTCTCATTCCTTCATATTATTAGAGGTAGCTTATCGCAATGGCGGAGCTACAACTATCTGGCCCTCACCAACCCGACAAACCATAACGTTACGATTTATCGATGACAAGATCCCTGATAATCGAAACGTTAATATCTGTGAAGGCTATCACCTTACGGGCCTCTTTCAGCAGATTTACTCGATAAGAATCACAGTAAGACTGTTGATGAATCCCGCTTCAATGCGGATGAAGTCAGCATTAACCGCGCCAACCAAGCGCTATTGTGATCTGCAGCACACAATGATTAAGGCAAGCTTACAAAAACGATACATCGATCGAAATAGTTGAATCGTATCGTTTTCATTAACTTGCTAAGGGTTACTCTTAGCGGGAATCAAACAACTGTTATAGGGATGCAACTCCATGAATAAATCGCTGCTTTATATCGCTGCAGCCACCTTGGGCCTGGCAGGCTGCGGGGCTAATACCATCAGCTCCCCCCAAGCCACTGACAACATTGCCAAAATGGATAGCTTTATTACCCAACAGGGTGAACAACTGCTCCTGGATGGACAACCTTTCCGTTTCTCAGGCAGCAACAACTACTACATGCACTATGGCGATAACAAAGCCATTACTTCGGTACTCGACGACGCCCAAGCCATGGGGCTAAATGCGCTGCGGATATGGGGCTTTATGGATGGCATCAAGCACGGCCATAGCATCCAATCAGAACTGGGCGTGTATACCAGCGCCGAGGCCAAGAGCTCGCTGGAGCGTTTGGACTTCACCATCAGCGAAGCGCAAAAGCGTGGTATTCGCCTGGTCATAGCACTGACCAACAACTGGGCCGATTTCGGTGGTATGCCGCAATACGTACGCTGGTTAGGCGGCGAGCACCATGACGATTTCTACCGAATGCCAGAGGCCCGCGAAGCCTATAAAGCCTATGTTGAATACCTACTAACCCACACCAACCGCTACACTGGCGTAGCCTACAACCAAGATCCCACCATCATGACCTGGGAGCTTGCCAACGAGCCACGCGCACAGTCAGACAAGAGCGGCGAGCTGCTCTATGACTGGGCCAAAGAGATGAGCGAATACATCCGCGAACTGGCACCAAACCAACTGATCGCGCTCGGTGATGAGGGCTTCTTCACCCGTCCAGGCAGCGATGACTGGGCCTACAACGGCAACGAAGGTGTCGACTGGGAGCGCTTAATTAGCTTGCCCGAGATTAACTACGGCACCTTCCACCTCTACCCCGAGCATTGGGGCCGCCATGAACCGCTGGAGTGGGGTAATCAGTGGATTACCGAGCACCTTGAGGCCGCTGCGGCAGCCAACAAGCCGGTGGTCTTGGAAGAGTATGGTATTGGCGCGGCAGAGCCCTTCAACCGCGACTTGATTTACCATAAGTGGAATAAAGTCGCGACCGAGGGTGGCGCGGCCGGTACCATGTTCTGGATCCTTACCAGCTACGACAAGTATGCCGCCGACAAGCTCTACCCTAACTACGACGGCTTCCGGGTACTGGCCGACGGTGGACGCACCCAGCAGGTATTGGAGGCCCACACCCAGCGCCTCCTCAATGGTGCGCAGGTCGATGACGCGGTTTACTTTGCCTTCCCCATCGATGGCATGACCCTGTCCGATCCAGAAATTACCATCAGCAGCTACGTGGTAAACGAGCAGCAGCAAACCAAATCGGTACTGCTACGCACTCCTGCAGGCAATGTGGATATGCTCGGCCCGAATGCCGATGGCTACTATCAAGCCAGCATCGACAGCGAAGCACTAGGCTTTGGCGAACACACGCTAATTACCGTTGCCACTTTGGATAACGGCAAGCGCATCACCGATAAAATTAACGTCACCATCGACCGTCCCGTGACCGGTTATGAGGTCTCGCACGCCTTTGACTTCAGCGACGGTACCCTTCAGGGCTGGGTAAAAGAAGGTTCCTGGCAGGCCAAGTGGAAAGCTAATGCACTGGAAGTGAGCAGCGAGCTGGGCAGCCCAATGCTTAAATTGAACTTGGAATGGTCGGGCAAAAACGATTGGGAAGAGCTGAAACTGCGCAACCAGCTATTGCCGAACTTCAAGCAACACAACCGCTTCGCCTTCGACCTGTACATACCGGCTAATGCCAATGACCAAGGCGGTGTACGCCCATACGCCGCTCTCGGTGACGGCTGGGTGAAACTGGACGTAGACAAGTACCGCCAGCCAGTTAGTGAGCTAGAGAAGGTGACAATGAACGGCAAGGAGTACTACAAGCAGTCAGTGGTGATTGAGCTGGGTGATATCAGCAGCAAGGTGCCTGACCTGTTCATCTGTGTGGTCGGCGATATGCTGCCATTAGATGGCTCGGTCTACCTCGACAATATTCACTTCTTGTCGGCCACCTACGACTAGTCGCATTCCGCGATAGCAACACGCTACAGCCAGCCTCAGTGAGGCTGGCTTTTTGCTCATTAAGCTAAGGAGAGAACGTGACAAGCTCTACCCAACACGCATGGACCTGCGATCCCAAGCTGCGCAGCGTCGCACTGAATCAGACCACTCTGTCAGCCCCCGCCCCCGACGAGGTGCAGATCCGCAACCTAGCGATAGGCATCAACCCAGTAGATTGGAAGTTTATTCAAGGCAACCCCCTTAATTGGCCCGCAGGCCACGTACCCGGCGTTGACGGGGCCGGCGTTGACGGGGCCGGCGTGATTGAGGCTATTGGCGCCGATGTCGACCCCACTTTGGTGGGTCAACGGGTCGCCTATCATCATGCGCTATCCCAACCCGGCAGCTTTGGCCACTTTACCAACATTGCCGCCAGCAAAGTGATGCGCGTCCCCGAACACGTGGCCTTAACCGCCGCGGCGGCCCTTCCCTGCCCACTGCTCACCGCCTGGCAAGCCATCAGCAAAGTGCCAAGCAGCAGCGGCGCCCGCATCTTGGCGGCGGGGATGGGCGCAGTGAACAAGCTAACCTGCCAACTGGCACATCTACGCGGCTTTGAGGTGGATGTGATTTCGGGCAGCTTAAGTGACGCACAAGCAGCGCAGCTGAATATCCGCCAGGTCTATCGCGACGAGCACTCGCTTACTCGCCAGTACTACGCCGCCATCGACGCCCGTGGCGAGCAAGGCGCAGCGAAGCTAGCGAGCTTGTTGAAGGCTAACGGGCATATTGTGGCAATTCTGGGCCGAGTCCCCACGCCTATCGACCCGCCGTTTACCCGTGCTATCTCCTACCATGAAGTCGCACTGGGTGGCCTGCACGAGTTTGGCGATAGCGATGATTGGCAGCAGCTGATGCAGCAAGGCGAACAGCTACTCGAGCAAGTCGCTGCCGGGCAACTCAGCCCCGCCCCCATTGAGGTGTTTGAGTTTACCGCCCTTAACGATGCGCTCACCTACAGCCAACAGGCCCAGCAAAAAGCGGGGTTAGCCTAAGCTAGTGCCTCCCAACGCAACATCAAGCGGCGTTCCCTATGCCGCTTGATGTTGGCAGCCCACTCGTCCTAGCGGATAGCACATTTCACACCTTCTTGGTCTGCACTTCAAAGCTCACGCCAAGAGAGCTTCTATACTGAGTAGCGATATTCAACAAACATGTCTGCCGGGGTATATGAAAAGGCAAACTATTCAACTGCTACTCGCTCTCTTAGCCTTTCATGGCAATGCCCTCGCAAGCCAAACGCCAACGCAGGGGGTATTTACTCTTTACTCCAACCAACCCAGCGATTCGCCAAGCTATATCTGGTTATCCAAGGCCTATCGCGAGCTGTATCGACGTTTGGGCATCGATGTCACTATCGTATCGGTCCCCGAGGCAAGGGCGTCGATTCTGGCAGAAACTGGGACGATAGATGGCCAGTTTGGCCGAGTCTGGGAGTACCTCTATCGCCATAACAGCCAGATCCGCATCAACGAACCGCTCTATCAGGTCACCCTCGTTGCCTATGTTCATGCCGACTCTGGCATCTCCCTCAAACAAGGTTGGAAAAGCTTTCACAATACCCCGCTAAGCGTGGAGTACCGACGTGGTGTACTAGTTGCCCAGCAAAACCTTGAGCGCACAGTGAGTGCCGACAGACTGTCCACCATCACCAATATCCGCAATGGCTTGCTAAAGGTTAAGCGCAAACGGGTTGATGTATTTGTGCAAGCCGACGTTGGCGCCTTACCCTTTATCAACAGCGAAGAGTTTGCCAATGAGGTTGTGTCTGCCGGGAAGATGCAAACCGTTGCCATGTATCACTACATCCATGAGCAATATGCCCACCTACAGCCCGCGATGGAGATCGAGATTCTGGCAATGAAAGAAGCAGGATTAATCCGACGTTACTGTTTAGAAGCGTTCAGCGCATCGCCCTCTTCGTGCCAGGACCACTTGTTGCCCTAGTCACGCCTTTTTGGCTGATGTGTTTGGCGAGCGGCTTGTCATTGCATCGATGCGCTTAGTTAACAGACCTTTTTGAAAAACTAAGCCTTGGCATTGGGTTCTTCGCAGCAGCAGTTGATCGCTAAAGGCATGCGATTCAGATTTGATGCGCTATAATCGCGCCACCATTTGTTCCGTCAGCGAAATTAGCATGAATATTGTCGCCGTCACCGCCTGTCCCACCGGTATCGCCCACACCTACATGGCTGCTGATCAATTGAGCAAGCATGCGCCTAAGCTGGGGATCCAGATAAAAGTGGAAACCCAAGGGGCCATGGGCATTGAGAATCAACTTACCGCCAATGACATCAGCAATGCCGATTTAGTGCTTATCGCCTCAGACATTAAGGTGGAGCATATGGAGCGCTTTAACAGCGCCAAAATCAAACAGGTATCCATTGAGCAAGTGTTATTGGATGCCCGTTCGGTGCTGCAAGGGCTGCTTGGATAGTGAAGCTACGCAGTATCGATTTTATGTTGGGTGAGCAAGCCTTGCCCATCCAAGCACTGGGTGAACTGCGCAAGCTCTGCGGCTACTTTCGCTCAGTGGTGGTGCTCTACAACCTGAGCCGACGCAAGCGCGGCGATGCTCAGCATCGTTTACAGCTACTGAGTGTGGGCAGCCAGCCCTGGGATATCTGTCAACTGCAGATAGAAGGCCCCGATTCGGAGCTGGCAGAGATGGTGCTCACCGAGTTCATCAACGAGCACTTTTGCTTGCTGCGCTGCCTGCGAAGAAGCTTTATTGGCGAGCCGAAAGCCCCCGCGCTGCCCACTACCTTAACGCCACCTTTTGAACTGCAGTTCCACTACCACCGCTATCGCCAAGATGCGCTCTACCAAAACAAAGCCACCATCCTTGCCACCGCCAGCAAGCTGATTACCGCTAACTTTCCTAGCAAGCTGCTGCAGGAGTTTGAGAAACGCGAGTCGGTATCCGCCACCGTCATGGGCAATGGTATTGCGCTGCCCCATGTGATTAACGAATGGGTACCCCAGCCGGCTTTAGCGGTGATCCCACTCCCCCAAGCCTGTGATTGGGGCTCAAGGCTCGGGCCGGTTAGCCTGATTCTCGCGCTGTCTCTGCCCAAGCGCCCAAGTCGTGAGATGGTGCAGGCCTTCGCCAGGCTGTCAAAAGCCACCTTGGTGCCAGCGTTTTGCCAGCAGCTTCTCACCTGCGATAGCCCGCTACTGCTGCAAGCCCTGTTGCGCCGCACCCTGATCAGTGATTAAGCGCGGGTGCCCCGGTACTGCGACGGCGTCATCCCGGTTTTCTTCTTAAACACCCGATAAAAGTAGTTGGGGTCTTGAAAGCCACAGCGTAAGGCAACCTCTTCAAGGCGGAGGGCGTACTTTTTCAACATGAATTTGGCTCGGTCGATACGTACCCAGGTTATGTAATCGGCCAAGCGCATGTAGCCATGCTGGCGAAACAGCCGCGATACATGGCTGGGGGTGATGTGAAACTGGGCAGCGATACTCTCACGACTGATCGGCTGCTGGTAGTTTTCCTGAATAAAGATACACATCGACTGATACAGGTTGCTGCTGCGCGACTCCAACGTCGGCTCCGGCACCACCTGCATCGAGCGCACATAGCTAATCAGTGCGCTCAACTGATAGCTTGCCATGGGGGCTTGCTGGGTTTCACTAGCCAGGCCATTCATCGCGCCCAGCATATTATCGATGGCATGACCAGTGCGCGCCGGGGTGCTGTGTTTCTCGATGTGGCTGAACTCGCCTTGCTCTTGGCTATAAGCAATCAAGCTGATACCTAGCTGGCGGCGACCAAACAGTATCGACAACACCTCACAATCTTGCTGCCAGTCAGGCTTGTTCCAGCAGTTAGGCGGGATATACAGCGCGTCATCACGCAGCAGTTTTAAGTGCTGTGATAATCCAGCTTGGCCATCTATCTCACAGTGGTAAGTTCCCTCGAGCACCCACTCAATGCGCGGAAAGTTGACCTGATAGCTAAAGCTCGGCGGTGTCTGCTTGTCGCCAGCGAATACAATCTGCTGAAATTGTCGCTGGTTGGCGAGTAGCTCCCCGACGACCTGGGTGTAACGTTTCAATACTTAAATCCAGTAAATGCCATAATAATCCAGTTTGAGTTTCGTTTGTTCCTACTGAGCTATGCGTTCTACTATTGATGGAACGGCGATAAGCTGGAAACTTTGGCACAAGTAGACAATTTCATCAATACTTGATATCTACCTGATGCAGATCACATTTAAGTACAGATGTCACAAATGTCCAGTAATTGCCGCTTTGGTTCACTATCAACAGAGGTCTGCCACACGCACAATTGCCACTCACAACACGTACCACTGATAGAGCAATACGGATGATTACCGAGCTGATCAATGAGCAGTTAATCTGCCTCAACCTACAAGCCAAAACTAAACAAGCGGTGTTTGAAGAGCTGATCGAGGTGCTGTATCAACAGCAGCGCATCAGTGACAAACATGCCTTCCTCAATGATATCCTGGCCCGCGAAGAGCTGGGCAACACCGGATTCGAAGAGGGTATTGCCCTGCCTCACGCTAAGAGCAAAGCGGTGACTAAGCCGGCGGTTGCCATTGGTATCAGCCGCGAGGGTATCGATTACGGCGCAGAAGACGGCGAGCTATCCAAGTTCTTCTTTATGATTGCCTCACCGGATGGCGGTGCTAACCACCACATTGAGGTACTCACTGAGCTCTCCTCCAAGTTTATTGAAGAGGGCTTTATTGAGGCCTTCTATAACGCCGAAACGCCTGAGCAAGCCCTGACTTTGTTGCTAGGGAAAAAAGAGCAGCAAAACCAACAAGAAGCTACCGAAGGGCTGATTATTGGTGTGACCGGCTGCCCTGCTGGCGTAGCGCACACCTACCTAGCCGCAGAAGCGCTGGAGAAAGCCGCCGCCGAGATGGGCTATGAGGTAATTGTTGAAACCAACGGCTCGATTGGCGTAAAAAACAGCCCGAGTGCTGATGATATCGCCCGCGCCGAGGGGATTATCGTAGCCAGTGACCGCCAAGTAGAGATGAGCCGCTTTGCCGGTAAACGCCTGGTGAAGACCGGGGTAAAAGCGCCGATCCGTAACGCCAAGCAGCTCATTGACGAAGTAAAACAGGCGCCGACTTATCAAGCCGAGGGCCCACAGCAGGGCGAGCAAAGCGAAAGCGCGATCAGCAAGGCGCGCGGCGATATCTACCGCTTCATTATGAACGGCGTATCACACATGATTCCCTTCGTGGTCACCGGTGGCCTGCTGATTGCCCTTGCCTTAGCCATCGGCGGCGAACCAACGCCTACCGGCATGCAGATCCCAGACGGTAGCGGCTGGAACAAGATCCTCGATGTGGGGGTCATCGCCTTCACCCTGATGATCCCGATTTTGGCCGGCTATATCGCCTATGCCATTGCCGATCGCCCCGCACTGGCCCCCGGCCTCATCGGTGGCTGGATTGCTAACACCGGCAGCTTCTACGACGCCGAAGCCGGCACCGGCTTTATCGGTGCCATCGTAGCGGGCTTTTTGGTGGGTTACTTTGTGAAATGGGTGTCCACCCGCCGCTATCACAAGTTTGTGCAGCCCTTGGTGCCCATCATGATTGCGCCAATCAGCGCCAGCTTGTTTATCTCAGGACTGTTTATCTTCGTAATCGGTGCCCCGATCGCCGGCCTGATGGAAGGCCTGACGGCAATGCTAACCTCCATGAGCAGCGGCAATGTGGTACTGCTGGGCATCGTACTGGGCGGCATGGCCGGCTTTGATATGGGCGGTCCATTTAACAAAGTCGCCTTCTTGTTCTCAGTGGGCATGATTGCCAGCGGCGAAACCCAGTTCATGGGCGCGATGGCCTGCGCCATCCCGGTTGCGCCATTGGGTATGTCTCTGGCTACCCTACTCGGCCGTCACCTGCAGCTGTTCGATGATGCCGAGATTGAAACCGGTAAAGCGGCCGGCGCCATGGGGTTGGTGGGTATTTCCGAGGGCGCTATCCCGTTTGCAGCCCGCGACCCCTTTGCGATTATCCCGGCCAACGTACTTGGCTCGATGGTCGCCGCCGTGATGGCCTTTAGCTTTGGCATCACCAACAGCGTGGCACACGGTGGCCCAGTGGTTGCCCTAGTCGGCGCTATCAACAAGCCGCTATTGGCGCTGTTCGCCATGGCTGCCGGCGCGATTACCACCGCCCTGGTTGCCATCGCCCTGAAAAAACTCCGCCGTCAGCCGAGCGCTGAACTGGCCTAACCCTTTTGCGGTCTTGAGCTCCTAATTCATACCGCAGCCCCTCGCAAGAGGGGCATTTTCTTACGTCGCCACCTTATCCCTAACCGGAGCCCGAACGATGAATACACTTCCCGTGTTTTTCACGATGGATAATGCTGTCCAAAATTACGCATGGGGAAGCCCGCATGCCTTTACCGAGCTGTTTGAGCTTGCCAATCCAGACCAGAAGCCACAGGCTGAAATCTGGATGGGCGCCCACCCTAAAGCCAGTTCTCGCATCGAGATCCATGGTGAGAAGCAATGCCTGAACCAGTTCGTTCGCGAAAACCCAGTGGCCGTGTTGGGCCAGCAAACCAGTGAACGCTTTGGCGAGCTGCCCTTTTTAGCCAAGTTTCTGGCAGCCCATCAGGCGCTGTCGATTCAGGTGCACCCGAGCAAGAATCAGGCGCACCACGGCTTCCATAAAGAGAACCAACAAGGCATCGCGCTGGATGCGCCCGAGCGCAACTACAAAGATCCAAACCACAAACCGGAGCTGGTATACGCACTTACTCCGTTCCTGGCAATGAATGGCTTCCGCCCCTTCGACGAAATCCTCGAGCTGCTGGAGCTCATCAACCTGCCGGCCATTAATCAACTGATTGAGCAAACCCAAGCACCGAGCAATGAAAAGGGCTTGGAGTGCTTTTTCAGCGCCCTGCTGGCGCTAGAAGGAGAAGCCAAACGGACGGCGATTACCCAACTACTGGCGTACATCGATGATAAACAAGGCCATGCCTTGTTTGGCTTAATTGGCGATCTGCACCTGCAATACCCCGACGATATCGGCATCTTCGCCCCGTTGCTGTTAAATGTGATCACCTTAGCGCCGGGCGAAGCAATGTTTCTGGAAGCTTGTACCCCACATGCCCATATCAAAGGCACGGCCATTGAGATTATGGCCAACTCTGACAACGTGTTGCGCGCGGGTCTAACGCCAAAACATATCGACATCGATGAGCTGGTGACCAGTACGCTATTTCTGCCTTCGCTAAAGTTTTGGCTAACCTCCCGCCCGGAAGTCGATGGCTGTGCCCTGCACTACCCAATCCCAGTGGATGACTTTAACTTCAGCTTGTACCAAAGCCCGCGCGAGCAGGCGGTAGAGGTACACTCAGCTGAGATTGTGATTTCGGTAGACGCGCCGGTTGAACTGACCCACGAACATGGTGAGCGTTTAGTGCTGGCGAAAGGGCAATCGGCATTCATCCCCGCTTATGCACGCAGCTACTGGGTGAGCAGCGGCGGTGCGGTGGCCCGGGTGTACTGCTAGTAAAAACGCTATAAACAGCGGCTAGCTCGCTAAGTAAAAGGGGTGTTCACTAACACCCCTTTTCTTTGCCTGGCGCTTACCGAGCAACCAGCTAGGCAGGCTCAAGAACCTCACCCAGTTCGGTATAGAGGATGTCGAGGATCTCGCTGGCGGAAGGCGCCGCTAACAACTGCTGACGGAACTCCTCGTGGACCAGCTTACGTGCAAGCTTAGAGAAGATCTGCATATGCCGATCGCTGTCTTGCTTATTCAGCGTGAGCAGGATGATCATCTCAATGGCTGGGCCATCATCTTGCCAGTCGATGGGCTTGGCCAGCTTGGCAATGGAGATGGTTGAGCTGGCGATATGCTCCGACTTGGTATGGGGGATGGCAAAGCCATTGCCCAGCCCAGTGCTAAACACCATCTCGCGCGCCCACACATCTTGCTCCAAGGCAACCGCTTGCTCACAACGCTGCTCAACCACTAAGTTGCCCACTAAGGCATGGATAGCATCTTCCTTACTGGTAAAGTCGGCATCGTCGAACACACAGCCCTCATCCATAAGACCTCGCTGCGCCTGAGTGTTGTGCCATTCGCTCAGCAAGGCCTCCAGCTCCGCCTGGGTCGCGCACTGGCAGGCTTGCGTGAACAGCATCTGACAGTCGGAAACATCCAATGACGCGAGCGTGGCTTTAATCGGCATAATCGCCCCGGCGCTCATACTGAGCTCAGTTAACCCGGCTCCCACAAACAGCGGCAGATAACGTGGGTTGGCCGCAATCTCGCCACACAGCCCCAGCCAGCGCTGATGACGTTGGCAAGTCGAGCTAAGCGTTTGCAGCAGGTTGATAAACGCTGGCACCATGGTCTGATACAGGCCAGCCACATGCGGGTTGTCCCGGTCGACCGCCAGCAGATACTGCGTCATATCATTGGAGCCGATGCTAAAGAAATCGGCCTCAGCGCATAGCGCATCGAGGATGAAGGCACAGCTGGGCACCTCCAGCATGATCCCCAGCGGTACATCGTGGGCAAACTCGATCTGCTCGTCCAACAGCTCTTGCTCCACCTGACAACGTAGCTGTTTCACCCAACGTAGCTCTTCGAGCGAGTTAACCATCGGGATCATAATCCGGGCATTGCCGTGTAGGGCCGCCCGCAGTAGCGCTCGCAACTGGGTCTCAAACAGCTCTCGGTATTGCGGGTAGATCCGCACCGCCCGGTAGCCCAAGAAGGGGTTTGTCTCCTCGGGCAGCGGCAGGTAATCGATGGGCTTGTCGCCGCCGGCATCCAGGGTTCGAAAGATCACCGGCTTGCCCTTGGCCACTTTCAAGGCATTGCTGTAGATCGCCACCTGCTCGAGTTCGGTGGGCGCGCAATCTCGCTCCATAAATACCAGCTCGGAGCGAAACAGCCCCACCCCATCGGCCTGCTTGCCAATGGCCGGCTTGACCTCTTTGTCGCTGGCCACATTGGCCGCGACCTCCAAACACAAATTGCCCGCCAAGGAGTCTATCTGCTGCTTTTGCCGTAGCTGCTCAGCCTGCTGCAGTTTGCGCGCGCGCCGGTAGAACTGGCGAACCGCCTTTGATGCCTGATAGATCAGCACCCCATAATCGGCCAGCAGCTGCACCATCTCACCGCTTTGCAGCGCGACCCCCTCCAGCTTATCGAGGCTGATGCAGGGAATATCGAAGGCTCTGGCGAGAATGGCGGTGTGCGAGGTTGGCCCTACGTCCACCAGCACCAGTCCGCGCAGCTTGGTTTTATCCAGCGCAATAAACTCGCTGGGGGTGAGGTGTTGTGCCACCAGCACCGAGGGCTCGCTGAGAGTCAGGGTGCTGCTCTGCGACTGTTCCGGATAGGCGATACACAGGAGCTGCCAGCACAGATCTTCAATATCCAGCACCCGTTCGCGCAGATAAGCACTGGACGAGCGCTCTAGCTGTTGGCGCTGTTGCTGGTAGTAGTCCACCAAGGCTTCGCCCAGCGATTGGGTACTTAGCCGCTGCTCGATCTCTGCTTGCAAGCCGGGGTCGAGCAACATCGCCAACTGCGCGTCGAGGATCTGCGCCTGCTCGCTGGCCACTTGGCTGCTGTTATCCAACTTCTCACGCAAATCCAGCTCCAGCTTGCGCCAGCTACGTTGCCAGCGTGCCCACTCCTGTGTGTCGGCGGGGCAAACAAACACCTCGAGCTGGCGGCTATGCGAGAAGCACACGCGCCCCTCGCCCAAGCCTTTGGCCACGGTCGTGCCACGATGGTATTGCGGCTGTAGGCGGGTTAATGAAGGCGGCAACTCCAGCGCGGTCGACGACAGTTTATCTAAGGGAGCGTCGCTATCCGCCAGTTCCTGCTCGACAAATTGGCCAATCCGCTGACAGGCAGACTCGGCCTGTGGCCCGGCAAAACTCATCACACAACTGTCACCATGTAAGGTATCGCTCCCTACCAGCGCCAACATACTCTTCGCATCCACCCGCTCGCCGGAGCGGTGATTAAGCAGGCTGATGTCACACTCGAAGGCCTGACAGCGACGGCTCAACTCGGTGGCTGGACGCGCATGCAGGCCATTGGGTAAGGGACAGATAAAACTCAGTTGGAAATCGGTCATTGTGGCGTCCTCCCGTTCATGGTGGAGAGGAGCAGCTGCTCGGTCTGGTTGAGCGCTTCACTGATTGAAACCTGCAGACAGGGCTTCCCTTCAAAGCGTTCCGGTTGCTCGATACGGATATCGGCAGCCAAAATCACCAACTCCGCCGCATCGATATCCTGACGACTGAGGCGATTCTCTACCCCCATCGCCCCTTGAGTCTCGACCTTGATGGCCACTTTAAATTGCTTGGCTGCATTGATCAGCTTATCGGCAGCCATGTAAGTGTGAGCAATGCCCGTGGGGCACGCAGTAACGGCAACAATCCTCATTGTGCTTCCTTGTACAAAAAACTTACAGCCAATATACAAAGCCGCCGCCACCGCGCGTCAGAGGATTAAATCGGCATTAGCTGGAGTTTTGTAACCATCCAGCCAAAGCTTGATTGAGTTCACATCCGCTGAGTGCCAGACACTCAATCTGCGGGTTTCAACGTGAGCTTTCTCACAGCCGTTTATAGTGGTTACAAAACTCCAGCCTCAGGTCGAATAGTCCCATTTATTCAAGCCATCATCGCTTCTAATAATGATCCTGCATGCTCCAAGGACGTCGAAGGCACCCGGTGAGGCATCCGGGAATAAAACACCATCACAGGAATGAACGATGAAGAACAAGATACTCGAACTCAAACGGCACCTGCTCACAGGTACCAGTCATATGCTGCCCTTTATTGTGGCGGGCGGGGTGCTGTTAGCACTCTCGGTCATGCTCAATGGTAAAGGCGCGCAGCCAGAAGGGGTCTTCCTCACGGGGATCTGGGATATGGGGATTGCAGGCTTTACCCTGTTTGTCCCGGTACTGGGCGGCTATATCGCCTACTCCATCGCTGACCGGCCAGCCTTGGCGCCGGGTATGATTGGCGCCTATCTGGCCAATCAAGTAGGCACTGGCTTTCTGGGGGCGATCATTGTCGGCTTTTTGGCCGGCTACGTGGTCAATCAGCTGAAGCGTATTCCACTCTCGGTACGCTTACGCGCCGTTTCCACCTACTTTATCCTGCCCATCGGCGGCACCTTTATCGTGGCAGCATTGGTGATTTGGGTGATCGGAACGCCAATTGCCATGGCAATGGCGGGGATGAATGAGTGGCTAAATGGTATGGCCGGCGCGTCAAAAGTGGTACTGGGTACTATCTTGGGCGGCATGACCGCATTCGATATGGGTGGTCCAATCAACAAAGTGGCCACCTTGTTTGCCCAAACCCAGGTGTTTGAGCACCCCGAGCTGATGGGTGGCGTGGGCGTGGCGATCTGCGTACCGCCACTGGGCATGTTCCTAGCCACGCTACTCTCCCCTAAACGTTACTCCCCAGAAGAGCGCGAAGCCGGCAAGGCTGCAGCCATCATGGGTTGCATCGGTATTACCGAAGGGGCCATTCCCTTTGCCGCTGCCGATCCGCTGCGGGTCATCCCATCCATCGTGGTAGGCGGCATCGTCGGTAACGTGGTGGCATTTATGTTCAACGTCGCGAACCACGCGCCATGGGGGGGATTGATCGTACTACCGGTGGTGGATGGCCGTCTGTTCTACCTACTGGCAACGCTGGCAGGCTCACTGGCCACCGCGCTGATGGTCAATGCACTGAAGAAACCGGTAGACCAACGCGAAAAGACCCCAGCCAGTGAAGCCAACAACGGCTTAGAGCTGGAATTTGATTAAGGAAAAGCAACATGAAAATACTAGGCGTCACCTCTTGCCCCTCTGGCGTAGCACATACCTACATGGCGGCAGAAGCGCTGGAAAAAGCGGCCAAAGACAAAGGCTGGCAGGTGAAGATCGAAACCCAAGGCTCTATTGGCATCGAGAACGAGTTAAGCCAGTCCGAGGTCGACAGTGCGGATATGATTATCCTTACCCGCGACCTGGCGATTAAGAACGAACAGCGTTTCTCCAATAAGAAAGTGGTGCGAGTCAGCGTCAGTGATGCGGTAAAAAAAGCGCCGCAGATTATGGAAAAAATTGCTGAACACCTTAAGTAGCAACGAATAAACCCGGGACAGTTAACACTTCCCGGGTTTCACACTTGTTTCACCAAAGTGAGTTTCGTATCGTTACGGCTCACATGAACGACCCGCGACAACTGGATGAAAGATCACTTCCTTGAGCTAATGGATGGCGCCCTGAACGAACTGCATGGCAATAGCCGAGTATGCTTTGCCAGTGATCAATCGCCTCCGCCACCAGCCAGCTATCAGGTTAACTTTCCACGGCTAGAGTTGGTGTTTAGCGGCAACTACGAGAGCCAAATCAGCGACCAACAATCGGAGCCGCTTTCGCTGACCCGAGGCGACGCTCTGTACATTCCTGCCAACGCCTGGAACAAGCCCGACTGGCGCCATGAGTGTTCGGTGCTAAGCCTATTATTTGGCAAGCAGCATCTGGGTTTGTCACTTGTCAGCAAGCCTGCCGTAGAGCAGACTTCCTTCGATGTGGTCAAGTTCAGTGTCAACTTGGGGCGCGAGCAAACCCTCGATTACCTCACCATGGCGATGACCAGCATTGGCCATAGCGTCCATTCTGAACAGGTGGCAAAGGATCTGGTTCGCTGCATTGTGGGCAGTTGCTGCGATCTGCTAAAGCACACTGAGGCACAGCCTGAGAAACGCTCGCAGCGCCTGTTCCGCACCATCTGCATCTATGTTCAGCAGCATTTTCACGAGACTATCAGCCGCGATAGCGTTGCCGAGCACTTCAATATTTCCGCCAATCATTTATCACGACTGTTTCGCAAAGAAGGCTATATGCGCTTTGCCGATTATGTCGCTTGGGTCAGGCTGGAACGCGCCAAGTTCTTGCTGCGGCGCTACAACTTTCGCCTCGATGAAATAGCATTGCGCTGTGGCTATAGAGATACCAACTACTTCTGCCGCGTCTTCAAAAATAAAACTGGACTCACCCCTTCCGAATACCGTCGCTAGCGTCGTTTCTCGGCATTGCACTTTTCACTTTGCACTACGGCACTTTTCACTTGCACTACGCCTTAGGCGCGCTAAAGCATTATTTGCCAGCCAGGGCGGTCTAGAACAAACTGTGACCTAACTTGCAAGTTAGCAAATCAGTGCATCTAGCTGCCAGCTGGATTAACCATGCCAAGTGGCAAGCTGCGCATATCCCCCCTCATACGACACCCTTAGCTCCGACGATGAGTGAGCACTTCACCGCCCTAAACCCTACCGCAAAAATGTAACCCACACCGCCTCAATTTGGTGCAGTTTTAAGCATCTCTCACCCAACAAAATCGTAACGTTACACTATTTACATAGGCATTTATTAACTAATCTATCCGCAAGCTACCGCTTGGCAACATTAAACCAACCATTGATCACAACATGTAACGTTGTGATCAATGCACAGCGGTGGCGATACAGCATGGAAGAACACCAACCAAAGGAGAAACACCGTGAATAGGCAACGCCGATATCCCTTATCAGCCTTGGTCATGCTCACGCTGGGCCTAAGCGCCCACAATGCCTCTGCCGATTGCAGCAGCCCCGGAGCAGGCTGCTACGTTAACGACAGTACCAACAGCAACTACCTGGATTTTCTGGATACAACCCCTTGGGTAGATAGCAGCCAGTACATCAACCAACAACAGCAAAGCCATAACTTCCCCGGCTACGGCGATCTTTACGACCACGAGGTCTATGGCCGTAGTCAGTTTGAGAACGTCGGTATCGTCTGGGCAGGCTGGCACCCGGATCACTACGGTACTGGGCAGAACGCCGCCCATAAGTGGGCAACCATTGACGAGTACAACATCAAGCGAGTCTCGTTTATCCCCACCTACTTCATTACCAGCTACGAAGAAGGGATTTACTGTGAACATGAAAACACCCCAACGGTGGCGGATCAGGTTTACTCACTCAGTGAGCTGCTAAAACGCGACGTGCGGGTCAACTACCGCCCGCATATCGACCCCATTCGCTTCACCGATGAAGGCCTGTTTGGCAGCAGCTACCGACCCGGTATCGACCCCAACCCCGGGGCAAAATGGTGGCGCGGCGAGTTCGATGAGCTCGACCCGATGGCCAGCGATTACCTGTGCGTAATCGACCAAGGCCTGCAGATTGTCGCTCAATCACTGGCGCAGGCGACGCTTCCGCTGGCTGAGCCGATACGCTTTGATCTGGGCGCCGAACTGATGGATTCAACCAAGAACTTCCCCCATCGCTGGGCAGAACTGGTTGATTATGTGCGCAGTCAAATAGCCGCCGATCCCTTATTGGCGGAGAACGTTATTCTCAGCCACAACTTTAGCCACCACGTGATGTATCTGGCCGAGCTGGAACAGCATGCGCAGTGGTTCTCGCGGATTGCTCTCAACCAACCTCTGGGCGAGAACAACAAGCAACTGCTGTTTGTCGATGAGATGAACGCCCAGCAGCGTAGCGATCTGGCCGATTACATCAAAGCGCTTGATTCGATCACTGTGTCGCAATACATGCCGCTGGATGTGTATGAGCCCATCAGTGCCGATCAGCACAACTCTACCGATGTCAGCGTGACCCCGGAGCAAGTAAAAGACGCCTTGCAACAGCATGAACAGAACTTCCTGCAGAAGGTGCTAATGGGTAAGCTCGGACTGGCACAGGTAGATATTCCCGCCTTTCACCTAGGTGAATACGGCATGGGCATTAAGGGCTTGATTGCCCCCAATGTATGGGATCGCGTCAACAACCCCGCCGAAGACTTAATCAGCTACGACGCCCACCAGGTACATGCGCGCATCGCCATTGACGGCCTGATGCTCTATATGCAGGACTCTCAAACCGTGGCCAAATCCCTGCTGATTTGGAAAGGTGGCCCGCCTTACGACCTGATTGAGTTCTACGAGGGCGATGGCGCAGGCATGGATGTAGGCGATGCTGGCCACGGCTATCCTGGGAAAAAGCCATACAACCCGCAAGCGGCTACCTCGCTGTATAACTACTGGCACGGTGAAGCCACCACCACACCCGAGCCCTGTAGCGTGAACTGCCTGTCGCTTACGCTTGGCATTAGCGATGCAGTGTTAAGCGGTGGCGCTGAGGACTTGGGCAACGGCTACGCCGATCTCAAGCATGGCTCGGTAATGTGGAACGTCGACCTGCCGGAGAATGCCAGCTACAAGGTCACCTTTGTCTATGGCGGCAACGATGGCGACAAACCCAATACCCTGGTCATTGGCGATCGCCAAGAAAGCTACACCATGCAGCAAGGGCTTGGCCAAGACGTCAGCATTGAACGCACCGTCACACTGGGTGCCGGCAACACCGGCTTTGGCATCACCGCCGACAATGGCGGCTGGGGCTATGTGTTCGTGAAATCGGTGACCATTGAGCAGCTTACTGGCGGTGGTAACACTGGCGGCGGCGATAATGGTGGAGATAACAGCGGCGGCGATAATGGTGGAGATAACAGCGGCGGCGATAACGGTGGAGACAACGGCGGCTGCACCGACAACTGCACCACCCCGCCACCGGTGGGCGATAGCATCGATCTCTCAGCCAATGATGCCACTCTCTCAGGCGGTGCGAGCCTCGATGGCGACTACGTGTTGCTACAAGGTGCGGGTAGCAGCGGTATCTGGGAGTTTGACCTGCAAAGTGCAGGCGAATATCAGATTACCCTGCACTACACCACCGGCACCAATGGCTACAAAGAGAACCATCTGGTAATCAACAACCAAGCCACCAAGATGGGCTTCGAGGCTAGCGGCGACAACAGCTATAGCACCACCACCCAACTCGATGCCGGCGTAAACCGCATCGGTGTAGAGGTGCGCAGCGGTGACTGGGGATATATGTGGCTCAAAGGTATCAGCGTAGCGCTACTCGGTGGCCTGGAGATCACCAGCCCAGCCAACCTCACCCAGCTGCCAAGCGGCAGTGACATTGAGATTCACTTCAACAAAGCTGGCCAGCAGGCGCTGGTATATAGCCTCAACGGCGGCGCTGCCATCAACTACCAAGGCGAGAGCCCCTTGGTCATTGCCAACCAAGGCGATGGCATCTATAGCTTCAACTTTGGCCTGGAAGGCAGCAGCATAAGCATGCCACTGCGGGTGACTGTCGGTGAGCAAGTGCAAAGCGGCTTTGTCACCACCAACGGCAGCCAGTTTTGGCTCGACGGCAAACCGTTTTATTTCAACGGTACCAACCAGTACTACCTGATGTACAAGCCCGAACAAATGGCCGAAGACTTCTTCAAGCGCGTCGCCCATACCGGGATGAATGCGGTGCGTACCTGGATGTTCTGTAACGACACCAAGACCCATGACGGTGTCTGCATCAATATGAAGGTGGGCAATGACTTTATCCTGAGCATGGACCCCGCACAGCGCAGTGCAGAGCAGCAGGCGATCATCGACCGCAGCTTTGAGTTGTTCGATAACTATGTAGCCCTGGCCGAACAGTACGATGTTAAGTTGGTGCTATCGCTGGCCGATCACTGGAACTACTTCGGCAATATCGATGGCTATGGTGGCTATACCAACGTGGCAGGGCGTGAGCAGTTCAAACGCTTTATCACCAACCTGTTCAACCACACCAATCAGCTCACTGGCAATAAGTACAACGAAGACCCAACGATCATGATGTGGGAGCTGGCCAACGAGCCGCGCATCAACGGTGATCTACAAGGTTTTTACGGCTGGGTGGATGACATCGCCAACCATATCCGCGAGCAAGCGCCGCAACAGCTTATCTCCATCGGTATGGAGTCCTCATTCGGCCACGCGGGTTCTGGCGATGATTACGACAACTTAAAATACGTCAACGATCATCCCAACATCGATGCTATCAGCGCTCACCTCTACCCCACTTGGTGGAGCATGACCGACCAAGAGAGCCTAGATAACTTTGACTATCTGGCCCAGCTAGCACGAGAGCTGGACAAGCCGGGCTATATTGGCGAATTTAGCTGGCCGGCCAATGTCATTCGTCAAGAGGGTAACCCCAGCGGCTCCACCACTGGCACGATAGAACAAGGCCTGGCCAAGCGTACCGAGATGTTTGCCCGGTGGTATGAGAAAGCTTGGAGTCTGCAAGATGCCATCGGTGGTGTGCTGGGTTGGCAACTATCGGGTTTGGAATGGGGGAACGGCAGTGGCAGCGTTGGCTCTTGCCAGTGGTGTTCAGGCCCCTATGGCGTCTTCACCGGAGGCTGGACCGCTAACAACGATGGCTTCCAGTACTACTGCGTTGTCAACGATGGAGAGTACTCCATTACCGGCATTGGCGCACCTGGCAACAATGTAGAGGGAGATACCATCAACCTGCATCTGCATGAACCGGTGTGTGACATCGTTAAAGACTACTCGCTGCAATACCGTGCATTGATGGAATAGCAAGTCATTGAAAGCAAAGATAACGGTCGCTCGGCCGTTATCTTTCCCACTAACCGAAAGCTGATCACGAAAACGCTACGCCAAGCGATTCCAGCCACAGCAGGCCATGTTCTAGCAGCTACACTCTGTGAAGTGGAATTCTCTGATAAGGCTAGTTGTGCTGCGTTTTTTGATTTTGCTGTTAACCCCGCTATTGTTCGTTTTCGCCACCCCAAGCTACGCTACCACGTCGCGATTTCTACTCGTTAGTCCCGGCTCTGCCGACAACCCTCACTGGCAAAACGCGGTGATGCTCGCCCAGCAAGCGGCATGTCAGTTGAATGTTGAACTTCAAGTGGGCTATGTCAGCCCTAAAAAGCGCAGCAACTGGCTAGCCATCTCTTCTTATATCGATCAAGACAGAGCGCTTGATGGCGTTATCTTTATGGCCCAGCCCACCGAAGACAATCAGGTGCTCTTTAGCAAGCTTGAACAACACGCCGTGCCATACATCACGCTGGAGAACAGTCTGCCACCAGAGGCGATGGCAAGCCTGGAGACACATAAATCTCGTTATCCCCGCTGGCTCGCCCACCTTAGCTTTGATGACGTGCAAGCTGGCTATCTATTGGCCAAAGCCCTTATTGAACGCGCCAAAGCCTCGCAAGCGCCGCCCTACCAGCTAATCGCCTTGAGCGGCGCACACATCGAGATCGCCAGACAACGCAACAAAGGGCTGCATATGGCCTTGGGGGAGTCGCCGGATGTGACACTCAATCAGCTGATCTACACCAATTGGGATCCGGAGCGCAGCCGCAGCCAAACGCTTAAGCTGTTAAAGCGCTACCCAGAGACAAACATCATCTGGGCGGCCTCCGACAAAAGCGCGCTGGGCGCCCAGCAAGCGCTTGGGGAGCTGGGCATCAAACCACACCAGCAAATGGCATTGGGAGGCATAGACTGGCAAGCCAACGCACTGAAGGCCATCAAAAAGGGAGAGTACAGTGCCAGCGTAGGTGGGCATGTGCTATTGGCAAGCTATGCCTTGGTCGAGCTCTTTGATGCCGCCAACGGTGCGGATCCTCAAAGCGACAGCCGCAACTTTGCCAATCTGGCAATCAGCCATCCCGGGCAGACGCAGGCAGCCTCAATGGCGACCTTGTCCAGGATTGATTTCCGCGCCTTGAGCCGTGCACTAAGCCCAGACAAGCGCGACCACCAGCTCACCATGGACAAGCTCCAACCCACTTCCCCAACACTACTCAGCAAGGCTTGCCTACCGCAGCCTAACTAGCCTTATCGTCAGCACTGGCAGCAAAGCTAAGGCCGCGCCAACGCGCCAAGCTCACTAACGCGAGCAGCCCCGGCATCCATCCCAACAGCAGCCCATAAAGCGGCGATATCCAGCCCATCACACTGCCAAATAGCATACTGGCCGCCAGCACCGATGCCAGTGCAGGCTGAGTCACCAGAGTAAACAACAGCGCCCGCACAAGCCCTAAGCCGGGCTTTACCGGCATCGCAACCAACAACAGCGCCGACGCCAACAACAGCAAGGTGAGCAGCATAAATGGCAGCAGCGCCAAGCTAAACAGCCCAAGCAGCGGCGCATCGCTTCCCGCAGCCATATTGAAGTACCAGCCAAGGGAGAACAGCAGTACTAAAAGCGGCAGCGCAACTTTGTTTGCATCGACAAATGCCGCCCGCCAGTGACCAAATAACAACGGCAGAGATTGAGCTTTTCCGCTTTGCTGATAGCCCTCGATGCCTTTTAACACCGCCACGGTCGCCGGAAACACACCCAACACTCCGCCCCCCAATATGCTCAACAGCAGCCAAACGATGTTTAGCCAAACCAAACGGGAAAACCAGGTGACAAAAGAGAGTAAAGGCGAAGTCATGACAAGCAAAATCTTAACGTTATGGAAACGTGCTTATACTACCAAGCAATTATTCACCACAGAAGAGTATTCAACATTAGAATAAAGCTACTACCGTCACTCTCCGCAAGACCCAATCCCTCAGTACCTAAAAAGACCGTTAAACGACACCACTCCCCTACCCGCCAAACTGGTATCAAAAACCTAGGATTTGTCAGTATTGACACCTCACCTTACGCTGACACCAATTTCTGATACCAAAGAGGCGCTATATGAGGATTTTTGCGTATTGCCGTGTGTCGACAACCGAGCAAACAACCGAAAACCAAATCACCGCTATCAAAAGTCAGGGGTTCGACGTTCGCGCTGATCGCGTATTCAGTGAAACAATTTCGGGCAGCGTTCAGGCATTCGCCAGGCCGGTGTTTAAGAACTTGGTGGACAATCGAATGGAAGCTGGAGATCAGTTGGTTGTGTTGAAATTGGATCGTTTGGGCAGGGATAACATCGATGTTCAGCAAACCATTGCAACGCTGCTCGAGCGGAAAATATCAATTCGCTGCCTAGATTTACCTATCGCAGACCTCGACAGCTCAGAAGGACGCCTGATGCTCCAGATGTTTAGCGCCTTCGCTGAGTTTGAGCGCAACCGTATTCGGGAGCGAACCAAAGAGGGACTGGCGCGTGCCAAGCGCGATGGGAAAAAGCTGGGCCGACCGGCCTCAAATAAAACCACCATCGCAGTAAGCCAGTGCAAGAGTGACGGCCTTTCTCAGTCTAAAAGCGCTGAGCGCTTAGGCTTGAGCCTAGCCACTATCAAACGGCATTGGAACAAAAGTCCTGAATGAAATGAAAACGCGACGTGGTGTGAAACCCGTCGCGTTACTTTATCCAAGTAGTGATTAGTCAGCGCGGCTTTAGGCGTGTATCTCTACTAGGAGCGCAGTGCATTTCTGCTCAATAATAGAAAAGTGATTCCCAGCCTCCTCAAGGGCTTCATCAGACGTCAGCGATTCGACGTAGCGACGAGGCAGCGATTGCAAACGTCTCGGCCACATCTGCCTGGCAGCAGACCTCGCTGTGTCCATATCGTCATGTACACAAGCAAATATCAGCAGCTTCTCCAGATTCGTCAGTTCATTCTCTTTAACCATTACAGAGTCTCCTATTTTGATATGGCTCATCAATTAAACCTCAGTTCTCGCAACTGACAATTTGTAGGCCACCGGCAACCGTTGATTGCTCCTGTAGAAGCCCAAGTATGGAAGCGGAAAATGATGTGAACATAGAGTTTTTAACTGTTCAAAATCAAATGCTTGAGAGACACCATAATCTGAGTCAGATCTAGTAAACCTGCCTCAGATGTATTAAATCCAACACGGATTTACGTGCTTTTCCTGAGCAGGCAGACAAATTAAAATGAACGCTCTACTGGCAAATGAGTGCACAAGGTTGTCATCCATTCTATTCCCACCACTCGTTCAGATACGCAGCTATAAGGGGCAACCACATGTTGTTCTATACGATAGCGACGGTAGGCTCTACCCCACAACAATTCCTCCGAAACACGTTGATCCCACATTACGAGGCAAACTGCTCAACAAAGGGATTGAGGTATCTTTGTTAGATCACTCAGTCATGCTTCACCTCATTGACAATGAGCATTGTCCAACAGCACTTGCACACAACGTATTGGGCGCTGTTACCACAATGCGCCCTCGCGGCTTGGAATCCACTAGCAATGTGCTAAGTATTGAGCCACCTATGGTTGGTCAGATAGCCAAGTTGATTACTGCCCCGAGCAGACAGTTCGTTCTTACTGCTTCGATGCCTCAAAGGTACATTGTTTTAGGGGCTGAGATTTGTGAAGGAAGCCAAGACATAAGCGGTGTCTATTTGATAAACAGGCTTCTTTTAGAAACATCGAGCTTGTGTGGCAAACATGTGGAGTTTCGAGACCACTAAACACTTAGCTTGTTAACTCGGAAGCACAAAAAACACAGCTAATCGCCGCTTATGTCTACTAAAGTGTTCACGCACAATTAGCCGGCTCAGACGTTATTGCGCCTTGTTCTCGCCAGGCTTTGAAAGAGATAAACTCCCATCGGGGTTATGGGTCCACACGACTTCATCCCCTTCCTTCCAGCCAAGTTCTTTTAGATACTCTTCGGGTATTTCAAAGAAGGGCTCTCCGTCTTCGTTCTCTTGAATAATAACTCGCATGTAGCTCCCTGCTAGCAATTGATTTGCAACCCGAACAGATTATAGCTAGGTCGGTTCAAATAAAGGCCTGCTTTCACCTCATTTTCTAGGTCTAGAAACTCACGCACCTCTGCGGCTCACACCAATCTGGATAAGTTAATGATCAGATATTGCGCAGGGAAAATCATTGAGGACAAGGAGGCGCTTGCCGTAACTAGTGGACTAATTACAAAAGCGTTGACGCTGTCATCGATGATTTTAACCAGCAAGAATGATCAGTTACTTATGTAGATTGGTATCACCTAGTCTCGCTTCATAACGCGGTCGAAATAGCCTGAAAAACCCATGGTTTTTTGGGCTATTTCGACAATTAATTTTGCTTTAAAAAACAGAATTTTAACGCACTATTTCCGTCGCTAAGAATCCTGGGTTCTTAGCGACGGAAATAGTGCTAGTTTTGGCATCTTCAAAACGAAGTCAAGACATGTGTTTCCCAGCAGTTATTACCTATCAGAAATCCCCTAATCTCACCCAATTCAGAGACACTAAAAAAACAAAGTCATTTTTTGTGACTCAGCGCACGCCACCCCTCACAAAAACCCAACCCTTAGTAAGTGAGCACATTTCAAGAGGAAACAAGAATGAACACCACAGCGTCAGATCCTACTGAGCATCTAATTGGGCTAAAGATTGAAACCAACAAGACCTTTGCTGACAATTTGGACCCAATCAGCAAGAGTTTCGCTGAATTTGCTTCCAGGTACATATGTTACGACTACTCAATCGAGAACTACTCAATCCCATGCATAGGTGCATATCACTCTCAGCCTAGAGGCCGAGCCAAACCCACCACCCAGCACATTGGGGGATTTGCTTACGCAGCGTCAGTCGCTAGAACAAGCGGTTTGTTAGTAGTTAGGAGAGCTGAAATTGAGCTAAAACTGACGAATTTAGACGTGATCGCTTTGGAGTTTATGTCAATCCCACCCTGCTCTCAATCATCTGCAATACAGCGAGCGTTCGACCTGTGGCTAGCTAACAGCAACCGTGCACACGAGCTAACCGGCTATGTGAGACAGCAATTAACACAGCAGGGCGGATTCGTTTGCATGGGCAATAGCAAACGCAGCAACGCCAAACCGACCAAACAAACACGTCACTGGCTCCCTCTCATCACTGAGCTGATTAACAGCGTCCTAAACGCTCCCGAGGCACCGGTTCAGAGTGGTGGTGGGCGCCAGAGTAAATCCCAAAACACAACGGAACAGCCCATACAGCACGATAGCGAGATGCCAAATGAGTGAATCGAGAGCCAATCGGGATGAACTATTGCATGTGCTCCAACGCGCTTATAGTGCGGCCAGTAGCCCTGGAAATGGGCTACTGATCAGCACATTGTTAACCGGGTTGAACCCGTATGTATTGATGCCAGAGTGTGCTAAGTCGCGCACCGCTAGGTTGGTCTACTGCAACCAGGAGCTGTATCTCGAAATTGATTGCCGAGCACCAAACCTAGGACTCGATACGCAGAAAAATGAGGGGGCGGTGCTAGCTATAGGTGATCCAATTCGGTTTCTGCTACCTCGTGAGGTAGCCAAGGCTCTGGAAGCGGACTGGCAAACCTTCTCCTCGCATCAGAGCGCGAGAAAAATGATACACATCTATCTCAAGTCGATTGGGTTGCCACAACGAGTGACCTGGAAGCAATTATCAATGGCTGCACACAAAGAGCTAGCACACTATGGCGCTCAAAGTGTGCAAGCCTGGGGGACAGACCACGCGGTTAGCTATTGCGCAGAACCAGCGGACACGCTCACTCTTAACTTCAATGATAGCGCCAAGACTCTGCTGGCCGAAGCCGGGATTTTGTGGAAATCAGAGCTGGTTTTAGCGCCACAGCGCG
Source organism: Aliagarivorans taiwanensis DSM 22990 (assembly GCF_000429505.1). Lineage (GTDB taxonomy): Bacteria > Pseudomonadota > Gammaproteobacteria > Enterobacterales > Celerinatantimonadaceae > Aliagarivorans > Aliagarivorans taiwanensis. Next base: position 3,374 of record NZ_AUBZ01000017.1, on the reverse strand, counting down.
CGGTAGGAGCCGATGGCATCCTGCAAGCCGATGTCTTGAGTAAATTGCTACGAACATTGAAGCAGCGGGCATTGACGTCGCAGCAAGCCGCTTCACAATGTCGTTCCACTCACAATGTTGTCACCGCACACAACGCGTTGGGGCAACACGCTATGGTGCTCTATCTACTAGCAACAGGCTCGAGGCATCTGACGAAGCAATCGCTTCACGTCGGCGACATTAACTCCTTAAATCACACGGTTCAGGTCCGCCAAAAAAGCCGTTCGGGATATCGAGTACTACCTCTAGCGGCAGTCGCACATGAGGCTCTAGAAAACTACATCCAACATGCCCACGCAATGACAGGCACCCTAGCAGCATTGATAAACCCCGCGCTTTCAGGAGAAGTGCCACTATTTCAGACAATATCCATCGATGAGCAGACTCTTATGCTCTCAACCTCGCTAATGACGGCTTCGACGCCGATTCGAGATCTATTGCCACACCTCGATCTACCTCGAAATTGGCCTCGCAAGGCCACATTGAACGAACTCGCACAACACTTTGGCGAGACCGATGTAGTACGCGCGTTTAAAGATCATGACAAGATTGACTGCTGCACGGTCGCAGAGCTAGAACCTATTGCCGCACATCTAAACACGTGGCTAGCGGCGATGCTGTAATGTCAGTTACGACGTTGAGCCGAGTGAGATCGGTATTGCTAGAGCGCCTGACCAACATCGAGCAGTTAACGCCATGGCAGCTACAGGCCTGCACATTAATGTCATTGGTTGTGTATGGAGGTGTTGTTAGAGAGCCTGTTTGGCTTGCGTTAAGTCAGCGCCTGCTGAAAACAGGCGCTATCCAGCGTTGTGGCAACATCATTTGGCTTCCTTATGAGCTGGAACCCGGAGCCAACGAGTTAGCAAACATGCGAAACACAAAGAGTTGGACCCAGCACACTGAAGACAGATGTTACCCCGATACAATCACCTTGGCGTTTCTATGTGCGTTTAGTCACTGTGAAGCCTTCCCCACCACACCGTTAAACTGGGCAGATGTCGCGCGCGAATTCTCTTTGGATCAATCCTTTGAAGCCTTCTCCGAACTGATAATCAACAGTTGGCTAACCGAGCGGCATAGTCGTATTACCCCTTATCTAAGCCGTATACTCTCAGGCCAGTACAAAACTATTGGTCTCGATCATCAACGATATCGAGTTTGGGTAAGCGGCGTTGAGGCCCCCATTGAAACCCGCCGATTTGGCTCAGAGCCTGTCACGGATAAGCCTGCCGACGACCATTACTCACAAGACTACAAGCGTATTCGACAGGCTCTATCAACACCGTCTCAGACTCGCCCGCAGGCGTGCCGACAACTCCAAGCGCTATTGCCAAGCCTATCTATAGCAAGCCATTCCATCGTTGCGTGGTTAATCATGAAAATGGAACGAAAGGAAATTAAAGTCAGTACCGCCAAGGCGTATCTCTCACAGCTAGGCCCAGCCTTTCTCAACCTAATGAGTGCCCCTCCCCCACTAGCAACGAGGGCGGATAAACAGCAACTGCTCGAGCAATTAAGTGCGATATACGGCGAACCGAACGAACACGGTTCCAACCAACTATCGATAGACCGAGCGTGCCAAGTTCTTGCAGATCTGAACAACAAACGCATCAGCCGCGGGCGCTCAGCACAGTTTGTGAACACCTCCCGTATACTCCCATCTCAGTTCGCGACTACGTCGCAGCAACCCGCAGATGACATGACCGAACTAAACTGGTGGGCATGGTTAACCCTACTCCGGGAGGCAGGGCTACGAGAAGGTGAGATCTACCAAATCAGAAGAGCAGACGCGACGTTTTGCTCGGATGGCTCGATGGATGTGCATGTTCATAGGCACACTAAAACACGCAATGCAGATCGGCAGTTGCAAATCAGCGATACCAACACACAGTTGTTCGTAGCTCTGAAATCCTGGATGGCAAACACGTCCAAGCCTCTGCTAATGCCGTCAGACAAAAACTGGAGCGAAAACATAGTCTCCCAGAACGTAAATGCGCAGATGAGACGGACTCTGTATGATGAAGATGCTGTAGCGCACAGTCTCCGTCACTCCTATGTTTGCGAGAAATTCTCAGACATAGTACTCGATCCAGTGTTCGACAAGGCATGCCTAACTAGGTTGGATCAACGACTCGACGATTTAGCGACTCGTGTAGGGCATGGCAGCATCGAAACGACCCTGCTCCATTACATCCATAACGCAGCAGAAGTCATATCTCAGCGCCTGAATCTAATGACACCACTGATTGCCAACGCAACGATGGCTCAACTGACGGGGCGCAGATACAAACAGCACTGCAAAACTCAGTGCCCACACGATTTCCAGAGACGAATGTTAGTAGAAACATTAGCCCACTCTCAGCACACAACAACGCTGCGCTCGCGCAGCGGTCGCCCCAAACACCCGACACCACCTGTCAGCAACCCAGTCCCTCTTCTTGAACTACTGAGAGCCGAAATTCAACCGTTCACAACACCCGAATGGAACACACTGAAGACGCCTGTTGAAGAGCGCTTTTCATCAATGTTGCGCCGCTACCCGGGGCTGAGCAAAAATGGGCAACCTCAGCTCCCCCGCCCGCGCAGCGATATCGAGCGAGCTTGGTTAGAAAGAACCCTCGAATCAACCCTACAGCAACTGGAATCAGGCAACACCAATGCGTCTGATCTGCTCGCCGTAGTCGCCAGTTTCGACATCAAAGCGCGTCCTGCAGGATGCATCTGCGCCACCGCAACGCAAGCAAGGCAGATCCTAAACGTGCTATTACGGGTAATGCCTGACAACACTGAAATCTCCGCTACGGTGTGCCATAACAACAGCAACACCCGCATTGACCACACGACCTGGCAAAAATGGTTCCCCAAGTTGAACATTATGGGTAGCAAGTTACCGGCCGGCGCGCTGAGTATTCAGGTTACTCACGGCAACCGAACGAGCACAGCCATGCGACCATGGTTGATGCTAATTGGTTACTACCTGAGTTGTGGGCGTCGACAATCATGAAGCACAGAGGCGCATCAGTTGCGACATAATAGCGCCGCGGCTATTTGCGAGACCGGCGAATACAAGGGTGTTAACTTGAACGACTATTCTGAACCTTTCTCATAGGAGCATGATATATATAAGTATTTTTACTTTTTGCCCTAAACGCAACAGCGACATTTCTACGTATTGTTTATCGGGTTTAGCCCCGCGGGTGCGGGGAACTCAGACGAAGACGAATGCGAGCAGCTTAACGAACCGGTTTAGCCCCGCGGGTGCGGGGAACTCACGTTACGTTGGAAGGCGAAGTTGCCTAATTGCGGTTTAGCCCCGCGGGTGCGGGGAACTC
>NZ_KE386912.1:110215-111785 GCF_000429505.1 Aliagarivorans taiwanensis DSM 22990 | reverse complement strand
CTTTTTCAAAATGGTATTCTCTTCTTCAATGCGGCGGAGTTTCTTCTCCAGCTCGCGGATCCGCTGTTGTTCGGGGGTTAGCGGTGAGCCTTTAGGGGATACGCCTTGCTTCTCCTGTCGCAGCTGGTTTACCCATTTACGCATGGCTGAGTCGCTCACGCCCATAGCGCTTGCTGCCTCGGCTACGCTGTAGCCCTGCTTCGTTACCAGCTGAGCGGCTTCTAACTTGAACTCTGCGCTGAATGTCGGTCTTGTGTTCTTCATTTCTACCACCTTTTGTCCGGAAGTGAGTCTATCACTTCGTCTATTCAGGTGGCCAAATTCACTATGCCACTACAATGTTTGTGCGCTAAATTAATGCAGTGAATCGAGACGTTGTCCTTATCACCATGAATAACTTTTAGTAGGTAGGAGTTATTGAACCTTAACCCAGGCTTGTGTATTTCAAGTGGTTAGGTGTGAAGGCTGCTAGTATGAATTATTTTTGATTGATATATTATTAGTTTGTGTTCTTTGGGGGGTAGTGATCCCTAAAATAGACAGTGGGATGCACTAACAACGACTGTTATGTTCCACTTTGGTCGTTAATTAATAATGAACACTATGCCTAGATCAAGAGTGAGTCATCATGGATGATAATACGGAAACAACCTTCATAGATGATATCGTCATATCTTCTAACTCAGATAGTATTACGATAGTGCGAACTTGGAGTGGAGTAGGTTCACTCATCATCTCAGTGTTTGCGATTTTGTGGATATTCGTTTTCAGAAGCGAGTTTGACGTCCTTTTTCTTCCTGTTCTTCATGTTGTTATCTCTTCAGTGTTCGCGTATTGGGCTTTAGCTAGCTGGTTAAACAAAACCAAGATTTTTGCTACTAAGTCTAAATTTACCGTGTCGCACTATCCTATTCCTTGGGCTGGTGGTTGTTCGTTCGATATCTCGGATGTAAGACACTTTGTTGCTCATGAGAAAGTCGATACTGTTACAAGGGAAAAGGGGATGACGTCTTACTCTATTTCCAATGAAGTCTATGCCTTATTTGGCGAGGATGAAATCGTAAGGGTGTTGAAGGGGCTTGAGTCGGATGAAAGCGCTCTGATTATTGCAGAGTCGTTAAATCGTTTCTTGGGATTGAATGAGGATACATTTCTGGCTGACGATTCCATTAAGCATGTTTAATTCACTATTCGAAATCGTAAATTGAAAAACTGTTCGAAAGTAGGTTTTTAGGTTGCTGGGCTTGAGCCAGCGTGCGGCTTGGGGCTTGATAAAGAGGGGGGCGATGCTCTCTTTATCGTGAGTCTCGGGATTATCCGTGCCCAGATAGCAAAAAACCTGCTCGAAAGCAGGTTTTTTATGTGATGGTCGTTGCTGGGCTTGAACCAGCGTGCGGCTCGGGGCTTGATAAAGAGGGGGCGATGCTCTCTTTATCGTGAGTTTCAGTATTATTAGTGCGTAGATAGCAAAAAACCTGCTCGAAAGCAGGTTTTTTTATGTGGTGGTCGTTGCTGGGCTTGAACCAGCGACCCTCGCCTTGTAAGGGCGATGCTCTCCCAACTGAGCTAA
>NZ_KE386912.1:65595-109905 GCF_000429505.1 Aliagarivorans taiwanensis DSM 22990 | reverse complement strand
GGCTGTGCCCTCTCAACGGAGGCGAATACTACCTATCCCCTATGATTGGGTCAAGCGGATTTTTGGTAGATAATCGCGTTCGCGCAAAAAACATCCATTAGCGGCGAATAGTCGAGCATAATAGCCTAAAAACAGGCCCTAAGACTCAGATAAAAGTCACGAAAAGCAGCGATGCATGGCCTGTGGCGGCGAAAAATCTGTGTTAAAATCCGCCGCAATTGATAAGTCCGCTTTATATAGAGAAGAATCATGACTGTACGTACTCGTGTCGCACCGTCACCTACCGGTGATCCCCATGTCGGTACCGCCTATATCGCCCTGTTTAACTACTGCTTTGCCAAACAGCACGGCGGCGAGTTTATCCTGCGTATCGAAGATACCGATCAGGCGCGTAGCTCGCGTGAATCCGAGCAGGCCATCTACGACAGCCTGAAGTGGTTGGGTCTGAACTGGGACGAGGGGCCGGATTGCGGCGGCGATCGTGGTCCTTACCGTCAAAGTGAGCGCAGCGAGATCTACCAGCAGTATGCTAAGCAGCTCATTGATGAAGGCAAGGCCTTCTACTGCTTCGCTACCGCCGAAGAGCTGGAGGAGATGCGCAAGGCGCAAATGGCCGAAGGCCTGCAGCCTAAATACGACGGTCGTGGCCTGAAGCTGACTGCTGAAGAGATTGCAGCCAACCTGGCAGAAGGCAAGCCTTATGTGATCCGTATGAAGGTGCCAGAGTCGGGCAGCTTTAAGTTCACCGATTATCTGCGTGGCGAAGTGGAAATTCCATGGGAGCAGGTGGACATGCAGGTGCTGATGAAGGCCGATGGTCTGCCAACTTACTTCCTGGCGAACGTGGTAGACGACCATCTGATGGGCATCACCCACGTATTCCGTGGTGAAGAGTGGCTAAACTCTGCGCCTAAGCTGCTTAAGCTATACGAAGACCTCGGTTGGGAAGCGCCAGAGCTGGGCCATATGCCATTGCTGCGTAACCCGGATAAGAGCAAGCTAAGTAAGCGTAAGAACCCAACCAGCGTGAACTACTACCGCAAGATGGGTTTTATGCCAGAAGCGCTGCTCAACTACTTGGGCCGTATGGGCTGGTCAATGCCCGATGAGCGTGAAAAGTTCTCCCTTGATGAGATGATCGCTAACTTCGATATGAAGCGTGTGTCACTGGGCGGCCCGGTATTCGACGTTGAGAAGCTGAAATGGCTCAACGGCCTGTGGATCCGCGAAGAGCTGAGCGACGAGCAGTTGGTTGAGCGCTTGGTGGAGTGGGCTTACAACAAAGAGACCCTGCTGAGCATCCTTGAGCAAGCCAAGCCGCGTATGGAAACCTTTAGCGATCTTGCGCCGCTGGCTGGTCACTTTGTATCAGGTCTGCCGGAGTACGACCCTGAGCTGTTAACTACCGGCAAGCTGGATGTGGAGCAAGTGCGCCCATTGCTACAAATGTTTATCTGGCAGCTGGAAGAGCAGCGCAGCTGGGACAAAGACACCGTGTTTGGCGTGGCTAAGCAGTTGTCGGGCCATCTGGAGCTTAAGATCCGCGACTTCCTGGAGCCAATCTTTGTAGCAATTACCGGTAAAACCAGCTCGACTTCGGTGGTGGACGCAATGGTAGTGCTGGGCTCAGATCTGACACGCGCGCGTTTGCGCGTGGCACTGGGTCACATTGGTGTGAGCAAGAAGCAGGCTAAGTCGCTCGATAAAGCGTATAAGGCCTACAAGGCCAGCATCTAAGATGCGTTAGTTGATGAAGAGGCGGCCCGATGGTCGCCTTTTTTGTATTTTATGCGCTGTCTTACGTGAATTAATGAAAACTATCATTAGCCTTTGGCAACTCAGTAATTTTACTTGTATGCTTCTAGAGCATATTGACCGATTACTAAGAAAGTCATACTGTTAGCTAATGGACGGAGTACAAGGAGTGACAATGTCGATTCAAAGCCGGCTTAACAGCGAAGACGGTGAATTGGTGATAACCGTCGAAGGCCGTTTTGACTACTCTAAGCATCAAGATTTTCGTTGCAGCTACAAGGACCAAGCCATTGACGGCATGCTGTTGGTGCTCGATCTTAGCGCTGCTGAATACATGGACAGCTCTGCGCTGGGCATGATGCTGCTGCTTAAAGAACATGCCGAAAAATCCCAAGCCCGCGATCTGGTGATCCGCCGGCCCTCGCCAGCCATCCTCAAGGTATTAGAAGTTGCCAATTTCGATAAGTTAATCAAAATCGAGAGCTAACTTTGGAACCCAATGTCCTCTCCTTCTTAGAGCGTCCAGCCAAGGGAGTGGCATTGGTGGTCGACGACACCAAGATCAACCGTACCTTGCTGTGCCGTGTGCTGGTGCAGATGGGCTACGACGTGCTGGAGGCGGAGAACGGCTTGGTGGCGGTGGAGATGTTTGCCGCGCAAACCGTCGATATCGTCTTTATGGACGTGATGATGCCCGAGCTGGATGGCTTTGCGGCAACCCGTCAGATCAAAACCCTCGCCGGTGAACGCTTTGTACCGGTACTGTTTGTGACCTCCCTAAACGAAGTCGAAGCGCTGGTAAGCTGTATCGCCTGTGGTGGCGACGACATCCTGTTTAAGCCGGTTAACCAGTCAGTCCTCAAAGCCAAGGCGCTGGGCTTTGAGCGCACCCGCCGCCTGCACAACGAACTGGCTGAGCTACACAAGCAGATGCAACAGGACGAGCGGATGGCGCAGCGGGTATTCAGCGGCATGATTGCCAGCTCGCCCCATGCCCTTGCCGATATCAACTTCTCGATAAAAAGCGCCGCCATCTTCTCCGGCGACGTGGTCTTTACCGAGTACAGCCCCAATGGCGACCAGCATATCTTGTTGGGCGATTTCACCGGCCACGGCTTGCAAGCGGCGATTGCCAGTACCCCGGTGGCTGAGCTGTTCCACGGTCTGACTCGGCGCGGCTTTAGCGCCAAACAGATTATTCGGCGAATCAACAAACGGCTACATCAGGTACTGCCTATTCATATGTTTATGGCCTGTACCATGGTGGTGATCTCGCGCAACACCAATATGCTGCGGGTGTTTAATGCTGGTATGCCCGATGCGTGGCTGTTCGAAAATGGCCAAGTCAGCCAGCGCTTTGCGGCAGAGTCGATAGCGCTGGGGATCAGCCGCGAGATCAGCATTGAGTTCAATCAAGTGTCGGTGAACAAGCAGCAGCACCTGTTGCTGTTTAGCGATGGGGTGGTAGAAGCGGTTAATGAGCAAGAGCATGCCTTTGGCGAAGAGCGCTTGCTTGCGTGCTTAAATGGCGGCGAGGATCTCGCCAACCTGATCCCGGCCATCGAGCAATCCTTGGCGCAGTTCTGCGAAGATGTCCCCCAGGCCGATGACCAGTCTTTGGTGCACGTACCAATTACCCTGAGCAACAATTCGCCACCGCCTAAACACAGTGAGCCGGAGGTACTCGACCTCGATGACTGGCAATGGCAGATGACCTTGCAGGGGCGTAGCCTGGCTAAAGCATCGCCAGTGTCACTGATGATGCCGGTACTCGAAGAGCTGGGGATTGGCGAGACTAACTCAGGGCTGTTGGCGGCGGTGGTTAGTGACCTGTTTAGCAACGCCCTGGAGCATGGTCTGTTGGAGCTGGACTCCTCGGTGAAGCAAGACGAGCTGGGGTTTGCCCACTACTACCAGCTGCGCGAGCAGGCACTGAATGAGCTGACCAAGGCCAAGATCCATATCAAGCTGGAGTTTACCAAGCTACCGGAGCCGGGCTTTAGCGTGGAGCTGAGCCATAACGGCAAGGGCTTCGAACCCGAGTCCATAGATGAGCCTGGCTCTGGCGATCTGAGTGGGCGCGGGATCCAGCTCGTGCAGGCCCTGTGTTCGTCGGTGGCGTATTTCGATGAAGGCAAGCGGGTGGTGGCGCAGTTCCGATTGGACGATCATAGCTAGGCAGCACCAGTGACCTAAGTGTTTAATTTCACTGCCGCGCAAACAGAAAACCTGCAATTACCACCGCAATGAGTAGAAAGTGTGCAAACAATCAGCCTTTTTACAAAAAGAGTTGACTCACTAAACCGGCATTCGTATTATTCGCATCGCTTTCAGGGCACAGCCCTAAAGCAGCCAGTGTGTTTGGGGCTATAGCTCAGCTGGGAGAGCGCTTGCATGGCATGCAAGAGGTCCGCGGTTCGATCCCGCGTAGCTCCACCAAATACACTTCCGAGATTTCGGGGCTATAGCTCAGCTGGGAGAGCGCTTGCATGGCATGCAAGAGGTCCGCGGTTCGATCCCGCGTAGCTCCACCAAACATCAAAGGCTCGCTAACGCGGGCCTTTTTTGTATCTGCGATTTAGTTATCTGCTATGTCCTGCCTGCTCGCCAATTGCCAATGAGCTCTTCTGAATCCTGCATCTTGAGGTTGTTTGGGTATACCGCTTACTGCTGGCCGATACTGGGCGGCTGCGTCAGCCACAGTTGCTGATTCAGCGCTTTGTGATAGCCGTAGTCATAGAGACTGCGCATATAATCCAAGTGGTGGGGATCGAGCTCCTCAGCGTCGAAGTCCAGTTCGATATGTGCCAGCTGGAAGTCGAGTCCGTGGTGTTGGCTATAGAAGTAGATATATTCCACATCACCAATCCCTTGATTGCGGATAAGGGTTGATAGCGAGCGCGAAGAAATGGTCTTCAAATCGTTGCTGACCACTTGGTATCGTGGGCTGAGCGAGCCATTGCGGATGACATAGATAGTCTGGTTTAGATGACCGCTATGCTGGTCGTAGCGGAGCCATTGAGGGATCAAAAAAACTTGCCGCGATACCCCTCCATCGACATGCAGCTCATCAAAATGCTGCTGGCCATCGTCAATGCTGATCAGCTTGGCTGGGAAGGCGCCGGGGATGGAGCTGCTGGCAATCACAATATCCTGTATCAAGGTTTGTGCTTGGGCCGAACCCACTTGCGCAATCCGCCCGATATCCCAAATGGCCAGTTTCTCGTTGTCCAGGCTGGTGGTGCCGATCAGCAGTAAGCGGCCTTTTGCGCGTTCTACCGCTAACTGTTCCAGCATCGGCATATCAATGGCCGCACGCACCTTGTGCTCAAACCCTTCGGTATTGATTAGTGAGTTACCCGAGAACACCCGAAACAAGGAGTTAAGCTTGAACATTTCGCTGGGAGCGGTATCGGTGTAATAACGACGCAGCTGTTGGTCATAATCGCTTCCCAGATAGGCGAACAGTGACACAATTGCACCGGTTGATATGCCACTGACCACATCAAACTCAGGTCGTGTTTCTGTGGCGCTCCAGCCATTCAATATACCCGCAGAGAAGGCTCCGTTAACCCCACCACCTGATAAGGCCAGATGATGGATATGGGAGTTGGCGCCTTTGTCATCGATAAACTCAAGGACTTCAGCGAGAATGTCGTAGTTGCTGACATTCTCGTTGTCGCCATCCCAGTATCGCAAGCCCTCTACCCCCAGTGGGTTGAGCCGCTCCGATTCCAACGAAGCTTGCCTGGGCGGTGGGCTGGAGCAGCCCGAGAGTAGTACCAAGAAGGCGCACAGCAATATTCGCGCATGCGGTTTGGGTGAATTGTGTGGTTTCAATATAACGCTCCAGCTTACCTAACCAAGTAACCAAGGAATGATAAAGGCATTGGCGATATCGATAAAGAAGGCGCATACCAAGGGCACCACGATAAAGGCCTGATGCGAGTTGCCGTAACGCTGAGCCACCGCTGACATATTGGCCATCGCTGTGGGGGTAGAGCCCAGCGAGATACCGCCAAAGCCGGCACATACCACCGCGGCATCATAGTTCTTGCCCATTGCTGGGAACACGATCAGCAGGTTTACTGCCACTGCTATCACAAACTGGGCGGTAAGAATGGCAAAGATGGGACCGGCCAAGTCAATCAGAGTCCACAGCTGCATGCTCATCAACGACATCGCCAGGAAGGTACCGAGGGCAATCTCGGAGATAAGGGCTATCGCCGGCTGACGCGCAGGCCATTGAGTACCAGAGAAGCGGGGGAATGACTTAGGGATAAAATTGGTTATCAAGATACCGGCGAACAGGCAGGTAACAAACAGCGGCAGTTGTAGGCCAGCAGCATCGAGCGATTCATTGAGAATAAAGCCAACCACCATACACACGTGGAGTGCGAACAGGGCGTCGAGAAAGCCCAGTGCAGTGATCTTCTGCGCGTCATCACCTTCATCCACGCCCACGTCCAAGGGCTCGTCTTCGCTAGGGCTGAGGTTGTGGCGCTTGATCAGGAACTGGGCGATAGGGCCGCCCATCAGGCTTGCCAGAATCAGACCGAAGGTGGCGCAGGCGATGCCGATCTCCATGGCGTTGGTTACGCCAAAGTTCTCGCTGATCCGCGGTGCCCAGGCAATGGCGGTACCGTGGCCGCCGATCAGCGACACGCTACCGCCTAGCAGCCCCACTGAATGTGGCAGGCCAAACAGGCTGGCTACGCCGATGCCGGTGAAGTTTTGCAGGAACATATAGCTGATGGTAATCACCAGCAAGATAACCAGCGGCTTGCCGCCCTTGAGCAGATCGCCGAGACTGGCGTTGATACCAATGGTGGTAAAGAAGTACACCAGCAAGATATCGCGACTTCTGAGATCGAAGCTGATCTCATAGCCGCTGGTGGCATAGAACAGTGCGATCAACACCGATACCAGCAGACCGCCGCTGACCGGCTCGGGAATATTGAACTGGCCGAGAACGTTGATCTGCTTGGTCAAACGGCGACCAATAAACAGCACGATAATGCCTAAGTTAAACGCAAAAAAGGAGCTGATGTGGATCAGGTTTCCATCGATATCCATGTGGCGTCCCCAAAATCAAAAAGTAACCCGCCACCGCTAGGCGGTCGCGTGGAGTGAGTCTTGTTACAGCAACTAACAGTTTATCTCGCTAAACCGATATCCCCTAGCAACCTCAAGAAGCTTGTTCAGCGAGATTTGCCGGTCCCTCGTGAAAGGCACTGTGCCGCCGATCTAGTGGTCTAAATCAAGGAGCGGTAACGCAGGGAGGCTGTCCAGTTGTTGGACGTTATCCGCATGATGAGGATGTCGCTTCCCGGTAATTATCATCGTTCCGCCTCTATCAGTATACCTAACTCGCTATAGGGCTTAAGGTCGTTGTTGCCGGCTAGGATCACTTTTTGGCCGAGTTGGATGGTGGTGCGTATACACGCTTGTTTGGCGCGCACCTCCAGCTCATCTACCACCACTGGGACGGCTTGGTTGTGCTCAGCCAGATAAACCAGCGGCAAGCCATGCATTTCGGTTAGTGCCGATCTGGGCAGACAAAGCCGCTGATTTGACTGGATCATGGAAGTGTTGACCGTGATAACTTGCACCGAGTGTGGGTGCTTATCGGCGGTTTCTACCTTGCTCTCGCATGCGCTCAATGCCAGCAATGAAAAGCCGATGATGCTTAGCTGAGAAGAACTGATAGACATACTTACGCTCTCCAATACTGGATAGTGAAGTAGTGTAAAGCAGTCACTTTGTATCTAATAGTGTTTAGAGGCAATACTCAGCGTCACATTGAACGTGTCAATCTAACGCTGCTGGGCAATTCCGCTTTCAGATAGTCAATGAACAGCTGGTTGGCGAGCGGCAAGCCGTCGCGCTTGGGGAACACGATGTAGGCATTGGTGGGGGCCGACTGGTATTGCGGAAGGATATTGATAAGTTCTCCGCTATCAATATGAAAGTGCGAGATCAGGTCGGGGATAAAGCCGGCAGCCTGCCCATCAAGTACAATTTTCAGTAGTAAGCCCAGACTGTTAGTGGTGAGCTTGCGTTGCACCTTGACCTTGCCTTTTAAGGTCTCCCACTCGTCTTCTAACTCACCATCGGGCCAACGCAGGCACACGCAAGGTAGGTGCGCGAGAGCGGCCAGTTCCATTGGCACCCCGTGCTGTTCGATAAACTGCGGGCTAGCAACAATGCGACTGGAGAACTCAGCAAACTTTTGCACCACCAGATCGGATGGGGTGAGCTCGCCAGCATGTAGTGCCACATCTAAGCCTAGTTGGTGGAAGTTACTGTAGCTGCCAGATGTCATAAACAGCTCGATCTCAATTTCTGGGTAGAGCGCCTGAAAGTCCCCAATCAACTTGGTGGTGCGCATATCAGAGCTGGGGGGCAGGCCGAACTTGACCTTGCCAGAGGGCACTTCATTGGCCGCCTTTAAGTTGTTATGGGCCTGGTCGAGGGCATCCATCGCCACAGTGATGTCATTGTAGTAGAGCTGGCCGATTGGGGTCAGGCTTAGATGACGGGTGGTGCGGTTAAACAAGGTCACGCCCAGCTCTTCTTCTAGCTCGGCGATACGGCGGCTTACATTGGCCCGAGGCAGATCGTTGAGCTTCGCCACCGACGAGAAGCTACCGTGTTGCACCACGCTGATAAACAGCGCCAGATTTTCAGTACGCATTGAGTATTCCCTACAACAATCCACCAGCGCTAAGAACGCTTGTTCGAATGGCTTAGAAAATAAGGCGTCTGTTAGCTATTGGCAAGAAAAACAAAGGGATAACCAGCTGGCTATCCCTAATAAGTTACTTGACCACCAACACCGGTATCGGTGCGCGCGATACCACTTTATTGGCGACCGAGCCCAGCATCCCCTCGCTGACGCGAGAATGCTTGTGGCTGGCCAAGGCGATAAGTTCTACCTTGTGTTTGGCCGCGTACTTGAGGATCACATCAGCAGGCTTACCTTCTTTGACAAGCAGGCTGTAGTTGAGCCCGCTGTCGCCTAGGTGCTTATCGGCAAACTCCTTGAGTTGCTGCTTGGCCACTTTACCAAAGTGCTCAAAGCTGCCTTTGGGGAAGAACGAACCGACCATTGGCATTTGATAACCGGGTACTACATTAAGCAGCCACAGTTGCCCGTCGTTATCGAGCAGTTGTGCGGCTTGCTTAATTACCTTGTCGGAGAAGCCATCCTCCGATAGATCTACCGGAACCAGAATTGTACGGTACATGGTTAGCTCCTTATGCGGGTGTGGACTGCATGCGGCGGCGTTGGTTAAACGCCAGCAAGAACAAGATGAGCAGGGTAGGAATAAACACCCATTCCTTGTCTGGCCGATCCGCTTTCTTTTCGATGCCGGTCAAAACCCAGTCGAAATCGACACCGGATTTCTCGGCGGCGCTGCCAAACACCACTAAGTCGACCAGCCAGCTCTCTTCTTCCTGACGTAAAATCAGCCCCATCTGTTCGAGGCGTTGCTCGGCGTCGCCGACTTCCTCTTCCAGCTGCAGCGATACCGTGCGTTTAACCTCGGCACCCTCCAAGGTTTCACCCTCGAACTTAAGTTGAATAAACTGGCCCTTGTTGAGTTTCTCCACCTCGGTGGTAATGGCGCTCGGCGGCAGTTGTTGCGACGGCGGATAGATCTGATCCCACCAAAAATCGGGGCGGAACAGGCTAAAGGCAATCAGTAGCAGTGCCAGTGACTCCCACCAACGGCTCTTCACAAACCAGTAGCCTTGGGTGGCGGCCGAGAAGCAGAGAATCGCCGCTGTGGCGCTAAAGATGGTGATGATCAGGTGCCAGAATGAGACGATATCAATCAACAACAGCTGGGTGTTGAAGATAAACATAAACGGCAGGATGGCGGTACGGATATCGTAGGTAAAGCCCTGGATACCGGTCTTAATCGGGTCGGTTCGACCAATGGCTGCGGCGGCAAACGCCGCCAGTCCCACCGGGGGCGTGTCATCGGCGAGGATCCCGAAGTAGAACACAAACAGGTGCACCGCAATCAGAGGCACGATCAGTCCGTTCTGTGCGCCCAAGGACACAATCACCGGCGCCATCAGGGTCGAGACCACGATGTAGTTGGCGGTAGTCGGCAGACCCATCCCCAGCACGATACAGATCATCGCGGTGAAGATCAGGATCAGCAGCAGGTTACCGCCGGAGATAAGCTCCACGAACTCGGTCATCATCTGGCCCAGACCGGTGAGGGTCACGGTACCAACCACGATGCCAGCGGTGGCGGTGGCAATACCGATACCTACCATGTTGCGCGCGGCTTGAATCATACCGTCGACAAAATCGTCCCAGCACACCTTAAACTGTGCCAGCCACTCGGCCTCGTTACGGAACCAAGACTTAAGCGGCTTGTGGGTTAGCACCACTGCAATCAGTGAGACCACGGCATAGAAGGCCGAGGTTTGCGGCGAGTATTGTTTTACCGCCAGCGCCCATAGCAGCACCACAATCGGCAGGCCAAAATACAGGCCCGAACAGATGGTTGGTTTGGGCTCTGGCAGGTGGTCTAACTCGATGCTGTCATCGTCTTCGGCCAGATCTGGATACTGAGCCGACAGGCGCACCAGCAGCACATAGCCCACTAGCATCACCACCATCATAATCAGGTAGCCAGTGCCGCCAAGGGTATCTTCCAGGAAGGTCGAGCCGTAGTACACCACCGCACCTAAGGCGAACATGATAATAGTGGAGCTACACCACGAGAGCATACGCTGGGCGATGGTGGGGCGATTGAGGCGCTGAATGCCCTTCATATTCAGCTTGCAGGCCTCTAGGTGCACGATGTAGAACAGCGCCACGTAGGAGATCAGCGATGGCAAGATGGCATGGCGGATCACCTCGATATAGGGGATGCCCACATACTCCACCATCAAGAACGCGGCTGCACCCATAATCGGAGGGGTGAGCTGGCCGTTGGTGGAGGCCGCAACCTCTACCGCACCGGCTTTGGAGGCCGGAAAGCCGACTCGCTTCATCAGTGGGATGGTGAAGGTACCGGTGGTCACCACGTTGGCAATCGATGAGCCAGAGATAATCCCGCTCAGGCCCGAGGAGACCACCGCTGCTTTCGCCGGGCCGCCACGCATGTGGCCGAGCAGCGAGAACGACAGTTTAATCAGGTAGTTACCTGCGCCTGCTCGGTCAAGTAGTGACCCTAGCAGTACAAACAGGAATACAAAGGCGGTGGATACCCCCAAAGCAACACCAAATACCCCTTCGGTGGTCAGCCATTGGTGGGAGGCCACCTTGTTGAGGCTAGCGCCCTTGTGGGCAATCACATCCGGCATGTGCTGGCCAGCGAAGGTGTAGGTAAGGAACACCACGGCAACCACAACAAGTGGTGGACCTAGCGCCCGGCGCGCTGCTTCCAGCAGGCAGACCATACCCACTACGGCACAGACTAAATCGCCAGTGCTGGGGATACCGATACGCAGGGCCAGCTCGTTGCGGAAGATCAACAGATACAAACACGAGCCAGACGCGCCAATGGCTAGCAGCATATCGAGAATACTGATGCTGTTATGGTTGGCCCGTTTGCTGGCTGGAAACAGAGAAAAGGTTAAGAAGGTGGCAAAGGCCAAATGGATAAACTTCGCCTGATCCTCATTGAACTTGGCAAAGTCCAACATAAATGGCAGGGGCGAAGCGTACCAAAGCTGAAAGGCTGACCACGCGATCAACAAGCCGACAATCAGCTTGCCCATTGGACCAGCCAACTGACGACTACCGGTTTCCGAGCTAAGTAGCTCTTCAACCTCGTTGTCGTTGTTGGCAGGCGTTTGGGAGGGTTCGGAATTACTCATCAGTCGATCCCGCTAGCTTAAATAAGTGGAAGGGCCTGAAGATCAGGCCCTAAGAGGCACGGCGGGCTAGCCGCCGTGTGGTGCAAGAGGATTAAAGCAATCCTGCTTCTTTGTAGTATTTCAGTGCGCCGGGGTGCAGAGGAGCACTTAGCGAGTCTTTAACCATCTCTTCTTTTTTCAGATGGGCAAAGGCTGGGTGTAGCTTTTTGAATGAATCGAAGTTTTCGAATACTGCTTTAACAACTTGGTAGATCAGCTCGTCATCAACAGCAGTCGAGGAAACGAAGGTCGCACCCACACCGTAGGTCATCACATCTTCATCACTGCCACGGTACATACCGCCAGGTACTGCTACTTTACGGTAGAAGTCATTCTCGCCAACCAGCTTGTCTACTTCTGGGCCTGATACTTCTACGATCACGCTATCACACGAGGTGGTGGCTTCTTTGATGGCGCCACTTGGGTGACCTACTACGTATACCATCGCGTCGATCTTGTTATCACACAGCGCTTTGGCTTGCTCGGCCGCTTTCAGCTCAGAGGCCAGGGCGAAGTCGTCGTTGGTCCAGCCTTTGGCTGCCATCAATACTTCGATGGTACCGCGCTGACCAGAGCCAGGGTTACCGATGTTAACGCGCTTACCTTTCAGGTCGTCGAAGGTTTTGATGCCAGAGTCGGCACGGGCAACCACGGTGAAGGGTTCTGGGTGGATAGAGAAAACTGAACGCAGCTCTTTAAAAGCGCCCGCATCAGCAAACTTGCTGGTGCCGTTGTAGGCATGGTACTGCCAGTCAGATTGGGCTACCGCCATGTCCAGCTCGCCAGCGCGAATGGTATTAATGTTGTAAACCGAGCCACCAGTACTTTCTACTGAACAGCGGATGCCGTGCTCTTTGCGGTCTTTGTTCACCAAGCGACAGATTGCGCCGCCAGTCGGGTAATAGACACCGGTAACACCGCCGGTACCGATGGTAATGAAATCATTAGCTTGCGATGGAGCTGCAACACCCAAACTGAATAGGGCGCCAAGACTTGCTGCAGTGACGTAACTCTTTAATGTTCGCATAATTAATCCCTTATTTTACTCCTAGTAAGTCACAGAAAATAGTGACCCGGCAATGCCATTTACTACTAATGGATATGTCAATTAAAGGCTAATTGACCGCCATAGTATTCAAGAATAGTTTGCCAGCCTACTTTGTACGATATTTGCTGCATATTTTCATGGTCAAGTCTGTGATCAATCCTATTTTTATGACCAAGAACAAGCAATTAGCTCTCGCATTTGACAGTTGGTAAGGACTGCGATATCTGCCTTTGCCAGCTGATCCTGCAGCGTTACTATCTGGCTGGCGTTAGAAAGCGCTAACTCACCGTCTTGCTGATAGATGTTGTTTTCAAAGCCGATGCGCACATCGCCGCCCAGTTTGGCGGCGGCCAGCAAGCATGGCAGTTCTTGTAGGCCAAAGGCACATACCGCCCAGCGGATGTCGCCAAACTGCTTAATCCAAGGCTGAATCTGCTCTAGCTGCTGCGGTTGAGGCTGTAGGCCCTCTTTGCTGCGGCCCAGTACCAATAAAAGGTGATGACCGTTTGCAGGAATGGTGCCATCGCTACGCAAGGCCAGATAGTGCTGGATATCCTGCTCGCTGTAGAGGATGAACTGCAAGAAGATCCGCTGCTGCAAGGCCCACGTGCAGAACTGGCCGAAGCTATCTTGATAGCTAGCATCGGGCATCAGCTCGCGCAGCGCCACTGAGGCGGCCTCGGGTTTGAGGGTCTCAATAAGATGGCGCTGCTGCTCAGGCTGATAACGGCCGACCGCTTCAGTGGTCAGTTGGATGATAACCTCACCATCTTGCTGCCTGACCGCCTCAATCACGTGCTGATTGTCGACAACCTCCAGACTGTGTAGTCCGACGCTGTCGCGGGCATGTAGATGCACCATTGCAGCGCCTGCTGCTGTACAAGCTTGCACCTCATTGGCGATTTCCTGTGGGCTGATGGGTACCGCGGGTTGAGTCTGTTTGTCGAGCCGCGCGCCATTGGGGGCGACGATAATCGCAATTGGCTGGTTCATCAGGCCACCTTCTCGGCGGCTGCCATACGGGTTTGCTGGTCAATGCACTCGCTTAAGGTGGCCACTACCGTGTCGATTTGTGCCTGCTCGATAATAAACGGTGGTGCCAGCAGGATATGGTGGCCGTTTTGACCATCGATGGTGCCAGCGTTGGGGTAACACATCAGCCCTTTGGCAAAGGCGCTTGCCTTGATCTTTTTGTCCAATCCGTTGCTTGCAGGGAAGGGGGTTTTACTGGCCCGATCAGCTACCAGCTCTAGGCCCCAAAACAGCCCGCGCCCGCGAATATCGCCCACGTGGGGGTGGCCGCTAAAGGTCTTGCGCAGTTGCTGCTGCAGATACTCACCTTGCTGTTTCACCGCCCCCAGCAGGTTCTGCTGCTCAATGGTTTGCATCACCGACAGCGAGGCTTGCATGGCACAGGCATGGGCCAGATAAGTATGGCCGTGCTGGAAGTAGCCCGTGCCACTGGCTACGGTGTGGTAGATATCGCGGCTAACAATGGTTGCACCCACCGGCTGATAGCCCGCCCCTAAGCCTTTGGCTACCGCGACAATATCGGCTTCGATGCCCTCTGCGGCGTGGGTAAACCACTCACCGCAGCGGCCCATGCCACACATCACCTCATCGAGGATCAGCAAGATGCCGTAGTGATCGCAGATCTCGCGCACCCGCTTAAAATAGCCCTCAACCGCCGGCAGGGCACCGGCGGTCGCACCCACCACGGGCTCGGCTACAAAGGCAATCACGCTCTCCGGGCCGACTTCCAGTAGGCGTTGCTCTAGCTCATTGGCCACCCGTTTACCGTACTGGCTATCGCTCTCATCGGGGAGCTTGTCGCGATAGGCATAACAGGGGGCGATATGTTCAGCTTCCATCAGCAGCGGTGAGAACGGGGCGCGTCGCCACTGGTTGCCACCAACGGCCAAAGCGCCCAAGGTGTTGCCGTGGTAGCTCTGGCGACGGGCGATAAAGCGTTTGCGTTGGGTCTCGCCACGTTCCACAAAGTATTGTCGGGCCAGCTTTAGCGCGCTTTCCATCGCCTCAGAGCCGCCGCTGACAAAGTAGCAATACTCAAGTTGGCCAGGCGCTTTGTCGGCCAGAAACTCCGCCAGCGCTTCGGCGGGGTGGTTGCTGAAAAAGCCGGTATGGGCAAAGGCCAGTTGGTCTATCTGCTTATGCAGTGCTTCGCGGATCGCCGGATGGCTATGGCCGAGGCTGGATACCGCTGCGCCGCCGCAGGCGTCTAAGTAGCGCTTACCTTGTGAGTCAATCAGATAGATGCCATCGCCTTGGCTGGCAATCGGCAGGGCGTGGTGGCAGTGTCGTTGGAATACATGACTCATCGCTATTAGCTCCGTTACGCGTTAAGGCTTTGTTTTACCGTTGCTTGAGCGCTGGGAACAAGTGATTTATTCTCAGTGGTATTCCTTTTGCTCATGGATAGAGTCGATGAAGTCCAAGGTTCCTCCTCTAAATGCACTCCGGGTATTTGAAGCAGCGGCGCGTCACCAGAGTTTTTCCAAGGCTGCGCAAGAGCTGCATGTTACTCAGGGCGCGGTGAGTAAGCAGATCGCCGTACTGGAGAGCTTTCTTGAGCAGCGCTTGTTTGAGCGCAAGAGTAAGGGCTTGGCGCTAACCGAAGCCGGCCACAGCTACCTGCCCAATATCTCACAGGCGATGCGGCTGATTGAGGATGCCAGCGCCGGGCTGATCCAAGAGGCGGGGAGCCGACAACTGCTGAACATCGATGCCATCCCCTCGTTAAGTTCGCTGTGGCTGATCCCGCGCTTGAACGCGCTCAAGGCCAGCTTTCCTGCCTTGGACATCAACCTGAAGATGGGCGATGGCCCGTTCTCCTTTGAAGACAGCGAGGCCGATGCGGCGATCCGCTGCCTACCCATGGCCAAGCACTACCAAAACGCCGAGCTGTTGTGCGAGGAAGAGCTAGTGCTGGTGGCCCACCCGGCGTTAGTCAGCCACAACCGTTTGCAGCAGGTCAGCGATATCTTCGAGTTTCCGCTGCTGCGGCATATCACCCGGCCGCAGTTGTGGATGCAGTTCTGGGCCACCTATTTTAGCGGCGAGAGCCTGCCGCACCCGCCGCGCTATGGCAATGGCTTTGAGCATTTCTTTCTCTCCTTAGAAGCGATCCGCAAACAGCAGGGTTTGGGGTTGCTACCGCGCTTTTTGGTGAAGGAGTGTTTGGAGAGTGGCGAGCTGATCAATCCGCTGGAGCTGTCCTTTGCCAGTGGCTATGGCTACTACCTGTTGGTACCTAAATATCGGCGCAGTAACTCGACGTTGGCCCGTCTAAGTGAGTGGCTAAAACAGCAACTGAGCGGCAGTGTTTGATGCGGTTACGGGGTCTGAAATGAGAAATGTATCAATAATATTGTCAATACCAGCGAATTCTTAACCGATAAATCATCTTTATCAGGTATGCCCTTTCTATAGTTAGCAAGGCGTCGATTATCTTTCGGGGTCGAATTTTGTTCGACAACCGCGTATTAAAGGTCTCTGACGTTCAAGGATGTAACCGTCATAACTAGAGAGGATCTTATGGAAGGACTAACCACTCGGCAGGCAGCCCGATTTCTCGATATGGCCACCATGGGGGTGAAGCCGCAAGAACTGGAAGACTTGCTCAGCCTGGACGACCGACAGGCGTGGATTTCTGAGCAGGTCAATATTGACTACCAGCGCCATGTCGAACGCACTCAATACCAACAGCAGCAGCGTGGCGAGGCCCAGGCAAGTCAAGATATGCGGGTGTGCGCCTGGTTCGATATCGCCCTGTGGGGCAGTGCGCAGCTGCGTCAGCGGGTGGCCTTTGCGCTCAGTCAGATTCTGGTGGTGAGTGATAAAGATGCCAACCTGGCGGCCCACCCTTTAGCTTTGGCGCATTATTACGATTTGCTCTCAGAGCACGCCTTTAGCGATTACAAAAGCTTGCTCTACCATGTGAGCCGCTCACCGGTGATGGGCCACTACCTTACCTTTGTTGGCAACCTGTCGAAGCAGGCCAGTGGCGTCGACCCGGACCAAAGCCCGGGAAGTGATGCAGCTGTTCAGTATCGGCTTGTATCGCCTCAACCCCGATGGCAGCCAACAGTTGGACGGCAATGGTAACCCCATCCCCAGCTACGATGACAACGACATAGAAGCGCTGTCGCGCACCTTTACCGGCTGGTTCGCCGATGGCGACAGCATGACCGCACCGATGGTTGCCCATGATGCCTGGCACGATATGGGGGAGAAGCTGGTGCTTGGCAAGACGGTATCGGCGAACTTGGGGGCCGATGAGGAGCTGGATGTTGTGTTGGAGATCCTGCTCGACCACCCCAATACCGCGCCGAACATTAGCCGCTTACTGATCCAGCGTTTGGTTAGCTCCAATCCGCGCCCGGCCTATGTGCAGCGGGTTGCCGAGGTGTTCACCAACACTCGTGGGGACTTGGAAGCAGTCGTCAGAGCGATTTTGACCGATCCCGAGACCTTGCTTGAGCATGATCTGCATGTGGCCAAGCTGCGCGAGCCAATTCTGGCGCTGTGCTACGTATATCGTGCCTTAGCGGCCTTTCCCAAAGGCGGTGGCGATATCGTCTATAACAGCATGAATTACGCCGAGAGCTGCCAGCAGTACCCGCTGGGTGCCGACTCGGTGTTTAACTTCTACCAACCCGACGACAGCCCGCAAGGGGAGTTGGCGGATAACGGCCTGGCGGCCCCAGAGTTTAAGATTGTTAACTGGTCGCAGAGCATCAAGCTGTCCAATGTGTTCTACAAACTGGCCCGAACCTATGGCCAAGACCGCAACAAGAGCAACAGCAAAACCGAGCTATACATTGCGCCGTTGGAACTGGAAAACGCCATTGAAGAGTGGCGCTTAGCGGATGCCTTCCGGCTGCTAGCGGCAACCTTTTTAAATGGAGAGATGAGTAGCCAGCTCACCGAGCGGCTGCAGGCAATCTGCGAGGCTCACTCGGTGAATCGGCGACAAGACGCGGTCTGGAAGATCATCTTTTTTACCGTTTTCTCGCCCGAATTTATGGTGATGGAGTGATGGCTATGGATATTTCTCGTCGCAGCTTTCTAAAAGGGGCCGCTGCCCTGTCTGGTTACTCCATGGCGCCGTTTGCACTCACCTTGCCTGCCGGTGCGTTGGCTGCAGAGGGCGATGATTACAAGGCCTTGGTGTGTGTGTTTCTCCCCGGCGGCAGTGATTCGTTCAATATGCTGCTACCCGCTGAGGGGCCGAACTACGATAACTACGTGATGGAGCGGCCCAATGTGCATCTCACCGCCTCTGAGATCCTCGACATCCCCGGATTTACCGATGAGCTGGGCCAACTCGTCCGTCTGACCTCAGCCATGCCTAAGCTGGCGCAAATGATTGCCCAGGGGCGGGCCACCGCGCTACTTAACGTGGGCACACTGATTGAGCCCACCGATAAAGACAACTTTGATTCAGTACTCCGGCCGCCCGGCCTGGGGGCGCATAACAGCCAGCAAGATGTCTGGCAACGAAGCTGGAATGGCAGCGGCTATCATGATTTTGGCTGGCTGGGGATGGCTTTGGACCTGCTCAATGGCATAGATCAGCCAGTGCTATCGAACAGCTTAGCGGTGCGCAACGATGTGATCTTGCAGGGCCAGCGAGTGGCGCCATTAGAGCTAAGCGATGGCGAGGTTGGCGCGATAGAGGCGAGCAGCCAGTCGAACACCATCAAAGACAATATCCAACAGATGCTGGATAAGCCGTGGGGCTCGGCGTTCTACCATGAGTATTTGTCGGTGGTCCAAGAGATTGTCGATTTTCAGTCTGAGCTGGATGCGCTGTTTGCCGCCTTCCCCGAGGATGAATCGATTCCCGATACTGATATTGGACGGCAGATGCGCACGGTCAAGCGGATGGTGGATGCGGCCACCGCGCTGGGCCATCAGCGGCAAGTATTTTGCGTCAAGATGGGCGGCTTCGATACCCATAGCGACCAGCGCCCCGGTCATGAGGAGCGACTGGCGCGCATCGATGACGCGCTGGCCGCTTTCTACGATAGCCTGGCGCAAGCCGGTTTAGAGCAGCAGGTGGTCAGTTTTACCCTGTCCGAGTTTGGCCGCACCATCCAAAACAACGGCAACCTCGGCACCGACCATGGCTGGGGTGGTAACCAGCTGGTGTGGGGCGGGCCGCTCAATCGACCCGGCAAGGCCTTTGGCCGCTACCCCGAGTTTGTCCGCGATGGGGTGGATGCCCGTGATAACAAGTTTATCCCAGCGCATTCTAGCGAGCAGATGGCAGCCACGCTTTGTCGCTGGTTGGGGCTCTCTGAGACCAGTATCGACCTGCTGTTTCCGTCGCTGCACCCGGACAACGATAACCCCTTCCCGAGTCGTTATCTCGGCTTCCTCGGTGAGGGCTTACCCTCGTCCACCGTGCTGGTGGCGGAAGACTGCTTTGTCCGCAACGGTCAATACAGTGAGCTGAACTACGACGGGGAGAGCCTGATGGTGAAAAGTGGCGCCATCGATTACAACCGCGAGGCCTACCTCAAGTTCGATGTAAGCAATGAGAAGCTTGCCTCGGTGCGCCAACTGTTGCTGCGTTTGTATGTGGTGCAAGTGGGCCGAGATGCCAGCCGCGATGTCTCGGTCTCTCTGGCATCGACGGATTGGGATGAACAGAGCCTGACTCGCCCTGGGGTTAGCAGCGCTGGGCGCAGCGTAAGCGAGGTGAGGCCCGATCACAGTGAGCAATGGGTGGAGTTCGATATCACTGCGCTGGCACAAAACGCAGCAGACACATCGCTGTTGTCGCTGTGTGTGTCGGTCAGCAGTGCTTGGTCAGATCAAAGCCATCTGTGGTTTGCCTCTAAAGAGTCGGCACCGGAGCTGATGGCGCGTTTGGTATTTAACTATTGAGCACTTGATGGTGAAAGCTCAATGGTAAGCACTCAATGGCGGGTTGAGGCCGCAAGCGCTAAGCGTATTTGGCAGCCTCAACTAGACTTTCTGGTTCACGCGATTGCCCCAACTAAAGCCAGAGGCTAAAACCAGAGGCCAAACCCAGGAGAGGAGAACCCCATGAGAAAACCCTTACTACTCACCGCAGCGGCATTGACCCTTGGAGTGTTCAACAGCCCTGCCTATGCGGCCGACCACGCACTGGTCACCGAGCAGCAAGCGGTGGAAGCGGCATTGGCTGAGCTAGGCGTGGAGGTGCTGGGCGTTCGCTTTGACGAACCGGATACCCAGTGGGATGTGTTTATCAAACTCGGCGACAACGCCTATGAGGTTGAGGTAGATGCGGCCAGCGGGAAGATCGTTGCGGCGGAACAAGAGAGTTTGGCGGAGGTGCAAGCAGAGCTCTCTGGCGATCTCTCCCATGAAGGCGTTGCAGGAGATGTGGACTAGCTGAACGTAAGGTGTAAAAAAAGCGGCCACGGGCCGCTTTTTGCATTAGGACACGATAACTAGCAGCGCTTAGCCGGCCAGCTTGGTCACAACGCGCATTAGTAGGTTGATACGCTCTTCGATGGTGTTCAGCTCCAGGAACTCGTCTGCGCTGTGCATAGCGCCGCCTGCTGGGCCAAGGCCGTCAAGGGTAGGGATACCCATAGAAGCGGTCAGGTTAGCGTCAGAGCCACCGCCTACTTCTTGGAAGGTGATGTCCAGACCCATTTCGCTACCAGCAGCTACTACGGTTTCCATCAGCGCTTCAGTTTGCTCAGAAGGAACCATTGACGGCTTGTAGGCTTCGCGGTCTAGCTCGATGCGCACACCGTCTACGAATGGCTTCTCGGTCATCGCGCGCAGCAGGGCGTCACGGCCGTTGAACTCTTCGTTGTCCCAGTAGCGGGCATCAACAAAGATCTCACAGAAATCAGCCACGATGTTGGCACCTTCACCGCCTTTTACTACGCCGGTGTTGAAGGTGGTACCGGTGCTCAGATCGGTCATATCGTTGATCGCCAGTACCCAGTTCGCCATCTCAGTGATTGCGCTGCGACCTGCGGTTGGATCGTTACCTGCGTGAGCTGCTTTACCGTGGAAGCTAATGCGGTAGCGCGCCATACCTTTACGGGCTTTAACCAGTGAGCCGTCAGCGCGAGCCGCTTCTGCGACTAGTACTTGCTTGGCAGTTTTCGCAACGCCAGCCAACCACTCAGCAGAGTGGGCAGAACCGGTTTCTTCATCTGGGTTCATGCACACGGCGATAGACAGCTTGTCCAGCACGCTAGCGTCGAGGTTGCGCAGGGCGTAAACCACGTTCAGCAGGCCAGATTTCATGTCGGCAACACCTGGGCCAAAGGCGCGATCGCCTTCAACGCTCATTGGACGCTCAGCGGCGGTGCCCACTGGGAATACGGTGTCCATGTGACCGATGAACATGATGTCAACGTGGTCAGCTTCAGGCTTGTTGCGTACTTCAAGGCCGGTACCGGCAGGGCCACAGTCGATGCGTTTTACATCCCAGCCCAGGTCTTGGTATTTGCCTGCCATCAGGTTAGCGATAACCTCGATGCCTTCAACGGTGAAGGTACCGCAGTCTACGTTAATCAGTGGACGCAGTTCGTCCAAGTATTCATTCAAAGAGAAGTTCATTCTTAACACTCCAGTGAGGTCTGGAAGAAAAAGGGCAGCACCGTAGTACTACCCCCTGTAATCATTGCTGTAAGCGAAGTATTCGCTTAGATGATGATGTTCATCAGCAGCATAGAGGCGAAGGCGTTAATCACAGAGATAACGATCATCACTGGAATGTAGCGACCTTCGGTACCGATAGGACCAAGGATACGGCCCAGGTACTGAACCTGTGAGCCCATCAGGTAGATGGCAGGAACCATAATTGCGATGTGCTCACCGGTCA
Source organism: Aliagarivorans taiwanensis DSM 22990 (assembly GCF_000429505.1). Lineage (GTDB taxonomy): Bacteria > Pseudomonadota > Gammaproteobacteria > Enterobacterales > Celerinatantimonadaceae > Aliagarivorans > Aliagarivorans taiwanensis. The sequence goes on along the minus strand of NZ_KE386912.1, from coordinate 88,351 downwards.
TGATGCCAGCGTCAAACAGTGAGATAGCAACACCTACAGCGCCGCCCATAGACATCCACGCACCGATCAGAACCGCGGCAGCTTCACCCGGCAGGCCAAATACAGCCATGATTGGAGCGAATACAGTACCCATCAGGTCCAGTGCACCGGTCAGCTGAAGTGCTGCGATGATCACGAAGGCCATCAGTACGTTTGGTACGGTAGAGGTACTTGCGATGATCCAGCCTTTCTTAGCGCCAGCAACGAAGATATCGGTAATCATTGGTTTTTTAGCGGTAGACATTAGGCTTTCTCCCCTTCGATAGCAGTTTCAACAGCTTTCTTACCGGCTTTACCTTCGGTCAGGTTCAGGTACAGCTTGAACAGGTTGGCACCTACAAATTTGAAGATGAACATGATGCCTACAGCGAATGCGATAGAGGTAGGTACTACAGACTCACCCGCAGAGTTGGTCAGGGTGTACAGTACCGCGCCTGAAGAGAAGGCGTTTACGATGGTGGCACCTGCAGTGAACTGGAACATCGCAAAGATGTCAGTTTCGCGTTTAGTCAACTCACCGTCGTCAGCGAGCTGGCGAGTCATTGCAGAGCCTGCATCGGTGCTTTGCAGAGATGCGATAAGCGCCATACCGGTCGAGCCTGGGATAGAGGCCAGAGGGCGTAGCAGAGGAGTCAGCAGCTTACGAGCCGCTTCCAGAGCACCGTAGTGTTCGAATACCGCGATCATGCCCATTGCGAACATAACGGTAGGAACCAGAGTCAGGGCGAACATGAAGCCGTCACGAGCACCGAAACCGCCTGCGCCACGCATGGTGGTGGTGGTGACGTTGATGCCATCTGCAGATTCGGTGACAGCGTTAGCCATGGTACCGAAGCTACCGTTCAGGGTGTTGAAATCGAATACGCTAAGTGCGCCTTTACCCTGAAGCAAGCCAGAGAAGAAGATAATCGCGGCCGCCAGAGCGATATAGGCGCCGATGGAGACCTTACGGTCAGTGGAGTTACTCATATTGTTACTCTCGATGGTGGTTGTTTTTATCTGAATCGGTCAGAAAGCGCCTTCTTTCAAACAAAATTCCATCTTGGTAACGCGATAGCAGAATATGATGCTGCCGATATTCTCTCCATTTGAGCTTTTTTTGGCTTGATCTGGATCAATTTTCTGTTCTGAAAGCCCATCTCTTTGGAGATGAGGGCCAAGCATGAGATCTTGGCCCTGTTAGCGGTGATAACTTGTTGATTAGTGGTAATGACCAATTTCAATCAATAGCTTGGGATTATATTTCGCGCATTCTGTGTTTTGCCGATTAACGTTCCCAATAGGCCTCTTCGAGGCTGTCTTCACGCTCGGGCAGGCCACGTGATAAGCGGGGGCTGTGTTGGTTCAACACCTCGTAGCTAACCCGGTTCGCGTATTTACAAATTTGTGAGAACGAGGAGTAGCACAGACAAGGGAAGTTGTGCTTCACCGATGCGGGCAGGTTCTCTGCATGGAAGGTGTTGGCAGCAATATCATGCAGCAGCGCTGAGAGGGCGCCATCGCCCGCGCCATTGGTGTTGTGGATCTTCTCCGGGCCACCCATGTACGGTGAGATGTGTGAGTAGACCTTGAGCGGCTGCTCGCAGTCGGCTTGGCGCATCGGGCGTGAGAACTCGAAGCGGTTATAGTCGGCAACGCCATTGCTTTGCAGGTCGTGGGTGGTCTCGCGGGCGTTTTGCTGATCGGTGTAGCCTGCCATATACAGCCCTTCTGGGCCTGCGGTACACAGGATCAGGTCACACCATTGTAGGGTTTGCTCACAGGCTTTCAGTGGATGCTTCTCACCGGTCAGCGCTTCGGCTTCTTCTTCGTTCATCGCCAGCACGCTTACGTGCTGGGCGATAAAGTCACGCCAGAACTGCGGGTCAGATTCAATCAAGAAGCGGGTACCAAGGGTTAGCACTACCGGCACGTTAGCTGCGTTGGCGTATTCGATGGCCTGCATGGCCGCCTCGGAGATCGGGTCACCGCCAGAGCGCATCAGGTAGGCCGATACCACCAGTGCAGAGCCCTCTTGGACCAATGCTTTATCGATGGCCTCGGGCTTGAGCTTGTCCATCGCACCCTTAGAGATGGCAAAGGTGCGTTCACCACAGCCGCTAATCAGGGTAAAACAGCGACCAATTGGGCCGTCTACCGCTTGTAGCTGGTTAAGGTCGACCCGCGATGAGGTGTTGCACAGGTAGCGATAGGCATAGCCGCCCACCTGAATATTTTCACTCATCACCCCAAACATCACCGAGCGACCATCGGCCAGGGTGGAGTAGTTGTGCAGGGTATTGCCGATGGTGCCACCGGCATGCTCAGCGCTGATCAGGTTGTGCTCTTTGAGCTCGCTGTAGAGGCGGTGTGCGGCCTCATCGTCGATAAGTAGGGAGTTACCCTTCACCAGATTATGCCGGGCAATAAATTGCTCATCGACTTTGGCTTCAATATCAACCAGGGTTTGCTCGACACCACAGATATGGGTGCGAACCGGTGCCTTTACAGGGGCGCTTTGCGGGTTGATGGGCTGACGGGCTTCTACTGGGAAGTAGTGTTTCGACTTACGTTGACCTGGAAATCTCATTGCAGCGATCGCTTGTTGGTAATCAGTGAGCTTTATTTTGCAGTGTAGCCGCGCTTTGGGCAGCGGGAGCGGGATTCTACCATAGCTTGAGACAGTTGCTAGAAAAAAAGCCATCTTCTAACAAGGGGCTAAGATTAATGTGAAATGGCAGTAAATGCCGAATTGGTAGTTAGATATTCCGCAGGGATATGCAAAATCGATAGAGTGTTCTGTAATCATTTGTTAAAATCGCGCCTCATTTGTAACACTCCGTCATAACTTAATCTTGAAAGGGGCGCTGCTTTATCATGCCATCCGAGTTTCCTAAAACCCTGAAAAAGCCGTTCATCGGCTTGTTTAACATTATGGAAGCCGCGATTTGTGTCGCGATTACCATTGCTACCTTGGTGGCGATGGTGAACGAGGTCTACAACATCATCATCTACCGTGACATCCTGTTGTCAGACATCTTGTTGATGTTCATCTATCTGGAAGTCTTAGCGATGGTGCATCACTTTGTCGCCTACGGGAAAATTCCAGTACGTTACCCGCTGTATATCGCGATTATGGCGATTGCCCGTTACATCACCTTGGGCATGAAAGAGCTCGATGGGGTGTACATCATCTGGCTGTCACTGGCGGCGTTTGTGCTAGCTGCCTCGACCATGATCATCCGCATCGGCCACCACTACTGGCCTTACGAAGACGACGAAGACAACTAGGCAGAGATTGTGTTGCTGTTCGAGAAAAGGAGCCTGATGGCTCCTTTTTTAATACTAGCGAAGCGACCAGCAAACTGTCGCTATTTGGCAAAGCTGCAGTTGTCGTCTAAATCGGCACTAACAATAATCAGTGTCACTTTGTTTTACATTTTTATCAGCATCTTTCAAGGCCCTTCTATTAAGTAATGACTAAACAGAGGCTTGCAGCAGTTGGCGCAAGCTTTGCGTGGCGCTTGCTGGTTTTTTACCAAAAGACAAGGAGGTGTATATGAAAGGCGTTAAATGGGTGAGTGCGGCGCTGTTAGCCGGGGGGCTGGTTAGTACGTCGGCAAGTGCCGCAGTGATTAGTTACTTCGGCTACGAGCGGGATGAAAGCAGTAACATCGTTGTTGGTGGTGGATTGGAATGGCTACAGTGGACTGAGACGACTGGGCGTTCGCTAGTTGATTTCACCCTCAATGCGGGTGGCGAGTTTGATGGTTGGCGGCTGGCCAACCTCAGTGAGGTCAGCGGGCTGCTGCTGGACTTTGGCGTATTGGATATCGCTGGCGGCCAGACCCTGCTTACAGCCCCGTTTGCTGCAGGCGAGAGTAGCGTGCACGACAGCTTTATCGAACTATTTGGGATCACCGATGATGGCAGTCAGTACTCCTATGAGTATCTTGACCCGTTTGCAGGTGCAGCTGCGGTGTTTGCCAACGGTGACTTTGTGTCGGTGATGTCTGATTGGCAGGGTACCTTCCCTAACAGTAATGTGGTGTTGGGTGGACCGCACTCGGCTGGCTATCAGGCGAATGCGGAGACCCCGTTCGATAGCTTCAACACCCGCGGCTTGGCGTTAGTTCGCGATATCTATGAGTCGCCACCGAGTGGTGAGGCCCCAGAACCTGCGTCAATCGGCTTATTTAGCGTGCTGTTAGCGGCGCTTAGTTGGCGAAAGCGCCGGGTTTGACATACCAATGGCCGGTCTTGAGCCTTGGCCGGCTTGTTGCCTGTTGTTGGTAACTGTTGTTGGAAACTATTGTTGGTAACTGCTGTTGGTCACTGTTGCTGTTAACTGTTAGCGCCTGCAGGGCACCGTTTGTCAGCATTGGCTGTGTTTAAAAAATGAACTGGCGATGTGTGATCTAGATCAATTTACAAATCGTCAGAGCGGGCATAATCTATCGCTCGTTTTTTGTTCACTCTATCAATTCGCTTGCCCCGGACGGCCGCGTACTTTGTACTTTGGAGGTCTCCGTGGAAAATCTGATCTTATTTCTCTATCCCTTTAGCTGGTTGGTGGCCTTAGCCTCATTCACCCCGCAGATCATCCGCCTGATGCGCACCAAGAGCGCGGCCAACGATATCTCTTTGGTCAGCTGGAGCATGTTCCAATGTAACGCCATCCTCGGCTGGAGCTACACGGTGCTGGTAGTCGGTGACCCCATGCTGATGGTGACAAGCTCTCTAGTATTGACTGCGAACGTGTTGATGCTGGGAACCCTCATCTACAAGCGCACTAAATACCGTGAGCCACGCCAACCGGTCATGGTGAACTGGCTCTTGAGCGAGGCGCTTTACTAAGCACCCCACGACTTACTCTTGCTCGGCGAGTAACTGGCGCAGGCTTTGCTCCAGCCATAGGTACTTAGGTGAGCGATAGTGGGAGGTGTCGAACATCAAGCTGAGCTCGGCAGTGAGCTGGGCTTGTTTGTGATAAATGGGCACAAAGCGGTAGTGCTGTGAGTCGAGCTTATCAAGTAAACAAGCAGGCGCTGTCAGTACCAGGTTTTGTTGTTGCACTGCGCGCAGCACTAAGTTGAGGTGCTGGGCACGAAATAGCGGCTGGTAATGAATGCCACTGATCGCCTGCACAAACAACTGCTCATCGTTAAATTCTGGGATAATCAACGCTGCTAGATTCAGCACTGTCATCTGCTCTAAGTTAAAGCTGCTGACCTGGGGGTTAAAATCGGCCCGGCAGATGGCGCCATGGGGCTGGGTGGCTACCGTTGCGTAGCACAGATCCTTGCTGATTTTTTTCGGTGAATAGCTCAGTGCAAAATCCAGCTCACCGCTTAACAGGCGCTCACGAGTGTTACTCGAATAGGCATGCAGCTCTACTTGCAGTTCAGGGCAATGTTCGTGCAGAAAGGCATAGATGGCATAGCCATGGGTTTCCGCCAGATAGGCGTTGAGCGCAATCCGGCAGTGGCCCTTAAAGCCAATCGGATTGAACACTTCGCCTTCCAGGCTGCGCTGCAGCTCATGAATGGCTTTGGGCAGGGTGCGCGCCAGCTCTTCCGCGCGTTCGGTTAGCTTGAGGCCGCGGCTGTGTCGCAAGAACAGTGGGTCGTCCAATTCTTCACGCAACTTTGCCAGCGAACGGCTAACGGCCGGTTGGCTGGTTTGCAGTTTTTCTGCCGCTTTGTGCGTGTTCTTTTCCTGTAGCAATACCAACAGGGTTCGAAGCAAATTAAGATCGAATTTGGCGAAGTCCACTTAGCATCCTTGTTATCAGTGGGTCGGCTATCCTGCAGCGCAAAAAGCGGTGAGTAAAATATAAATAAAACTTTCACACGCTAGCGAAAGGTTCCTTTAATCCTAGGTTGTCGGCTGGCAACTAGCATTCTCGAGGAAAGCAGAATAAGCCCAAGGGGCCTAAGCCCCCCAGGCTCACTCGCGCTAGGAATCGTTAAGTTATTGACCTAAATGATATTCATTGAGGTACTGTCGTTGTGTGAACAGGTTTTGGTCAATCTTGCTTACTCAGCCTCGACATGCTTAACGCGGCGTTTGTAGCAAGTTACTTGGTAGACGGAGAATAGGTAAAAGTAAGCTATGATTTAAATGAATTATTCGCATAGATGCATTCGTTTTGTTTATGAAACCACCAGCATGCTATGAAGATGCCCGATTGCTACGGAAATACCCGAACGTTAAAGAGATACCTGAATGGACCTGCAACGCCTGGATTTAAACCTGATTAAGATCTTCAAGCTGTTACTTGAAGAGCGCCAAGTGTCGCGCGCTGCCCAGCGCTTGCACCTGAGCCAACCCGCCTTAAGCCACTCCTTAAAGCGCCTACGCGAGGTGTTCCAAGACCCCTTGTTCGTGCAGGTTGGGCGCGAGATGCAGCCCACCAGTAAGGCCTTGTTGCTGCAGCCGACTATCGAGCAAGCTTGGCAAACACTGGAATTGGGGCTAACCCAAGTCACCGACTTTGACCCCGGTAGCAGCGAGCGACAGTTTAAGATTGCGGTGAGCTCGTCGGTGGAGTACGCCTTTGTGCCAATGCTTTATGACATCCTCCAGAAGGCGGGACCGGGGCTGCGTTTGGAGGTGTTTGAGCTGCGTGAGGGAGACTATTGGCAGAGCCTGAATCGCCGGGAGCTGGATTTGGTGGTGGGCATTGGCAAAGGCGAACACCTCTCCGCACAACTGGATATCGCCCCGTGGTTGAGCGAGTCACTGGTATGTCTACACCGCGCCGATCATGCCTTGCAAGAGAACCCGGCACGGTCGCTGCTGTCGCGGCCACATGTTTATACCTCAAGCTGGGGGCACAGCCAATCCCTCACCGATGACTGGCTAGCGCAGCAGGGGATGCAGCGCCAGATCGCGCTGCGGGTGCCTTCGTTTATGGCTTTGCCTAAGCTGCTGGAGCAACATGACCTGCTGGCGGTCATCCCCGAGGGTATTGGCCGTTTATATGCCCAGCAACCCCATTTGGCAGTAACAGAGCTGGATGCACAACTGCGGGTGGGTTACTGCCTGGCTTGTCACCCTATCTACCGTTTTGAGCCGGCACTGCGTTGGTTTATTCAAGAATGTGAACAACTGGCCGACACCTTAACTGCAGCAGATGCTATGAAAAGTGAGTGAATTTCGAACGCCTTAGGTCTTCACACTCTCATTAGCTCACAAATTTGCGTGTTCTGCTGTCGGCTGACTTCCTCTTGTCATCGAGTTGTTGCAAGATAGCCGTTGCCTTTTAGGGAAAGGTAAAACTAAAACAATATGTTACGCGCAATAATGAGTCTCCCTTGGTGCCTTCTTCGCGTCAGTTTTCCTCTCTTCAGTCGCTGGTAAGTGACGTTCTTGGCTTTATCGTTTTTGCCTTACACTGCCATGCAGTGGTGGGCCAGGTTTCTTCAAGCAGTATTATGAAAGAACGAATTACCGTCTCAGTATCAACCGTTCATGGTTCTCATCACTTCCATTTGGGCACCAAAACCCAGCGCAGTATTCGCGGCGCGTTGTGGACCGTCTTCTTTGTCGCCCTCAGCACCGGCGTTTGTGTCTACTACCTGCTCAGTCAGGTGGACTTTGCCAAGCATCGCCAGCAGGAGCTGGAAACCGAATCGCTGACCTTGAGTGAGGAGCTCAAGACCCTGCAGCAGCTCAAGCTCGACCTGGAGTCTGATCTGGATGAGCGTGAGAATCGCCTATCTAACGTTTCGGATCGCTTGCGTGATATCGAAGGCATCCTCAACGTAGATAGCGAGGAGCCACAAGAGCTGGAGTCTCGTCTGGATGTGGCTACGCTAACCTCGGCGGTGCGGCGCACCATGCTCCAGGAACTGCCCAGTGGCGCACCAGTGACAGGGGCACGGATCTCGTCGGGCTTCGGCCGCCGGGTCCACCCGGTAACCGGGCGCAGCACCATGCATCGCGGTCTGGATTTTGCAGTCAACACCGGCACCAAGGTCTATGCCCCAGCTGATGGGGTGGTTGAGGTGGTGCGACCAAGCCGGGAAGGCTCGGGCAACTTCCTTAAGATCCAGCATGCCTTCGGGTTTTCTTCATCGTATTCCCACCTGCATCGCTTTGATGTGAAACAAGGTGAGTTTGTAAAAAAAGGCCAGTTGATTGCGCGCTCGGGTAACACCGGGTTAAGCTCAGGGCCCCATTTACATTACGAGGTGCGCTTTGTAGGCCGTGCCTTGGATCCTCGTCCCTTTGTGGATTGGGATTTAGACAACTTTGAAACAATATTCGAAAAAGAAAAAGGTATCCGATGGGAATTCTTGGTAAACAGACTGGAGCAAAGGCTCCATCCTCATCTACAACTGTCATCGCAAAAGGCTGCAACATCTCCGGAGAGTTCCAGCTAAGCTGCGATATCCAGATTGACGGCATCATCGAAGGACGCTTGCACTGCGAACGCTCTCTGGTGGTGAGTAAAGATGGTCGAGTCAGTGGCGATATTCGCGCTGAGCGTATCATCGTCAATGGCGAGTTAGAGGGTAACTGCTTCGCAAAACGTATCGACATCCTTGCCGAAGGCCAGGTGAGCGGCACTATCCACACCAACGATCTGAGTATCGAACGGGGTGGTAAGTTGTTCGGTCAAACCCTGCCGGAAGAACAGGAGCAACAAGTGATTGAGTTTAATCAGGCCGATGAGGCCAACGCCTAAACGAGGTCACCAGGGCGGCGGGAGCCGCCTTTTTTGTATCGTTTCCCCAGCCTTCCTTCCTATCCTCGCTTTTCCGAGCACACACTCCGCCAGCGTCGCCGTTCGTTTTGCTTAAGCATTAGCACGTTTGTCATAAAAAACGTGACTTTGATATCTGTTTTGTCCCTCTAATCAAGTCGAACAAGCTTATATACACTGCACAGCAAGTCGGGAGGCGAGAGTAAACAACAACCTTCCGAGAGTTCAGGACGACATCTATTGGCACAGGATGCCCTTTTCATTTCAGGTGTTTAGTGAGGTAATTATTATGTTGAAGACGCATTCTGTGACTAAGAAATCGCTCATCGCTGTTTCTCTGGCAGCGCTTATCAGTGGCCCGGCAGCAGCATCGGTAGATTGGTTCGTCGGTGGTGGTGTGGGTTACCAAAATGACTCCATCAAAGGCGACCACTATAAGAAAGACAGCGAAGATGCCACCTACCAACTGCGCGGCGGTGCGATTGTCAACGATAATCACCGTTTCACCGGTACTTACGGTTATGCCGAGAACAAGTTCGACGGCACCAAGCTTGAGCAGCATATGTTCTTGGCCTCTTACGATTATCTCTACCCAGTAAACCAAGACATCTATGTCTTCGGTGGTGCAACGATGGGCCTATCCGACTCAAAGCTATACGGTAACAGCTCAACCGATTTCGTGTGGGGCGGACAGGTAGGTGCTGGCTATCGCTTTACCGAGCAAGTGTCAGTGGAGCTAGCCTATCGCTACCTTGATCAGGACTACAATGAGCGCGGCGTGAAACTAGAAGACACCCAACAAGTAGGTCTGTATCTGGACTACCGTTTCTAGGGCGCTAGCCGCTAAATCAGAATAAGCGGGTATTTTCGGAAAGCTTGGCAGTGCCAAGCTTTTCCTGTTTTTCTGGCTAGTGATTCGGGGCTAGGGGCTCAGTCGCCCAACGCAATCCCCTCCCGGCGAGGGTCCGCCGCACCTTCCAAGTAATCGCTGTAGATTCGGATCCCCTGCAGGCCGGAGGTCATGGCCTTGACTTTCACCTCATAGCCGAGGGTTTCCAGCTCAGCGACTCGCTCGGCGGCCACGGTGTCTTGTTCCAACTCAAAGGTGCCAAAGCGATTGTTAAAGTGTGGCAGATCCACCGCTTGTTGCAGGCTTAGCCCCCAATCGAGATGGGCAATCAGCGCTTGGGTCACGTAGCCGATAATGCTCGAGCCACCCGGGGATCCGAGGGCGATTATCGGTTGCTGCTGCTCCAGCACGATGGTGGGGGCCATGGAGGAGCGAGGGCGCTTGCCCGGCTGAACCCGGTTGGCCACCGCTTCGCCGCCTTTGCTTGGCACGAAAGAGAAGTCGGTCAGCTGATTGTTCAAGATAAAGCCGCCCGCCATAATGCGCGAGCCAAAGGCGCTCTCCACACTGCTGGTCATGCTCAGCACATTACCCTGCACATCGACGATGCTGATATGGGTGGTGGAAGGGCGCTCGGGGCTAGCCGCCGATAGATAGTTAAACGCCAGTTGGCCGGGCTCTGCCTTGTCTAAGGCTTGGCGCTGCTCCAATAGCTTGGCGCGTTCGGCTAGATAGTTTGGGTCTAATAGCGCGCTGGTGGGCACCTCGATAAAGTCTTCGTCGGCGATGTAGCGGCCACGGTCGGCAAAGGCTAGCCGAGAGGCGTCGGCGAACAAGCGCCAGCTATCGAGGGCATCGGGTCCCAGCTCGTTCAGTGGGAAGTGACTTAAGATCCCGAGGATCTGCAGGCTGGTGATACCACCTGAACTCGGTGGGCCCATGCCACACACCTGATACTGGCGATAGGGCGCACAGACCGGTTCCCGCTGCTTCACCTGATAATCAGCCAGGTCTTGCTGACTTAGCTGGCCGGGTTTAGCGGCACCTTGCACCGCTGCCACGATCTGCTCGGCAATCGCGCCTTGATAAAAGACCTTGGCGCCTTGCTCGGCAATCATACTCAGGCTGGTCGCGTAGTCTGGGTTTTTGAGTAGGTCCCCTTCGGCGATGGCTTTCCCTGAAGGGTAGAAGTAGGCAGCGCTGCTGGGTTGACTGGAGAGGCGCGCCTGATCGCCTGCCACCAAGGTAGCCAGACGTGGGCTCACTACAAAGCCTTGCTCGGCGCGCTCGATGGCACTGCTAAACAGCGCCCGCCAGGGTAAGCTGCCATATTGCTGGTGCATCACCTCCATCAGCTTGACCACGCCGGGCGTGCCGACCGAGCGGCCGCCGACCACTGCATCGAAGAACGCTAGCGGCTGCTGTTGCTCATCGAGAAACAGTGACTCACTGGCCTTCAGTGGGGCGGTTTCACGGGCATCAAAGCTTAGTAGCTGATTGTTTTCGGCGTCGAAATAGAGCACAAAGGCGCCGCCTCCAATGCCTGAAGATTGGGGCTCAACCAGCCCCAGCATGGCCTGCACCGCCACCATGGCATCGACCGCGTTACCGCCTTGTTTGAGGATCTGATAGCCCGCCTCCACCGCTAAGGGGTTGGCGGCAGACACCATAAATTGTTTGGCGGTCGCGGTGGTTTTGTCTTGCAGTGCACTGGCCAGCTCCGGTGCGTGCTGGTCAGCTTGTTGCTGGGCCATGCTGGCGGGTGCCAGCAGGCTAAGGCTTAGCAGTGCGATGACTCGTTTCATGGTTTCCCTTCCCTTTGACTGATCTAATCAACCACACGGATTGTAGTTTTGACGATTGCCTTCCATCTTTATACAGAGTCGTTCTCGACCCAACTTTCCAACCACACTTGGGGGATCTATGGCTACACCGATTATTGCAGATAACAAACCGGTAGGGGTAGAACTGGAAGCGGGCAAGGAGTACTACTTCTGTCGCTGTGGCCTCTCCAAGAAACAGCCATTTTGCGATGGCTCCCATGCCGGCTCGGGCATCACGCCGCAGGCCTTTACCGCAAAAGCCGATGGTGAAGCCTATCTATGCGCCTGTAAGCAAAGTGGCAACCAGCCCTACTGCGATGGCAGCCACAAGCAGTTTAGTGCAGATATGGTGGGCAAGGCCCCTGAGCCAGAGCCCGCTTCTGTGCATGAGCCTGACAAAGCCAGCGTGACCGGCCCGGCGGTGCAGGCCACTCCAGAAGAGCCCACTGTGGCGGCGATTCACCAGTTGGCGAAGCAGGGACTGAACTCCAAGCATGGTGCGATGGTGTCGATGGGGGTGCCACGCAGCCAGCTGCCCGATTGGAACGATATCCAGGTGATGGTGGCCCAGCTCGCTACCAAACCGCTGCAAGATGGCAGCGAGGTGGGCACCCGTTTGGTCATCGGCCCCGAGGCGAAAAAGCCGCTGGAGTTGGCCATCCCGCTGTTTGTCTCCGATATGAGCTTTGGCGCGCTGTCCCAAGAGGCCAAGGTCGCCATGGCAAAAGGTGCGGAGCTGGCGGGGACCGGTATCTGCTCGGGTGAGGGCGGCATGTTGGCAGAAGAGCAGGCGGCCAATTCGCGTTACTTCTATGAGCTAGCCAGTGCCCAGTTTGGTTATCAAGAAACGCTACTTAAACAGGTTCAAGCCTTTCACTTTAAAGGTGGGCAAGCGGCGAAAACCGGTACCGGCGGCCATCTACCGGGCAACAAGGTGACCGAGAAGATCGCTAAGACGCGGGGCCTGAATGTCGGTGAGGCCGCCATCTCCCCCGCCACCTTTACCGATTTGCACAGCGTGAAGGACTTCGAGCGCTTTGCCGGGCGGGTCAGAGAGATTACCGGCGGCATTCCGGTGGGCTTTAAGCTCAGTGCCAACCGCATTGAAGCCGATGTACAGTTTGCCCTTGATGCCGGGGCCGATTACATCATCCTCGATGGTCGCGGCGGCGGTACCGGCGCTGCGCCGGAGATCTTCCGCGACCATATCAGCGTGCCCACCATACCAGCCTTAGCGCGGGCCCGCCGCTATTTGGACCAGCAGGGCGCCAGCGGTAAGGTGACGCTGATAGTGACCGGTGGGCTGCGTATGCCCATGGACTTTGTTAAAGCCTTAGCGCTGGGAGCTGATGGTGTGGCGTTGGCGAACTCGGCGATGCAGGCGATTGGCTGTGTGGCGGCGCGGATGTGTAACAGCAACCAGTGCCCCTCGGGCATTGCCACCCAAGACCCCGAATTACGCAAGTTGCTGGATGTGGATGTGGCAGCGGCCAACCTACAGCGCTACCTGCAATCGTCGGTGCAGTTGATGCAGGTAATGGCGCGGGCTTGTGGCCATGACTCACTCAGCCAGTTTGAGTTGGCCGATATCGCCACTTGGCATCGCGACTTAGCTAAGCTTGCCGGGATCCCTTACAGCGGGGTAAGCGTCGACTAGGCCTTTTGTCAAAGACGGTGGGCGTTTGCCCGCCGTCAAACTGCTCACCAGATTGCAAAACTCACTATCCAGTCATTACATCGTTTATCGCTTTGATCTTAAACATATTCTTCACCCAGATACCTATGTAAACCTAGTGCTCAAACATCAATAAAAACTCATAGGGAGATGAGATGATTGTTTGGGGAACCCGCTCGAAAACCTGCAACGAGCAAATGGTGCAAGGCCCGGTCTGCCCGCACTGCAACACCAGCCAGTTTATTTCTTTCGGTGTGCTGCGCTACTTTCACATCTATTGGATCCCAATGTTCCTGATTGGCCGGGATGTACTCCTTGAATGCAGCCACTGTAAACGGACCATGAGCGCCAAAGAGCTGCCCATGGAGTTGGCGCAAAAGGTGCGTGCGGGTTGTTTTACCAAGCGCAATGTCTTACCGATGTTCACGGGGCTGCTGTTGATTGCTGCGGTGATTGGTGTGTCGACGGTGGGTGTCGCCATTGAAGATCGAAATACCGACAGCTATATCGCAGCGCCTGCGGTTAACGATATCTATGTCGTTGACTTCGATAAGGTGTTCTATGACGTCGACCCAGACTACCAATACGGCGCGATGCGGGTGACGGCCATCGAAGGTGATCAGCTGGCGTTGCAGATTAGTGAGATGGTGTACAACAAAGCGGAAGGGGTGGTGGAAGACATCGACAGTAAAAAGGCGCTCAGCGATAGCTACTACAGTGAGGAGCCCATTTACTTCGATAGTGAATTTATAACCGCGTTAAAAGCTGAAGGTGCGATCCACGTGGTGAAACGCCACTAGTCCTGCTTGCTGTCCGCGTCGGGCTGCTCTTGCTGGTCTTGCTTCAGCCCCCAAGGCTTGCCGTGCACAGTGCCCTTTAGCATGCGATCGTACAACACCACATTGGCGGTGGCCGCGAGGTTCATGCAGCCCTTGGTGGGGATGTAGACCACTTCTTGGCACCACTTCAGCACCTCTTTCGGCACCGAGCCATCTTCGGGGCCGAAGATATAAAAGGCACGCTCCGGGTGTTTGTAGTCGGTGAGAGGCTGGGCATCATCGACCAGCTCCACAGCTACGGGGGTGCAGTCGAGGGGGATGACCTGCTTGAGGTCCTCGACACCGATTAACGGCAGGTTGTGGCTGGCGTTCTTGGTATCGGTGGCAAATTCGCGGGCATAGCCGTAACGGCGGCCAGTGTAGAACACCGAGTTAGCGCCGTAGCAGCCGGCTGCGCGCATCACCGAGCCTACATTGTCGGCATTTTTGGGGTTAATCAGGCCAATACAGGCATAGCCTTTGTCGTTGCTCACCCTTTACTCTCCGCGAAATATCTAAAACGCGGGGATTATACCGAGAAGTCGGTCTAAATCTAGCCTTCCAATTGCTCCGGCGCTTTGCGGGTTTTCCTTTATGAGTGTTAGACTTAGCCTTTAGCTTTAGCCACTGAGAAACGATTATGTCAGGGATGTTGGACTCGGTTGACCAGCGTACCAACCTGGTTGGTGAGAACCGCTTAGAGTTGTTGATTTTTAAGCTGAATTCTCGTCAGCTGTTTGCTATCAACGTGTTCAAAGTGAAGGAAGTAGTGAAGCTTCCCAAGCTTAATCGGCTGCCAGGTTCCCACAGCAGCATCACCGGTGTGGCCACTTTGCGTGGCATGTCGATCCCGGTTATCGACCTGCGCGCAGCGATTGGCATGCCCGGTAAGCAAGACGTCGACTCTGCCAATCTGATCATTACCGAGTACAACCGCACCGTGCAGGGGTTCTGGGTGGGCGAGGTGGCGCATATCGTGAACACCTCCTGGAAAGACGTGCTGCCGCCCCCGAATACCGCTGGCCGTGGTAACTACCTCACTGCGATCACCAAGATTACAGATGGCGATGGCGAGCAGTTGGTTGAGATCATCGACGTGGAGAAGGTGCTTGCCGAGATCGTCGACTACGATGCCACCATCTCAGAAGAAGTGCTCGATCACGATGTTGCCACGCACCTTAACGGCAAAAAGGTGTTGGTGGTGGACGACTCATCCACCGCCCGCCAGCAGGTCAAAGCAACCCTTGGCCAACTGGGGATGGAGTTTATCGAGGCGGAAAACGGCCGACAGGCCCTGGATTTCCTCAAGCAGGTGGCGGACGAGGGCAAGGATATCGACCAAGAGCTGCTGCTGATGATCACCGATGCTGAGATGCCAGAGATGGATGGCTATCGCCTGACCGCAGAGATCCGCGACGACCCTCGCTTGTCCAAGATGTTTATTACCCTTAATACCTCGCTAAGCGGCAGCTTTAACGAAGCGATGGTGAAAAAGGTGGGCTGTGATCGCTTTATCTCCAAGTTCCAGCCGGATCTGCTGGTGGATGTGGTGCAGCAGCGGATGCGCGAGCTACTCAGCAAGTAAATCTTACAACATCGAACACACCGGCACTCGCCGGTGTTTTTTTATCCCGAGACTTCAAGGCGATACACTAAGGTGTGTTGCTAAAGCCATACAGCCGGTAAGCAGCAGTAGCGGGCGAGAGCGAACTTCTGACTACACTTTAGTGAACAGTGTGCGACAGGAGGGCTGCCCATGCAGTACTGGTTTGGAGCAATTGCGTGTGGCTTGAGTCTGGCCTACGTGGCCAATGCCGAGGAGCTGCTGGTCAATAAGGTATGCCCGGTCAGCTATGAGCGTACGGCCATCGGTGTGCTGGTGTTCTCGCAGCCCTGGTATCACAGCAGCCGCTATGAAGCCTCCTACACCGCGCGGGATAATGCCACAGGGGTGGGCTTGGAGATTCACCTGTTTGCTAATCGGGCGGGGGAGTTGGATCTGGATAACATCGCCCAGTGCGACCAGTACCGAATGCTACAAGTCCGCAATACCAACCGCACCCTGAGCAAGGGCGAAACCGCCAGCCAAATCGATGCACCCGCGAATGCCCGTGAACCCTTCTACGACAGCGCCAACCTGGAACATGGCCGGGGCACCCACCTCACTCCACAAGATGATCGCGATAAGCCTTGGCAAGGTAGGGTAGAGCGGATCTCCACTGTGGGGATTTACGATACGCCTTATGTTACCGATGCCTACGGCGTAAGCGGTGAAGATATCTGGGTGCAGTTTGAAACCTGTGTGGTCTGCCAGCGCCGCGGCGATATCGACAGCATCGTCGGCTGTGGTAGCTGGGGCTACGTGCGGGAGTATCTGGGGGGCGATGACTGGAGTGAGCCCGAGTTTACCGGCACCCAGTGTCTGGCGCAGCCAACTAAGCAGTATCGGCAGGCTCTTAGCAGCAGCCAGTACCATCACTACCCGTACGGGGAAGACTGGCACTAGTGTGCGGCCCCTATGAGCTAGTGCTTAATTCGAGCAAGCTTGCGCTGGTAGCGCGCCTGCATGCTTGGGTTACCCGCCAATCCTCCTTGATGAAGATACAGTATCGGAGTGCTTACCGGTTGTTGCTCAAGCGCAGCCAGCAGGCATTGCCAACCCAGCGGATCGTAGAGCAAATCAAACTCGATGCCAGTCTCTGCCAGCAACAACTGCCACAAGCGGTATTGCTCGGGATATAGCTTGCCGAAATGATGGGGCTTGGCCAACGGCAACATCCTTGGGTGCTGCTGTGGATTGCTCACCAGCTCTGTGAACTGCTGTTTTAGATAGTCGCTGCCACCGACACAGGCACAGGTCCACACCTGAATCCCCGGGCAATGCAGGGCAAAGTGCTGAGCCAGGTAGACCGCCGTGGTACCGGTGCCGCTGGGGAGCATCACAATCAGCTGTTCAAAGCCTTCATCGTTACGCCAGTTGTCTATTTCTTCGGCTAGTTGCACTACGCCGGGCTTGGCTAGGCTACAGCGACCCCCTTCGGGAATTAGCAGTTGGCCTTCGACAAGTGAGAGCGTTTGTTGCAGGTAATCTTGCATGGTTAGGCCATTGGCTCGGCGCGCTGCGCCACACTCAATGATGTTCGCGCCCAGCTCCAGCGCTGCTGCATAGTTACCGCTTGGTTGCTGTTTGAGGTAACTGGCGATATGGTCAACGTAGTAGTCCAATCGCCAGCCCTTGAGGTGGCACAACGCGGCCAGGCTATACAGCGAGTTTGCCAGGGCCGAGCCAAAGCCGACTAAGCCTTGATATCGGGATGCTGGCTCTGCTAGCAGCTGCATAAACTTACGGGCTTTGTTGCCAGAGAAATGCGGATGGATCAGCTCATCGCGTTTGATATAGAAGCGCCGGTGTTGCCACTCGAACGAGCTGACTGGACTGGGGAGGCTGAGCATCTGTTTTATACTGGACTTAGGTTTGTATCTGCTATCACTCTATGGTGCATCGCAGCGCGGTAAAATAAAAGACTTCCTGAGTGTCGCTCTCAGGGGTAAAATCCGGAACTAGTATTAGCTGGCTTTTTGATGGTAATGGCAGAAGAAACAAAGACTAACACCTCTCGCAAACGCAGTGTTCACCTATTTGTCGCCAAAGATGTGGCACGCAAGATCCTCTCCGGCAAGTGGTCGGTGGGGCGGATTATCCCCGGTGAGATGGAGTTGTGCGAGCGGTATAAAGTCAGCCGAACCGCCCTTCGAGAAGCGATTAAGCTACTCAATGCCAAGGGCTTGTTGGAGTCACGCCCCAAAATTGGCACCCGGGTACGTGCGCGCGAGCATTGGAATTTTCTGGATGTTCAACTGCTCGAATGGATGAACGGCCTGAGTAATGCCACCCAGGTGTATCACGACTTCTTAGCGTTGCGTCGCAGTATCGAGCCTGAAGCGGCCATCTTGGCTGCGCAGAATGGCACCCCGGAGCAAAAGCAGCAGCTATGCGAAACCATGGAGCGCATGGAAGCATTGGTTAATGGCGACCCTAGCGTTGATTGGCTGGAAACCGATATGGAGTTCCACCGTCAGATCTTCCTGGCCACCGGCAACCACTTTTTCATCCCCTTCGCCAACGTACTGCGTACCATGTTTACCACCTTCCCCAAGCACTCTTCCAATTTAGGGAACGCTAATATCGCCTTTCACCGCGAGGTGTGTGATGCCATTGTGGAAGGCGATGTGGATGCCGCCCGAGAGGCCAGTATCAAGCTATTGGGTGATAGCCGCCGACACAAGTTTGAGGCCTTGGCCAATACCATCCAGAAGATGTTGGGATAGTGTTGCTAAAAGCCGGCTGTAAAATGATTTAAGAGAACAGGAGAGTTTATTAACCTCCTGTTTTTTTTCTTACAATTTCGAAAGTTAGCGGGGGCTAACTCAATGAAGTTTTGTGTTAAATCTCTCATTTAGTGCATTCCCGGCGATAACCATTATGCCGCCGAAGGATCCTCTGCCAATTGGCTATCCACCGTAGGGGAAGTTTCCCACAAAAACAGTGCACAAACCTGTGGATAAAACTCTGAAGACGAGCAACTGTGCGGCTTGGGAAAATGGTGGTTTTGCCGTCAATATAGTCACCAAAAATTAGTAAAAAATTCTTTTTTATCGGTTTTACCTGTAATTGTATTGACACCTACCCTTGCTAACTTAGTTCCCTTCGCGCCATCAATCCCCCCACTGCGATGATCTGTGGCGAGCCCCAACTGGCGCGGATCCCGCGATCCTTTGGTCATTAAACTACGTGCTAAGCTAATGAAAGGGAAAGAAATTTTTCCTTCGTTATTGATGGATCATTTACTTAGGTAACTTTCTTTCATTTATGGAGGCTGATCACGTCAGTTAGCATCGCCTGTTAGCCAAGTGGTGTGAGTATGTGAATAGGGCGGGTTAATTATTCGTAACACTGTTGTCATAAATCCCCATCTTTGCATATTCTGTTTCGCTAATATTTGCTAAACCCTTGAGGTGTGCATAACTCCGTGAATCGTAATGAAGAGTTTGTCAGTTGAGGGCGTGTCGCGTACCCACAATATGGCGAAACCATTGGGCAGGAACTAACCTTTGCTAAATATCAGTGTGATTTACCTCACGTTTTTACCAGCTGAAATGCTTTGCAAACTTGTCGAGTCCTAGGTTAATTCGGCTAACTAGCAGCAACTTCATCTAGAGGAACGGTAATGAAAGCACGTACCGCTTGGGTTACGGGTTGCCAAACAATGGCTGAGCTTGTCGCTACCCCTTGTCCTGTTACATTGACGGAACAATTGGATGCATTGGCACCCAGTTTAAGAAAGCTACGCCAAAGTGGCGTAGATGCTGTACTCATCCCTATTCATTGGCGTCGCATTGCGCCGCTGGCTCCAGAGCAAATCAAACAAGAGGCTTCTTGGCAAGGCGTAAAAGCGCTTTGCCAACGCTTGCAAAAACACGGATTTAAGTTGCAGTTCCAACTGCAGTTTGGCGCGGCCTTCGATGAGCAGGCCTTGCCGGATTGGTTTTGGGGCCACATCAAGCAAAAGACGCCGCCGGAGGCAGGCCTTGGCAGTAGCAAGCTTATCGACCAGCGGGGTGTAGATACCTCCACCGTGCCGGGCGTATGGTGCCGCAGCCAGATGGTTGAGCTATTTGGCGGCTGGATGCAGGCCTTCGTCGAGCAACTGGCAGAGTTTGCTCCGGCCAGCCAGACCATGCTGTTGGGATTAGGCGAGAGAGGGGAGGCTTGCCTGCCCTATAAATCCGAGCAGTTCCGCCTGTTCTGCTTTGCGCCTGCGGCCCTGGCAAGTCTTGAGGCTGCCATGTTGGAAAAATACCAACAGCGCCAAGACTGGCACGCGGCCTGGCAATTAGAGCCCGAGGAGAACTGGCAAGCAAGCCTACAGCGCCGAGTGATGACGCTCGATGCTAATGGTGAACAGCCGCGTTGGCTGAGCGATGTGGCAAGCTGGTACTGCGTGCAGTGGCAGGCCTATATCGCTGAGATGCTAACCACCGCCAACAAGGTGTTCAACGGCCCGTGGCAAGAGAGCAAGTTGGCGCTGCTGCTGCCGTCTATCGAGAAGATGCATGGCGGGCAGGCACTGCAAAACGTGATGAGCGGCTTGAATCCCCACTATGCCGAGGGCCATGAGCTGCAAGTGGCCTATCAGGCCCAGCAGCTTGAAAGCTGGCAGCAAGCCAGTAGCCAGCGTATGCAGGTGATCATTAATGGCCTGGAGTCATCTCAGGTGCTTCGTGCCAAGCCCTTGCTGTTAGCGGCGGTGAGCCAGCTCAAGTTGGATTGTTTGGCGCAAAACAGTCGCCCGCAATCGCTGGCCAACCATCCGGCTTGGGATCAGCTCTATCATGCGGTGATTCAGCATCAGGAGTTCAGCGGCTGGGTGTTTAATGACTTAGCCCAGTTGGGTCAGCAGGCGGTGGTAAAAAGTCGCCTACAGCAGCTCAACAAGTTCAAGTACCAGCAAAGCCAGAGCAAGTCTTTAGGCGGTAAGCAGTTTAGGGTGATGGGGCCATTGCACTTAAAGGTTGCCAACCAAAAGCAGCTGCTGGAAGAAGAGAACTGGATTGAATTTGAGGCCGAGCTGAAAGAGCTACGCCGCACCGGGGTGACGGCCATCTCTACCGATATCTGGTGGGGACTGGTGGAAGGCGAAAAGCCGGGCCGCTTCGATTGGAGCTATTACGACCGGGTGGTTGAGGTGCTGGCGCGTCAAGGCATGCACTGGGTGCCTATCCTTTCCTTCCATCAGGCCGGTGGCAACGTCAATGACGACTACATGCAGGCGATCCCACTATGGCTATGGGGGCGCTTGCTAGAGAGCCACGACGAGCTAAGTCGGGTACAGGATCTGCAGTATGTATCGGAGACCGGCGATGCCTCGATGGAGTACGTATCGCTATGGGCCGATGACTATGTGTTGCCCTACTACCAGCGCTTTATGGAAGCCTTTAAGCAGCACTACGCTAACCACGCGGGCATGATGGATGAAATCAACGTCAGCCTGGGGCCTGCTGGGGAGCTGCGCTACCCGAGCTACAACGCCCACGATTGGGGTAACTATCCCAACCGCGGCACCCTGCAGTGCTACAGCGAGCTGGCCAAGCGCGATTGGGTGAATCACCTTAAGCGCAGCTTTCACACCATCGGTGAGCTTAACGGCCACTTCGGCTTCACCCACGAGCGCTTTGAGCAGGCGGTGATGCCCGATGCCGAATGGATCTTCTCCCATAAGCGTTACATTCATAATGCCTGGGCGAGGGAGTTCCTTAACTGGTATCACCATGCGCTGGTGGGCCACGGCCGCCGCATCTATAAGCTTGCGTTGGATGTGTTCAACGACGAAGCGATGAGCGCGGTGGCGATTGGGGTCAAGATCCCGGGGATCCATTGGGTGGTCAGCTCTCCCGAGCAACCACGGGCCGCCGAGGTGACAGCTGGACTGATTGCGGTGCATCCATGCTTGAACAGCAGCAACCAGAACGAGTACCTAAACCTACTCAATGGATTGCTGCCGGAGGCGGAGAGTAGCCGCATGGCGGTGCACTTCACCTGTCTTGAGATGATCAACAAAGACTACGAAGGCTATTCGCGGGCCGCCGACTTAGTAGATTGGATGGCGCAAGCGGCCAGTGAGTGCCAAGTGTCACTGATGGGTGAGAATGCCTTGGCGGGCGAGCTCTATAACCCGCAGGGCTGGGCGCAAATGGCTCGGGCGCTTAACCAATCACCTGGCTACGATGGACTCACCTTGCTGCGGATGCAGAACTTCTTTGATGATGAGCCTACGCCGATGCGTGAGTTGAAGAAGTTGATTAACGCCAGTGCCTAACTTCGCTGACTGACTTTAAAGCCCTAAGCATACCCTTAGGGCTTTTTTATTGGCTATTTACCAACGTTAAGCACGCCGCTATAGCTGAACTTCCTTATGCGCGCGATTAAGCAGAGTTCAATGCCACAGGGCGATAGAGGAAGTCAAAAGGAGTGGCTCTCCTTTCATGTGCATCGCTATTAGTAGTCAGTAGTAGCTTTTCTTCCCTGCAAGCAATATCTTTATATCCAAGCAACCTCTTAATCCTGCATCTTGGGGTTGTTTGGATATATTCAAATAATAAAGATATAAACGGTAAATCAGATGGAATACTTAATGTATCTGTCACTGTCGCTCTCTGCGGTGGTGGCGGTGTGCTTGTGTGTGTTGATTACGCGCCAAGTGTTACGTGAGCTCTCCCCCCTTTATTCCCCCGTATTGCTCAGGCTAAGCATGTGCCTGTTTACTCCCATGTTATGGTGGCTGCTGTTCAGCGTGCCGTTCGAGCGGGTTATGGGCAATGAGGGGCTGCAGCCGATGTTGGTGAGCATGCTCGCCAAGGCTACTTTCGCGGTATTGGTTCCGGCGACAGTGGTTAAGTTGACTGCACGTTTAATGGCGGTGCGCACTTCTTAAGCAGGGCTTGCTGGCTCAAAGGGCTTATGTGGTTGATAAAGCAGCAAACGCGCTTTGGGAGGTAGGTTGCTGAGCCTAGACCTTGCTAAGTTGGCACTGCTATTTGCGCAAGCAAGTGGGTAGCACAACAGCGAAATTAGCCTGAATGTAGAGTCAAATCGCTTGAATAAACAGCCAATTGCCTAAAAGTCAGGCGCTTGAACCAAATTTTACAGAAATCTGAAAAACTTTGTTGACTCACTTTAGGCAGAACCGTATTATCTGCGCCGCATCAGACGAGATGGCACAGCGGAGTGGTAGTTCAGTTGGTTAGAATACCGGCCTGTCACGCCGGGGGTCGCGGGTTCGAGTCCCGTCCACTCCGCCA
>NZ_KE386912.1:0-65255 GCF_000429505.1 Aliagarivorans taiwanensis DSM 22990 | reverse complement strand
GGAGTGGTAGTTCAGTTGGTTAGAATACCGGCCTGTCACGCCGGGGGTCGCGGGTTCGAGTCCCGTCCACTCCGCCAGCGATACGCAATAAACAGCTTGTCACAGCACTGAGGCCAAATCGAAAGATTTGGTTTTTTTGTATCTGCTATTCCCTCTCTGTTACCACACGTTTAGCACTCAATAATCGCAAGCGCCTTTTCCTTCGTTATTTGACCTTTCTAGCAAAAACAGCGGTTGCTCACGTTTGCCTTGGCATATTTGCCCCTTGTTAACGGACACCTCAACAGATATTGGTATTGTTAACAAGATGTAGCGCGATGTGGGTGTTTGTGCTGCAGCATACTGAAACCTCTCTAGTTATCCGGGTTGCGACAGAGAGGTTTTTTACCGATTTTAAATGTAACCGCTTTCAGGGCTGTGTTTGAGCCCATGAATGTGGAGATTTATGGATGAAATCCCAACTAACTCTTGCGGTTAGCTCAGCGTTATTGCTGGGGAGTGTGAGCACCGCTGTTTTGGCCGATCAGGGGATCGTGCTAATTGGCGGCAGTGCTCAAGTTTATTTTGATGATGAAGGCTGGACAGGTGATTGGAGTTACCTGTGTGTGCAAGACTATTGTGCACAGGCGAGCCTACAGTCGGGCCAGTGGGTGCGGGACGTTACCGAGCGCAGTGTCGCGCTGGGCGAGCAGTACAGCATTCAGCTGAAGGTGCAAGATGATGCGCTGAGCCAGTATATCTCGCCAGCGCTACTGGTCATGGTCAGTGACAGCAGTGGCGGAGATGGCAGCGGGGGCAGTAGTGGCGGCGACGGCATTGGAGGAGATGGCAGTGGAGGAGATGGCAGCGGCGATACCAACCAAGCGCCACAAGTCGCCTTTATCAACTTGCCAAGCGGTGTGACGGAGGGCGACAGTGTTAGTTTGCATGTGGATGCCAGCGACGATGTTGCCGTTGCCACCGTCAGCCTTTATCACAGTGCACCGGGCGCGCCAGAGCAGCTGGTCGCCAGCTTGAGCGAAGCGCCATATAGCTGGCAGCTAAGCAATCTAGCTGCTGGTAGCCATAGCCTCCGTGCCCGGGCCAGCGACGATCAGGGCGTGAGTAGCGACGCTTACAGCAACCTGTTTGTCGCCGCTCAAGGGGGCGAGCAGCAAGGTGCGCTGAGCACCACCGTTGCTGAGCGCTACCGGGTCAGGCATGAGCTCTCCTTTAACGACTTCAACAACTTCAATGTCGAGTACTGGGTGGCGCGCTTTGGCTACTTCACCCTCGACGACTATACCGCGCCCGATGCGGAGAGTTATCGTCAAGCCGCTTGCGGTACCAATGAGCCCTGTGTGGTGGTCACGCTAAACTCGGCGGTACCGATCGCCATGACCGATGTGTTTGGCAACGAGAAAGACTGCAACCAACAGACCCCGAACTGGCGTTATCACAAGATCTATGGGGATGAGACTAACTTCTACTCCGGCTATGTGATGGACCTGGTGCTGAGCGATGGCTCGGTGGTACCTGCCTGTCAGGCCACCCGCGAGCAGCGTGCCAGCGCCACCACTTGGCGAGCGGTGATGCAGCGTTGGCAGCATATTCAACGCCCCTTCGAGTATGGTGAGCAGATTGAGTTCGAAACCACCATTAGCTTCGACCGCGCCCAACTCACCGGCGACAACGTTAACTACTACGGGCAAACCTTCCGCTATGTCTTGGGCCAAGGCTTTGTGGTGAACAACCGCGATGCCATGATCGGGGCGGTAGGGGTTAACGACAGCTACGCCCAACTTGGTGGCGCTACCACCGTGCCCCAGCTAGCGCAAAGTGGCGGCGAGCAGCAGCGTTTAGCCTTTATGCAGCATGCCTACAACCTCAGTCCAGAGCATATTCAGAGCTGGCTGCAAGGGCGCCGCTTGGTGCACACCGATTTTAATACCGGTAACCATGTGGAGGAGCTGCTACCTGGCCCGCAGGCGATTGGTGGTAATCTTCCTTATCCCGAGATGGCGGGCTTGGCGGTTGATCCTATCCAGCCAAGCTGCACCCAGTGTCACAACATGAATGGCAGTGGGCTGGTACAGCAAAGGCAAGATGTGACACCACCGAAGATTATCGGCATGGGATTACTTGAGGCCATCCCTGCCGCCACCATTGAAGCCTGGGCAGCGGAGAACGGCGGCACGGTTAACTATGTCACGGTAGATGGCCAGCAGCATATCGGCCGCTTTGGTTGGCGCGCCCAGACCATGAGTGTGCGCCATCAGGTTGCCAAGGCATTGCACGATGATATGGGGATCGGCACCAGCTTTGAGGGCTTTGGCCCGGCGGTATTGCCGGATGCGCAGCTCGATGAGCTGGAGGTCTACAACAAGTTGATTGCGGTGCCCACGCCGCGCGCGAATCTGACCCAGATGCCCGGGCATCAGCTGTTTGCCCAGCTCGGTTGCGATGGCTGTCATAAAACCAGCGTGCAGACCGGGGTTGATCCTGACTTCCCTGAGCTCAGCAACCAGCTGATCCACCCCTATACCGACCTGCTGTTGCATGATTTGGGCGAGGGCTACTTTCGCACTGCGCCGCTATGGGGCCTGGGATTGACCGGGTACGTGCGTACCGGAAGTGCCAGCGACCTAGCCTTGATGCATGACGGTGAGGCGGTAACCTTGGATGCGGTGATGCAGCGCCATGGCGGCGAGGCGCAGCAGGAGTCGGAGAACTACTTTGGCGCATCAGCGGCCCAGCGCCAGCAGTTGCTTGACTACTTGATGGCGCTATAACGTTCAAAGCTGAATGAAGGCCCCAAGTGGGCGGCTGTTAACGCAGCCCGCTCGCTTGGGATTTTGATGGAGATCAGAGAGTGGAGCGGGTTCACTAAACTGTCATTGCACTGTCACAATGGCGGGGCTTTTCAGTAGCACAATAGTTTGTAGGTAGGCTGCTAAGGAGTGAGGTATGTGGTTGGCAGTTGGTCTATATATCGTGGTTAGTGTGGCATTGTTGATGGGCTTGCGCGTTTTAGAGTTGCGCCAGCACCGATAGACGTTGTCTTAATTAGGTCACGCTTTTCTCTTCTATAAACCAGGTCTTCCCTGACTTGGTCATGCTGGGTTTTGTGCATTAATAAATGTAATCAAAACATAAGCTTAGTCACACTATTTTTCATCCCTTGCTGATACCATTGGTGCGCTACTGCAAGATGCAGATCGAATGGGCAGATCTATCGTTTTACGACCAGTGCTGGTGGCGGTTTTTTCCGCAACTTACTGCGCTATAACGGGTTTTAGACTTGCCCCCTGTGGACACAGGCCCCTCAGAATTTGCTATTGGCAGGCAGCTCAAATCTAGCGAAAGCAAGCTGCGATAATAAAAGGACTAAGCAAACACATGGAAACGATGCAACAAATACTGGCCACTCTCAGCGATTGGGTTGGAGCGGTCAATGGTTTCGTATGGGGTGTCCCCATGCTGGTTGGCATACTTGGCGTCGGTCTGTTCCTGACCATTGGCCTACGCTTTATGTCTGTTCTCAATATTCCCACCGCCTTCCGCTTACTGTGGTCTGGCCGTAACCCTGACGGCGAGCGCGCGGGTGAGATTTCCCCCTTCAACGCCCTGATGACCTCGCTGTCGGCGACCATCGGTACCGGTAACATTGCCGGTGTAGCAACGGCTATCTTCCTTGGTGGCCCGGGTGCGCTGTTCTGGATGTGGTGTACGGCGCTGGTGGGTATGGCTACCAAGTATGCCGAGGCGGTTTGTGCGGTTAAATTCCGCGAAACTGACGACCAAGGCAACCACATTGGTGGACCAATGTACTACATCAAAAATGGCTTGGGTAAAAACTGGATGTGGCTAGGTACTGCATTTGCTGTGTTTGGCACCATTGCTGGCTTTGGCATCGGTAACACTGTTCAGACCAATTCAGTTGCCGACGCAATTAATGCTACTTTTGGTGTACCACCTCTAGTATCTGGTCTAGTGATTATGGTATTGGTAGGTCTGGTGTTAATTGGTGGCGTTAAGCGCATCGCTGAAGTGGCCGGTAAGCTGGTTCCATTTATGGCGATCTCTTATGTGGCGGCGGGATTGATTGTTCTGGCTTTGAACATCACCGAAATCCCATCAGCCATCGCCCTGATTGTACACTCTGCGTTCAACCCTGAAGCCGCGCTGGGCGGAGCTGCTGGTGTCACAATGTGGCTGGCGATCCGCTTTGGTGTTGCCCGTGGTGTGTTCTCAAACGAAGCCGGTCTGGGTAGCGCGCCGATTGCACACGCAGCGGCCAAAACCAACAACCCGGTTGAGCAGGGCTTGGTTGCCATGTTGGGTACCTTCATCGATACCATCATCGTTTGTAGCATCACCGGTTTGGCGATTGTGGTTTCAGGTGCTTGGGATTCGGGTGTTAACGGTGCCCCGCTGACCGCAATGGCCTTTGGTAGTGTGCTACCTGGCTTGGGTGAGCCGATTGTGGCCATCGCGCTGGCAGTATTTGGCTTTACCACCATTCTGGGCTGGAGCTACTACTGTGAGAAGTGTGTTCAGTACCTGTTTGGCGTGAAGTCGATTAAGGTGTTCCGGGTGATCTTCATCTTGGTCGTACCGGTGGGTACCGTCGCATCGCTCGACTTTATCTGGCTATTGGCAGATACCATGAACGCAATGATGGCAATTCCTAACCTGATTGCTCTGGCGCTGTTGAGCCCGGTGGTATTTAAGCTGACCCGCGAATTTTTCAGTTCTAAGTAACCTCTCTCACGCCCTATCGACGCACTAACAGGTGCGTCGACTTACCCAAGCGCGCATCCGCCGCGCTTGGGTAACATCGCTAGCATGATCAGACAGTATTCAGTTTTATCGCCTCACTGCTGCCAGTGCAGGCAAGCTAATTGTGAGTGTTGTATGTCGAATCATAATTTCAATCTGTATAAGTTGGCCTGGCCGGTGTTTATCTCTCAGATATCCGCAGGCTTGGTGGGCTTTGTCGACGTGGCCTTTTTCAGCCAGGTCAACGAAGACGCAGCGGGTGCGGTGGGGATTGTTTTCCCCTATCTGTTGATTGCTTTTATGCTGTTGCCGATTTTGGCCACGGTGGGCATCACCGTGGCGGCGCAGCTTACCGGGGCGCGCCAGACCCAGCTGGTGTCGGCGGCGTACTTTGGCAATATCTTACTGTGTACCATCATTGGCGCGGTGCTGGGGGTCTTTACCTGGTTCAATGCCTAGCAGATAGGCTTGTGGTTTCAGCTAAGCGATGAGCTCAACCACTATATCTCTGAGTACCTGTTGTGGATGAGCGGCTCGTACTTGCTGCTGGCGGTAAGCTCAGCCTATGCGGCGATTATCGCGGTGAAGGGCAAGACCGTCTGGAATATGTATGTTGCCATGGCCGGTAACCTGCTTAACATCTTGCTTGATGCGGTATTGGTGTTCGGCTGGTTCGGCATCGAGCCGATGGGCATTAAAGGGATTGCGATTGCCTCGCTCAGTGCCTACCTGCTGGGCTTGCTGCTTAATGTCTACTTGGTGCACGCGGTGGAGCGGATCCGCTTCACCCGCGACGATCTGGCCAAGCAAAAGCGGGTGTTCTTGCTGTGGGTGAAGGTGGGTCCTGCCACCATGGTCGAGCCCATGAGCTATGTGATTCAACAGATGGTGGTGATGGCGATGGTCGCCTATCTGGGCGTGACCGCCATGGCGGCCAATACCTTTGTTTGGCGGTTGTTGTTTGTGGAGCTGGCCGTGGGGGGCGCCTTAGCTACTGCTGCACAGATTATGCTGGGTCACTACGCTGGCTCGCGCGACTACCCCTTGGCCTATGAGACCCTCTCTCGCAGCCTCAAACTCGGCTGCAGCTTTGCGCTGGGCAACGTGGTGCTATTGATCATATTTCGCGACCAGTTATTGGGCCTGTTCACCTCCCAGCCGGAGGTTATCAACCTTGGCTTCCAGCTGCTGCTAATGTGCCTGATTATGGAGCCGTTTCGTCAGATCAACATTATCGTTGGCCGAGCCCTAAAGGCGGTCGGTGACGCGGCCTTCTCGGCTGCGGTGGGAATTGGCGCGATGATATTTGTGGTGCCGGTGGCTTATATGATTGGCATCCGCTGGGAGTATGGCTTGCTCGGTGTGTGGGCGGCATTCCTTGGCGATGAGATCTTGCGTGGATCGGTGAACCTGTGGCGTTGGCGCAGCGGCCGCTGGCACGAGATGGCGATTATCGAGCAGGCACCAGCGACCAGCTAAGTGATTGGGAATGGTAACGCGCTGTCGAACGCAGTTTTTGCAGGTTTCGCTCGATAGCGTGAAGTCGCCGCTGAGGATCGCAAGATTTGCAAAATATTTCTTATTCAGCGCGTTAGAGTGTTAGCTGAAGTATTCATTTGAGAGTTGTCATGTCCCCTCATCAGTTCAATCTTTACCGGCTAGCATGGCCAGTGTTTGTCTCCCAAGTGGCTGGGGGCTTGGTAGGCTTTGTCGATATCGCATTTATCAGTCAGATCAACGAGGAAGCTGCCGGTGCGGTCGGGATCGTTACCCCATACCTGCTGATTGCGTTTGTGATTTTGCCGATCCTCTCCACGGTGGGGATTACTGTGGCGGCCCAGTACACCGGGGCAGGTCAGAAGCAGTTCATCAGCCCCAGCTACTTGCTGAACCTGCTGATTTGCAGCCTGTTCGGCTTGCTGTTTTTTGCGCTGACGGTGTTGTTCCATCAACAGATCGGCCTGTGGTTTAACCTAAGCCATGAGGTCAATCGCTATGTCAGTGACTATCTGTTGGTGTTTGCCCCGGCCTTTGTGTTGCTCGGCGTGAGTTTTGCATATGGGGCCATTTTGGCAGTACGGGGTAAGACTCGCTGGAACATGTATATCGCGGTGACCTCTAATGTGCTGAATATCTTCTTGGATGCGGTCTTTGTGTTTGGCTGGTTTGGCATTGAGCCGATGGGCATCAAAGGGGTCGCGCTGGCATCGATCATCGCCTTCTCGGTTGGCTTGCTACTCAACTTTTATGTGTTGCACAAGCTCGAAGGCATTCGCTTCAGCCGCGATGATTTCGCCAAGCAACGCAGCTTGCTGCGGCCGTTCGTCTCCATCGGTGTACCCACCATGCTAGAGCCGTTTAGCTATGTGTTTCAGCAGATGGTAGTGATGAGCTTGGTGGCCTTACTCGGCGCAACCGCCATGGCGGCCAACACCTTTGTGTTGCGTTTGCACTTTATCGAGATTGCCCTAGGGGCATCGCTGGCGACGGCTGCTCAGATCATGCTGGGGCACTTTGCTGGCGCGCGCGAGCATGAGCAGGCCGAGCAGACGCTGTACCGGGCACTTAAGGTGTCGTGTTGTTTCGCCCTGTTCAACATGCTGCTGGTGCTACTGTTTTATCGCCAGGTGCTGGGGCTGTTTACCAGCGACCCTGAGGTGGTGGCGGTGTCCTACCAACTGATTTTGATCTGCCTGCTGATGGAGCCCTTCCGTCAACTGAATATCGTGCTGGGGCGGGCACTCAAAGCCGTCGGCGATGCCAAGTTTCCGGCGATCATTGGCATGAGCTTTATGTGGGCAATGATGCCGGTGGCCTATCTGGTGGGCATCGAATGGCAGTACGGTGTATTGGGGCTGTGGTGGTGCTTTGCTATGGATGAGGTGATCCGCGGCTCAATCAACCTGTGGCGCTGGCGTACCGGTCGTTGGCGGGATATGGCCATCGTGGAGCAAGCCCAAGCCAGTGCCGCTTAGTGTGTCCGGCCGTTAAAACTGAAAAAAGCGCCACAAGGGCGCTTTTTTAATGAGTGGCGGTGCTTACTTTACTTCCACACCTTTGGCTTGCAGGTCGGCATGGTAGCTCGAGCGTACCAGCGGCCCACAGGCGGCATGGCTAAAGCCTAGGGCTTCGGCCTGCTCTTTGAGCTGGTCGAACTCTTCTGGCGGCACGTAGCGATCAACGGCCAAGTGGTGGCGGCTTGGCTGCAGATACTGACCAAGGGTTAGCATGGTTACCCGGTGCTCGCGCAAGTCGTGCAGCACTTCAACGATGTCTTCGTTGGTTTCGCCCAAGCCCATCATCAGGCCCGACTTGGTCGGCACATCTGGGTGCATCTCTTTAAAGCGCTCTAGCAGCTTGAGTGACCACTTGTAGTCGGCACCCGGGCGCACTTGCTTGTAGAAGTGTGGGGCGGTCTCTAGGTTGTGGTTGAACACGTCTGGCGGGCAGTCGATAAAGGCTTCCAGCGCACGCTCCATCCGGCCCTTAAAGTCTGGCACCAGGATCTCAATCTGGATACCCGGGCTGGCCGCGCGGATCTCGCGGATACACTCGGCAAAATGAGAGGCACCGCCGTCGCGCAAATCATCGCGATCCACCGAGGTGATCACCACATAACGCAGCTTCATATCGGCAATGGTGGCAGCCAGTTTCTTCGGCTCGTCGGGGTCCAGTGGCAGCGGTTTGCCATGGCCGACATCGCAGAAGGGGCAGCGGCGGGTGCAGATATCACCCATGATCATAAAGGTCGCAGTACCGTGGTTGAAACACTCTGCCAGGTTCGGGCAGGAGGCCTCTTCACACACCGAGTGCAGCTTGTGCTTGCGCATTGCTGCCTTAATCTCGTTAATCCGGGTGTTGTCTGAAGGCAGTTTGATCTTCATCCAGTCCGGCTTACGCAGCATGGTCTCTTTTTCCGAGGGGATGACCTTGACGGGAATAAACGCCATTTTGTCGGCATCGCGGAGTTTCACTCCGGGCTCAAGGCGAGGTTTTTTCTTGGTTTCGGTCATTGAAATCCTCTCTGTTCAGTTACGTCACTGTAGTTGAGCTGCTTGGCAAACTGCGCGGCAACTCGCTGGGCGGCTTCTTCTACCGAAGTGGGGCCACCGAGCACACTGGTTTGTGTCATGACCAACCCGGCGTAGCCGCAGGGATTGATCAGCAAAAACGGGTTTAAATCCATGGCGACGTTCAGCGCCAGTCCATGGAAGGAGCGACCCTTGCGGATCTTCAGACCTAGGGATGCGATCTTCTGCCCATCAACGTAAACGCCGGGGGCGTCTTTCTTGGCAGCGGCCTCGATGCCGTAGTCGCCAAGCACCGCAATCAAGCAGTTCTCAATATGGCTGACCAGCTCGCGCACGCCAATGTTGGCGCGCTTCAGGTCTATCAGGGTGTAGACCACCAGTTGGCCGGGGCCGTGGTAGGTGACCTGACCGCCCCGTTCGGTCTGTACCACCGGAATATCGCTGCTTTGTAGCAGGTGTTCCGGTTTGCCCGCTTGGCCTTGGGTGAACACCGGTGGGTGTTCTACTACCCAAAGCTCGTCGGGGCTGTGATCGTCGCGCTGCTCTGTGTAATCCTTCATTGCTGCCTGAGTGGGCAGATACTCCTGTAAGCCGAGATGGCGGACGATCAGTGGTGCCATCTTAGAGTACGTGCCTCACGTCTTCGATGGCGCCAACCTCGCGGTAGAGGCTTTCTACCTGCTCTGCGTTGGTAACACGCACTGACAGGGTCAGTGATACGTAGTTACCTTTGCTGCTAGGTTTGCTTTTCGGTGAGTAATCACCAGGAGCCAGTCGCTGAATCACTTCCAGAACCTGTTGCTCAAGGGTGTCGTTGTTGACGCCCATGATCTTTAGCGTGAAGTCACAAGGGAACTCCATCAGCTCATCAAACTTATGTTGCATAGTCGATCCTAGTAAGACGCAGTGATTGCGTCGGGATGTAACAAAAAACGCGTTATTTTAACGCGTTTTTCGCAATTATTCTAAAACTAAGCGTTGCTATCTCACCGTTTGCTAATAGCAATATCTGCTATTAACCAAACAAGTTGGCGAAGAACATCTTGATGTAGTCCATCAGGCGAGAGAATATGCCGCCTTGCTCCACTTCGTTCAAGGTGATCAGCGGGTACTCTGCGATATCTTCATCGCCTAGCTGGATAAATACCTTACCCACGGTGCTGCCTTGGGCCAGCGGTGCTTTTAGCTCTTCGGTCAGCTCAAATGAAGCTTTTAGGTTCTCGGCCTGACCACGCGGAATGGTCACCGCAACATCTTCACCCAAGCCCAGCGTGACCTGTTCTTGATCGCCCATCCAGATGCGTTGTTGCGCCAGGCTGTCGCCAGCGCTGTAGGGCTTAACGGTTTCAAAGAAGCGGAAGCCCCAGTTAAACAGCTTCTTGCTCTCTGCTGCGCGAGCGTTTGGCGAGGCGGCACCCAATACGATGGAGATCAGGCGCATCTCATCTTGGGTGGCAGAGGATACCAAGTTATAGCCGGCGTTGCTGGTGTGGCCGGTCTTCATGCCATCCACGTTCAGGCTTTGGTCCCACAGCAGTGAGTTACGGTTGTGCTGGGTGATGCCGTTGAAGGTAAACGACTTCTCGCTGTATACCGCGTACTGCTCTGGCAGGTTGCCGATCATGGCCTTGGCTAGGATCGCCAAGTCTTCTGCCGTGGTGTATTGGTCGTCGTCATCCAAGCCGTGGCTGTTGGCAAAACGGGTGTTCGCCATGCCTAGGTGCTCGGCCCATGAGTTCATCAATGAGGTAAAGGCATCTTCGCTACCGGCGATATGCTCGGCCATGGCCACACAGGCATCGTTGCCTGATTGCACCATGATGCCGCGGTTCAGATCAGACACTTTGACCTGCTTGCCCACCTCGATAAACATCTTGGAAGAATCTGGGAAGTTACGCGACCAAGCGTTCTTGGAGATGGTCACGGTATCGTCCAGACCCAGGTTCCCTGATTTGACTTCATGGCCGATGATGTAGCTGGTCATGATCTTGGTCAGGCTGGCAGGGGCCAGGCGGTCTTGTTCGTTTTGCGCTGCCAATACACGACCCGAGTCGAAGTCGATAAGATAATAGGCTTTGGCGGAGATCAGCGGTGCATTGGGGATTACTTGAGGTGTCGGTGCTGCAACGCTGGAAACACTAATGATTAGTGCAGAAGCGCCGATAACCCGTTTAAGAAAACTTTTGTTCATTGTTCGCTCTTTGGCTGTTAAACGTGAACTTAAACTCCCGATCCAAAAACCTCACGGTTTCGTCGAAAGCAAACTAATTCAGATCCTGCTGGACGATGAAGGCCTGCCCGTATTCTCCCTGATGCATCAGAGCAAGGTCTTGTTCCGCCTGTCGACGGCTGTTATAGGGGCCCAGGCGCAGCTTCTGCCAGCCATTTTGTTCGATTATTTCGCTGGTTAACCCCAGCTGTTCTAGTTGCAATTGGTGAGCCAGCAGGCTGTCCTGCTGGCGGCTTGCCATTAACTGCACATAGTATTGATGTTGTTCGATAAAGGCTAGTGCGGCAGGGGAGTTATTCTGATCTGCGCGCAGCAATTTGACCTCAACCTTGCCAACACCGCTTTTCAACATGTCGAGCTTGTGGGCCGCGGCATAACTCAGGTCGATAATTCTATCGCCATGAAAGGGGCCGCGGTCATTAACCCGTACCACCACCGATTTGTCGTTGGCCAGATTGGTCACTTGCACATAGCTTGGCAGTGGCAGGTTCTTGTGGGCCGCGGAAAGTGAGTACATATCGTAGATCTCACCGTTGGAGGTGAGATGGCCATGGAACTTCTTGCCATACCATGAGGCCTCGCCTTGTTGCTGGTACTCCTCGATATCCCGCCATACCTGATAGCTTTTGCCGCGCACCTTGTAGTCGCGATTGCCTT
Source organism: Aliagarivorans taiwanensis DSM 22990 (assembly GCF_000429505.1). Taxonomy (GTDB): domain Bacteria; phylum Pseudomonadota; class Gammaproteobacteria; order Enterobacterales; family Celerinatantimonadaceae; genus Aliagarivorans; species Aliagarivorans taiwanensis. The sequence goes on along the minus strand of NZ_KE386912.1, from coordinate 53,576 downwards.
GCGCGCTCATTGGCTCGTCGCGCGGAGTCAGTGACTCGATATGTTGCAGATCGGGGATCTGGGTGGGCGCGGTGTCATTGCGCATCGAATAGCGCGAGGAGGAGCCTGAGCAGGCGGCGAGCAGGGCGGCAGTGGTGAGCACCGCTGCCCCTTGTAATAGGGTCTTAACTGTCATTACGTGCTTGTTTTAATTGTTGACTGAACTGGTGTACCGCCATGGCGTAGAGCGGGCTGCGATTATAGCGGGTAATCACGTAGAAGTTATCCCTTACTAACCAGTATTCGGTGTGATCGGCTTGCTCGAGGCCAAGCAGTTTCACCTTGGCATCATCTGGCAGCTCGCCCGCCTCCGCAACGCCAGCCTCTGCCAACTGTTTCGCTTGATGGGGCAGCTCCAAGCCCTTGCTTAGCCACGGCTCTGCTTGCTCATCGCTAAGTGACACGAGATGTACTACCGGCTCACCGTAGCGCCAGCGGTGCTGGCGGAAGTAGTTGGCGACACTGCCAATGGCGTCGACTTTGTCATTGAGCATATCCACCTTGCCAGTGTCGCTGAAATCGACGCCGTAGTGCAGGTAACTGGAAGGGATAAACTGGCCCAGCCCCATGGCGCCGGCGTAAGAGCCCTTCATGTAATCCAGCTCCCAGCCTTGCTGTTCAACCAGATTCAGGTAGTGAGCAAACTCCTTGCTGAAGAACTCGCTACGCTTGGGGTAGAAAAAGCCTAAGGTGTAGAGCGCATCCAGCACCTTGTAACGACCGGTGTGGCGGCCATAGTAGGTTTCGACACCGATGATCGCTACGATGATCTCAGCCGGTACCTGAAACTCCTGCTCGGCCTTCTCCAGCGTTTGCTGGTGCTCCTCCCAGAATGCCAGACCAGCCGCCAGCCGCTCTTCGGTCAGAAACAGGTTGCGGTACTGATGCCAGGGACGCGACTCCCACGGGCGGGTGATGGCATCGATAATGCTCTGCTGGTAGGTGGCTTGTTCGGTGGCCTGCTGCAGGGTAGCCATGTCGATAGCAAACTCCTCACTGAGCTGCTCGAGGCGTTGCAGCCCTTGCTCATCGAGGGGCTTGGCGTGAGCGACGCCGACAAAAAACACCAAAGCAAGCAAATACCGCATAATCTTCCTTATTGGGCGTAGAGCCGTTTGTGAGTATGAACTGACATGAGAATGCCAAATCCTGCCATCAGTGTCACGATAGATGTGCCGCCATAGGAGATTAATGGCAGCGGAACCCCCACCACCGGTAGCAGGCCACTCACCATACCCACGTTAACAAACACGTACACGAAGAAGGTCAGGGTGATACAACCGGCCAGCAGGCGACCAAAGGCGGTTTGCGCTTGCGCCGCGATAAACATGCCGCGTCCGGTGACATACAGGTACAGACAGAACATCGCCGCAACCCCGATAAAGCCGAACTCTTCAGCCAACACCGCAAAGATAAAGTCGGTGTGCCGCTCGGGCAGGAAGTCGAGCTGCGACTGGGTGCCGTGCAGCCAGCCCTTGCCGCCGAAGCCGCCGGAGCCGATGGCAATCTTCGACTGGATAATATGGTAGCCAGCTCCAAGCGGATCGCTTTCGGGATTAAGCAGGGTCAGCACTCGCTGGCGCTGGTAATCGCGCATCAGGAAGAACCACAGAATGGGCACAAAGCCTGAGACTAACGCGGCCGCCAGCCCCACAAGCTTCCAGCTCATGCCCGCGAGAAACAGGGCGAAAATCCCAGAGCAGGCAACCAGCAGACAGGTGCCTAAGTCGGGCTGTTTGGCGATCAGTAGCGCCGGGGCCATGGCGATAATCACGCCAATGGCCACGTACTTAAAGCGCGGTGGCAGTGGCTGGGCACTGATATAACGGGCGACCATCAACGGGACGGCCAGCTTCATGATCTCGGAGGGCTGGAAGGTCACAAAGCCTAGATTCAGCCAACGCTGCGCGCCTTTGCCGACTTCCCCCATCACCAATACCGCAACCAGCAAGGCCAGGCCTACGCCATAGGCCAGTGGTGCCCAGCGTTGGTATACATCAGGCGGAATCTGCGCCAGTACCAGCATGGCAAAGAAGGCCACGCCAAAGCGGATCAGCTGTCGTTGCACCATGGCCATGCTCTCGCCACTGGCGCTGTAGAGCACCACCAAGCTCAGGCCCATCAGTGCCAGCAGCCCAAGCAGCAGCGGCCAATCGATGTGGAAGCGCCACCATAAAGACTGTTGTTGTTGTTTGTAATTCATGGCTACTCCTCGCTAGCCCCCGCGCTTTGGCCGGCGTCTTCGCCAAGAAAATAGTAATCGAACAGCTCCCGGATCACCGGGGCTGAGTTAGAGCTACCGCCCCCAGCGTTTTCCAGTACCACGGTGGTGACCAGTTTCGGGTCATCATAAGGGGCATAAGCCACAAACATCGCGTTGTCGCGTAGTCGCTCGTCCAGACTGTCGGCATCGTACTCCTCATCTTCGCCCAGCGAGAATACCTGAGCGGTACCGGATTTACCGGCCACCACATAAGGGGTGTCTTCGAAGGCCTTCCAGGAGGTACCATTGTGCTTGTTGGTCACGCCCCACATGCCTTTTAGCGCGACATCCCAGTTGGCTGGGTTGTTTAGCTCAATCGGCTCTTGGTCTGGTGGGGGCAGCTTCTCGAAGTGCTCGCCGTCGTCCACCGCGCGCAGCAGCTTGGGTTGGGTGCGCTTACCGCGATTGACCAAGATATTGGTCGCTTGAGTGAGCTGCAGTGGGGTAGAGGTCCAATAGCCCTGACCGATGCCCACCGAGATGGTATCGCCTTGCCACCATGGCTCTTTGTGGCGTTGGCGTTTCCACTCACGGCTTGGCATGTTGGCCTTGCTCTCTTCGTGGATGTCGATGCCACTATACTCGCCAAAGCCAAACTCACTCATGTACTGGTGGATGTTATTGATGCCTGCCTCATAGGCCAGCTTGTAGTAATAGGTATCGACACTCTGCTCGATGGCTTTGTAGACATCTACCCATCCATGGCCCCAACGTTTCCAGTCGCGGAAGCGCCGCTCGGTGTTAGGGATCTGGAACCAGCCGGGATCCCAGATGCGCTCTTGGGGCGTTACCAAGCCCAGCTCCAGCCCCATCACCGCCAGTTGCGGCTTGATGGTTGATGCTGGCGGGTAAACACCTTGGGTGGCACGGTTGATCAACGGGCGGTGCGGCGATTCCAGCAGGGCGGAGTAGTCCTTGCTGCTGATGCCGTTGACGAACAGGTTCGGATCGTAGCTGGGGCTGGATACCATGGCTAGCACGCCGCTATCGACTGGGTCGAGTACCACCGCTGAGCCGCGGCGGCCATCAAGTAGCTGTTTGGCCTTGAGCTGCAGGTTGATGTCGATGTTGAGGTGTAGGTCTTTGCCCGGGATCGGCGGCACCACCTTCATGGTGCGCAGCACCCGGCCGCGGTTGTTAACCTCCACCTCTTGGTAGCCAGCCTGACCGTGCAGAATGTCTTCGTAGTAGCGTTCGATACCGAGCTTGCCGATATTACGGGTGGCCGCATAGTTGGCGCGGATCCCTTGCTCTTCCAGACGCTCTACATCGCGGGTGTTGATCCGCGCTACATAGCCGAGCACATGGGTGAGGGCTGCGCCATAGGGGTAGTAGCGGCTTAGGCTGGCGTCGATACTGGCGCCGGGGAAGCGGTGCTGGTTAACGCTAAACAGCGCCACTTGTTGCTCGTTGAGCTGGCTCTTCAGCGGTACCGGGTTGAAGCGGCGGATCTGCTTACGCTGGTTTTGGAAGCGTTCGATATCGTTGGGCGTAAGCTCCAGTAGCTCAGCCAAGTCATCCAACAACTGCTCGAGGTTGTCGGTGTTCTCGGGAACGATTTCCAGAGTAAAGTTGGGAATGTTCTCTGCCAGCAGCACCCCGTTGCGGTCGTAGATCAGCCCGCGTGGAGGGGCGATGGGTACTACTCGAATGCGGTTGTCGTTGGAGCGTGTGGCGTAGTTCTCGAACTGTTTAACCTGCAGGTAGTAGAGGTTTCCCAGCAGTATCGCCACAATCACCATCACAATGGTTAGCGATACCACAGAGCGGCGCATAAACAACGCCGCCTCTGCATGGTGATCCCTTAATGCAACCCTTTGCTTTGCCATGCTTCGTGCTTATTCTCGGTGATAGGGGTGGTTAGCGGTGATGCTCCAGGCCCGGTATAGGCTCTCGGCCACGATAACCCGCACCAGTGGGTGGGGCAGGGTAAGTGGCGACAGCGACCAGCGCTGCTCTGAGGCCTGAATACAAGAGGGAGCCAGTCCTTCCGGACCGCCGATCAGCAGGCTGACATCACGTCCGTCCATCTTCCAGCCATCTAGCTGTTTGGCCAGCTGTGGGGTGGTCCAGGGCTTACCGGTGACTTCGAGGGTCACAATGCGGTTGCCTTTAGGAATGGCAGCCAGAGTGGCTTCGCCCTCTTTGTCGAGAATGCGCTTGATGTCGGCATTTTTGCCACGCTTACCGGCGGCAATCTCGACCAGCTCCAGGCTCATGTCCTTGGGGAAGCGGCGTGCGTACTCCTGGTACCCTTGTTCCACCCAACCGGGCATCTTGGTACCGACGGCGAGTAACTGGATCTTCATCCGACTTTAGACTCAGCCACTGGCTCAGACCACAGTTTCTCCAATTGGTAGAAGTCTCGGGCATCATCCTGCATCACGTGTACTACCACATCGCCCAGGTCAACCAACACCCATTGGGCTTCGTCGTCGCCTTCTACGCCGAGTACTTCAAGCTCTTCGTGCTTGGCTTGCTCGCGCAGGTTGTCAGCGATGGATTTCACGTGGCGCTTAGAGTTGCCACTGCAGATCACCATGGTATCGGTGACGGAGGAGAGTTCACTTACATCAAGGCGGATAATATCCCGGCCTTTCATATCTTCAATTTTATCGACTACAAAGTCGATCAGTGTGCTGTTTTGCAACAAAGCCTTCCTGTAACGCGGTTAATAATTGCGGTTCAATATTGATTGTAACATGGCCTGATTGACAAGGTTAAGCACTGCCCTGATACAAGCCCTGTTGTTGAATATAGTTGACGACCTCGGCAGAGAGGTAATCGCCTGCCCATTGCCAGTTCCCCGCCGCGCAAGCCTCGCGAAGCTCGGTGGAAGAGACCGGGTAAGGCGGTAGCTGGCAAAAATAGACCTTACCGGCGTCACTGTCTCTCAGGCTGTTGGCTTGTTCTACCTTACGTGGTGCCAGCCACTGCGCCAAAGGCTCGGGATACTCTGGCTGATAGCCGGGACGCGCCATCACCAGCAAGTGGGCGTAGTCGGTTAACTGCTGCCACTCACGCCAGCGGTGTAGCTGATTGAATGAGTCTTGGCCCATCACAAACACCAGGCTTTGCTGGGGCTGCTCGCGCCTCAGTTGGCGCAGCGTATCCACTGTGTAGGAGCTGCCGCCGCGCTGCACCTCGCGCCAATCAAGGCTGAGGGCGGGGTAGGGGGCAAGGCTTAGCTCCAACAGCGCGCGACGCGACTCGGGGCTGAGGCTTTGGCGCTGCTTAAGCGGCGAGAGGGCATTGGGAATAAAGCTCACGCTGCTGGCGTTTAGATGTGCCAATAAGGCCAACGCGCTTTGGATATGCCCTTGGTGGATCGGGTCGAAGGAGCCGCCAAATATCAGCCGCATAGTTATCTCGACATCAGGTTGAGTAGCAGACGCTCCAGCTCCAGCCAGGCAAAGGTGCTGTCGAAGCTTTTGATCGCCTTGTCGACCTCGGCTACTTGCAGCCTCGCACGGGTGAGTTTAGCCTCGCTGCAGCGCGGTAGGGCCTGATTAAACAGGTTTTGCCGCTTGGCCCAGATCCCATGTTTCTTGAACACCGTAGCTTGCTGCTGCGGGCCGCCTTGTTGTAGCGCTAGCAGCACCTTGAGGTCGCGCTCAATGGTCCAGTTGATCAGAGTTGGCTCATCGCCCTCTAAGCGCAACTGCTCAAGGATTAACAGGCAACGTTTCAGGTCGAAGGCCAGCATGGCATCGGCCAGCTGGAAGGCGCTAAAGCGGTTGGCATGGCTGAGACAGCTTTCAAACTGCTCCACCGAAGGCTGTTGATCGGGCCAGCGCAGGCGGACGATCTGAATCGCCTGATCCAACGCCAGCAGGTTGCCCTCAAAGTAGTGGACAAGCAGAGAGACATGATCAGCGCTGTGGCTAAGCTGATAGCGCTGTAGCCGCTGACTTACCCACTGCTGCAGATGGCGCCCCTCAGGCGGGTAGATAGCTACCACCAGCCCTTGCTTTTCTAGCTGCTGATACCACTTTTGCCGCTCTTGTGGCTTGCCCAACTTGGGCATGCTAAGCAACAGGCGAGTCTCCTCGCTGACCATGGGCAGCAAGGCCTCCAGCTGTTGCTGTTGGGCTTTGTCGGGCAATTTGTCGAAGTGCAGCTCGACCAGTTGGCTTTGGCTAAATAATGATAAGGCCTGAAAGCAGTCGTTGACCTCGGCCCAGCTTAGCTCGTTGTCCACCGCGAAGCGGCGGCGCTCTTCAATGCATTGTTTTTGCTGCAGCTGCTGGCGGATCCAGTCGGTGGATTCTTGTTTGATGAGGGGCTCATCGCCCCACAGCAGAAAGCAGTTGATGCCTTCTACCGCCTGGCCGCTTAGGCGCTCAGGATAGATCTTCATTCAAAGCGAACCGTGGCCAGCTGGCGCAGGATCTGATCGGCGGCCATTACGCGCAGCTCGTCATAGAGCTGTTCACTCTCACGCTGTTTGGCCAATGCCGCCAAGGGGTTGTCCTGGAAGTCGCGGTGGAGCTGTACGGTGATCGGCTGGCTCTCTTGCTCGGCGACCAGCAGGAAGCTCTCCACCCGATAGCTCATCTCGTACTCGGCGGTTTGGCCGTTGGAGAATAGCGACAGGGTGCGCTTGGTGAGGTTTTCACGGCCCAGCTGTAGCGTCGGTACACCCTCGCGAGCTTGGTCTAACACCTCAATGTGGCTGAGCTTTAGTCGCCGCACCACCTCACGGGTGAGCGGGCTGAACTCATCGTAGGAGGAGACATAAATCTGATTCAGCTGTTCATCAATCAGGTAGCTGCCACGGGGCTTAAAGCCACATGCACTGAGGATCAGTACGCTAAACAGCGAAGTCAGTAGCAGCTTGCAGGCGTTGCTCATATTCCATTTCCGATAAATAAAGGGCGCGAATGACGCGCCCTGTTCAATCTATGTAGCCGTCATACAATACGGCTACTAGCTTACTGGTTATTGGCCTTAGTTGGCGACAATATTCAGCAGTTTGCCGGGAACAAAGATGACTTTGCGCACGGTTTTGCCGTCGGTGAATTTACTCACGTTTTCATCATTCAGCGCCAGTGCTTCTACTTCGTCTTTGCTCGCGTCTGCCGCTACAGTCAGCTTGGCGCGCAGCTTGCCGTTAACCTGTACGATGATCAGCTTGCTGTCTTCCACCATGGCCGCGTCATCGGCCACTGGCCATGGGCTTTGCTCAACGTCGCTGTCGTTACCCAGTGCCGCCCACAGCTGGTTACAGATGTGCGGGGTGATTGGGTTTAGCATCAGCACGATGGCGTTCAGTGCTTCACGCACTACGGCGCGGCCTTGATCAATGCTTTGGTCGGCTTTAACCAGCTTGTTCATCAGCTCCATCACTGCGGCAATCGCTGTGTTGAAGGTTTGACGGCGGCCGATGTCATCGCTGACTTTGGCAATGGTCTTGTGCACTTCTCGGCGCAGATCTTTCAGGGCAGGGCTCAAGCTGGCCACATCAAGCGCAGCGGCATCGCCCAGCGCGATATGCTCGGCGGCGAATTTCCATACCCGGCGCAGGAAGCGCAGCGAGCCTTCTACTGCGCTGTCTTGCCATTCCAGGGTTTGCTCGGCAGGGGCGGCGAACATCATAAATAGACGCACGGTGTCGGCACCGAACTTATCTACCATCACCTGCGGGTCGATACCGTTGTTCTTCGACTTCGACATCTTGCTCATACCGGCGTAGACCAGCGCTTGGCCATCGGCGGTCTTGGCGCTAGTGATGCGGCCTTTCTCGTCTTTCTCGCATACCGCGTCCAGTGGCGATACCCATACCTTGCCACCTTTCTCGTTCTCGTAGTAGAACGCATCGGCCAGCACCATGCCCTGGGTCAGCAGGCGCTTGAAGGGCTCGTCAGAATCAACCAAACCGGTATCACGCAGCAGCTTGTGGAAGAAGCGTGCGTACAGTAGGTGCAAGATCGCGTGCTCGATACCACCAATGTATTGATCAACCGGCAGCCAGTAGTTGGCTTGCTCTGGGTCGAGCATCATATCGTCGTTGTTTGAGCAGTAGCGCGCGTAGTACCAGCTCGACTCCATAAAGGTGTCGAAGGTGTCGGTCTCGTGGAAGGCCGCTTCGCCATTGTAAGTGGTTTTAGCCCACTCAGGGTCAGCCTTGATTGGCGAGGTTACGCCATCCATTACCACGTCTTCTGGCAGACGCACCGGCAGCTGATCTTCAGGAACTGCGACCACATCGCCGTTCTCGAGATTCAGCATTGGGATTGGCGTGCCCCAGTAACGCTGACGGCTTACGCCCCAATCGCGCAGACGGAAGTTCACTTTCTTCTCGCCCTTGCCTTCGCTCTCCAGCTTGGCAGAGATGGCATCGACCGCCGCTTGGAAGTCCAGCCCGTCGAACTCGCCCGAGTTAAACAGTACGCCTTTCTCGGTGTAGGCTTGCTCGCTGATATCCAGCTCGCCGTCGCTTGGTTGGATTACGCCTTTGATTTCAAGGCCGTAAGCGGTGGCAAATTCGTAGTCGCGTTGGTCATGACCCGGTACTGCCATTACTGCGCCAGAGCCGTAATCCATCAATACGAAGTTGGCAGCCCAGATAGGCACTTGCTTACCCGTGATGGGGTGAATGGCGTACAGGCCAGTGGCCACGCCTTTCTTCTCCATGGTCGCCATATCGGCCTCAGCCACCTTGGTGTTCTTACACTCTTCGATGAAGGCGGCCAGCTCTGGGTTGGTCTCGGCAGCTTTTAAAGCCAGCGGGTGCTGGGCGGCGATACCCACGTAGGTAACACCCATTACGGTATCTGGGCGGGTGGTGTAGATGGTGAAGGTTTCATCCGAGTCTGCCAGGCCAAACTGCATCTCGACGCCTTCAGAGCGGCCAATCCAGTTGCGCTGCATGGTTTTCACCTGCTCTGGCCAATCGTCCAGTTGGTCCAGGTCATCCAGCAGCTCTTGGGCGTAGTCGGTGATCTTGATGAACCACTGCGGGATCTCTTTTTGCTCAACCAGCGCACCTGAGCGCCAGCCGCGGCCGTCGATAACCTGCTCGTTAGCCAGTACGGTTTGATCAACCGGATCCCAGTTCACGGTAGACATCTTCTTGTAGACCAAGCCTTTTTCATACAGCTTGGTGAAGAACCACTGCTCCCAGCGGTAGTATTCAGGACGACAGGTGGCCAGCTCGCGGCTCCAGTCGTAGCCAAAGCCCAGCTGCTTGAGCTGGCCTTTCATGTATTCGATGTTTTGATAGGTCCAGTTGGCTGGCGCGGTTTTATTGGCAATCGCTGCGTTTTCAGCTGGCAGGCCGAAAGCATCCCAACCCATTGGTTGCAAAACGTTTTTACCCTGCATGCGCTGGTAGCGGCTAACTACATCACCGATGGTGTAGTTGCGCACGTGACCCATGTGGAGACGGCCACTTGGGTAGGGGAACATCGACAGGCAGTAGAACTTCTCTTTTCCAGGCTGCTCGACAACTTTAAACGCTTCGGTGTCTTCCCAGTGCTGTTGCACCTTCGACTCAATCTCTTTCGGGTTATATTGCTCTTGCATGTAGGCTTACTTCCAACCAAGCATCAATTAAAGGGGACTTTGGCGACCACGCGCCACTAAGATCCGCATAGCATACCAGATGGGCCACGGACGACAACTGCGGCGGGCGGATTAGCGGCCGCTTATGGCGCTTAAATTGACCCGAGCCAGCATCTTGACGTTGCCGACAGAATTGAACAGGGAGTTTGCTACAATTTCTATTGTCTCATATGTTATTAATAGTCCCGATAAAACAAGGAACTAGGGAATGCCGACTCTGGCTCGATGGACCGCAATAATGGCGATTATGGTACTCGTCGGGTTCGGCTATGCGCTGCGCTTCTACCAGCAGCACGCCTATGTCTCTAGTTTTCCCCCTTTGCACTCTGACCACCATCATCATGATGAGCATGCCGACGATGGCCATGCTGAGCATGACGATGTCCACCACAACGGCACAGATCACTCGGCAATCATCACCTCCCCGCTGGTTAAACCGCTGCATCCGGTGGCTGTAGAAAGCTCGCCCTTGGTGCGCCTAGGCTGGCGCCTGTTCAACGACCCAAAGCTCTCTTCCAATGGCGCGGTGAGCTGCGCCAATTGCCACCATCTGGACTCCCATGGCTCCGATCCGCTGCCGCTATCGGTAGGTGTGGGTGGGCTTGGGGAGCGCAACTCGCTCACCGTATTTAACGTTAGTAACAACCATCGCTTTTTCTGGGATGGCCGCGCCTTGACGCTGCAAGACCAGATGGATGGGCCGGTCCACCACCCCAAGGAGATGGACAGCAGCTGGGCTGAGATAGTTGAGTACCTGTCTAGCTCGCCCGAGATGAAGCAAGCCTTTGCTCAAGCCGACCTCGCCGATATCGATGAGGCCTCAGTGAAGCTGGCCCTAACGCGCTTTATGGAGGCGCTGATTACCCCACCTTCGGCCTTCGACCGCTACCTGCTGGGCGATGAGCAGGCGCTAACGGTTGCCGCTAAGCAAGGCTGGCAGCACTTCCAGGAGCTTGGCTGTGTGGTCTGCCATCAAGGCGAGAACATCGGCGGCTCGATGCTGCAGCGCTTTGGCTATTACAACGAAGATGCTATTGGCTCTGATCTCGGGCGCTTTAACGAGACTGGGTTGGAGAGTGATCGCTTTGTGTTTCGGGTACCCAGTCTGCGCAATGTGGCAAAGACAGCGCCGTATTTTCACGATGGCACCGTCACCGAACTGGAAGAGGCCATTCGAATTATGGCGCGGGTGCAACTGGGCATGGAGTTGGAGCCGCTGGTGGTGGTTGAGCTGAGTGCGTTTCTACACTCACTCAACTCGCAGCGTCCGGCCATTTTGGAGGTGCTGGAAAATGGCGGATAAGTTCAGCAAGCTCAAGATGCTGTTGATATTGGCTATCAGCCTGTGTCTGCTGGCGATTGGCGCCGCCGACTTAAAACGGCGGCTCGCTGTTACCTACCAGAGCGCTAGTGTCGAAATCGGTCATGCACTGATCAGCGAACGTGACCGTATCCTGGCTCATCAGATTGATGCGTCTACCCCGGCCCTTGAGCTCTCCAGCGATTTGGTGGCGATCCAGTTGCGTGCCCGCGAAGCCAAGCAGCACCTGGAGAAGGTCATCAACTCGCGTTTAGGTCGGCTGTTATTCAATGAACATCAGTGGCATCGCATCAAGCAAACGTTCTACGGCGAGGCCTACAAGCTGTTGGAGGAGATGGAGAACAATATTCGCCTCAATGTGGCCCGCACATTCTTGGAGCGCAATATTAAGAACCTGCTGTTGGCTGAGTCGGGTAAATCAAGCGATGAGCTGACCGACATGCCGATGTTAACCCAACTGTTGCAGCAAGGTGTTATCGACCCCGCCGATGAGGCCTCGCAAACCCTACTGCGATATGTCGGGCTGTATAACCAGCTAAAACAATCTCAAAACGACAGTAATCAAATCTTGCTCGGTGAGAACCTGGTTCGTTTGATCGATGAAAACGAGCACTTCTGGTTCGATGTGGTGGCGGCGTCTTCCAGCGATGTGGATTTTGCCTTGGCGCTTACCTTATTGATGCTCTTTATCTACTTGCTGGTCGACAACCGCGAGCGGCTGCTGCTGATTGGCGGCACTCTGGAAGAACTTGAGCAGCGTACCAAAGAAGCCAATGCTGCTAATGAGGCCAAGTCGCTGTTCTTGGCGTCGATGAGTCACGAGTTGCGCACCCCGCTCAATGGTGTGCTGGGTATCGCTCAGGTGATGGCTTCCGGCGAGTGCAATGCTAAGCAGCAGCGTGAGTATCTGGATGTGATTCTGGAGTCGGGCAACCACCTGATGGCTATCCTCAACGATATCCTCGACTTCTCGAAAGTGGAACAGAACCGGCTGGAGTTAGAGGAGGTGCCGTTTACCCTTAAGGCGCTGCTATCGCCTATCCACAGCACCTTTAGCTCGCTGGCTGAAGAGAAGCATTTGACCCTGCAGTTCAACGTGGATGTAGATGAGCAGTATTGCTACCTCGGCGATGCGGCGCGGCTGCGCCAAGTGGTCTACAACCTGCTGAGCAACGCCATCAAGTTTACTGAACGGGGCGAGGTGCTGTTTACGGTATCGTCAGGGGTAATGGTTGGGAATAAGCGCACGTTGAACTTTGTGATTAAAGACAGCGGCATTGGCATCCCAAGCGACCGACTGGATTCTATCTTCGACCCCTTCGTACAGGCCGAAGGCTCCACCACCCGCCGCTTTGGTGGCACCGGGCTGGGGCTAGCGATTGTGCGCCGCCTGATCGTGATGATGAACGGCGAGATAAGCGTGACCAGTGAGACGGGCGTAGGCAGTGAGTTCCGCTTCTCGGTGGCACTACCCGAGCTGCCCAAAGAGCAACTGCAGCAGCGCAGTTTAGATGTGCAGGTGCTGCCGCAAGGGCTGTCGATACTGGTGGTAGAAGATAACCGAGTCAACGCCATGGTGATGACCAAGTTCTGCCAGCGTCTCGGCCATCGCTGCTCGGTGGTCGAGAACGGCCGCTTGGCGCTGGAGATACTGGCAGAGCGTAGCTTTGATTTGATCATCATGGACAACCATATGCCAGAGATGAATGGTGTCGATGCCACACGCGCGATTCGCCAGCAACTGGGCTTGGACATCCTCATTTTCGCCTGTACCGCCGATGTGTTTGAGCAAGCCCGCGATGAGTTTATTGAAGCCGGCGCTAACCATATATTGACTAAACCACTGCAAGAGACGGCCTTTAGTGAGGCGCTGGCGCTATTTAGCGACCGACTGCCCAGCAACGATGACTTGCCGGTCCTGGCGGACAGCGATGAACAATCTGACGCGGAGAGTCTCAGCAAAGATGATATCGCGGCGCTTGATAGCTTTGCTGATGACGATGCGCTCATTAGTAGCGAGGCCTTAGTTGATAGCGACGCGTCAGTAGGTAGCGATGCGTTAGATGACAACAACGTGCTGCTAGACAATGAAACCCAGCAAAGCGCACCAAACGATGACAGCGAGCCGCTTCCCGAGGACCAGCTGATCTGGCAGGTGCTCATGGACATCGCCGATCAAGAGGCCGATATCGCGCTTGAGCTGGCTGAGGCGATTGTCACTAGCTTCGATGAATATCTGGGCCAGCTACAGCCCGCCTTTGAGCGGCACGATTGGGAGCTGCTACATCGCATCGCTCACTCGATTAAAGGCAGCGCTGGTAACTTCGCCCTCGACTACCTCAGCCACTGCGCCAGTGAGGTGGTGGATGCGGCGATTGGCGAGGCCCTGACTGAGCCGCAGTTGCAGGCCTTTATCGCCTTGGTTGAGCGTAATCGGCAGGTTGCTCAGGGGCTAATTGACCAGCATCGCCAGTGATACCAATCTGCATAAGTAACTGATCATTCTTGCTGGTTAAAATCATTGATGACAGCGTCAACGCTTTTGTAATTAGTCCACTAGTTACGGCATGCGCCTCCTTGTCCTCAATAATTTTCTCTGCGCAATATCTGAATCATTAACTTATCCAGATTGGTATAACTTGTTGGACAGCGCACAGCACAACACTCGGCTGGCAGCTATTCTTGAGAAGGTAAGGCGCAGTCAGGAGGAAGCGATGCCCAAACGGATTAAAGCCTATCAAGCGTTTGTTGAGGACCTGTCTAAGCGTCTGCAGCAAGCCGGTAAGATCAGCCAAGAAGAATTATCTCACCTTATCGACACCACCCAAAAGTACATGCAGGCGGCCAGCGATCTGACCAAGGACGAGTGGCAGATGATCGCCAACTATGTGCGGCGCGACCTTAGCGACTGGCAAGACGACAACCGCCGCGCCTTTGAAGGCTCACCGGGAATGCGGCTACTTAGCGACAGCATCTGGCACTGGCTGGCCAAGATGAGCGATACCACCCGGGTGGAGTGGCACGAGCTACTCGGCGACTTACAGCATCAAGGGGTCTACCAGCAAGGCGAGCTGGTAGGGTTGGGCACGGTGGAGTGCACCGAGTGCGGGACCAAACGGGCAGTGTGGCACCCAGAGTTACTGGCTGCCTGTGACAACTGCGGCGGCACCCAGTTCTATCGTCTGCCACCTTCAGCCGAGCCGATGCAGGAGTAATTGTAGGAATAGCAGAAAACGATGAGTGACAGTCAACGAGCGGGATTGCCCGCTCGTTGTCGTTTTAGCGAAACAGGCGAGTTTGCTTTCGCCCGCCTAACAGTAAACTGGAGGCGGCGAGGGCCATCAGTAGCCACAGCGGCCAACGGCCAAGTTGCTGATAGGGGGTACTGCCGGTGGCAGGCGTTAGGCTAGCTGAGCCACTTACCTGAGTGTAAGGCTCCAGCAGCAGGTCAATGTCACCCCACTTGTTAATGATTACGCTCATGCCGGTGTTGGTGGCGCGGGCAATCGGCCGCCCGAATTCCACCGCGCGCATCTGGGCAATCTCCAGGTGCTGCCAAGGGCCGATGGAGGTGCCAAACCAGCCGTCGTTACTAACAGTGATAATCGCATCGGTCTGCTCGCTGAACTGACCGCGCAGCAGCTCGCCAAAGGCGATCTCGTAGCAGATGGCAGCCAGCCACGCGTGGCCGTTAACCTGCAGGTTGGGCTGGCTTGCGCTGCCACGGTCAAACGATGACATTGGCAGGTTAAAGAACGGGGCCAGCGGTCTGAGCAAATCCTCAAACGGAACAAACTCGCCAATCGGCAGCAGGTGATTCTTGTAGTAACGGTTGGGGCTTTCAAACACATAGCCACGTGGGTCGTCGTCGTTGAAGCGACCGAGTGTGATCAACGCGTTGTAGTACTCATCGCTTTGCAGGTCGTGGCTGATCACCCCAGTAATCAGCGCCTGCTGATTGGCCAGCAGCTCCTCATTGAGCGGATGGAGGAAGTCCAGCACCTCATACTCTAGCGCGGCAATCGCCGACTCCGGCCAGATAATCACATCAGCTTCGGGATGGGCGAAGCTTGCCTGTTGATAGAGGTTGAGGGTTGGCCAGCGGTACTCCGGTAGCCACTTGATGTTTAAGTCGATATTGCCCTGCACCAAGGCCACCTCAATAGTTTCTTGGTCTTCGGTCCAATCAATGCCTTTGAGTTGGTGGCCACCTAACAGTGCGGCTGCAATCACCAGCGCTGCCAGCAGCCGCTTAGCGTTGCTGCCAACGGCTAGCAACACTAGGCTATTGGCCAGCAGCATCACCAGCCAGGTAACCAAAAATACCCCGCCGATTGGCGCTAAGCCCGACAGAGGGGAGTCGATTTGGCTGTAGCCAAACTGCAGCCACGGGAAGCCCGTGAGTACCCAAGAGCGCAGCCATTCTGCGAACAACCAACAGCCGGGCAACCACAGCAATAAGAACAGCGTCTTACGCGGCCCACGCCAGCGCGCCGCCAGCCAGCAAGCCAGCGCCGGATAGAGCGACAGGTAGGCCGCCAATAGCGCCATTAGTGCCAGGCTGGCAATCAGCGGCATTCCGCCAAACTGCGCCATCGACACATGCACCCAGTTGATGCCATAGCCAAACCAACCGAGGCCGTAACAAAAACCCAGCAAGAAGGGGCGCTGAGAGCGCAGCATCAGCGCCGACAGTCCAGCAAAGGAGAGCAGCATCAACGGCCAGTAGCCATAGGGGGCGAAGGCAAAGGGTGCCATCAACCCGAGCAATAGCGCCAGAAACAAAGGCGCCATGGGCTTACGCGGCTTGCGGCCGAACATGCTAGCAGACATAGGGTGGGTTATTCCTGAACTTGCAGACCCGGAATATTTGCCTCGTCAACGGTTACCTGCAGCTGCAGCAAACGTCGCCGGCTGGCAGACCGAACCTTGAATTGAAATGAATCGATGGTGATGGTTTCACCAGCATCGGGCAGATGACCAAAGGCCAAGGTGACCAGCCCGCCTACGGTGTCGACCTCTTCGTCGCTGAGTTCACAGCCGAAGTAGTCGTTGAAGTCGTCGATCTCGGTGAGGGCGTTTACCGCGAAGGTCTTCTCGGTGATCTTGCGGATATCTTCCTGCAAGCTGCTCTCTTTGGCGAACTCGTCTTCGATATCGCCAACGATCAGCTCCAGAATATCCTCAATGGTCACCAGCCCCGATACCCCGCCAAATTCGTCTACCACAATCGCCATGTGGTAGCGCTCGGAGCGAAACTCTTTGAGTAGCTTGTCGATGCGCTTGCTTTCTGGCACCACCACCGCCGGGCGCAATATCTCACTCAGTGGCTTGGTGGCGTCATCTTGATTAAAGGCGTAGGGCAGCAGGTCTTTGGCCAGCAAGACCCCTTCGATATGGTCTTTATCCTCGTTGATCACCGGGAAGCGCGAGTGACGGGCTTGGATCAGCAGCGGGACGGTCTCTTCGATGGTTTGATTGACATCGACGGTGACCATTTGCGAACGCGGGATCATGATGTCGCGCACTCGCTGGTTAGAGACGTCTAATACGCCTTCAATCATCTCTTTGGTGTTGTGATCGATAAGGGAGCGCTCGTTGGCTTCCTGGATCACTTCGACTAGCTCTTCTTTGGATTGCGGCTCGCCTTGTACCAGCTGCATCAGTCTGCTGATCCAGCCTTTTTTAGCCGAGCCGTTGCTCGAGTGGGGGTTGTCGTCGCTCATTGTCTTTTAGTTAAGTTAATTATAAGGATCCGCTATGCCAAGCTTGGCCAGCAACGCGATTTCCATGCTTTCCATCTGCTCTGCCTGCTGATCATCGATATGATCATAACCTAGCAGATGTAAGGCGCCATGCACAAGCATATGCGACCAATGGTCTAGGGCGGTTTTTCCCTGCTGTTCTGCTTCCCTTTCAACCACTTGACGACAAATCACCAAGTCGCCAATTAGTGGTAGTTCGATGCCCGGAGGCCCTTCAAAGGGAAAGCTCAGCACATTGGTGGGCTTGTCCTTGTCGCGGTACTGGTGATTGAGTGACTGGCTCTCGGCTTCGTCGACAATCCGCACGGTCAGCTCTGCCTCGGGCTTGAGCTCGCTCAATGCGGTATCCAGTACCCGTTGCAGAACGTCCTGCGCGGGTAGCCCCTCGCTGGACGCACAAGCAATCTGTAGATCAAGTTCTACCATCGTTACAGTTCTACCTTCGTTTCAGTGCCATCATCGCGTTAGCTGCTTTTGGCAGCGTTGTCGCCAGCGGCGGCTTCGCGACTCGCATCACGGGCGGCTTTGCGCTGGGCTTCTTCGGCGCGGTCTTTCTCATCTTGTACTTCGTAAGCTTGCACGATGGCTGCTACAACAGGATGACGCACCACGTCGGCGGCCTGGAAAAAGTTAAAGCTTAGCGCTTCGACCTCAGAGAGCACTTCGATGGCATGGCGCAGGCCCGATTTTTGATGACGCGGCAGGTCAATCTGGGTGATATCACCGGTGATCACTGCGCGTGAGTTAAAGCCAATCCGGGTCAGGAACATCTTCATCTGCTCCACCGTGGTGTTCTGGCTTTCATCGAGGATGATGTAGGCATCGTTTAGGGTACGGCCACGCATATAGGCCAGCGGCGCTACCTCAATCACGTTGCGCTCGATTAAGCGTTCCACCTTCTCAAAGCCGAGCATCTCGAACAGCGCATCGTAGAGCGGGCGCAGATAAGGGTCGACCTTTTGGCTAAGATCGCCGGGCAAGAAACCAAGCTTTTCACCGGCTTCCACCGCTGGGCGGGTTAGCAAAATGCGGCGCACTTCTTGACGCTCTAGCGCATCGACTGCTGCCGCTACCGCCAGATAAGTCTTACCGGTACCCGCCGGGCCAATACCAAAGGTCACATCGTGGCCAAGCATATTAGCGATATAGCTGGCTTGGTTCGGGGTGCGCGGCTTGATAACACCACGCTTGGTGCGAATGTTGACCTCTTTGCCGTAAACCGGCTGGTCTTCCGCGTCTTGCTCCAGCGCGTTGCTCTCTTGGATTGCAAGGTGCACCTGATCCGGCTCCAGATCAGGGATGCTGCCGCCTTTCACTGGTGCGGTTTCCACGTACAGGCTGCGCAGGATCTTGCTAACCGCCAGACACAGGGCGTGACGGCCGGTGATCTGAAAGTAGTTGTCTCGGTGGGTGATCTCGACGCCCATGCGGCGCTCTAGTTGCTTCAGGTTGTCGTCGAAGGGGCCACACAGGCTGGCCAAACGTTGGCTTGAGGCAGGCTCAAGATAGATTTCGATAGAGGTGATTTTTTGACTCAAAGTAATGTGGGGCTGGCAGGGCCAGCCCGGCTCCTTATTCAGTTAGGGTGAACTAGGGGGTAAAGGTTGCCACTCCCAGTTCGTTCGCTTGTCCGTCGGTATTATCTAAAATGGTATTCGGTGCTACCGCAACACGCAATCCCATCTCGGCTTCTTCGCGTACCACTTCGCCGCGTAGCGAGTTGGGGAATACCTCAACAATCTTCACGTCAACAAACTTGCCGACCATATCGGGGCGACCGGTAAAGTTCACCACGCGGTTGTTCTCGGTACGGCCACGCATCTCCATCGGGTCTTTCTTGGATGGGCCTTCCACCAAGATACGCTGCTCGGTATCGAGCATGCGACGGCTCACCTGCATGGCTTGTTGGTTGATACGCTCTTGCAGTACGTAAAGACGCTGCTTTTTGGCTTCTTCGCTCACATCATCCGGCAAGTCGGCCGCTGGGGTGCCCGGACGTGCGCTGTAGATAAAGCTGAAGCTCATATCGAAGTTAACCTGCTCGATAAGCTTCATGGTATCGAGGAAGTCCTCTTCGGTTTCGCCCGGGTAGCCAACGATAAAGTCAGAGCTGATCTCGATATCCGGGCGGGCTTTTTTCAGCTTGCGGATAATCGACTTGTACTCGATGGCGGTATGGCCGCGCTTCATCATGTTCAGCACGCGGTCGCTGCCGCTTTGCACCGGCAGGTGCAGGAAGCTCACCAGCTCTGGGGTGTCTTCGTAGACCGCTACGATGTCGTCGGTGAACTCAATCGGGTGGCTGGTGGTGAAGCGAATGCGGTCGATACCGTTGATGCTGGCTACATAGCGCAGCAGCTCCGAGAAGCGGCAGATCTCGCCATCGTGGGTTTCGCCGCGGTAGGCGTTTACGTTCTGACCCAGCAGGTTCACTTCACGTACGCCTTGCTCGGCCAAGGTCGCAATCTCGTAGAGCACGTCGTCGAGCGGGCGGCTGATCTCTTCACCACGGGTGTAAGGCACCACACAGAAGGTACAGTACTTATTACAGCCTTCCATGATTGAAACGAATGCAGTAGCACCTTCTGCGCGTGGGTCGGGCAGGCGGTCGAATTTTTCGATTTCAGGGAAGCTCACATCCACCACGGCTTTCTCGCCGCTTTGCACCTGCTTGATCATCTCAGGCAGGCGGTGCAGGGTTTGCGGGCCGAATACGATATCAACGTATGGCGCACGCTGGCGGATCGCATCACCTTCTTGCGAGGCTACACAGCCGCCGACGCCAATCACCAGGCCTGGTTTCTTCTGCTTGAGAGTCTTCCAGCGACCCAGCTGGTGGAACACCTTCTCCTGCGCTTTTTCGCGGATCGAACAGGTATTTAATAGCAGCACATCGGCCTCATCGGCATTCTCGGTTTCTTGGTAGCCGTGGGTTGCATCTAGCAGGTCTGCCATCTTCGATGAGTCGTACTCATTCATCTGACAGCCCCAGGTTTTAATATGCAGTTTGTTCGCCATGTAGGTCTCGTGTGCTTACTTCAAGTTTCAAAAGGTGGCGTATTTTATCGGTTTTGCCTGTCGCTTACCAGATGGCGCATGACGCTTTTTTCACCGCTGCTGTAAGGGCTCGCGAATCACAGCCAAGGCCTTGTGGCATCGCCTCTCGACACGCTTTGGTTTACACTGCGCACAGGAACAATAACCGGCTGAATTTCATGGATAACTTAGAGCAAGCCCAAGGCCTTGATAGCACCCATTTTGAGGTAGCCATAGTAGGTGGCGGTATGGTGGGCGCTGCCGCCGCCTTAGGGCTTGCTAAGCAAGGCAAGCGGGTGGTGATGTTCGAAACCCACCACCCCAAGGCCTTTGCCCCCGAGCAAGCCATCGACCTGCGAGTCAGTGCCCTGAGCATGGCCAGCGTGTCGCTGCTACGGGAGCTGGGCGCTTGGCAATATATCGAAGCGATGCGCCTGTGCCCTTACCGCGAGTTGCACACCTGGGAGCAGCCCGACAACAAGCTACGCTTTAGCGCCGAGCAGCTTGGTCTGCCAGAGCTGGGCTTTATGCTGGAGAACCGTGTGGTGCAGCTCGGTCTGTGGCAGGCCTGCGAGCAAGCTGGCGTTACCGTGGCGGTGGGCGATGCGCCTCAGTTAGTTGCGAATAATGCGCTGGAGAATAAAGACCAGCAGGTCGAACTACACTGGCAAGAGCAGAGTATTACGGCTGAGCTGTTGGTAGTGGCCGATGGCGGTGAATCCAAGATGCGTGAGGCCTTGGGCATCGGGATCTCGGCCTGGGACTATCGCCAGCGCTGCTTTGCCATTAATATCCAGCTCGACGCCGAACAGCAAGACATTACCTGGCAGCAATTCACCCCTAGCGGCCCACGCGCCTTGTTGCCGCTGGCCGAGCAGCACGCTGCGCTGATTTGGTACGACAGCGCCACAACTACCAAGCGCCTGCAGGCACTCAGCGATGCCCAGCTCAAACAAGCGATTATCGATAACTTTCCGCCCTTACCGGGAGATTTCACGATTATCGCTCGCGCGGCCTTCCCGCTGCGCCGCCGCCACGCCCTGAGCTACCACAAAGGCTGTGCCGTGGTAATCGGCGATGCCGCCCATACCATCAACCCCCTAGCCGGGCAGGGCGTGAATCTAGGCTACCGGGATGTGGCAACGCTGCTGACTATTCTGGCGGCGCAAGATAGCCTGCGCGCCCCAGGCGCCACGCTTAAGGCCTTCCAAGCCAAACGCATGCCCGACAACCTGCTGATGCAAGGTGCCATGGATGCCTTCTATCTGGGCTTTTCTAACGATATTGCACCGTTGAAGATGCTACGCGGCTTAGGGCTAAAAGCGGCCCAGAACAGCGGTAAGCTGAAAGACTGGGCCCTGCGTTATGCCTTGGGAATGCCCGGCAGTAACTAGCCTTACGCCTGTGAGTGCAGGCCAATGCAGTTGCCATCGGGATCGGTGGCAATGCGTTATACCCGAACTACCTCAATATGCTTGTTCAGCGAGATTTTTCAGGCCCTCAGACAAGGCATTGCTTTGCAGATCTAGTGGTCTAAATCAAAAAGTAACAACGCAGTATGAGGGCCCGAAAAACTCGCCCTTCGGGAGGTACTCAATGTCCATAGTTCTGCGTTGAAAGAGTTTGAAAGGGGTTGCCATTCCTGCACTCTTTCGCCTTGCCCTATGGACATTGAGTACCTCTGAATCATGCATATTGAGGTAGTTCGGGTATACAGCCATGCTCGCCAATACTCATTTTGGGATTAATCACTTTACCCCCAGCACCGTTAACGCGCGCTTCCTCTACTGCGCAATCTTCGCAGCTAAAGTACACAAGGGTTGAATTGCCTCCCGGCTCGACCCCGCGCATCTTACAAATCGCACCGGCAGCACCCATGCCGCCTTCTTGCCAGGGAAAGGCCCACATTTCTGGCTTACCATCGGAACCATCGCTGAGCTACATCAGCTCGGCGGCAAACACCGTTTGATAGAAGGCTTTCGCCTTATCTAGGTCATCTACATAAATCTCAAACCACGCGACTGGATTGTTCATCGGTCTTCCTTGATTAGTGACAGAGCCTGTCCAGCATAACCGCCACGGATGACGCTTCAATAACACCCGCAAAAACCAGAAATGCGTGCTGTTAAGCAAAACAGACACTTGCCTTGAGCCAAGCCGGGCGAAGATAATGAGCCCATCAACAGCAGCAAATAGAAGTAGCAATGACAAGGATGTGGAAGGCGCTGATGCTCGGGCTTACGCTGAGCGCCGCACTGATCGCATGTACCAGCAATGATGTTCATCAACTGGCCAAGGTAGTCACCGCAGGCGACCCCTCCGCCGCCGCCGAAAGCTGGGCCAAGGACAAAGCCACTGAATATGCCGCCAACCCCGGCAAGATAGAAACCGACCTAAAAGGCATTGCCGAGCTACTGAGCAAGCTGCGCCAAGCGGTGGATAAAACCTGGGAGGAAGACGCCAAGTACCCCGGCACCAAGGTGTTCGTGAAGTACTGGGACAACTACCGCAGCCGCGCCGAGATTAACTTTGAAGAGGGCTGGGTACGGGTCGAAACCCTTGCTGGCGAGAGCGAAATCGCCAAGCTGGAAGAGGCGATTGTCACCACCTTGCTCACCCCCGACGACCCGGCCAAGGTCGATATCTTCTCCGACAAGCCCCTCGGCCCCAGCCAAGGCGAGCCCTTCTTATACCAGCAAGTGGTGGATGATCAGGGCCAGCCGATCCGCTGGGAGTGGCGTGCCAAGCGCTACGCCAGCTATTTAAGCGAGCATAAGCTAGAGCGTAAACAGGTGGGCAAGTTCCCGCTCTTGGCAGTGCAGTTTCCGCTAGTCAGCCAGCATGAGCAACTGCGTGAGTATCGCTACCAATCGCTGATTGAGAAGTACGCTAAACACTACGACGTGCCAGAGAGCCTGATCTACGCAGTAATGAAAACCGAGAGCAGCTTCAACCCCTACGCCGTTAGCCACGCCGGCGCCTTCGGCCTAATGCAGGTGGTGCCAAGCACCGCAGGGCGCGACGTGTTCGATAAAGTAAAAGGCAAACCGGGCCAGCCAACCCAGCAGTACCTGTTTGTCGCTGAGAACAATATCGATGTCGGCACCGCCTACCTGCACTTGCTGGAGACCCGCTATCTGAAGGCGATTGATAATCCTACCTCGCGGCACTACTCGGTGATCTCGGCCTACAACGGCGGGGCAGGGAATGTGTTTAAGACCTTTCACTCGAATCGCGATAGGGCGCCTGAGGCGATTAATGGGATGAGTCCCGCTTCGGTGTATCAGAAGCTGACGACCCAGCATCCGGCTGCTGAATCGCGGCGGTATTTGCAGAAGGTGGATTTGGCTGAACAGGCTTTTCGGAAGGGTGAGGGCTAGCGGGCCCTCTTCAAGAGCGCTACATACTGCCGCCAGTATCAGGCGTCACAGCTCTCCCTTATTCACCGATCATTGTTCGCCGCTTCGAGTAATGCGTTAAATGCGCTATTCGACACAGGAACTATACCGACCTCTAGGCCAAAGGGTTTAAATGCCTTATTTAGTACTTCAATACTGCCGGCGCCCTTATCATTCTCGATGTCAGAAAGGATCTTGCGTGATAGTTTAACCATCTTGGCATACTCCTCTTGTTTAAGGCCTAACACATCTATGCGCAAACGTTTTAGCGCTTGCCCCTGAGTCATCTCGCCTTTTAGCAAAGCGGTTGTAACCAGCCTAATGGCTTGCGTTCGGCTGCTATTGAGCTTCGTTTTTGTTCTATGTCCGACACGCTCGCGATCGGTAGCGATACCTGGCAATAGCGTTTCATTTGTGGACTTAGTCATAGCAAGTTCCACCTTGTGAGTTTCTCATCTAAATAATCAAAGCCGATACTTGGTAGGTCGAGTATCGTGTTTGGCACCCCTCGGTCCGCCAGACGCTGCTTAAGCCCGACTAACTTGCCGGCTGTCGTTTTTAACTCCGTAAGTAGTTTGCTGGAGTCGGCAAGTTCGGCAAGCTCAGCCGCAATCTGTGCAAAGTTAAACTCGCCTCCAATTTCTAGGCCCGCCCCCCACGTGATAGTTCGAGTGACATCTTCAGGATCAGCTTTCATCGGCGCGAAGTCATAAATTGGCGCAAGCTCTATCCAACCTTTTCCTTTTAGGAATGACGTGTTTCTTCCGTGGTTATCGGAGTTACCAAAGGCAATATTGAGCAGATCCCGTTGCACCCACTCAATCACAAATGCTTCAGCATCAAACTTGAAGCCTTGAACTGTCACCATGTGGCTTTGGCTGATAGCTTCCACCAATGTGACGAGGGTTTGCTTGTGATCGAGAAAATCCCCTGGCTGCTTTTGCAAGATTGAGTAAACAGACTCGAGTCCGAGTCGTTCGACTTGGCCATCAACGGTCACCACATCAAACCGTGGCAACCACAAAGAAGGATAGCGATCTCCTTCAATCAGTCGCATTCCCTGAGTTTGGATGGCCTCGAAGCCCATCGCCTCAAGCTCGTGGTAAAAGTGGTATTCGGCGCGGAGTACGTCACAGTCGATGTCCCGCCGTTCGTTGCGAGGGTACTTAACTAAGTAGAAGCTATCTAGATTAGTTGGGTCATCCTGATAACTGTCTATCCACACATTGCCATTATTGGTGCAGCGCAAAAGTAACTTTGGGGCTTCTCCACCGGCCCCAGTTGCGCCACCAGCCGCAGCGCCGAGGCGCTGAGCATATTCAAGAAAGTCGGTTGCACGCTCTTTAACCTCCTCGACCCTAAATGTTCTGGCCATTGCATGCGGATCAGGATCTTCTGGCGGTAGCGATTCTAAAATACGCAGATTGCCAACAGGGGCAGTTGTTCCGTGCTTGAGTAACTCAAAGTCCTGTTCAGCTTTGCTTTTATCGCCTATCCCAAGATAACTGACCCAGAATCGGCGGCTGGCCCCTGAGGGTATAATGTCATCTAGAAATCGCATCCAACCGGGACCGTCTCTGTCCACGAACATGTTCACTGGGTAGTTCAGTGTGGCTGCGTGATAATCGTCTACCCCAAAGTGTTCTTGTACGTATTCCCCGAAGTACTCCAGTTCGGTGATATTGAGCTGCTCTTCGTCTGGAAACTGAATCAAAGCGATGTTCACCCACTTGGACGCAATGTTTGCTTGAAGGGTTAAAGCCTGCATTCTAAGTTCCCACTCGTGGAAAGGTAATGTGTACAAATATACTCATTAAAAGCCAAGCTGCCAATTAATGAGTACAAATATTTACATTAAATTCCATGCTTTCAATTAATGAGTAAAAATATACGCATTAAATATTCTGACTCGTTTTTGGTAGCTATAGCGGTAGTAGAAGTTGACGACCCAGCATCCGGCTGCTGAATCGCGGCGGTATTTGCAGAAGGTGGATTCGGCTGAACAGGCTTTTCGACGTGGTGAGGGCTAGCGGGCCCTCTTTGCCTTTTGTTCTTTGGTGGTGTGGGTTTGGTGGTTTGGGATTTGTTTTCTTTGGTGTGGGTAGTCCGTATTTCGCCCTGACGGCGCTGCTGCGCGCGCACCTCTTTTCCTGCCTGCCCAGAGAAAAGTAGGCAAAAGAGAAGACACCCCCGGCTGCACAGGCCTTCGGCTTCACTGCGTTGCTCGGTGTCTATGGGGCCGAAATAACTCGCTTCGCTCAGACAGGATTTCGACCTGATCAATAGCCCCCTTGCGCTACTCGTCTGTGCAGAGGGGGAGTAGCGCCTGTTGCAAGCGATGAGTGAACAGTTAGTGACGCCATTCTTTAATGTGAATTTGGAAACTATTGGGTTTTACATAGGCTCGCTTGATAGTGATATTTGGAAAAGTAGATTTGGCCAATTTTTGGATAAGAGCTTGATTAACTTCCGGAATTTTGTCGCCAATGATCACTTGCTGCAGTGCTTGAGTAGGGTACTGAAACAGTCCTGTTTGAAGTTTGACGAAGCGAAACTCTTTCTCGTAACTAAAGCAATTTGGCTTATTGTAGAGGAGTTGCTTAGTTAGGAACTGACACTCTTGGTCTGGTTCGTCGATTCCCGGAATTGGGGCACAGCCTTGTCTAATTGGAGAATCAGATGGTACTCGCGGGAAGCTGTAATTAGTTTCTTCAGGCTTTACGACCGTTAAGTTATCATCAGTCAGTAGTAGTGATCTATCAAAACAGATTTATCAAATATCAAGCAGTAGCCTTTTAGGCCATCTCCATAATGAGACCACATAAGTAAATCTGTCTCTAAGTCTTTCCCTATCGCTGTAGAAAGCACCCCATATTGCTTTATTTTCTCTAAATTATTTCGCTGCTCTTGATTGATTGCGGTTTCCAGATGCTGTGCTTGGAGATCAAACATGTTCTCAGTAGGGTCATTTAGTCTATCCAGCGGTGCAAAATAAAGTGAGTGAGCATTGAGAGCTGCGAGGTTGTTCTCATTAAGTGATTGAAATTTATATAGATACATGTGTGCATCCTAGCGGAAACTTTAATAATGATTAAGTAAGTAATTAAGCTAGCATGCGGTCACTTTATCGACAAATACTGAAGTGAGGCACAATTTCGGGCCCCTCTGCACAGACGAGAAGCACAAGTGGAGCCCGGTTAAGGCCGAAATCCTGTTTGAGCGAAGCGAGTTATTTCGGCTCAGGGTGGAGCGAGCATCGCAGTGAAGCCGCAGGCCTGTGCAACGGGGTTGCCTTTCTCTTTGCCTACTTGTCTCTTTGGCAAAGCAAAGAGAAAGTAGGTGCGCGCGCAGCAGCGCCGTCAAGGCGAAACACGGACAACCCACACCAAAGAAAAGAAAACCCCAAACACCAAGCCAACAGCAACAAGATCAAAAACCAGCCGTCAGGATTCCCCCCAACTCTATTGAGGCTCCTCCAAGCAAACAGCTTGATAGCGAACAAGCGCATCGCTATGCAGGGCATTAATATGCTGATAGTAAGGAAGTCTGGCGCTGTGGCTCTCTTTGAAATATTCGATGTCGGCGCTTAGCTGCTGATAAGCGGTACTTTCCGGCTGGACTTGCGCCAGCTCAGCCTTACCTTGGGTAATTCGGGTTTGCAGCTCATCTATCTCAAGTTCCAGCATCTGGCGCTCATTGACTAGGTAGGTTAGCGTTGTGCGCGCTTCGTGGCAGGTGGTATCTGCGAATGCGTAAAATGCTAGCGCTAGCAGAGCTGCGCTAGGCAGGCACCGCAGGGAGGTAGGGTGTTTAAACATCGGCTTCTCCTGACTTGGCCACATGGGCGTAAACCTGAGCATTGGATGGGTCACAGCAACCGACTTCGCTTGCTGGTGTGTTCGCGAAGTCGCCTGCGGGTTACAAGGGCTATCTTTCTGCTTTCGCCAGAGCGATACCTAAGCCGACAAACAAACTAGCAAACACCTTATTTTGCATCGCCACAAACCGTGGCTTACTCAACAGCGGTCGAATCACCGTTGCTAGCAAGGCATACACCACCATCACCAAACAATCGATCACCACCACAGTGCTTCCCAAAATCAGATATTGGTTGGTTGCCGCAGCAGCCGGGTCAATAAACTGTGGCAGGAAGGCGGCCAAGAACACGATCGACTTGGGGTTGCTGAGGTTGATTAACAGGCTCTGGCGCATGATGGGCAGCAAGGCATGCTGGCCGTTGTCGGCGTCGGTTTGCGTGGCGGGGGCTTTGCTAAACCACTGGGTGATACCCAGGTAGATCAAGTACGCGGCGCCGCAGTACTTCACCACGGTAAAGGCGGTGGCGGATTGAGCGAGTAGAGCACCGAGGCCAAGGCTGACAACCAGTAGGTGCACCACTAAGGCCAACTGAAGGCCAACGATATTCACCAAGGCGACCTTCATTCCGCGATTCAGGGCATTGCTAACGGTGGCTACCATGCCTGCGCCGGGGGCGAAGCTGAAGATGATGCAAGCGGCGACAAAGGTGAGCCAGAGTTGAAGTTCCATGGTGTTGTCCTAAGTGAAGCGCAAAGGCAACAAATAACATGTCAGTAGGCGGGCTGTAAATGCTGGTGGCTGTGACGGCTGTCGCTTATGCCGCAGCTGATGTTGATAGGTATAAGCCAAGCCGTGGATCGCCGAAAAGCAAAAAGCCCGACAATCTTGCGATTATCGGGCTTTTCTAAGGTGGCAGGGGTAGCTGGATTTGAACCAACGAATGGCGGCATCAAAAGCCGCTGCCTTACCGCTTGGCGATACCCCTACAGCGTAACCTGTGTTTAGTGAGTCAGATTAAACTCAATCTTCAAGAGAAGATGGTGCGGGAGGAGAGACTTGAACTCTCACACCTTGCGATACTAGAACCTAAATCTAGCGCGTCTACCAATTCCGCCACTCCCGCAAAGGTAGTTTTAATTCTCTCATAACAAGAGAATGGTGGCTATGGCGGGACTTGAACCTGCGACCCCAGCATTATGAGTGCTGTGCTCTAACCAGCTGAGCTACATAGCCATTTAGCCGAAGCTAAATAAAAGTGGCAGGGGTAGCTGGATTTGAACCAACGAATGGCGGCATCAAAAGCCGCTGCCTTACCGCTTGGCGATACCCCTACAGCGTGACCTTTTGTTGTTTAACTGCTTGCGCAATTAATTCGAGTTGGTCTCTCGAAGAAAGTGGCAGGGGTAGCTGGATTTGAACCAACGAATGGCGGCATCAAAAGCCGCTGCCTTACCGCTTGGCGATACCCCTACAGCGTCGACCTGTTATTTTATGAGTGAGTCACACTCATGCAAGTGTTTTTGCAATCTCAGTAAGAATGGTGCGGGAGGAGAGACTTGAACTCTCACACCTTGCGATACTAGAACCTAAATCTAGCGCGTCTACCAATTCCGCCACTCCCGCGACTTACTGAGCACTTCGCTTAGGGTTTACACCTTAAGAGAAGATGGTGGCTATGGCGGGACTTGAACCTGCGACCCCAGCATTATGAGTGCTGTGCTCTAACCAGCTGAGCTACATAGCCATCTTGCATTGCTCTTGCAATACCCTTACAAGGCAATCAATGCTCTCGTAAGAAGCAGCCCCTGTTCCGTTGCTGCGGCGCGTATTATGCTTATCCGCCCCTAGAGCGTCAACCGTTTTTTTGCCAAAAAAGTGCAATTTAGTTTGTTTGCTTAAAGCCTGTACAAACAGCTGTGACCTTAACCAAAGATTGGCCAAAAACTCGCTAACTCCCCAGATTATTCTGTTGCAGCGGATGCGCTAGCCTACTGTTTTTATTGTAATACCAATCCGGATAAGTAAGTGGTCAGGTATTGCGCAGGAAAAATCATTGAGGACGAGGAAGTGCTTGCCGTAACTAGTGGACTAATTACAAAAGCGCTGACGCAGTCATCAATGATTTTAACCAGCAAGAGTGATCAGTTACTTATGTGGATTGGTATAATTACCTTGGCTGAGGGCGCTGTCGCCGCAAATTAACAGCCTTTGTCAAAGCGGGTTTGCTGACGCGTAGAGCAATGCCTTGGCCATGTGGCTAAAAAGCGTGCTTAGCGAGGCTTGGCGTTTAACTGCTAAAGCCAAAATTGCGCCGTGGCCGAGTGATGGTTCGGCTGCCTAGCGCAGCGGTATCTCTATATATGTGCGGCGATTTCTCTATATAGGCGCAGCGAGTTCTTTATATAAGTGGTAGTTGGCCACGCCAAATACAAAAAAACCGGTGCAAGCACCGGTTTTCACTCAAGGTTTAGCGATTAAACGTTAAACAAGAAGTGGATAACGTCGCCGTCGGAGACCACGTAGCCTTTACCTTCTTGGCGCCACTTACCGTTTTCTTTGGCGCCCGACTCACCGTTGAACTGGATGTAGTCGTCGTAGGCGATGACTTCGGCGCGAATAAAGCCGCGTTCGAAGTCGGTGTGGATCTTACCGGCCGCTTGTGGCGCGGTCGCTCCTACCGGAATGGTCCAGGCGCGTACTTCTTTTACGCCAGCGGTGAAGTAGGTTTGTAGAGTAAGCAGCTCGTAACCGGCGCGAATTACCCGGTTAAGGCCAGGCTCTTCCAGACCCATCTCTTCCATAAACTCGGCTTTTTCGTCGGCATCGAGTTCGGCGATCTCGCCTTCAATCTCGGCACATACGGCTACAACCACGGCATTCTCGTTGGCAGCAATCTCTTTTACTGTTTCGAGGTAGGGGTTGTTGTCGAAGCCATCATCATTCACGTTAGCGATGTACATGGTTGGCTTGAGGGTCAGGAAGTTCATGTAGCCGATGGCGGCCAGCTCTTCTTTGCTCAGCTCCAGGCTGCGGATCATCTCGCCTTCTTCCAAGTGAGCGAGGATCTTTTGCAGAACCGGTTGCTCGAACTTGGCGTCTTTATCACCGCCTTTGGCTTTTTTGCCTACGCGGATGATGGCTTTTTCACAGGTTTCCATGTCAGCCAGTGCCAGCTCGGTGTTGATAACCTCGATGTCGGCAGCCGGGTCAACCTGACCGGCAACGTGAACGATGTTGTCGTTCTCGAAGCAGCGCACTACGTGGCCGATGGCGTCAGTCTCACGGATGTTCGCCAGGAACTTGTTACCCAGACCTTCACCTTTAGAGGCGCCCGCAACCAAACCGGCAATGTCTACGAACTCCATAGTAGTTGGCAGTACGCGTTGCGGGTTTACGATGGCGGCCAGCGCGTCGAGGCGTGGATCTGGCACAGGTACTACGCCGGTATTTGGCTCAATAGTACAAAAAGGGAAGTTTGCTGCTTCAATACCCGCTTGGGTCAGTGCATTAAATAGGGTGGATTTACCTACGTTAGGCAAACCAACGATGCCACATTTGAATCCCATAATCTTACCTGTAGTCGGGCCAAGCGCTGCTTGGCTTAGGCTTTAAACGTATGCAGGCGATTCATCGCCTTGCTCAAACCGTCAGTTAGCAGAATGTCGATGCTGCGAACCGCTTCGTCAACGGCGGCGTCGATCAATTCTTGCTCATTTTTAGGTGCTTTGCCCAGAACGAAGCCGGAGACCCGGTCTTTGTGTCCTGGATGACCGATGCCAATGCGGCAGCGGTAGAAATTCTTGTTGTTCCCCAGCTTGGAAATGGTATCGCGCAGGCCGTTGTGACCACCGTGTCCGCCGCCTTGTTTAAAACGGGCGACACCGGGAGGAAGGTCCAACTCATCGTGGGCCAGCATGATCTGCTCAGGCTCAATGCGGTAGAAACGTGCAAGACTGGCAACGGCTTTGCCGCTTAGATTCATGTACGTTGTGGGGATAAGCAGGCGCATTTCCTGACCGTTCGCTTGAATGCGGGCGGTCTTACCGAAGTGTTTCGGATCAGCTTTCAGAGGGGTGTGGTGATTAGCGGCTAGCTGTTCGACTAACCAAGCACCGGCATTATGACGGGTTTTTTCATATTCGGGGCCTGGATTACCCAGGCCCACGAGTAAGCGAATGTCAGCCACTGTGATTATTCAGCAGCTTCTTCGCCTTCAGCTTCGCCTTCAGCATCGTCAGCACCACCTTTAGCTGCAGTGATAGACACTACTGCTTGGTCGTGAGATTCGCCTTTAGCAAGCTCTACTGAAGTAACGCCAGCAGGCAGGGTCAGATCTGACAAGTGCAGAGTTTGGCCCAGCTCAACTTTAGCTACGTCAACTTCAACGAACTCTGGAAGATCTTTTGGCAGACAGCTTACTTCAATTTCTGAAGCCAAGTGGTGTACCTTACCGCCTTGCTCTTTAACAGCAGGAGCAGTTTCTTCGTTTACGAAGTGTAGAGGTACGTTCTTGTGGATCTCGTGAGAGTTATCTACACGCTGAAAGTCAATGTGTTGTACTTTTGGCTTGAACGCGTGACGCTGCATGTCTTTTACAAGAACTTGCTCTTCACTGCCGTCGATAACCAAAGTGATGATGCTTGAGTAGAAAGCTTCAACTTCTTGCGCCTTGATCACTTCGTTGTGAGCTAGGGTGATAGAAACTGGCTCTTTGTCAGCACCGTATACAATTGCAGGAACTTTTTCTGCGTGACGTAGGCGGCGGCTCGCACCTTTCCCCAGGTCGGTACGCAGTTCAGCGTTTAGTTTGATAGTAGACATGGTAATCTCCAAAAAATGAATGTCCCCGCAACTTGCGACCAGATGCGGGTTTGGAACCATTTAACACCAGTGAAATGATCCACTTGGTCGAAAAAGGCGCGGCATTCTACCATTGCTGGCCGTCGTTGCCAAACGAAATGGTGGAATAAACAGCGGCTCTTTTTGGCGCTGGCAAGATAGCATCTTCAAGCGCGTATTCAAGCCTTTACTGACTACCCTGCAACAGGGCGCGGTCCGCGATGAAAGTCTGCCTCTAGCGGAGCGCGCTCACAGTTTTCGGCTCAACCCGCCCGATCGGAATTCGTCGTATTCAACACCAATGAGTGCAACAGCGTGCTGTCAACCTTTTGTTAACATGTTGGTTTTTTGCTTCTAGCCAAGATCCCCTTGCAAAACACAAGGCTGATTCCAGCCGTTCCTAGTACTTTGGTCTAGTATCTAGAACGCCTCTTTTCAGACATTTATTGTCTATTATTCAGCGACATGCAGGCCCTCCATCGGGCCAGGGAACAGGGGTAAGCCCCGCAATTAGCACGCTTTTTTGGAGGCGAGTATGAAAGCAATAAAGGCAGTTAGTCTATCTGTGGCATTGGCCGTATCGATGTCGGTGAGCGCCGATGACAAGGCCGGTTGGCCATCGAGCTTTACTGTTGGCACGGCGTCGCAGGGGGGCACCTACTTTGGCTATGGCACCGCGTGGGCCAACATTGTGGCCGAAGCGACTGGGGTTACTGGCGGGGCGGAAGTCACCGGCGGTCCAATGCAGAATATGGCGCTGGTACACACCGGTGACAACGCCTTTGGCATGACCACCTTGGGCCCTGCGCGCGAGTCGATGGATGGCACTAACCCGATTGCACCGGGCCTGCAGATGACCGGTGCCTGTGCCATGTTCCCGATGTATCAAACGCCATTTTCGGTCACTGCACTCAAATCCTCCGGCATTGCTTCTATCTCTGATATCCCTGCAGGCGCCAAGATCGGTTTTGGCCCGGCGGGCTCGACCTCCGATACCTACTTCCCACGGATGATGGCAGAAGCGCTAGGGGTGGACTTTGAGCGTCGTAATGGCGGTTGGTCTGATTTAGGCGGCCAGCTACAAGACGGCCTGCTGGATGTGATTGCCTTCGCCGCGGGTGTGCCGGTGCCTGCAGTGAGCCAGCTTGAGGTGCAAACCGATATCAACATCATTGAGTTTACTGAAGAAGAGCAGGCCAAGATCCTGGCGGCCTTCCCGGTATCCAAGTTTGATATCGACGCGAGCATCTACTCAACCCTAGATGCGCCAGCGCGTTCGGTATCCATGTGGAACTTCGCCATTGCCAACTGTGACTTGCCTGAATCCTTTGTGTACGAAGCGGTAAAAGCAGTGATGGGCGATAACGAGCGGATGGTGAAGGCCCACAAAGCGGCCCGCAGCACACTGGTTGAGAACTGGGATAAAAACAACTTTATGCCTTGGCATCCCGGTGCCGCGCGCTGGTTTAACGAGAACGGCGCGAGCATTCCCAGCGATTTGATCCATCAGTAAACAGTATTGCAGGCAATCACACAGCGATCTTACCGACAGGGTAGATCGCTGTGTGCGTTTATAAGCGGCTGGACTGGCAACCACTGCATTGGTAAACGCGGTAATAGTAAGCGGGACTGAAAGAGTAAGGGCAGGGAGCTTTTATGACTGAGAACAAAACCACCCATCCTGATGATGCGAACCTTATCGCAGCGGGTGTGGACGACGAGCAGGTTGAGTCGAATCGGCGTCTCTATACCGGCTCTGCTTTAGTGATAGTGACGGTGTTCGCTGCCGCCTATGCCGCCTTTCATATGCTGGCACTAAATGGTGTGGGCATTCAGGCCATCACCTTTGGCCTGCTCGACATCGATTTTTTGCCCAACTTCCCGCTGGAAACCTGGAATTTTCGCATCTCGCACGTAGCCGGCGCCTTGGTGCTGGGCTTTTTAATGTTCTCGGCGACATCCTTTAACGAGACCAGCGAGCCTCGCTCTAAGCTGGTGCGCTACTCTGCCTATCCCTTATTAGCCTGTGCGCTGTTCTCCTTGGGGATGGCAGTCTTTTTTGCTTGGGAGATCGCAGCCGGCAAGATGTGGAATGGCATGGACAAGGGCATTCGCTTCAATGAGATCTGGCTGTTTGGGCTACCGCTGTGGATTGCCACCGGCTGCTCGGTGGTGTTGTCGTGGGTCGATAAGCAAAGCCGACAACGCTTTGCGCCCCATGACTTTGTACTGGCGGTGGCGGCACTTGCGGTGGCCACCTATCTCATTACCATCTACGGCACCCTGATGCGTAACTCCACCGGCACCCCGTTTGCGCCGATTGGCATCTCCATGGCGGCGGTGGCGGGCACGGTGCTGATTTTGGAGCTGACCCGCAGGCTGACTGGCTTGGCCTTGGTGGTGATTGCCATCGTGTTCTTGGGTTACGTGTTTGCTGGGCAGCACCTACCGGGCTTCTTGAATTCACCGGCGATTACCTGGCAGCGCTTCTTTAGTCAGGTCTATACCGATGCCGGAGTGCTTGGGCCAACCACCGCGGTATCGTCGACCTACATCATCTTGTTTATTATCTTTGCGGCGTTTTTGCAGGCCTCCAAGGTGGGCGAGTATTTTGTTAACTTCGCCTTTGCGGTGGCAGGGCGTGCCCGCGGGGGCCCTGCCAAGGTAGCGATCTTCGCCTCGGGCCTGATGGGCATGATCAACGGCACTTCAGCCGGTAACGTAGTGGCCACAGGCTCGCTGACCATTCCCCTGATGAAAAAGGTCGGCTACGAGAAGAATACCGCAGGGGCGATTGAAGCTGCCGCCTCGACCGGTGGGCAGATCATGCCGCCGATTATGGGGGCTGGGGCCTTTATCATGGCCGAGGTAACCGGGATCCCCTACACCGAGATTGCGGTGGCGGCGATTATTCCGGCGGTGCTCTACTTTGTCTCCATCTACTTTATGGTGGACTTTGAAGCCGCCAAGATGGGCATGAAGGGGATGCGCGAAGAAGAGCTGCCGAAGGTGGCGGCGATGATCAAGCAGATCTACCTGTTTGTCCCCATCTTGATCCTGATTGTGGCGTTGTTTATGGGCTACTCGGTGATTCGAGCCGGTACTTTGGCCACCGCGGCTGCGGCGGTGGTGAGCTGGTTTACTCCCTATCGGATGAACCTACGGCGGATCTTCGATGCCTTCGAGATTGCCGGGCATATGTCGATTCAGATTATCGCGGTGTGTGCCTGCGCCGGGATTATCGTGGGGGTAATCTCTCTCACCGGGGTTGGCGCGCGCTTTTCCAATGTCTTGCTCAATCTGGCCGCTGCTTCGCAGCTACTGGCGATGTTCTTTGCCATGTGTATCGCCATCTTGCTGGGGATGGGCATGCCCACCACGGCGGCCTATGCGGTTGCCGCCTCGGTGGTGGCGCCGGGTTTGATTGATTTGGGCGTACCGCTGCTTACCGCGCACTTCTTTGTGTTCTATTTTGCGGTGGTCTCGGCCATCACCCCGCCGGTGGCGTTGGCCTCGTTTGCGGCGGCTGGGATCTCCGGCTCCAACCCGCTGGGCACCTCCATCACCTCGTTTAAGATTGGCATCGCCGCCTTTGTGGTGCCGTTTATGTTCTTCTATAACTCGACCTTGCTGATGGACGGTGACACCGTATCGGTGCTGCGCGCTGGCATCACTGCGGTGTTCGGGATCTTCTTGTTGGCCTCAGCGGTACAGGGCTGGTTTGTCGGTGCTCGCGCCAACCTGCTGATCCGCGGCGTGCTGGTGGTTGCGGCGCTGCTGATGATCTCCGGCGGCTTGGTGACCGACCTTATCGGCATCGGCCTGGCGGTGGCGATGTTCCTTGCCCAGCGAGCGTTTAAGCCGCGCAGTGCCAGTACATCCTAAAGGGTGAAACCTGAGTGAAGGCCAAATTACGAGTATAAAAAAAGCGCTGCCTTGGCAGCGCTTTTTGCTGAATGCTTAAAGCATCTTAGAACATCGCAGAGATAGACTCTTCGTTGCTCACGCGGCGAATTGCTTCAGCCAGCATCGGTGCCAGTGATAGCAGCTTCACTTTGTCTAGTTTCTTCATCTCTTCGCTCAGTGGGATAGAGTCGGTGATGATCACTTCGTCCAGCGCTGAGTTACGGATGTTTTCTACGGCGTTGCCAGAGAATACTGGGTGGGTTGCGTAAGCGAATACACGCTTGGCGCCACGCTCTTTAAGGGCTGCCGCTGCCTGACACAGGGTACCGCCGGTATCGATCATGTCATCAACCATGATGCAGTCACGGCCTTCAACGTCACCGATGATGTTCATCACCTGAGCAACGTTAGCGCGTGGACGACGTTTGTCGATGATTGCCAGATCAGCATCGTTGAGCATCTTCGCTACCGCACGGGCACGTACTACGCCGCCGATGTCTGGAGATACTACAACTGGCGCTTCCAGGTCTTTGTCCAGCATGTCTTGCAGCAGCACTGGGCTACCGAAGGCGTTATCTACTGGTACGTCGAAGAAGCCTTGGATCTGTTCGGCGTGCAGGTCAACGGTCAGAACGCGGTCAACACCTACGCTAGATAGGAAGTCTGCAACAACACGTGCAGTAATTGGCACACGGGCACTACGAGGACGACGGTCCTGACGGGCATAACCGAAGTAAGGGATTACCGCAGTAATACGACCAGCTGAGGCACGACGCAACGCGTCTACCATCACAATCAACTCCATGACGTTGTCGTTAGTAGGGGCACAGGTTGATTGGATTACAAAGATGTCGCCGCCGCGTACATTCTCGTTGATTTGTACGCTGATTTCGCCGTCGCTGAAGCGACCTACAGCGATGTCACCAAGGCTGGTGTACAAGCGATCTGCGATACGCTGGGCGAGTTCTGGCGTGGCATTGCCGGCGAAAAGTTTCATGTCTGGCACGATGAAAACCTCAGATTTTAACAGGTAAAAGAGCGTTGGTCGTAAACAGAATAGTTGAAGCTGGACAAAAGTCAGGCCTTAACTATCCATGCTAAAAAGTGGCAAATTCCGCGAGTTGTTTGTGCAGTGGCGAGCGATTAAGCCCTTGGCTGACAAACCCGGCCCAATGTTCAGGGCAGTTTTCGAGCACATCCCGTGCTTGTTGCTCCGAATCGAAGGCTGCAAATACGCAGCTACCGGTTCCGGTCATTTGCGACGGCGCGTATTCTAGCAACCAGCTCAATGCGTTAGCAACCTCGGGATAAAGTTTCGCCACAATATCCTGACAATCATTGTGCCAACTGGCATTTTCTAACTCGGCCCAGTTACGTTTGGCGGTATCTCTGGGTAGTTCTGGGTGGCCAAATACCTCGGCGGTGGAGATATGCGCATCGGGGTGCAGTACTACATACCAAGGCTGGGCAATCTTAACCGGGTAGAGCTTCTCGCCCACGCCTTCGGCAAAGGCCGCCACGCCTTGGATAAAGATGGGTACATCCGCGCCTAAGCGCAGTCCTAAATCCGCTAGCTGCTCCAGGCTCAAGCCACACTTCCATAAGCGGTTAAGCACCAGCAAGGTGGTGGCAGCATTGGACGAGCCGCCGCCGATCCCGCCGCCCATCGGCAGTTGCTTTTCGAGCTGAATGTCGGCGCCACATTTAAACAGGCAGTGTTGCTGCAGCAGGCGAGCGGCTTTTACCACCAAGTTGTCTTCTGGGTCGACATTGTCGATGTTGCTGCTGAGGGTTATCTCGGTGTCTTTACGCACGGTGAAATAGAGCTGGTCGCAGCAATCGATAAACTGAAACAGGGTTTGCAGCTCGTGGTAGCCATCTTTCCTGCGTCCGCAGATATACAGGAACAGGTTGAGCTTAGCCGGCGACAGCCAGGGGCCACTGGGGACTTGGTTAATCATTTATTTGCCAATCTACAATATTAATCTTGATGGTAATCTCATTGCGTACCAGCTGCATCTGCCGAGGCAGCACTCGTCCGGAGTAATTGGCATAGTTTAGGTAGTCAATCTGCCATTGCTGGGCAATTTGCTGCGCGGCGAGGCGATCAGCGTCATTTAATTGATACAGGTCACTGGCTGGCAAGCCGATTAAGATGCGGGGAAGCTGCTCAACCGGCAGT
This sequence comes from Aliagarivorans taiwanensis DSM 22990, assembly GCF_000429505.1. Classification (GTDB taxonomy): domain Bacteria; phylum Pseudomonadota; class Gammaproteobacteria; order Enterobacterales; family Celerinatantimonadaceae; genus Aliagarivorans; species Aliagarivorans taiwanensis. Next base: position 15,442 of record NZ_KE386912.1, on the reverse strand, counting down.
TGCCAACCGGTCAGGCGCTGCAATAAGGCTTGCGCGTCGTTGCCACGGTACTCGTTTTTCTTGTCATCTTTGAGCCACACCTGGCCGGGCTGGTAGCGCAGCTCGAACACCTCAACCCCAAGCGGGCCGGTCAGGCGGGTATGGCTTTGCTGCTGGTCTTGCTGCCACCACAGGTTGGCCTTTTGGCGTTGCTCGGGGGAGATAAAGGCGATTTGAGCGCGCAGGCTCCATCGCTCCAGCTCTGCCAGTTGCTGCTGGTAACTATCCCATTGGGTCGACTCTTCGGTAATCGGCGGCGGCGTGGCGCAACTGGCCAGCAGGAGCACGGTGATCAAGATGGGGAAGAAACGCAACTTACTACTCAATGTGAATCCATTTTAAAGGCCAAGTATCCCTGTGTCGCAATCCGTTGACAAGCCCTGCGGGTGTGCGGCTTTCTTTTATTTGACCTCAGATTACCTTACAATTCTTCCGATTTTATGAATAGGCGTTTACGGGTACGTACAGCATCAAGATGAGCTTGCTGGTAATAGGGATCAATCACAACACGGCTTCTGTCGCCCTGCGTGAGCAGGTGGCATTCTCGCCGGAGCAAAGCGCCGAAGCGATGACCTCCTTGGCTGCTAACCAGCAGTTGGAAACGGTGATCGTCTCTACCTGTAATCGCACCGAAATTTACGCCCACCTACCCAAAGACTACGTCCCAGAACAGCTGGTGGAGTGGTTGGTCGAGTACAAACAGCTCTCCCGTGGTGAGCTACTCGACAGCATCTATACCTATCAACAGCAGCAAGCCGTGGGGCATTTGATGAGCGTGGCCAGTGGCCTTGACTCGTTGGTGCTGGGCGAGCCGCAGATCTTGGGCCAAGTCAAACAGGCCTATACCGAAGCCCGCGAGGCCGGTGCAGTCTCCAGCGTGATGGAGCGACTGTTCCAAAAAGCCTTCTCGGTGGCCAAGCAGGTGCGCACCGAAACCGATATTGGCGCCAATGCTATCTCGGTGGCCTTTGCCGCAGTCACTCTGGCCAAGCAGATCTTTGGCGATCTCAGTGAGTCGTCGGTATTGCTGGTGGGGGCAGGGGAGACCATTGAGCTGGTGGCCAAGCACCTGCGCGACCATGGTGTAACCAAGCTCAGAGTAGCCAATCGCACCATCGCCCGCGCACGGCTGTTGGCCGACGAGTTTGGCGGTAGCGCCATGACCCTGAATGACATCCCAGAGGTGCTGGCTAGCTGTGATATCGTGATCAGCTCCACCGCCAGCCCGCTGCCGATCATCGGTAAAGGGATGGTCGAGTCGGCACTGAAGCAGCGCCGTCGCCAGCCGATGTTCCTGGTCGATATTGCAGTGCCGCGCGATATCGAAGCGCAGGTCGATGAGTTGCGTGACGCCTATTTATACTCGGTGGATGACCTGCAAGGCATCGTCGAGCAGAACAAAGCCTCGCGCCGTGAAGCGGCCATCGAAGCCGAGGCCATCGTCAATGAACACAGTCTGGCCTTTATTGCTTGGTTGCGTTCTCTGGCCTCAGTCGCTACCATCCGCGACTATCGTAGCCACAGTGAACGAATCCGCGATGACCTGGTTGCCAAGGCGCAAGAAGCCTTAAGCACCGGCAAAGACCCCGAAGCGGTCGTCCGTGAGCTAGCCTTTAAGCTAACCAACAAGCTGATTCACGCCCCCACCGAGGCGATCAATCAAGCTGGTCGTGACGGCAAACATGATGAGCTGGACGTAATCCGTAAAGCCATTGGCCTTCGCAACAAACAGCAGTAGACTTAGCGCCCCCACTGGCGTCCTGACAGAGAGTAATAATGAAAGCGTCGATTATAACCAAGCTCGAAACCCTTGAAGAGCGTTACGAAGAAGTGCAAGCCTTGCTCGGAGAGCCAGAAATTATCTCTGATCAGGACCGCTTCCGCGCCCTGACCAAAGAGTACTCTCAGCTGGAAGAAGTGGTGAAGTGCTTTAGCGACTACCGCGAAACTCAAGGCGATCTGGAAGCGGCCAAAGAGATGCTGCAAGACGACGATCCAGAGATGAAAGAGATGGCCCAGATGGAAGTCTCTGAAGCCGAAGAGAAGCTGGTACAGCTGGCCGACGACCTGCAACTGTTGCTACTGCCGCGCGACCCGAACGACTCGCGCAGCGTTTACCTGGAAATTCGTGCCGGTGCGGGCGGTGATGAAGCGGCGATTTTTGCCGGTGACCTGTTCCGCATGTACAGCAAGTACGCCGAATCGCAAAGCTGGAAGATCTCCATCGTTAGCTGCAACGAAAGCGACATGGGCGGCTACAAAGAGCTTATCGCGAAGATCGACGGCGAAGACGTGTTCCGCCTGATGAAGTTCGAATCTGGCGGTCACCGAGTACAGCGTGTACCAGAGACCGAGTCTCAGGGCCGTATCCATACCTCGGCCTGTACTGTGGCGGTACTGCCTGAGATCCCAGAGGCGGAGCAGATCGAGATTAACTCGGCCGACCTGCGTATCGATACTTTCCGCGCCTCGGGTGCTGGTGGTCAGCACGTAAACAAAACCGACTCAGCCATTCGTATTACCCACTTGCCATCTGGCGTTGTGGTGGAGTGTCAGGAAGAACGTTCGCAGCACAAAAACCGCGCCAAGGCGATGTCGGTACTGGCTGCGCGCCTGCAAGCGGCTGAAGATGAGAAGCGCCGCGCCGAAGAGACCTCGATGCGCCGTGAGCTGGTGGCCAGTGGTGACCGTAGTGAGCGTATTCGTACCTACAACTACCCGCAGGGCCGCGTCAGCGACCATCGCATCAACCTGACCTTGTACCGCCTCAATGAGGTGATGGAAGGCGAGCTAAACGCACTGCTTGACCCTATCTTGCAAGAATTCCAGGCGGACCAATTGGCGGCCCTGGCTGCCAATGACGAGTAAGCCGTCTATCGCCCAGGCGCAAGCCTGGGCACGCCAACAACTCCAAGGGGGCGAGTCTCCCGCCGTCGACGCCCGAGTGCTACTGCAACACGTACTCGATTGCGAGCAAAGCTACCTGCTTACTTGGCCTGAACGCGAGTTAACGCCCGCCCAGTGGCACACCTTCCAACAACTTATCGAACAGCGAGAGCAAGGTCATCCGGTGGCTCACCTAACCGGGTTGCGCGAGTTTTGGTCGATGCTGTTGGAAGTAAACTCCACCACCTTGATACCCCGTCCCGATACCGAAGTATTAGTTGAAGAAACGCTAAAGCGAGTCGAGGATCCTGCCGATAGTTCTATTGTGGATCTCGGGACTGGAACCGGGGCCATCGCCCTGGCTTTAGCGAGTGAGTTGCCCAAAGCCACGGTGTACGCAGGAGAGCTGCAGGCACAGGCGGTTGAGTTGGCAACACGCAACGCAAAGCGCCAAGGCTTAGAGCGGGTGGATATCCGCCAAGGTTCATGGCTGGCCCCCTTCGCCGGTTTGCAGTTCAACGTTATTGTAAGTAATCCGCCCTATATCGACGCACAAGATGTCCACCTTGGGGAAGGTGATGTGCGTTTCGAGCCCTTAACGGCACTGGTGGCGGAAGAACACGGTCTGGCAGATATTCGTGCGATTATAGCAACAGCACCCGATTATCTGCGCCCCGGAGGCTGGCTACTGTTCGAACATGGCTACCAACAAGCGCAAGCGGTACAAAGTTTGCTGGAAAAAGCTGGGTTTGTTCAGTGCTTTACGAGCCAGGACTATGCCGGATTAGACCGCGTTACAGGTGCTCAGTGGTGGCCCAAGCCCTGAGCTCAATCAGGTGAGGTAGTTATTGTGTTGTTCACTATTCTTGGCATTGAACAAGAGCTGACGGCAAGCGATGGAGCGAAGGCCAAACAGGCGCTACAACGAATGTGGCTGGATTGGATCAAGCTCAACCCGATCCCCGACGATATCACGCAGCGCTTTGAGTTGCTGCGCCGCCTGTTCTATCAGGATATGGGCTTTCGCGGCGACTGGCAGCAGCACTACCAAAGCCAATGTATGCTGCCCACCCAACTGTTCTCGACCAAAAGTGGCAACGCGACTAGCCTGGCACTGCTGCTGCGCTACTTTGCCGCCAAGTTAGACATTCCCTGCGAGTTCAGTAACTTTCCCGGACAGACCCTGCTGCGCTTTGAGCTGGATTTAAAGGTTGTCTACTTCGATCCCTTCAGCAACAAAGAGCTGGGCTACGAGCAGCTGGAATCGCTCTATCGTGGCCACGAAGGCAACGCTGCCCGGCTGGAAAATCAAAGCCTGACCACCTTGAACAACAAGCAAATCTCCCAACGCTGGCTGGAAGAGCTTAAGCTGGCCTACCTGCGCGAGTCCAACTATGAGCTGGCGCTGAGAGTGAGTCAGCGCTTACTGGAGATTAAACCCGGTGACCCACACGAAATGCGGGATCGCGGTTTTATCTATCAGCAGTTAGAATGTAACAGCGTTGCGGTCAACGACTTTGAATATTTTATAGAGCAGTGCCCGGATGATCCGCTATCGAAGCTGTTAAAAGCGCAGATAAGCTCTCTGGATTCCAGCCCTGCCACCTTACATTAAGAGATAAGCTATGCAGCAAGTCATTACTATTGGCGACATCAAGGTCGCCAACGATGCCCCTTTTACCCTGTTCGCTGGCATGAACGTGCTGGAATCGCGCGATCTGGCGATGCAGATTGCCGAGCACTATGTGGAAGTCACTAACAAGCTGGGCATTCCCTACGTATTCAAGGCCTCGTTCGACAAAGCTAACCGTTCGTCGATCCACTCTTACCGTGGTCCGGGCCTGGAAGAGGGCATGAAGATCTTCGAAGAGCTGAAAGCGACCTTCGGCATGCCAATCATCACCGACGTACACGAAGTTGCCCAAGCCGCTCCGGTGGCCGAGGTGGTTGATGTGATTCAGTTGCCTGCTTTCTTGGCGCGTCAAACTGATCTGGTCGAAGCGATGGCGCGCACCGGCGCAGTTATCAACGTGAAGAAGCCGCAGTTCTTAAGCCCGCACCAAATGGGCAATATCGTGGATAAGTTCAAAGAGTGCGGTAACGACCAGATCATCCTGTGTGATCGCGGAACAAACTTCGGCTATGACAACCTAGTGGTAGACATGCTGGGTATGGGCGTGATGAAGAAGGTTAGCGGCGGCGCGCCGGTTATCTTCGATGTGACCCACGCGCTGCAGTGCCGCGATCCGCTGGGTGCGGCCTCGGGTGGCCGCCGTGATCAGGTGGTGGATCTGGCCCGCGCCGGTATGGCGACTGGCCTGGCCGGTCTGTTCCTGGAAGCTCACCCAGACCCAGATAACGCCAAGTGTGACGGCCCAAGCGCGCTGCCATTGAGCAAGTTGGAGCCCTTCCTTAAGCAGATCAAAGCACTGGACGATCTGGTGAAGTCCTTCGACGATCTGGATACTGCAAACTATTAAACGCGCATAGGATCGCTGTCGAGGCGAGCGGCTGCATCCAGAGACGGCTGGTCGGCTCAATCCGGTCCAAACTAACAAAAGCGCTATTTTACTTGGTCAGGGGCGAAGTGGGTGTTCCACTTCGCCCCTGCTCTTGCTAGGGTAGTGCCAAGACCATTCAAGCTTTTAGGGACTTAGCGGAGATATATGTATCAACTTCCATTTAAAGGGCTGTTCATTGCCTTGGTCATGCTGGGGCTGGCAGGCTGTACATTAACTGGACAAGAAGAATCTCCGCCGGTGGTACTCGCAACGCCTCTGCAGGTTAATCAGCAATCGGAAGTGGCGCTGGCGCGACTGGGCCAGATGCTCAACTCGGGCGAGTATGACCAAGAGGAAACCGCTCAGCTTTACTACGAGCGCGCGCTGGTGTTCGACCGGGTCGGCCTGCGCTCACTGGCGCGGCTTGATTTTAATCGCGCCCTGCAGCTTAAGCCCGACTTTGCCGAGGTGTACAACTTCCTCGGTGTCTACTTTATCTTGCAAGAAGACTTCGAGTCGGCCTTTGAATCCTTCGATTCGGCCATCGAACTCTACCCCGATTACGGCTTTGCCTACTTCTATCGCTCGGTCGCGCTGAGCTATGCAATGAAACCACAGTTGGCCCTGACCGATATCGATACCTACGCAGAGCAAGACCTTGGCGACCCCTACCGGGTGCTATGGCGCTATCTGATTCACCGTGATGTGGATGATGCGGCGGCCTTAGAGCAGCTACAAAGCAGCCTGCGCGCCTTCCAAACCGACGACTGGGGCTGGCAGATTGTGGCGATGTACGCCGGTGAGCTAACCCAAACCGAGTTCTTGGAGCTGGCAGCGATGATGGGCGGCGATAACCGCCAGTTGGCTGAGCGCCTGTGTGAAGCCTACTTCTACTTGGCCAAGCAAGCCCAACGTGCCCAGCAGTATGATTTGGCGGCCAGCTACTTTAAGTTGTCACTGGCCAATAATGTGTTCGATTTTGTTGAGCACCGTTTGGCACTGTTGGAGTTGTACCGCTACGAGCAAAACCTGCTGGAAAACGCTGGCTGAAGGCTCATCACTGAGTAGCCTCCTCGTTCGGAGGCTTTTTTCACATTGTTGAGACCTCAAGGCTGCAGACTATTCTTTTAAACTTAACGCGGCGAGCACCGCCCGGTGGTCGCCACCAATTGCCTCCAGTGCCTCAGCCTGATTGGCGCGAAAGTCCTCCCCGAACAATACATGATCGATACGCGTGCCGTGCCATGAGGTGTACTTGGTGTAATTCACCGCACTGCCGGCTTGGTCGATGGCATTGCCAAAGCCGCTAAAGAACTCGCGATACAGCGTGTCTTGCTCGCTCATATTAAAATCACCACCGACAATCACAGGCTGATTCTGCTTGGCCCAGCTAGATAGAAATGAGGCTTGCAGGCGACGCTTCTCGTGGTGTGAGCTGGCCATCTGTGGGTCGGGGCTGAGGTTTAGCAGGGTTTCCAACACCGGGCGCGGGGTGGCCAGGTGAACGTTGGCAAGATTAATTATCTGGCCTTGCCATTGGATCTGGTACATCGCGGCAAAGTGGCCCCATTCGGCCTCGGCATTAAGGTGCAGCAAGCCGGTGTGCTCTAGCGGGTAGCGACTGGCCACACACTTCCAGAAATGGCAGTGGGTGTACCACTCATCGCCAAAGGCGCGCTTGGTAAAGCTCTCACCGGCTTCTTGCAGCAGCACCACATCGGCATCATGCCAATCCACCAAGTCTTTAAGGAAGGGTGCGAAGGAGCCTTGCCCGGCATTAAAGGTGATCACCCGCAGCTGCGGATAGCCGGGGCTGGGGAAGGAAAGCTGCAGGTCCTGAAAGCGGATAATCACCGCCAGACTCAACACGCTAAGAATACGTGCCGGCGGCTTGAGTTTGACAATCAACAGCAGCGCCAACACTGCCGGCAGCAGCCAAATCCAGCGCGGGCCATAGACCAGTGCATAGCTAATCACGATGCCGGGCAGCAGGTCGGGCAGCCAGCCTTGAATCAGAATCAGTAGTGCAATCAGCACCGAGCCAGACATGGCGAGGCGCGCAAGCAGCTTGAGCATAGCGTTATCCTTAACATCGCTCAGAGAGACAAAAAAGGTGGCCATCAGCCACCTTTCAAACTCTATAGCAAAACGCGCTTGCTGTTAATCCATTGCTGGTGATGGCCGATCGTGTTTAGCCTGCTCTTGTTGCGACTGTTCTTGTTGAACCTGCTCTTGTTGAGAATGCAGTTTGGCCAACTGCTCACTCACAAAACCCGGGCTATGGGTATGGCGTGCCAGTAGTTGGTAAATCGCTGGGATCACCACCAAGGTCACCACGGTGGAAAAGGCCATACCGAACAAGATAACCACACCCACCGCCATACGACTTTCTGCGCCTGCTCCGGTGCTGAGCAGCAGCGGGATCGAACCGGCGATGGTGGTAAAGGCGGTCATCAGAATCGGCCGCAGGCGGCGTGATGAGGCCTGCACAATCGCCTCGTTAAAATCGATGCCACGGTCGCGCAACTGGTTGGCGTATTCCACAATCAAGATGCCGTTCTTGGTCACCATGCCGATCAGCATCAGCATGCCGATCTGGCTGTAGATATTCAGGCTCTCGCCCATAATCATCAACCCGGCCAGGCCACCGAGCAGCCCCATCGGTACGGTGAACATCACCACCAGTGGGTTGATAAAGCTCTCGAACTGGGCTGCCAATACCAAGTAAGCCACCAGTAGCGCTAAGCCGAACACCAACACGGTGTTGCTCTGGTTGTCGCGGAAGTCCTTGGACTCGCCGTTGTAGTCGATGCTGATATCGTTGGGCAGCATCTCCACGGCCAGTGCTTCCAAGCCATCCAGCGCTTGGCCCAGAGTATGGCCGCTGGCCACGTTGCCTTTTAGGGTGATTGCCCGCTGCTTGTTCAGGCGCTCAAGGCGGCGTGAGCTGGCCACTTCTTCTACTTGGGCAACGCTGTCTAAGGTCAGCAGGGTGCCGTTGTTGGCGCGCAGGTAGATCTTGCTCAGGTCGTTGGCGTTGTTGAAGTTACGCTCTGAGCCGCGCAGATACACATCGTACTCTTCGCCGCGATCCACATAGGTGGTCTCGGTGCGTCCGCCCAGCATCACCTCGAGGGTAGTGGAGACTTCGCTAATGCTCACCCCCAGCTCGGCGGCGCGGGCGCGGTCGATACTCACCACTAACTCGGGGGTTTTCTCGGAATAGCTTAGCTCCAGGCTTTCAATGGCTGGCAGCTGCTCGGCTTCCAGCATCAGCTTCTCCGCCCACTCGTTGATCCGGCTGTAGTCCGGCCCGCCCAATACAAACTGGATCGCCTCGCTGGAGCCGCCACGAAAGCCCGGTGGTAATACTCTGAAGAAGATATCTGGCATGCCAGTGAGCTGCTTATTCAGCATCGCCATGGCTTGTTGGGCGCTCATGGTGCGCTGAGTCCAATCCTCCAGCTGCACAATGATAAAGCCGGTGTTATCGCCGGCGCGGCCACCAAAGGCGGGTGCCTGCATATTGAACGAGCGGATTACCCCTTGGCCGAGTAGTGGCATCAGCCGCTGCTCGACCGCTTCCATATTGTGGTTCATGCGATCGTAAGAGGTGCCCTCGGCGCCTTTTACAAAGATAAACACCACGCCGCGGTCTTCTTCCGGGGCTAGCTGGGCGGGGACTTGCTGCGCCAGATAGGCACTTCCCACGATACACAGCACCAGAATGCTCGGTGCCAGGGTCTTCCAGCCAATCACCCAGCGCAGCAGGTGCTGATAGCGCGGTAGCAGCCAGGCGAAGGCTTTGTCCACCGCCGACGTGATGGGGTTGGGGCGCGATTTGCCTTTCAGCAGCTTGCTGCCCAGCACCGGCGTGAGGGTAAGCGCTATCAGTGAGGAGAACAGCACCGCCACCGACAGCAATACGGCAAACTCGGTAAAGATCTTGCCCACCATGCCATCCATATAGGCAATCGGCAGGAACACCATCACCAGCACTAAGGTGGTGGCAATTACCGCAAAGCCCACCTCGCGGGTGCCGTAGTAGGCGGCTAGCAGCGGCGGTTGGCCCTGCTCGATATGGTGATAGATGTTCTCTACCACCACGATGGCATCGTCCACCACCAAGCCAATCGCCAGAATCAGCGCCATTAAAGTAATAAGGTTGACCGAGAAGCCAAAGCTTTGTGCGGCGATAAAGGCGGCAATCAGTGATACCGGCACGGTGACCGCTGGGATCAGGGTAATGCGCGCTTGGCCCAAGAAGACATAGAGGATCAGCACCACCAGTGCGCCGGTCATCGCCAGAGTTTGATAGACCTCGGTCACCGCCTGTTCGATAAACACTGTGGAGTCGTAATCGATGTATAGCTCGGTGTCGGCAGGCAGGAACTCTTGGAAGTTCTCCACCTCTTGGGTGATGTCTTTGGCCACATCCAGCGGGTTGGCGTCGAGCTGGGTAACAATCCCCAAACTGAGGTTAAGGATGCCATCGCTTTTGTAGGTTGAGTTCTCGTTCTCGGCACCAACAAAGATCCGCGCCACATCTCGCAGGTAGATCGGTTGGCGGCCGTCGTTATTAATCTGCAGGTATTCAAAGTCGACGCTTTGGTTGTACAGCCGATCGGTACGAACCGACATCGAGGTGGCGTCGTTGCGGATCTCGCCGCCGGGCTGCTCGATGTTTTCGCGATTCAGGGCGCTGACGATATCGCTAGGGGTAATGCCCCGGCCAGCCATCTGGATGGGGTCCAGCTCCACGTACATCACTTGGTTAAGCGCGCCACTTAGCTCTACCGAGCTTACGCCGCTGACCAGGCTTAAGCGGTCAATCAGGATACGGTTGGCGTAATCGGTCAGCTCCTGGCGATCGAGCAGGGTGGAGTTGAGGTTCAGGTAAATCGAGGGCTCACCACTACCGTTGTCTTTGGAAACGATAGGGTTGTCGGCTTGATCCGGCAGGCGGTTTTGCGCCCGCGCTACCGCGTCACGTACATCGCTTAGGCCCTCGGTCAGCGGATAATCCATCTCAAAGGTCACGGTGGTGCGCGACATGCCGGGGCGGGAGACCGACTCCAGCTTGTCGATACCGGAGATACCAGTGAGCTGATCTTCAATCACTGAGGTGATTTGGCTGTCGATAATGCTCGCGGCCACACCGCTGTAGCGGGTGGTAATGGTGACTACCGGGTTTTCTACATCGGGCATCTCCCGAACCGGCAGTTGGCTAAACGAGACCAAGCCAAACACACACAGCAGCAGGCTGAGTACGATGGCAACAACAGGGCGTTTAACCGAGATATCGGAAAGCAGCATTAGCCTCGCGCTCCTTGTGCTGGGCGTTGACGCTCGCTTGGTTCGCCTTCAGCGGCGATTGCTAAGTCGTCGACCTTCGCGCCATCACGAATATTCACCAAGCCTTGCACGACAATTCGCTCGCCGCCTTGTAGGCCTTGCTGAATAAGTACTGCGTTGTCGATGCGCTGGCCCAGTTCCACCTCGGTGCGCACTGCAGTTTGCTGCTGGTCAATCACATACACATAGCGGCGGGTACCCGAGTACTCAATCGCTTGCACCGGCACCATCGGCTGTTCGGCAGTGGGGAGCGCCAGCGTGGCAGAGAGCAGCATACCCGGTTTGAGAAGCTGCTCTGGGTTATCAAAGGCAATACGTACGCGCAGGTTCAGGCTGTCGCTGTCGACGCGTGGGTCGATGGCTTGCATCTCGCCGCTAAAGTGGCGGCCCGGCCATGCACTGCTGGTGGCCTGAATCGGCATACCGATATGTAGCTGGCTTAGGTAACGTTCGGGGACGTTGAGATCGAGGTGCAGTTTGGACAGGTCATCGAAGCTCAGCAGCCCTTGGTTGGCATTAACCAAGCTGCCTTCGCTGATATCTATCAAGCCAATCACGCCATCGAAGGGGGCGCGCAGGCTGTAGTCTTCCAGCTCGGCCTTAGCCACATCCAAACGCGCCAGGGCAATATCAGTCGCGGCTTTTTGGGCATCATATTCCGCTTGCGAGATCGCTTTACGGCTTAGCAGCAACTGGTATTCCCCCAGCTTACGTTGTTCGTCTTGGTGGAAGGCGCGCGCCTCATTGAGCTGAGCCATCGCCTTGGTGGCATCCAGCTGAATCAACAGCTCTCCTTTTTGGGCGCTCTGGTTCGATGTTAGCGGCAGCGTTTCGACCTTGGCATTCACCTCCGCGGCAATCTCTACCGAGCGGGCCGCATCAAGCGTGCCGATCAGGTTGAGCTGCTGGTTTAGCTGGTGGCTTTGCACCTCTTCGGTCAGCACATTGAGTACCCGCGCCTGACGACGCTGCGGCGCAGCCTCTGAGTCGGCGTTGTACCAAAGTAGGGCAATAAGTGAGAGCGCCAGAACTGGCGGGATGGCAAATCGTAACCACATAGTTTGAACCGCTGAAAGTGAATGCTGGGATATTGTACTTGGGGGGCAGGTCTAGTGCTGTCAAGAATTGTAAAGAAGTGAAAATGTCATAAAACATTCTCCCCTTAGCCTTGGTTTGGCCGCGTTTAAACGGCTAATTAAAGCGCCACCTTTTTAGTTGTATTATTCCTATTTGCTTTAGTTTTCGCGGTTACCCATTGAAGTAAGTGGTTACTGATAAGCGCATGCCGCTACACCACTATTTTCGCTCCCTACCTTCCCGTTGCTGACTGTAAAATCGCCATGTAAATCAAATATATGTGACGTATATATCAGGTGGCGGCTGCATTGTGGTGAATAAGCCGTTATCTACTTGAATCCTCTTTTATCATTTAGTAAAACCCAGCGTGGCTAATAAAAATAATTCTTCTATTCCAATAATTTTAAAGCGTGAAAACATGGAAAAAACACATACCTCTTTGCTCAAGGTTGGCAAAAAAGAGTACCAGATTAAGTTCAACACCATTACTGGGCTTTTTGGTGGAGCAAAAACGTTCGATGGTCGCCAGACTATTTATTTAGAGAAAGCTGGCGGCAAAGTTGAAACCATCAAAACTGATTTCAATGCTGATATTCCACCCACAACGCGTGAGATCACCCTCATTGAGGGTGTAGATGGTAACAATGGCGGCATCTACAACATGCTCTACATGCTGCATTCGAACGACTTTATGGGCTACACCAGTGAGTACGCCAAGGAAAATGGCGCATTCCGCATGCTAAAGCTTTCTGGCTACGTGGGCTTTGTGAAGCGTTTTAGCGGATTACTTACTTTCCTTACCACTTTGTTGGCATTCTGGTGGAGCACCTGGGCGGGGGAGGCTTTGCTATATGGCAACGTACTCGGCTTTATCACCTCCTTGCCTTACATCCTGATGGATACCGTCCATCTGGTTACGAATTTCTTCGATCTCCGTTATGGCAGTGTGTGGCACGGTTTTGTTGGTGGCGGTGTCGGGTATGTGATTTCTAAACTCGCTTACAACCTCCCGGTGGCCAAAACCAAAGCAGCGGCGAACGCCGCTTTTGCCGATCATATCCGCGAGGTATGTACGCAAATTGATCGCTCTATGGTGGCAAGCCCTGCTGATCTCGGTATTTCGGCAAGCCCTGAACCAACCCCGGCAAGCCAGGATGGCTTCCAGCCAATGATGTAAGGATAACTAGATGTCTTTTGAACACGGCTCCCAGAGCCTGGGGATCAAGAATCCCTTTAAATTTGAAGGTAGCTTGCGCGCAGTGCGCGGTGCACTAACCAGCTTGCTGGGGATCTACTTGCTGACCAACGTTGCTGGTTGGGTGCAAGAATATCCGATGACCGGTTGGACTTATGCCCTGTTGGGCTTTACGTTCTTAGCCGATGGTTTGTGGATTCTAGGCCGCGGCTTGATGCAACTGACCCGCTTTATGGTCGGTCGCTCTGCGCCAACATCGCTGAGTTACAACCATCATCAAAGTAACCAAGACAGTGCCCGAGCAGAGCAAAGCGACCTAGGTTTTAACCAAGAGCAGATGGAGTCGATGCTGGAGAGCAGCAAGAACTACACCTTCCTTGAGCCTAAAGGACTGGCTGCGCGACTGCTGCATACGCTGTTCCCTAAGATCACCTTTGTGCCTTACCCCATCATTAACTTGGCGCAACGACTGACTGGGGCGTTCATTCAGACTGCTGTGGCATTGCTATGTTTTGCTTTGCTGCTGTTTACCACGTCTGTGGGTTTAGTGGGAGCAACCGGTACGGTAATGATGCCGCTGTTCTCGTTCTGCTTGCTGGTGTATCTGATTCTGGTTTGGCGCAAAGCGGGCCGCCCAATTAACCGCGCTCAAGCGCGCAGCATCGACACCATTGGTGCCGGTGGTTTGGCTAAGGCCATCGCTTTTTGTGCGATCGTTCCAGCGCTTATTATTAGCGGGGTATCGTCGCTGTTTCAACGCGAGCAACAGGCGCTACAAGATATTGCAGCCCTGCTAAAAGGCCAAGACTTCAGCCAAGTGGATATTGGCTTCGAGTTTATCCAAGCGGCCAACCAGAACTACAGTAATGGCCCTTGGTTGGCGCTGTTGTTCGTACTGGTGGTGGCGAGCTGTGGTTTGTTGCTAACCCTGACTGGTCTGCGCACCCGTGAAGCGAACCCCATTACCGAAGTCACGCAAAAACGCCCTGCTGCCGAGTCGATCCGTGCTAAGCCGCTAGATATCTTCACCGAGTTTAGCCAGCAGATTATGGAGAAGCGCCGTAAGTTTGGGGTGCCAAACCGTATCTATAAGCCACTTGCTCCACAGCAGAATCAGCAAACCGGTGAGTTCCGCGGCGATACCCTGCAAGAGATCCAGCCTGAAGTACTGGCTAAGAACGACGAGCCTTTGGGCAAGAAGCTGCGCATTGTGGCAACTAGCCTGTCACAAGCTCTGTTGCTCATTGCTGGGGTTGCCGTGTTCTGGGGTACCCATAGCTTGGTTGAGGCAATCAACACCTATGAAGCGTCGGCTGATCCTTCAACCTTGAGTGATGCGCAACAGTTTGAGTTCATCCAAGGCGTTGTGGGCAATGGTTTTGCGTTCTTTAATACGCTGATTGCGGCTTTCCTATTGGCCACCTTCGGTCGTTTGCTGAGCAATCTTAGCCATCCGTTCTGGAGTGAGATCCTGTTCGAATCGACCCTGATCCACTTTAAGTGTCAAGGTACGACTCAGATGACCAAACGTCGGGTTGGCGGCAGCATCCATGATGCGAACTCTGAGGAAATCCAAAGCCACGTGACCACCTTGCACCCGCAGATTTACGTATCGCGGGTGATTACATCGACCTTTGCGGGTACCGGTGGCACCAAGCTGCAATATCCTCGTTTCATTATGTCGATGCATACTGACGACGCTACGGCTGACGAGATCTATCACCAGCTGATCAGCAAGCTATCTTCACGCTCTACTATCGTCTCTCACAACGATGCAGAAGAAGAAGCGCTAATGAAGATGAGCAAGCAAAACCTGCAGGTTGATGCGGCCCGTAAACAGCTTGATAACATCGATGTTGACCAACGTTTGCTGGGCGGACAAGCCCAAAGCGCGCTGGAACATACTCAACGTGAACAGCTTGAGTTGGAAGAGCAAGACGCTAACGCTTAAAGCTTTGTGAAGACGTTAGTATCAAAAAGGCGTAACTGGGGTTACGCCTTTTTATTATCAGTATTAAACCACCTCCTATGGAGGTGGTGATTGTAGTGGCACACTAAATTTGGCCACCTGATTAGAGGTGATATCATCGCCTCGCAACAATACAGGTGAACCATGACAAAACGTACCAGACCAACTTATAGTGCCGAGTTTCGGCTCGAATCAGCCCAGTTAGTTCTTGACCAAGGCTATAGTGTTCGTGAAGCTGCTGAAGCGATGAATGTGGGTAAATCCACCATGGATAAGTGGGTGAGACAGCTTAAAGATGAACGAGCGGGCAAATCCCCAAAGGCTTCTCCCATGACGCCGGAACAAGTCGAAATCCGGGAGCTAAAGAAGCAGCTTCGTCGTATCGAAGAAGAGAACACCATTTTGAAAAAGGCTACGGCT
>NZ_AUBZ01000013.1 GCF_000429505.1 Aliagarivorans taiwanensis DSM 22990 | reverse complement strand
AAAGTTCGAGACATAAAATGGGCGATACTGGCATTTATCCGGCAGCTGAGAAAAAACAGCTATGTTTTCACAGAATTATGAGGGGATCCCTCAGCGCATGGCTTGTTTGCGCCGTTGGAGCCGAGCCTCAGTCTAGGAGCGCGAGTAATAAACGTGTTGTTTCGCCTAACGCCGTCGAGGGTTGCTCTCACCGCTGCCGCCGGTCTTGCTCACTCAAGTTATTTCAAACAGTCTTCTACCTTATCGACTAGCCAACATGTTCAGACTCTGGATTAAAACGCTGAGCGATATCCCAGATAAACCCCAGTAACTCACGGGCGATAGCCGGAACGATTTTGTTGAACTCTTTACCTCGGGCCTGAAGTTGTCGAAAGCGCCGGCACAAACGCTGCTGCGCCTCCCATGAGCGCTTCTGAAGATTGATGGACAGGTCTTGTTGCCTGATTTGTAGCTCTCTGGAGACCTTGGGGCTGAAGCGATAGGACTAGGCTGCTTCAATTAGTATTCGCCTGGCATGGGTGTTCCCACACTTGGTAATGCCGCCTTGCCGCTGGCGTTGCCCGCTAGAGTGCTCACTGGGTGTAAGACCGACGAAGTTCATCAGTGCTCGGGGATTGGTAAAGCGGCGCATATCACCCAGCTCAGCCACAATTGTCATGGCTGAAAGGAAGCGAATACCGCGCAGCGCACACAGGAACTGAACCAACGGATACCAACGCCATTTGTCTGCCACTTCCTGTAACTCTCGCTCTAGGTGTTGCAAGCGCTGATAACGCTCTTCGGTAATCGCAATGTAGTGCTGGAACGTGAGCTTCTTAGCGGGTTCTAGAAAGTGGATATCCGCCAGATGACGCTTGTAGGCATCACTCCAGTTAGTGCGTCCTGAGCAAGGGTGCCCGTTGCGCAACAGAAAAGACTTGAGTCGCTGACGGGCTTGACGCAGGTCTATCATGGCATCTTCGCGGCAGCGGATTAAGTCGCGGATAGCTTCATCGTCAGCATCCGGGATGTGAATTGATTCAATCAGTCCAGCCTGAGCCAACCGAGCTAAGGCCATGGCATCACGGCGGTCGGTTTTAACCTTATCACTAGGCGCTTTAGGTATCAGCGCGGGCGCGACTACCCAACACTGTACGCCGTACTTCACCAAATGCCGCTGTAACCAATAGCCACAAGGTCCTGCTTCATAAACCACCACTAAGTCACTGGCCTTACTACCAAATTTTTTGATAAGTTTGTTTACAGAACGAACATTGGTAGGGATGGTGCCATGAAAGTGAATGCTGCCATCGCCTGTTGAAGAATACGCAACATCAGTGGTTTCCTTGTGAACATCGAGCCCTAAGTACAGGGTGTGAGAGTGAACCATGTCGACCTCCTGTGATTGTTAAGGATGCACTTAACAGTGTGGCTCTGGTTTGACTAACCCACGACTAACGCGGGAGGTCGGCACCACCACAGGGAATCATGATGTCTATGTGTATTTAGAAGAACAAGGAAAGTTCACATGAAAAATATTGCGATGGGCGTGGTCGTAAGAGATGGAAAAGTTCTTATCCAAAAGCGCTTCAGACGAGGGCAAGGAATGGTATTTGAATTCCCAGGCGGTTCTATTGACTCTGGTGAGTCAGGTAATCAAGCAGCAGTTAGAGAGCTGTGGGAAGAAACGGGACTGCAAGGTTTAAAGCGACTCGGTAGTCATCAAGCTTAAAATGATTTTGGTGGTGAAATTCATTATGTTTTTTTACGTGCGGGTAATGATACTGAGCCTCAGATGATTGATGAAGTTAGGCAGCAAACTTTCTTTTGGCTTGAGCCAAGTGCTATTCCACTTGGTGATTTTTATCGAGCTGATATCGAATTTATAGAGAATCACTTAAGCCAATACACATAAGGATTCGCAACGCGTGGCACTTTTATCATGCGTTGATTTTAGTGATTTAGGTGGAATGCGGAAACATCGTATTGCGTTGCTCACCACTTAAGCGGGGGGTAGGTGAAGGAGCGGATATCAAAGCTCCTTACCTTGATCGATTACTTAGCTGATATAGTTTTTGGGCTATTCATCCAGCTCATTAATGTACCTTGTTTCCACATTCCAAGCCCAGTCAGTCCCAATAGTGGAACAGCAACCCAAAGTGTAATCAAGTGGAATACTGTATTATCACTAAAAGGTGAGTAGAAATAGGTACCTGCAATAACTGCACATAACAAATGAGTCCACCTCAATATTTTTCTTAATTTGCTTCCCGTCATACGTTCTCCTCGATTGTTGACATCGTCAACATTAGCAGTTTACTGTTGACGATGTCAACAGTAATGATAGTATTCATAAATGAATACTAAAAAATACGAAAATTATCACGCAAGTGATTTAAAGGCTTCAATAATAGACGTTGCATCCAAGTTACTTATTAGCGATGGGATTGAAGCAATCACGATGAGAGCTATTGCTTCCAAGTTAGGTGTTTCTAGGGGGGCGCCTTATAGGCATTTTGTAGATAAGCATGATTTGTTGTGTTCAGTGGCTCAGCATAGTTTTGAATTGTTGAATGCATCAATGTTAAACTTTAGCCAAATAGGTACTCCACCAAAAGATGAGTTTCATGAGTTGACAAAGAAGTACATCGATTTTTGCTTATCTTACCCAGCATTTTATCACTTGATGTTTAGTAATGAAGAGCTATTAAAAAATCAAACAACAGAATTATCCACTTCTGCCAACAAGTCATTTCATAAACTCGAGACGTTGTTAGAAAAGCTTCAGCAGGAAGGCATGACTAAAAATGAAGACCTTAACCTGCAAGCAAATTATGTGTGGTCTTCTTTACATGGATATTGTTGTTTGCTATTAGCTCAAGAAACAAAGAAGGCAGAGAAACTAGCAAAGAATCAAGACTTTTTTCTAGAGAAAATCTGGTGTTCTTTATCTACAAGCTGTTAATTCACCTAACAAATTGTTCAAGAGGAATTCGCAACGCGTGGCATTTTTACTATGCGTTGGTTTTAGTGTTTAAGGTGGTATACGGTGGCTTGGTATTGCGTTGCTCACCCCTTAACAAGGCGTTACTCCCCACTTACCTAACTCGTTTATGTCCACAAACGAGTCTCTATCAGCTGACTCTGAACCATATAAACCAAGCATATTCGACAAGCTCTAGCTATCGCTATGCCCAAGATCCCGTTCAGGTGCAATCACGTCCCGCACACGTTGCTTCAGGATCTTGGCCTCAGGAAAGCCCTGATCTTGAACTCGGCACCATATAAGCTGCCCTTCAACAAATATCTGAAAGCGGCCTTTGCTGGCAGGAACAAGGGCCACCTCCCCTAGCTCATCGCTAAAGGTAGAAAGCAGCTCTTGGCTGAGCCAGCTGGCACGTAGTAGCCAGCGGCACAGTGTGCAGTAGTGGATTTCTACGCGGGGCCTCTCCACGCCGGGCGCTTTCACCCCCGCGCTTAGCTGTTGGTCATCCTTGAGTTCACTCATTAGCTTCGTTCTTTCCTGACTTGTTCGATATGGTTGAGCACCCGCTTGAGAGAGATCGGGTATTGGGTGCCTAGCTGCTGGGCGAATAGCGATACTCGCAGCTCTTGGATCATGGTGTTGATCTCTTTACGGGCCGGATCGTAATCCACCAGCTTTAGTGCGGCAAAGGCCTCGTCAGCCTGTTGGATCTGTTGCAGCATCAGGCGGTCTTTATGGGCATCAATCGCCAGCTTCTCAAGGCGGCGCTCAATAGCGCGCATATAACGCTGCAGATGATTGAGCCCGGCCACGCCGGTTTGGCGTACAAAACCGCGGAACACCAACTGCCCTAGTTGGGCTTTAATATCGGCGTGGGCCAATACCTGATCAAAGCCGACCTTGCCTTTCATCTGCTTGGCCAGCTTGTGGTGCATGCTCAGCACGGTTTCCACGTCTTTGGCCACGCCCAGTGAGCGCTCGGCCAGCTCGCCACGCACCGTTTCCACCAAGGCATCAAAGGCCTTAGGGTCGCGCACATCCTGGCCTTTAGCGAAGTCATCAATCACTGCCAGCGAGCAGTCTTCGATCAGCGTTTCCACCTTGCCGAAGGGGTTAAAGTACAGCCCCAGCTTGGCCTTGTTCGGTAGGTGCTGCTGCAAGTACTTCATCGGCGATGGCACTTTAAGCTGGATCAGCTTACTTAGGCCGCGCGCCTGCTGCCATTGGGCCTCGTCGGCCTTGTCGAACAGCTTGAGTGATACCTGCTTACCTTCGTCGACTAACGCGGGATAAGCGGTGACTTCGTAGCCTTGGCGCTGCTCGGTGATCTGCTCGGGCAGCTCGCCAAAGCTCCAGTCTTCCAGCGCTTGCTGCTCGAAGCTGACATCGGGCTTCATCTCAGCCAAGGTCTGCTCCACCTGTTTTTGCAGCTTCGCTTGTAGCTGCTCTGGCTCGCGGCTCTCGGCCAGTACCTTGCCCTTCTCGTTGATAACTTTGAAGTTCACCCGCAGGTGCTTGGGCACGCCCTGCCAGTTCCACTCACCCATCTCGACCCGCACACCGGTCATGCGCAGTAGCTGGCGGGAAAACTGCTCCAACAGGCGCCCTTCTGGCAGTCCCATGGATTCGAGCGCGGCGCGAGCATAGTTGGGCGCAGGCACAAAGTTACGGCGCAGGCTCTTAGGCAAAGCGCGGATTAGTTCGATCAGCAGCTCTTCGCGCATAGCGGGAATTTGCCACTCGAACACGTTGTAATCGAGCTGGTTTAGCAGCGCCAGTGGCACATGCACACTCACCCCGTCGTCTTCGGCGCTCGGCTCAAATACGTAGCTGAGCTTGAGGGCAATCTTGCCGTGCTGCCAGCTGCTTGGGTAATCCTTCTCGGTGACATGCTCAGCATCGTGCTTGGTGAGCATCTCGCGCTGAAAGTGCAGCATCTTGGGCTGCTTAACCTTGGCCTTGTTCCACCAACGATTAAAATGCGCCACCGAGACGATATCTTCAGGGATGCGCTCGGCGTAGAAGTCGAACAGGATCTGATCGTCCACCCGGATATCGCGGCGACGCTGACGCTCTTCCAAGTCTTCAATCTCGCCCAGCAAGCCTTGGTTGTGCTTGAAGAAGTCCTGTTTGCATTGCCACACCCCTTCCACCAAGGCGCTGCGGATAAACACCTCGCGTGCCATCACCGGGTCGATATTGCCAAAGTTCACCAAGCGACGATTGACGATGGTCACGCCATACAGGCGCTGGCTCTGATAGGCCATTACCGCGTTTTGCTTGACCGACCAATGCGGCTCACTATGGCTGATATTGACCAAGTGCGGTGCCAGCTTCTCCAGCCAGGCCGGTTGGATCTTGGCGACATTTCGGGCGAACAGGCGCGAGGTTTCCACCAACTCCGAGGCCACCACCCACTTAGGCGGTTTCTTGGCTTGGCCCGAGCCGGGGAACACCAAGAAGCGGGTGTTACGCGCCCCCAAGAACTCACGTTCTTTGTCTTTAAAGCCAAAGTGACTCAGCAAGCCAGAGGTAATCGACATATGAATTGCTTCGTAGTCGGCGGCTTGGTCGTTAATCGCAAAGCCCAGTTCACGCACTACTAACCGCAGTTGGCTATAGATATCCTGCCACTCACGCAAGCGCATATAGGCCAAGAAGCGCTGCTTACACAGCTTGCGGAACTGCGAGTTACTGAGCGCTTTTTGCTGTTCTTGCAGGTAGTCCCACAGCTTGAGGAAGGCGATAAAGTCGGAATCTGGATCTTTAAACTCGGCATGGGCCTGATCGGCAGCTTGCTGTTTCTCCAGCGGGCGCTCGCGCGGGTCTTGAATCGACAGCGCGGCACAGATCACCATCACCTCACGGACACAGCCAAACTGCTGGGCAGCAATAAGCATGCGCGCCAAACGCGGGTCCACCGGGAAGGCGGCCAACTGGCGGCCCAAGCGGGTAAGCTGGCGCTGCTTGCCTTTGATTTGCAGCGCGCCCAGCTCTTCGAGCAGGTTCAGGCCGTCTTTAATGTTGCGCTGGTCGGGGGCATCGATAAATGGGAAGGCTTCGATGTCGCCAAGGCGCAGCGACAGCATTTGTAACACTACCGAGGCCAAGTTGGTGCGCAGGATCTCTGGGTCGGTAAACTCGGGGCGGCCGTTAAAATCATCCTCGCTGTACAGACGAATACAGATACCTTCGGCGACACGGCCACAACGGCCCTTACGCTGGTTGGCGCTGGCTTGCGAGATGGCCTCAATCGGCAGGCGCTGCACCTTGGAGCGCACGCTGTAGCGGCTGATGCGCGCGGTACCCGGGTCAATCACGTAGCGAATCCCGGGCACGGTCAAACTGGTTTCGGCAACGTTGGTGGCCAGCACGATACGCCGCCCGCGGTGTGAGGCGAAGATACGGTTTTGCTCGGCGTTGGAGAGGCGCGAGAACAGCGGCAGGATATCGGTATTTGGTAGCTGGCGTCGGTTCAGAAAATCCGCCGCATCGCGAATTTCCCGCTCGCCGTTCATAAAGATCAGGATATCGCCGGACTTTTCACGATACAGCTCATCCACCGCCAGGCTAATCCCTTCCAGCATATCGCCATTGGCATACTCTTCGACTGGGCGATAGCGGGTCTCCACCGGATAGGTGCGACCGGCCACTTCAATCATTGGCGCATCGCCGAAGTGCTTGGAGAAGCGCTGCGGGTCGATGGTGGCCGAGGTGATAATCAGTTTTAGATCGGGTCGCTTTGGCAGTAGCTGTTTTAATAGGCCCAGCAGGAAGTCGATGTTCAGGCTGCGCTCGTGCGCTTCATCGATGATGATCACTTCATACTGGCTTAGGAAGCGGTCTTGCTGCATCTCGGCCAGCAGCATACCATCGGTCATCAGCTTAACTAGGCTGTCTTGCTTGATTTGGTCGTTAAAGCGAATTTTATAACCCACCAGCTCACCGATTGGAGTGTCTAGCTCTTCGGCAATCCTCGCTGCAACGCTGCGCGCCGCCAAACGTCGTGGCTGAGTGTGGCCAATAAAGCCCTGTGCGCCAAGGCCTAGCTCCAAGCAAATCTTCGGTAACTGAGTGGTCTTACCCGAGCCGGTTTCACCGGCGACAATCACTACTTGGTTGTCGCGGATGGCATCGGCAATCGCCTGCTTTTGCTCGGCAACCGGCAGCGCGGGATAATCAATGGTGGGGATGCTGTCGCGGC
Organism: Aliagarivorans taiwanensis DSM 22990; assembly: GCF_000429505.1. Classification (GTDB taxonomy): domain Bacteria; phylum Pseudomonadota; class Gammaproteobacteria; order Enterobacterales; family Celerinatantimonadaceae; genus Aliagarivorans; species Aliagarivorans taiwanensis. The sequence goes on along the minus strand of NZ_AUBZ01000013.1, from coordinate 104,464 downwards.
GCGCTTGGGCCTGCTCCAGCGAGCGCTCGAGCTTTTGCTGCCACTTAACGGCAGCTTCGTCCTGCGCATCTAAGGATTTAATGCGATTGTACTCGCGCCCCAGACGGAATTGATCCTTGGACATACACTGCTTGATCTGCTGACGAAGCTGCTGTGACACCATCTACCTCTTTGCTCTTGCTTGCTGTTGTTGCTTACTGTTGTTGCTGTATTACGTGTTGCTTGGAGCTGCGTTCGGAAATTTTTCGAACGGCTAATTACAACAAAACCCAAGTTAGCCACGCCTTAGCGACCAACTTGGGTAGTTCGATGTACCGCTAGCCTTGGCTAACGAAACATACAGTGACCTTAGGCAACCTGCCAGGTCAGTGGCTCACCGGCCATAAACGGTACCAGTGGCTCGTCGCCTACCATCACCTGCTCTGGCATGTTCCAGGCTTTGCGCACCAAGGTAATGGTGTCGGTGTTACGTGGCAGGCCGTAAAAATCTGGGCCATTGAAGCTGGCGAAGGCTTCCAGTTTATCCAAAATACCCAGCTCATCAAAAATCTGTGCGTACAGCTCAATCGCCGCTGGCGCGCTGTAACAACCGGCGCAGCCGCATGAACTCTCTTTAGCGCCTTTTAGGTGAGGCGCCGAGTCGGTGCCCAGGAAGATCTTGTTGGTACCGGTGGCAACCGCCGCTTGCAACGCCTCTTGGTGGGTGGCGCGCTTAAGTACTGGCAGGCAGTAGTTATGTGGGCGCAGGCCGCCAGCCAACAGGTGGTTACGGTTGTACATCAGGTGCTGCGGGGTGATGGTGGCAGCAACGTTGTCGCCAGATGCCATCACAAATTCAGCCGCTTCTTTGGTGGTAATGTGCTCACAGACAATCTTCAGCTGTGGCATATCAGCCACCAGCTTGGCCATCTTACTTTCGATAAACTGCGCTTCGCGGTCGAAGATATCGACATGGTTGTGGGTCACTTCACCGTGTACCAACAGCAACAAGCCGTGCTCGGCCATCGCTTCAAAGGTTGGATATAGCGCTTCAACATCGGTCACGCCGTGAGCCGAGTTGGTGGTCGCGTTGGCCGGATAAAGCTTACAGGCCTTCACCAAGCCGCTGGCTGCTGCGCGGGCAATCAGCTCTGGGGTGGTGTTATCGGTCAGATACAGGGTCATCAGCGGCTCGAAGTTACGCCCTGCAGGTACGGCTGCATTGATGCGTTCGGCGTAAGCCTGAGCGTGCTCTAACTCAGTCACCGGGGGAACCAGATTCGGCATCACAATGGCTCGGGCAAAGTGCCGCGAGGTCGCTTCAGCTGCTACTTCGAGCATCGCTCCATCACGTAGATGTAAATGCCAATCGTCAGGACGAGTAATGGTAAGAGTGTCGGTCACCGCGCTTCCCCTAGGTAATGTGTTTTACAGGCAGGCGGATTCTAGCGGATTCAGGGCGTTATACCAAATGAAACGCGGTGATAACTGTGCTATCGCGCCAACAGAATGTCAGCGCTACATTGATTAATCGTGCTTAGCCTCATCGGCAAAGCGCTCTTTAACTTCTAGCACCTCAGGCAAGCACTCCAAGAACAGCTTAATCAGCTCTGGGTCGAAGTGCCCGCCCGCTTCCTCTTTGAACATATCAATGGCACGCTCCACCGTCCAAGCTTGCTTGTAGGGGCGCGGTGAGGTCAGTGCGTCGAACACGTCGGCGATGGCGACAATCCGGCCGACCAGCGGGATATCTTCGCCTGCTAAGCCTTTGGGGTAACCTTTACCATTCCATTTTTCATGGTGGGTAAGCGCAACGACGCGCGCCATCTGCAGCAAGTCTGATGGGTCATCACCGAGGATTTCGCCACCGATCTCCACGTGCAACTGCATAGTGCCCCATTCGTCGCTATCGAGCTTGCCGGGCTTTTGTAAGATGGCGTCGGGGATACCAATCTTGCCGATATCGTGCATTGGGGCAGCGTCGCGCAGGGTGCGCGCCTGATCTTCCGGCATGCCGGCCGCTTTGGCCAGAATGTAGGAGTAGTGAGCCATGCGAACAACGTGCATACCGGTATCATCGTCTTTGTACTCGGCGGCGCGGCCCAGTCGTTGGATGATCTTCATCCGGGTTTCTTCAATGGTTTGGGTTTGCTCGTCCACCAAGCGCGATAGCTCGCGCTTTTGGTCGAACAGCGCCACATGGGTTTTCACCCGCGCTTTGACTAACGGCGGGCTAACCGGCTTAGCAATGTAGTCCACCGCCCCTAGCTCAAAGCCGCGGATTTCGTCTTCGGGGGAGATCTTTGCGGTGACAAAAATCACTGGGATATGCTTGGTCATGGGGTCGCTTTTTAGCCGTTCACACACCTGATAACCGTCGAGCCCCGGCATCATAATATCGAGCAGGATCAAGTCGAGGCTGTTGACCTTGGCGCAGATCTTTAATGCCATCTCGCCGTCGCGAGCGACCCTACAGTTGTAGTCTTGCTTTAGAATGCCGAGCATGACGTCGATGTTCTCGGGGGTGTCGTCAACAATCAGAATGTTGGCCTTGCTGGTGTCCATGCGTTGTTTTATCCCTTACTCAATAACAGCTTACGATTTAAACCATTGTTAGTATGGGTCACACTCACGATTTTCGCCGAAATGTTAAAGCCTGCCAGCGCAGCGAAAATCCATGTTTTATGATAGGGTTGCAGCAATTAATTCTGGCTAGCCAATAACAATGACACTACAGAGCTTCCTGTTTCACGACTACGAAACCTTTGGAACCCATCCGGGCCTGGATCGCCCCTGCCAATTTGCCGCTATTCGCACCGATGCCGATCTCAACCCCATCGGCAAGCCGATGGAGTGGTTCTGCCAGCCACCGAACGACTACATGCCCCACCCCGGCGCCTGTCTGGTGACCGGGATCAGCCCGCAAATCGCCATGAGCAAGGGCTTGGTGGAAGCCGAGTTTATCAACAAGGTGAACCAAGCCTTTTCCGAACCGGGCACCTGTGGTGTTGGCTACAACAGTATTCGCTTCGATGACGAGGTGACCCGCTACACCTTGTACCGCAACTTCTTCGATCCCTATGCCCGCGAATGGCAACAAGGCAACTCACGCTGGGACCTGATTGATTTGGTGCGTGCCTGTTACGCCCTGCGCCCCGAGGGCATTGAGTGGCCAGAGAATGAAGATGGTCTGCCGAGCTTTCGCTTAGAGCTGCTTACCGCAGCTAACGAACTTGGCCATGCCAACGCCCACGATGCCTTGTCTGATGTGCAGGCAACCATCGATTTGGCCAAGCTGCTGAAGAAAGCCCAGCCGCGCCTGTTCGACTTTTACTTAGAGCTGCGCAACAAGCGCAAGGTGGCCGAGCAGTTTGACCTGATTAACCTCAAGCCGATTGTGCATGTATCGGGCATGTTTGGCGCAGCCCAGGGCTGTGTGAGCTGGATGCTGCCGCTGGCCTGGCATCCGCAAAATAGCAACGCGATGATGGCAGTCGACCTCAACCAAGATGCCCAAGTGCTGCTAGATCTCAGCCCCGAGCAGTTGCATGAACGGCTCTACACCCCGCGCGCCGAGCTGGAAGAAGGCCAAAGTCGGGTGCCGGTTAAGCTCATTCACAGTAACAAAAGCCCATTTGTCGCCCCGGCCAAGAGCCTGACACCAGAGCGCGCCGAAGCGCTCGGTGTATCAGCGCAGCAGTGTCGCCAAAGCTTGAACCTGCTAACGCCCCATGCAGCCGAAGTACGCGAGAAGCTGATCGCCATGTATGCGATTGAGCGCGAGTTTAACGATGATGACAATCCGGATACCGCCCTCTACCGCGGCTTTGTGGGTAATGCTGATAAAAAACTGATGGAGTTGGTGCGCAGCAGCGATCCGCAGTTGATCACCCGCAAGCAGTTCCAGTTTGACGATGCCCGACTTAACCGGTTATTGCTGCGCTACAAGGGGCGCAACTACCCCGAGCTGTTGAACGAAAGCGAGCTGCGTGAATGGCAAAGCCACCGCGAACACAGCCTGCAGCAACAGGCGAGCAAGGTGTTGCCTGAGCTGGAGCAACTCAGCCTTGAGCACGCCAACGACCAAAAGAAGATGACCATCCTCAAGCAGGTCTACCAGTACATTCAGCAGTTATAAATCACATTTTCGCAGTCCCGCAATTGGCGCTACTCAGCCAATTGTTGGGGCGAGCAGCTAGCCTTGATCACCCGTTCACTTCGCTAACTGACTCATTCTAAAGCCTCCTTCCCCGCTCGTTGATCCACCGCAAATAAGTGATTAGAAAGCTCAGTAGTACCTGAAGATCGTGAGCAAGCACAAAATTCCTACAGTAAATGACGTAATTTAACAAAAATTCCTCGTTAACCGGCTCTGTAGTCCATACACTGGTTGATGAGTCCATGGAAGGGACAGCAAGGAACAACGGTTAACACAATGAACAGCAAACTCTGGCTTAGCCTACTGGTATTAATCACCAGCCCGCTGAGTCTCTCACTAAGCGCCGCTGAAGCAACAGACGTTGACCAACAAGAGGTCGACAAGCCCTACTTCCATATCTGGCAATCTACATTCCTGCGCATGGGCGACAAATCCTTCCGAACCTTTTACGAAGCCTTCCAAAAAGCCTACGAAAAAACCGATTTCACTCCCACCCTAACCAACAGCTTTTTCGATGACACCGAGCTCTACGATGTGGTGGGGATCCCGGTTGCTCAAACTCCGCTGGAAGGTTACCAGCTGGAGCTGTTCGCCCAGCTTCATGACCCGCGCTATAGCGCCTATCGCGCCATGGGACGCGATTCGGTTTACTACGACATCGCCGAGCGCCAATTGGCCTATAAGATGGACAAAACCGATATCGGTGTCGGGCTAGGCTTTATGACACCGCTTAGCCCCAGCGTTAATCTGCGCTCGATGATCTCCAGCCACGATATTCCCGGTTACGGCGACAGCCGTTTCGTACTAGGCTTGGATATGAAGTTTTAGGCTAGCTGCGCCAACGCTCAACGCTAACCCACTCTCTACAACTCGTTTGCATTAACTCTTTCTTTGTATAAGCAACGCACTGTGCCCGGCAAGCGTAGCCCGAACCTCACCATTTCCTTGCGTGAATAGCGCATCATCATCGCCCCACAACACCTGCCATTGCCCATCTAAACGCTGGCTAAGCTCTTGGGTATCGCCGTGCCAGTTAAAGAAATAGGCGTACTCTGGTTGGCTATGCGAATGTTGGGGCACTCCCTGCGCTTCACCAAGCTGATACTGCACCGCGGTGGTCAAACTTAAGTCGTGGAACTGGGCTGGAGCGAGCTGCGCCTTTATCAGTGTATTCAAGGTATCCCACTGCGCGGGCTGCAGGTTGGCTAAGCGATCGCCGGAGAACATCAGGCCGCTACTGGCCATCAGGCTGACGCGGTGCCAGTTGTAGGCACGACTGTCGGAGCTTTGACCGGGAATATCGCTCAAGGTGATGCAATCAGGATCGTTCTGCCACAGCTGTTGATGCTGCCAGTTACGCAGGAAACACTCCTTGGCGATCTGAGCAAAGCGACCGGGATTGCGCTCCACGTCATCACCAATGCGCATGCCGTGCACCAGACCTAGGCTTGGCCAAAATGCGGCGTTACAACCAAGGATAAAGCTGTCTTCACCCGCGCCTTCCAAGATGGCTTGCATGCCCAGTCGAAAGGCTTCGATACGGCTTTTGCTTGCATCGGCACGATATCCACCCGGCAGTACGCCCCAGTAGAGCGCATCGAGCTTAAAGTAGCGCACGCCCCACTGCTCGCGCATCTCGCGAAACACCGAGCGCAGATAGTCGCGGGGCCCGGCTTGGGTGGTATCCAACACATACCACGGCGTACAGCGCCAACCACCGTAGGTCACCTGCTCGGCTGCCAATGGCTGAGCGTCATCGCCTTTAACAAACCAATCGGGGTGGTCGCGGAATAACTTCGATTCTGGCTGGGCAATAAACGGCGCTAGCCAAATAGCAGGCTGCTTACCTTGTAAGGCGATCTGCTGACAGAGGGCTTTGCCGCCCGCCGCAAACTTATCGGACGGGCTCAACCAATCACCCATAAAGGCTTGGTAGCCGTCGTCGATAAGTAGATAGTCCATATCGCTCTGTTGCATCTGCTGCAGGTTCTCGCGCACATCTAGCTCACTCACATCGGCATAGTAGTGATACCACGAGCACCAGCCTGTAGGCGACTTGGCGACTGGCAGTTGCGGGTGATGCAGCTGGATTTGCTGGGCAAACTCGCTAAGTAAGGCTTCGCGCTCAGGGCCGGCCAGCACCACTATAACCTCGCTCAGCCAGTGGCTGCGTGGGGCAAGCGCCAATTGCTCCGCGTCCATACCGATAGCAACTGTTCCATCCGGGTAGACATCGAAGAATCCGGCAAAGCGCTGGCAGGAGGCAAAACCAATCAGGCAGTAGCCCTCATCACCCTCAAGCAGCAGCAGGTTATAGCCACGTTTGGCACCAGCGCCGCTAGCCAAGCGATAGCTTTGGTGATCGGGGCAGCGGCCGACATCCTCTAAAGTCGCCGAGTTGCCCAAGGTCTGCGCGAGCATCTGCCAGCCTTCCATATACAGATTGCGGTGCTCGGGCAGAAGGCCTTTGAACAAAATCAGCTCACCGGGGTGGCGAGCAGTATCAGCAAGATTGTCGATCCGAACCTGGCAGCTGTTATCAACCCATTGATGTGTAAGCAAATAGTCAGGATGATGCTGGCGCCAGCTACGCACTTCGGCCAAGGCCTTGGGTTGGGTGTACATATACAGGTAGAAACTCAGGATATTTGGATAGCGCTAGCATCGTATGTAAGCGTGCAAATTCCAAGTAAAAACTGGTGCGAAAATAGGTATACTTCCCGCCAAGATGCCATCATCAAGCAGTTAATCTTGCCGGTTACCGTGGGCTGTAGCCGCTGCGACCAATCAAATATACCAAGGCATCGTTGAGTGAAGTCACATCAAGGAACCACGCTATGTCAAATACGCTTCCAGAAAAAAGTGCCATGGAAGGTGCATTACGCCAGATCCTGAACTGCGAAGCTTCGCAGGTTAAGTTGCCGGCCTTCCTCAGCAAACAACAAGGTGAGCAGCTCTGCCAACAGTTAAGCTATACCCTCGAACAGTTAGCGGAAGCCATGCTTCCGCTGGTTGCCCAGTTCTCGGTTGCTCCCCGTTCGAATTTTCATGTTGGCGCGATCGCCGTCACTGAAGGCGATGAACTTTACTTTGGCGCCAACTATGAGCTGGATTACGGCTCGCTAAATGGTTCGCTGCATGCCGAGCAGTCGGCGATTTTCAATGCCTACAGCCACCAAGATAAGCCACTGCGCTGCTTGGTGATCAATGCCGCCCCCTGCGGGCTGTGTCGTCAGTTCATCCAAGAGCTAGGCTGCGCGCCAGATCTAACCCTGATTTTTTCCCAGCAGCAGTTCCCGTTTGGCGAGGTACTACCGCAAGCTTTCGGCCCGCGCGATCTGGGTATCGAAGATGGATTATGCCCGGCCAGCCCAACCCCAATTAGCGGAGAGCAAGCGGCAAAAGCCAGCTACTCGCCTTACACCGGGGTAAAAAGTGCACTTACCGCTCGAATCGGCGACAAACAGCTAGCCTTGAGCTATTACATGGAGAATGCGGCCTATAACCCCTCATTGTCTCCGCTACTGAGCCTGCTCTCTCAGCTGCGCCTTCAGGACTACGATTTGTCTGAAGTTGATACCATTGAGTTGTGGGAGCCGGCCGAGCAAATGTTTTCTTATCAGGCAGAGTTAGAGCAATTCTGCCAACACCAACAAGGCATTAGCCTTGAGATCCACCACTACGACTAAACTTTGGAGTTCCACCTATGCTAGGTACCGCGCTTTGCGCTTCAGCTACTAAAGTCATGCTTCTCGGCTCTGGTGAGCTGGGCAAGGAAGTTGCTATCGAACTACAGCGCTACGGCGTTGAAGTGATTGCCGTTGACCGCTACCCCAACGCACCGGCGATGCATGTCGCCCATCGTAGCTATGTTATCGATATGCTCGATGGCGATGCCCTGACCGCGCTGGTTGAAAAAGAGCGCCCTCAGCACATCGTGCCTGAGATTGAAGCCATTGCTACCAGTGCCTTGCTAGAGCTTGAAGCCAAAGGCTACGGCGTGACCCCTACTGCGCGTGCCACCCACCTGACCATGGACCGCGAAGGCATTCGCCGCCTGGCCGCCGAAGAACTGGAGGTGCCCACCTCTAACTATCGCTTTGCCGATACTAAAGAAGAGTTCCTCGCCGCAATCGATGCAGTAGGTATGCCGTGTGTGGTGAAGCCAGTAATGAGCTCATCGGGCAAAGGCCAGAGCGTGATTAAGCAGGCCGAACAAGCCGATGCTGCTTGGGAATACTCACAAGAAGGCGGGCGCACTGGTGCTGGCCGCGTGATCGTTGAAGGCTTTGTCGACTTCGATTATGAGATAACCCTGCTGACAGTAAGCGCGGTTGATGGTATCCACTTCTGCGCGCCTATCGGTCATCGTCAGGAAGATGGCGACTACCGCGAATCTTGGCAGCCTCAAGCAATGTCTGACGCAGCGCTAGCCGCCTCACAACAAGTGGCAGAGAAAGTAGTTAATGCGCTGGGCGGTTATGGCCTGTTCGGCGTTGAACTGTTTATCAAAGGTGATTCGGTCTACTTCAGTGAAGTATCGCCGCGCCCACATGATACCGGCATGGTCACCCTGATTTCTCAGGACTTGTCTGAGTTTGCCCTGCACGCCAAAGCGGTACTGGGTTTGCCGATTCGCCAAATCCGCCAGTTTGGCCCTGCTGCATCAGCGGTAATCTTGGGTAACGGCAGCAGTCAAGATATTGGCTTTGCTAACTTGGAACAGGCTTTGCAGATCGATGATAGCCAACTGCGTTTGTTCAGCAAGCCCGAGATCGACGGCCAACGCCGTCTGGGTGTAGCATTAAGCTTGGGTGAGAGCATCGAGCAAGCGGTTGAGAAGGCGAAAACCGTTGCCAGTAAGGTGGACATTACATATCGATGAATGATTATGCCAATTTGCTAAGTAGTGAAGAGCTGGCGTTGCTGACAGCAACGCCGGACAGCTCACTACGGCAAGTTGAGCGTACTCAACTTATCTGGCTGGGGCTCGCGCCTCAGCCTCTTAATCGTCAGGTAATCGAACACCAATTTGATGACTGGCCCAGCCTAGACCGTCAGTCTGACCTGCTGGCCAGTGTCGATGGGATTATTATCAACCCCGACGCCGTTAGTGCTACCGAGCAAACCCAGCTCGCCCGGCGTCTTAACGAGCACAGCCAAGTCTCTATCTTCTTAACGGCGATGCCTGCCATGCGTTTTGCCGTATCCGATTTTATATACTGCCCCAAGCCCGACAAGCTGATAGAAGAGCTTCACAACTGGCTGCAGCGCCTCGAGCTACAGTTTCAGAGCTGGGCTAACAGCAAGTCCATCTGCTACTACCAGCCAAGGCAAAGCCAACCCGATCTCGCACAAACCCTGCGCGGCCGTAGCAATGTTAAAGCCTTTCCTTGGCAGGCGCCTTCGCCACAGTTCAACACCATGTTGGCGCAATCTCAGCTGATGGTGTTACTGGCCGAAGATGACGATAGCTATTTGGTGGATTGGTTTGAGGCCTTCGCCCAGATCCACCCGCGCCCTCCGCTACTTATCTATCATGGCTACCAATCACCGCTGCTTACCAGCTATCTGACCTTATGCCGCCAGCTAGGGATCTTGGTCTATGACCATCTGCCCAAGCAGCAGATTGGCACCCACCTTAACCACGTAGCGGTCTCAGCGTTTCGACTCTATCGATATCGTTTGCGCCACCAAGCCAAGCCGAAAGGCTACCTGCGCTACTTCGCCTACGGCCCTCCAGCCAAAGGACTACAACTGTATTGGGATTGGCCACTGGAAGAGTTGCGGCCGGAGATGACGGCGGCCTGCTCGTGGCAGCATGTGCGCCGGGCATTTCGCGACAACGCCCACCCAGAGCAAGCCTTGGCAGCGCATAATGCTAACCTGTTGCTGATCATCCAAGGGGAAAACGACCTGAAGCGCATCGGCGAGCTGATCCGCCTTAAGCAGTTTGGTTTTCGATTGGTGTGGGAGCCACAGGGCTTTAAACAGCTGGAACGAAGCTTTGAGAACAGCGAACTGTTCGATATGGTGGCCTTGCCCTTCGATGTATGGCTGCAAATCCAGCAGATCCCAGAGTTCAATAGCCATTGGCAACAGTGGGTGGAGAAAGCCGCTGGCTTATCGCAGCAGTTGGCCCTAGTGGGCGTGCAAAGTTTGAATCAGGAGTGGTTCGATAAGGGATTTGATTGGCTGATCGCCGAGAAGCACAGCTAAACGGCCGAGCGACCGTTTCATCTTGAGAAAAACTTAAGCAACTTCGTAGTAACTTGGCTGATTCTGCAGCTCTTGGTTAATCACTTGCTGAGCAGTACGCGCACATTTGCCACACCCGGATGCCACGCCCAACTTCTCGCGTACCTTCGTTAGGGTATCGTGCCCTTCCATCACCGCTTCGCGGATCTGTTTGTCGGTGATTGCCTTACAAAGACAAACGTACATGCTCAACCTCGCATTAAACTTTTTGTTACCAAAAACCGTGTCACTAAATGATGTGACTCAGCGCTTTTACTCAAAGCAGGAATAAGTTTAATGCGACCCATTCTCATTTTCAATGCTTAAGATCATTAAACGGGGTTATCGATATCCACATAGGTCACTTGCAGCTTGTGCTCGCTCGCCAACCACTCGCCCAGTGCCTGCACGCCATAACGTTCGGTAGCATGGTGACCTGCAGCAAAATAGTCGATACCCATCTCACGCGCGGTGTGTACCGTGTTCTCGGAAATCTCGCCGCTGATAAAGGCATCAAGCCCCTGCTCTGCGGCCAGGCCAAGATAACTTTGACCGCCGCCGGTGCAGATCCCCACCTTTTTAAGCTCGCCACTGTGCCCGGCGATATGCAGCGGTTGGCGACCCAGTACCTTCTCAATGCGCGCAGCAAACTCACTGCCTGACACAGGCTCATCTAACTTACCCACCATCGCCACAGAGCGCGGATCCCACGCTTCCAAGCCACGGGTTAGGCTAAGGCCTAATCGCTTAGCTAGCTGGGCATTGTTACCGAGCTCTGGGTGCACATCCAAAGGCAGATGATAGGCATAGAGGTTGATATCGTGCTTAAGCAGGGCCTGGATCCGGCGACGCTTCATGCCAGTAATCACCTCGGCCTCGTTCTTCCAGAAAAAGCCGTGATGCACCAAAATGCCATCGGCATCGAGTTCGATCGCCTTATCAATCAAGGCCTGACAGGCAGTCACACCAGTGACGATATGTTGTAGCTTGTCGCGTCCTTCAACTTGCAAGCCGTTGGGGCAATAGTCTTTGAACTTGAAGCTTTCAAGATGCTGATTGAGAATGTTTTCTAGGCGGGTGTTCTTCATACGGCAAACTCACTGTAAATTTTGCCGTATTGTAACCCTTAGGGGTCGAATAGCTAGTATGACGGGCTAAGATCAAAGGTGGCCGTTGGATAACGGCCACTGTGCCGCAAAGGGCTTAGAATAGGATGTGTTCTACCGATTTTTCAGCTTGCTGCAGCCAGCTTGGCTTGTCGTTACGCTTAATCCATTGACGGTGGATAAAGCTGTAAAACGGCTTGCGCAGACCTGCCATTGCAACGAATGGAAACGAGACAATCCCTAGTGATACCAGTCCAACGCGGCGTGACACGATCGAAAGAGCAGAAAATGATTTAGTCATTAGGGTAACTCCTACTGGTTTGACCAGAAGATATTACCCCAAGGTACGTAACTTAACTACAAAATTAGCGAAATAATCACCAAGACCGCTTGTTAAGTTTGTGTTTTTGTAAATTTATTAACATTAGAGAAACATGGTTGATTGCTTCACCCGGGATTTGAGTTGGTGTCTTGAGCCACCTCGACTACTGCCCCATCCAGCCCCCTACTTGGCCGACAGCGCGTTTTATCAGCGCTGGCGTGAAGAGCTGGATATATCCACTTTGCACAATACGTCGCGCCCGCAGATCAAGCGCTTGGGCCTCTACTTTGAGGCGTGTTGGCGACAGCTGATTGCCCTGCACCCTGAGTGGGAACTGCTTATCGATAATCGGGCCATCGTTGAGGGTGGCCGTACGATTGGCGCCATCGATTTTGTGGTGATTAATCATCAGCAGCAATGCCTTGAGCATTGGGAGCTGGCGGTGAAGTTCTACTTGGCAACCTGCCCGAATGCTCGTATCGATGACTACCTGGGCCCCAACCAACAAGACAGGCTGAGCAACAAGCTCAGCAAGTTACTCGTCAAGCAACTGCCGCTGATCCGACACCCGCAGCTGCAAGCTGAGATTGCCCCCTATCGGCACTACCAGTTCAAGCAAAGAATGCTGCTATGCGGCTACCTGTTCTCGCCATGGCAAGCGCAATCAAGCAAGCACCAATGGTGTGAATACGCCGATTGGCAAGCGCGATTTGACACCACCCAGTGGCAGGCGATAAGCAAGCAAGATTGGTTATCAGCTAAGGGGCGTGTTGAGAAAAATACTGAAGAGCTGGTAGGTGACGCACTAAGCCGGCCAATACAGTTAGTGCATAAGCAAACCCAAGCGCGCCTGTTTGTCTGCCCCGACGGCTGGCTAGCAGCCGCCAAGGGCCATTAAGCTAGCTAAAGTCACGATGATCGGCAGAGTACTGCTCCATCAGGCTTTCAACCTTATCCACCATCGAAGTACTACCGCAGAAGAACGGCACCCGTTGATGCAGCTCGCTAGGCTGAATTTCCAAGATTCGACGGAAGCCATCACTCGCCTTACCGCCCGCTTGCTCAATCAAGAATGCCATGGGGTTGCACTCATAGAGTAAACGCAGCTTACCTTTGGGGGCCGAAGCGGTAGAGGGGTAGATGTAGATGCCACCTTTAATCAGGTTGCGGTGAAAATCCGATACCAGCGAGCCGATATAGCGCGAGGTATAAGGGCGGGACGTATCCGGGTCAATCTCCTGGCAGAACTTCAGATACTTTTTTACACCATCGGGGAATTTAAGATAGTTGCCTTCGTTAATCGACAAGATGTTGCCTTCTTGGGGGATCTTCATCTTCTCGTGGGAAAGGTAGAACACACCCAGTGAAGGGTCACAGGTAAACCCATGCACGCCATGTCCGGTGGTATAAACCAACATGGTGGAGGAGCCATACACCACGTAACCGGCAGCAACCTGCTTCACGCCGGGCTGAAGAAAGTCCTCTGCAATGGCTGGCGTTCCCGGCGGGCTAAGACGGCGATAGATGGAGAAAATCGTTCCCACTGACACATTCACGTCGATGTTGGATGAGCCATCAAGCGGGTCCATCAGCACCACATATTTACTGTTGATCGCGCGCTGGCTGTCGAAGCTAACAAAACAGTCTTCTTCTTCGGAGGCCACACCGCATACTTCACCGCGTGCTTCCAAGGCCTGTTTAAATACTTCATTTGCGTATAAGTCGAGTTTTTGCTGGGTCTCTCCCTGTACGTTTTCCACCCCAGTGGTACCGATAATATCGACTAAACCGGCCTTGTTGATCTCCCTGTTGACGACTTTTGACGCTAAGCGGATCGCCCCCAGTAGCTGAGTGAGCTCGCCGGTGGCATTTGGATATTGGTGTTGTTTTTCGATGATGTATTCGCCGAGTGTAATCATACCCCTTCCCTAGTACTGATGATTTTGTTTTATGAAAACCTTTTCAGGCTTTACGACATTGTGCACTGCCTTATTGGTTAATGCTAGAACGGAAATTGTTCAAAAAAAATCCTATTTTAGTCTTGACCTGTATAAACACACAGTATACTGTTTACCCATACAGTGTTTATGTATACAGGTACTGTACAGGTTCAGAAATCAGCCAATCTCAACGTCGGCAGATTCAGCAACCAAACCGTACCGCGGCGAACAACCAGCAACGCGTCGCATACAGCACTGGCAACTAGCAAGAACTTAACCGAGTAACACTTAATCGAGTAACAACTGGTAGGCACCGTTTCATTCGCCAACGATTGGCAAGGAGATAGAACCATGGCTGCAACTGCATATAGCTTGAACACCGTAAAACTGAACCCTTACTGGTCTGAATTCAAGATTGCTACTCCAGCATCTCATAGCGGGCAACTCTCCCGCAGCCAGGTCCAGTTCTTACCCTACTCACCTGACGACAAACAAAAGAAACTGTTGCTTTGCCGCTTAGCCGTATTAAGCCGTCAGCATCGTTGGATCACCCTGATTGCGCCGCACTTTGTGCCAAGCAAACAAAGCTTAGAGCGCTGGGGCATCGACCCAAACAAGGTACTGGTTGTAGATGCGGTGAACACCGCCAATGTTGAGAAAGTGTTTGTAAGCGCCTGCCAAAGCGGTAATAACTCAGCGGTACTCGCGTGGCTAGATAAACGCTCCAGCTACGACGCAGAAGAGCTAGAGCAAGCCGCCTCTGACGGCGACTGTCGCGGCTTTGTATTTGCGGCTCCTAGCTTCCAGTAGCGTACGTATTCACTCGCTTCGCGAGCATACAACGAGTTCAAACGATAAAAGCGCCTAAGTGGCGCTTTTGTTTTATGCTGTTGAGCATTTAGATACTCGACGTGATGCTATTTTGATTCCTAATCCTTTGTGCTAGTATCGCCGCCTTTTTGCGCCAGAGCAGCGCTCCGACTATCGGTATTTGTATCGGTAATTTCTGCCTAACTCTGCTGCTAACTCCTCGCGCACCAATACAAACAAGAGTAACTATCATGACCAATTGGCTAATGTTAAATGACTTTGCCATTGCGGGATGCTTGTTGTTACTAGGGAAAGTTATACGAGTTCATAGCCGCTTACTGCAGCGCTTCTATCTGCCTTCTGCCGTGATTGCCGGGATCATCGGCCTGGCTTTAGGGCCTTCCAGTCTGGACATCCTGCCCTGGAGTGGCAGCTTTGGCAGCAACGCGGGCCTGCTAACCACGGTACTGTTCTGCTCATTGGGTCTGGCGACTGATATCCCCTCTCCCAGCCAAGTTGCAAACCGTGCTGGCAGTTTGTGGGCCTTCAATCAGATTGCCACCGTTTCCCAATGGATGTTTGCCGCGCTGTTCGGTTTGTTCTTGGCAACCTTTATCTGGCCTGAGCTGAATTCGGGCTTTGGCCTGGTCATGTCGTCCGGCTTTATGGGTGGACACGGCACCTCGGTGGTAGTTGGTGAGATCTTTGGCGATCTGGGCTGGGAAGATGCTCTGACTCTATGCCTGAGCTTTGCCACCGCCGGCATCTTTATCGCGATTATTCTGGGCATGTTGCTACTGCAATTAGCGTTAAAGCTGGGGCTTATCGACAACTTCGCCAGCTTCGAGCAGATGGACCGCTACCAGCGCCGCGGCCTGATTGAGCCTGAAAAACAACAGGCAGTGATGACCGAAACCATGTCATCATTGTCGGTTGACAGCTTTGCAGTGCACCTCGCAATGGTGGCGGCGGTGACTGGGTTTGCCTATCTCTCTGGCGAGTACTTATCATCGTTTCATCCAAAGGTGCAGATCCCCACCTTCGTGACCGGCTTTATCGGAGGGATGTTAGTTCGCCGCGTTGCTCAGCTCACCGGCAGTGCTAACTACCTGTGCGACAAGGTGTTTAATCACGCCAGTGGCTGCAGCACCGACTACCTGATCGTATTTGGTATCTCCTCGATTCAGGTGATGGTACTGGCAAACTACCTGCTGCCGATGGTGGTGCTGATGCTTGGTGGTATCAGCTTTACCCTGTTCCTGATCCTGTGGGTTGCCCCGAAGATCTTGGGCAAAGGTTGGTTCGAGAAAGGCATCTTTAGCTGGGGCTGGCTCACTGGTACGGTCGCGATGGGGATTGCATTACTGCGTATCGTCGACCCGAAAATGCGCAGCAAGGTGCTGGATGACTACGCCATTGCCTACGTACCCGGCTCAATCACCGATATCTTCGTGATCTCGCTGATGCCACTGGCAATGGTGTCGGGCTATCACTGGCTGGCCTTTGCGGTCGCTGCAAGCTATATCACCGCCGTGCTGGGCATCTGGCGTTTTGTCCTGCCCAAACAGGGCTAATCTCTCACCTCTTTTCCGCCATCACTCACGAGCAAGGCTGTCAGCGCATTGCTCGTACTCGGCTAAGCGCTGTCTTAGCCACTCGTTCGAAGGATGGACCTGGCCTTGGGCGTTTTTCACTAAATAAGGCTTGCCGCTGATGCTGGAGCCGCTAGCCACTTTGTCGATGAACAGCTCTACGCTCCATTGCTCTTTGGGCGGCGCAAACCACCAGTTTTGCGCGCGCTTAAGTTTCATACGCAAATGGGCCGCAGCCTCTGCTCCGTCATATTGCGTGCCGTTGCGAATAAAGCCATGGGGATTTTGCTCCACCGCCGCAAGTAAAAACTCTATCTTGCTCAGCTCTTGCTGCCAGCGGTAAGCAGCCTCGTCGACCGAGGATTCAGCGCGAACAAGGACTGATACGCATATCAGGCAAAAACTGCAAAAAACAACAAAAACGTCTGCGAATTGTCGTCGTTCCATAAATCTTCCGAAAGTAATGCTCAAACTGGTATCGTTTACAAGACGTTAACGTAACGTGTCGCTTGTGTGGAGCATACGTTATTAGCTATGATTTTCCTTAATTGACAGTATATTAGCTAATGGAGCTGGCCACGATGTACTACTTTTGGGTACCTTTTCTGGTGCTCGCAGGAATCTTTGTCCCCCTATTGACCCGATCCTTGAGTCGCAGCCATAGTGCCATGGCCACCGCCGTTCTTCCGGCGTTGGCATTAATCCTGGTGGTGCTGGACCTGCCGTTGGTGTTAGAGGGCAACAGCTTTAGCCAAAGCTATGATTGGATCCCTGCTCTGCAGCTATCGCTCTCCTTCCGCCTCGATGGCTTATCGTCGCTGTTCGCCATGCTGATCTTGGGTATCGGATTGCTGGTGATTTTGTATGCCCGCTATTACCTCTCAGCCAACGACAGCTTTAGCCGCTTCTATTGTTTCCTGATGATGTTTATGAGCGCCATGCTCGGCATCGTGATGTCTAACAATCTGTTACAGCTATGGTTTTTCTGGGAGCTAACCAGTATCAGCTCATTCTTGCTGATCGCCTTCTGGACCCACCGCAGCGATGCCCGACGCGGTGCTCGGATGGCGCTTACCGTCACCGGCGCAGGCGGCTTGGCGCTATTGGCCGGGATCGTGCTGCTGGGCCAAATTGGCGGCAGCTATCAGTTCGATGAGCTGCTCGCTCAAGCCGATGTGATTAAGCAGCACCAGATGTACCCGTGGATACTCGGTCTGTTCCTGCTTGGCGCATTTACCAAGTCGGCCCAGTTTCCTTTCCATTTCTGGCTGCCCCATGCCATGGCGGCACCTACCCCGGTTAGTGCCTATCTGCACTCCGCCACCATGGTTAAAGCAGGCATCTTCTTGCTGGCACGCTTTTATCCGCTGTTTGCGGGCACCGAGCTGTGGTTTATCACCGTATCACTTACTGGCCTGTTCACTCTGCTGCTGGGCGCCTATATGGCGCTGTTCAAGCACGACCTAAAGGGCTTGTTGGCCTACTCGACCATCTCCCACTTAGGCCTGATTACCTTGCTGCTCGGGCTCAACACTCGATTGGCGGCGATTGCGGCGGTGTTCCACATCATGAACCACGCCATCTTTAAGGCCTCGTTGTTTATGGCCGCCGGGATTATCGACCACGAGTCGGGCTCGCGGGATATGCGTAAGCTCAACGGCCTCTATCGCTACATGCCGATCACTGCCACCTTGGCGATTGTGGCAGCCCTGTCGATGGCGGGCGTGCCGCTACTGAATGGCTTCTTATCCAAGGAGATGTTCTTTGCCGAAACCCTCGAGCAGAGCATCCTCGGTTCGCTGTCGTGGTTGATTCCGGTACTGGCGACCATTGCCGGCGCGCTATCGGTGGCCTACTCGGCGCGCTTTATTCACGATGTGTTCTTTAACGGCGAGCCCAAAGGGCTGAGTCGCACACCGCACGAGCCGCCGCGTTATATGCGTGTGCCAGTGGAAGTACTGGTGGCGCTGTGTCTGCTGGTGGGTATCGTTCCCGGCTACACCGTCGGTCCCATCCTTGATGCCGCATCATTAGCGGTGCTGGCGCAGCCACTGCCTTACTTTAGCTTGGCCATCTGGCATGGCTTTAACGTGCCACTATTAATGAGTGCGGTAGCGATTGCCGGCGGCTTGGTGGTGTACGCCAACCGCGCTTTGCTGTTCCGCTTCCAAAGCCAGTTCGAAGAAGTGGATGCCAAAGAGTACTTCGAAACCACCATTTTGAGCTTAACCGAGAAGGCACGTGCGCTTAACCAACGCTTGGAGAACGGCTCCTTCCAGCGCTATGCCTTCTTGTTGGTCATCTTCGCCCTGGTGCTGTTTGGTGCGCCCTTGTTGAAGCTGGCCGATGCCACTGGCAGCCAAGGCGTACGTGAGCTCAATGGCGCGGTCATTGTCGGTGCCGTGCTGATGCTGGCAGGTTCGCTGGCCACGGTGATCTGGAGCCACTATCGTCTGATCGCCCTGCTGATGCTCTCCTTGGTGGGCTTGGTGGTCTCGATTAGCTTTGCCTACTTCTCTGCACCGGATCTGGCGCTTACCCAGCTCTCGGTGGAGATTGTGACGGTGATACTGCTGCTGTTGGCGCTGTACTTCCTGCCGCAGGAAACGCCCGCCACCCGCACCCGGCCGATTATCTTTGTGCGCGATTTTGGCATCGCCTCGCTACTTGGCTGTGTGATTGGCGGCATCTGCTATGCGCTGATTACTCGCCCCACCGATAGCATCTCCCACTTCTTTATCGAGAATGCCAAGAGCGGCGGCGGTGGTACCAACGTGGTGAACGTGATTCTGGTGGACTTCCGCGGCTTCGATACCTTAGGGGAGATCACCGTATTGGGGATTGCCGCGCTGGGTATCTTCAAGCTGATTGCCGGTATGCGCCTGTCGGCGCGCAACCGCGATGGCGCAGGCCGCCTCTGGGCCAAGGAGCGCTATCCGATGCTGCTGGCGGTGGTATCACAGAGCCTGTTGCCGCTGTCGCTGCTGATTTCGGCCTATATCTTTATCCGTGGTCACAACCTACCCGGCGGCGGCTTTATCGCCGGCCTGGTTACCTCGATTGCGCTGATTCTGCAGTATCTGGCCAATGGCGTGGAATGGATGGGGCAACGCCTCAAGCTGACCTACCTGTATCTAGTCGCCTCGGGTTTAGCAATTGCGCTGCTCACCGGCTTGGGCAGCTGGCTGTTTGATCGGCCGTTTCTCACGTCGTGGTTTGATTACTTCTACTGGCCGTGGGTGGGCAAGTTTGAGCTGGCCAGTGCCATCGCCTTTGACCTTGGGGTTTACCTCACCGTAATCGGTGCCACCCTGCTTATTTTGGCGAATCTCGGCAAGCTCACCACCGCCGAACGCCTTACCGATGGAGACCAATAATGGAAGCTGTATTCGCCGCCTGCGTCGGTTTTATGAGTGCCTGTGGCATCTTTTTGATGCTGCGCGGCCACACCTTTACTCTGGTGATCGGACTCACCCTACTCTCCTATGCGGTAAACCTGTTCTTATTTGCCAGTGGCGGCCTGAAGATTGGCGCGCCCGATGTGCTTGGCGCGAGCAACGACTACGCCGATCCACTGCCCCAAGCGCTGGTGCTAACCGCCATCGTTATCGGCTTTGCCATGACCGCCTTTGCGGTAATTCTGGCGATGCGTGGGCGCTCTGATTCGGGCAACGACCACGTCGATGGCAAAGAACCTAACTTGGAGTGGAAGGAACCACGATGATCAAGCATTTAATCACCCTTCCGATCCTGCTACCGATGCTGACCGGGCTGTTGCTGCTATTGCCGCAGCTACGCCACAACGTGCGCTATCAGCGCGTTACCGCCAACCTCGGTAACCTGGCAAGCTTAATAGCCTGCGTATATCTGCTGATTGCGGTGCAAGACGGCATCATCGCCTACCGCACTGGGCGACTGGAAAGCCCCCTTCGGCATCGTGCTGTACGGCGATGGCTTGTCAGCGCTATTGGTATGCCTAAGCTGCCTGCTGGGCTTTTGTGTCCACCTTTACGCCTGCGCCGGCGACGACCAACGCGGGCCGTTCTTCCACCCGCTGTTTATGTTTCAGATCATGGGGATCAACGGTGCCTTTCTGACCGGCGATATCTTCAACCTGTTCGTGTTCTTCGAGATCCTGCTGATTGCCTCCTACTCCTTAATGGTTCACGGCGGCGGCAAGGCGAAGATCCAGGCCAACGTCCACTATGTGTTCCTGAATCTGATTGGCTCGGCGCTGTTCCTGTTCGCCTTGGGCACCTTGTATGGCGCGACTGGCACACTCAACATGGCCGATATGGCCCAGCGGGTAGCCTTGCTCGATGCTGAACAGCAGCTTATCGCGAAAGCAGGTGCGCTGCTGCTGTTAGCGGTGTTCGGCCTGAAAGCCGCGATGGTGCCGGTGCACTTCTGGCTGCCGAAGACCTACGCCAGTGCCACCGCCCCCGTTGCGGCCCTGTTTGCGATTATGACCAAGGTGGGCTTGTACAGTATCTGGCGAGTGCATGGCGCAATCTTCGGTGACTACGCTGGCGAGCTGGCCAACGTAGCCCAGCCGTGGCTATGGCCGATAGGTCTCGCCACCATTGCGTTGGGCGTGATTGCCGCCTTGGCCAGCCAAAGCCTACGTACGCTAATCAGTAACCTGGTCATCGTCTCTGTGGGCACCTTGCTGATCACCATCTACGTTCATCAGCTCGATGCCACTCGCGCCGGCGTCTACTACCTGATCCACAGCACCCTAAGCTGCGCAGCGATGTTCTTGCTGGCAGGGGTGTTTGTCTCGCTGCGCGGCAAAGCAGAAGACCGCTTGGTGAGCGCTAAACCGATGCCTCGCGCTGGACTACTCGGCAGTTTGTTTGCGCTACTGGCGATTGCCTTGATTGGCATGCCGCCACTGTCGGGCTTTGTGGGCAAGGCGCTAATCTTACAATCCATTCAACAGCCCGAGCTGCAGCTGTGGGCGTGGTCGGCCATCCTCATTGGTGGTTTGGCGGCATTGATTGGCCTGTCGCGCGCCGGCACCACGCTGTTTTGGAACACCAGTGGAGATCATCCAGAAGCGAGCACCATCCACCCACTGCAAATCACTGCCATCTTACTGCTGGTGATAAGCCTGCCCCTGATGGTGGTATTCGGCGGCGTGCTTACCGAACTTAGCGACACAGCCGCTCAGCACCTACATCGCGCGCTAGAAGTAGAGACCCTGTTGGAGGCCAGCCAATGGTAAAGACCCTTAAATCGAAACTGCTGCCAACGCCCTACCACAGCCTGCTGCTCTGGACGGTGTGGCAAGTGCTACATGGCTTTACCCCCGGCCATATTCTGCTGGGCACGGTGTTGGCTATCGCCATCCCGATCATTGTGGCGCCGCTAAGGGTTCAGCAGGTTTACGCCAAAAAGCCTTTGCTGGCATTGCGCTACCTGCTGGTACTGCTTGGCGACATCGTGGTGTCGAACATCGATGTGGCCAAGCGGGTGCTGCAAAGCAACCGCAAGCTGCGCCCGGCCTTTATCGCGTTTCCGGTGGAGCTGGAGCCGCCGCTACCACTGACCATTTTGACCAGCTCAATCTCCCTGACCCCGGGTACAGTGAGTGTGGAGCTGTCTAAAGACCGTAAATGGCTGTACATACATGTGCTGCATCTGGACGATGAGCAAGAGATGATCGCCCATATCAAGCAGCGCTATGAGCGCCCACTTCGCGAGGTATTCCAATGTTAGAGTTCGCAATCCTGATTGCCTGTGGGCTGATCTGCATCGGCCTGGCGCTGAATGCCTGGCGCTTAATCATCGGCCCCACCACGCCGGACCGGATCATCGCCGTAGACACCATGTACATCAACAGCATCGGCCTGATTATTCTGCTGGGGCTTTATCACCACTCTACTCTCTATTTCGAAGGCGCGTTACTGATTGCCCTGCTGAGTTTTGTCAGCACCGCAGCGTTTTGTAAGTACCTACTTCGTGGGGATATTATCGAGTAATTATGATGGGACCTATTACCGAATTTATTGTGAGTGCCGTGCTGATAATCGGCGCAGGCTTTATGTTAATTGGCTCGATTGGCCTGGCAAAGCTGCCGGACTTCTTCACCCGCCTACATGCGCCTACTAAGGCATCGACCTTGGGCGTGGGCTGTATTCTGGTCGCATCGATCATCTACTTTAGCGTGCAAAAAGGTGAGTTAAGCCTGATTGAGATGTTGATTACCCTGTTCTTGCTAATCACCGCCCCCATCTCGGCCCATATGCTGGCCAAGGCGGGCTTACACTATAAAGCCAAACTAGCTGAGCACACCCAAAACCCACAGCTTACAGAGCGCGCCTACCAGCACCAAGGGCCCGAGCAAGACTCAGACGAAAAGCAATAATCCACACCGCCTAAACGCAAAAAAGCCGACCATCAGGTCGGCTTTTGGGTATCAGCAGCGCTGTCTTACATTGTAACCAGCAGTACCAAACCAGGTAGCAGTAAGAACACCAAACCAATGTAGCCCGCGATGGCCCACTTGGTTTTAGCCGCCATATCGCCCAAGAACTCAGCGCCCTTCATTGGCAGCTCACGCAGTGCTGGAACACCGAAGATAAACAGGGTCGCCAGCACGTTGAAGATCAGGTGAACCAAAGCGATTTGCAGGGCAAAGGCCGCCGTCTCACCGGTAATAGCAGTGGCAGCCAATAGCGCGGTAATACAGGTACCGATGTTTGCGCCCACATTGAATGGGTACACATCACGCACCTTTAGCACGCCTGTGCCAACCAACGGTACAACCAAGCTGGTGGTGGTAGATGAAGACTGAACCAACACGGTAACGATTGAACCAGACGCGATACCGTGCAACGGACCACGACCAATCGCCGATTTGAGGATCTCACGGGCACGGCCCACCATCAGGCTTTTCATCAGCTTACCCATGCGGGTAATCGACACCACAATCAGCGCAACACCGATTAGTGCCAATGCAACGCCACCCATGGTGCCCAAGCTCTCCAGCGGCGCCTTAACGGTGTTAACCATCGGGCCGATGATCGGCTTCATAAAGTCCAGGCCCTTCATGCTCATGTTACCGGTACCCACCAGCGGGGTTACCATCCAAGCACTCAGTTTGTCCATCAGACCAAACATCATCTCTAGCGGCAAGAAGATCGCCACGGCCAGTAGGTTGAAAAAGTCATGCACGGTGGCACAGGCAAATGCGCGCTGGAACTCCACCTTACAGCGGGCATGCCCAAGGCTCACTAGCGTGTTGGTCAGGGTGGTACCGATGTTGGCACCCATGATCATTGGAATAGCGATAGATACCGGTAGACCGCCCGCCACCAGACCTACGATAATCGAGGTCACGGTGCTGGAAGATTGGATAAGTGAAGTGGCGATAAGGCCAATCATCAAACCCGCAACCGGATGCGACGCAAAGTCGAAAAGTACCGTTGCTTGGCTTCCCACTGCCCACTTAAAACCGTCGCTGACCATAGATACCGCGGCCAACATAAAGTAAAGCATTAGAGCCAGTTGGCCCCATTTAAGCCAGCGCTGAGATACTGTAGTAGATTGCGCCGTAATCGTTTGAGTTGTCATAACCTGTCTCGATGACAATTGAATGTCATTTACGTGTCAGTTAATTGAATTTGGCGCGATGGTAGAGGGCTTAAATTACGCTTATATTACACTTTTATGTATCTCACTTTACCACTGAGCGCATTTTAACCGCTCGCTTTTGTTTAAACTACCTCTAAGGTCATAAGCGCTCACTAACCTACTGTAATTACTAGAAATATATGCATTGAGAGTTTTTTACAAAGGGTAAAGGATATTCGACTGTTTTTACCTATTTTTTCCATCAAAAAAGCCATTTTTGCTTAAGATGGCGAAAAATGACGTCATTATTTCATTGTTTTACATGATCTATTGCTGGCAGAGCTCTTACGCGAGCCCATCGCCTGCACAGCCACTGTGTTACAGTAGCAAGCATGACCCTGCGAAGCCGTAACCACCATGGATTGGAACACCCTTAGCTTTTTCTTACTAGCCAGCCTCACTCTGAACCTGATCCCAGGGCCAGATGTGGTTTATATTGTCTCCCACTCCATGCATGGCAAGCTTAGCCGCGGTCTCACTGCCGCGCTGGGACTCGGCGTGGGCTACTTGTTGCACACCGCGGCAGCGGTATTAGGCTTGTCGGCATTGCTACTGCAATCGGCATTTGCTTTCACCGTCGTCAAATTACTGGGGGCCGTCTATCTGGTCTACTTGGGCCTTAGCGCCCTGCGCAGAGCCTATAAGGGCGGCGGCGCACTCAGCCTTAAGCAAAGCGCCCCCGCTAGCCACAACGCCTTTCACCAAGGGGTGATCGTTAGCATCTTAAACCCCAAGGTCGCCCTATTCTTCCTGTCGTTTTTACCGCAGTTTATTAATCTCGAGCAAGCCAACACCACCCAGCAATTGCTAACGTTGGGGCTTGTGTTTACCCTGCTGGCCACGGTGGTTAACAGCAGCTATGCCCTGCTGGGCAGTTGGCTATTCAGCCGCGCCAACCGCGACAAGCTTAGCCGGATTATCGAAGGTGCCTCGGGTGGGCTACTGCTGCTATTGGCGGGCAGGCTAGCGACCAACCAATAATCCCCTTCAAACAACAGCATCGACAGTGGCGGCACACTCAGCGAATCGCATCATCGCTAAAGCTTTGAACGCAAAAACATTGGACGTGTAAGCAATGGACGCAGAAGTAACGGATGTAGAAACAGCGCAAAGAACACCAAGCGCTAGCAGCCAGCGACTTATCCCCTGGCATGACAAACTTTGGTATGTCGAGGGTAGCACTGTCTCGTTTTACGGCTTTCCCTTTACCACCCGGATGGTGATCGCCAAACTTAGCGACGGCACCTTGTGGGTACACAGCCCGATAGCCTTGGACGACGGCTTACAACAACAGGTCGATGCACTTGGCGAGGTACGCTACCTGATTGCTCCCAATCATTTACATCATCTGTTCCTGCAGCCATGGCAGCAATGCTACCCAGACGCCACCAGCTACGCGACAACGGAGCTGGTTAAAAAGCGCAGCGATCTGCACTTTGATGAGGTACTGGATAACCAACAAGACTATCCGTGGGGTGACGCGCTAGCTCACTGCTTGGTGACCGGCTCACCAGCCATGCAGGAGTGCGTGTTTTTCCATAGGGCCTCTGCATGCTTGGTGGTCAGCGATTTTATCGAGAACTTTCCGCGCCAACACTTTAAGCGCTGGCAACAACCGATTGCTCAGCTTGCCGGGATCCTCGCGCCCGATGGCAAGATGCCACTGGATTGGCGACTGAGCTTTTGGCGCGGCCGTAAACAGTTGGCCACTCACCTCACCACCATTTTGGGCTGGCAGCCGCAAAGCATCATTATGGCCCACGGCCTCCCGGTCGAGAGCAACGCGATGGGTCACCTTAAACAAGCCTTTAAGCTGAACTAAGCGCCCTGTATACAAGGGGATAGAAAACGATACGGGCACAAAAAAGCAGCGCTAACACGCTGCTTTTTTGTGCCGAGAGTGAACTGACTATGAATCGGCCTCTGCGATATTCAATTGTGGGCTCACAGCCAACGATGGTTTCATTAACCAGTAATAGGACAACGCCGCCACCGAGCCTCCGATAAACAGCGCGTAAGTGGCCAAGGGGGTAAACACAAAGGTGGCAAAGATAGCGGCCACACTGGCGATAAGCAGAGCCATCACACTGCGCTTGTTAATGCCGTTTTGGTACCAATAGGGACCCTGAGGGGATTCGGTGTAGAGCGATGGCACATCGATCTGCCCCTTCTTCAGCAGGTAGTAGTCGACGATGATGATGCCGTACAGTGGGCCAATCATGGCGGCCAGCACATCCACGGTGTAGTGGATTACCTCAGGGTTGTTAAACAGATTCCACGGGGTGAGCAGGATTGAGCCGAAGGCGGCAATGAGGCCACCGGTTTTAAAGCTGATCTTCTGTGGCGACACGTTGGAGAAGTCAAAAGCTGGCGCCACAAAGTTCGCCACAATGTTGATCCCCACCGTGGCACAGATAAAGGTCAACGCGCCGAAGATGGTAATCAGCCCAGAATCGAGGCGTTTCACGGTTTCCACCGGATCCATGATCATCTCACCAAACACCGGGATCGAGGCCGACACAATCACCACACTGATCACCGCAAACAACATGAAGTTAATCGGCAGTCCCAGCCAGTTACCCAGTTTCAGTTGGCGGTAGCTGCTGCAATAGCGAGAGAAATCACTGAAGTTCAGGGTTGGCCCGGCAAAGTAGCCCGCTACCAGCGCTGTAGCGGCGATGGTTTGGCCCCATGACTCCCAGCCGCTTAGCTGTTTGCTGCTGAGGTTAAAGCTGATGTTGTCCCAGCCCGCTAGCTGAATCATGTAGATACACATGGCGAACATTGCCAGATAAATCGCCGGACCTGACCAGTCAATCAGCTTGCGCACCATGTCCATACCGAACATAAACACCGCACCTTGCACCAACCACATCGAGCTAAAGCCAATCCAGCCCAAGTACGATAGCCCCAAGAAACTCGGCTCAGCCAGGCTTTCCATAGACGGGAACATATATAGCAGCAAGATGATAAATGAGCTGGAGGCCAGATAGGTTTGAATACCGTACCAAACTACAGCGATGAGTCCCCGGATCACCGCCGGTATGTTAGCGCCAAACACCCCAAACGACATACGCGCCACCACCGGAAACGGCACCCCGGCCTGTTGCCCGGGCTTGCCCATAAGATTGGCAAACACCAGTACGATGGAGATCCCCACCAACAAAGCGATAAATACCTGAATGCCGGTTAGCCCCAAGGCAAACAGGCTGGCTGCAAACACATAGCCGCCGACGCTATGCACATCCGACATCCAGAAAGCAAAGATGCTGTACCATCCCCATTTCTGCTCTTCATCGGGCTTGAGATCGTGATTGCTTAGGCGATCACTGACTGCAAATTCCTTGTTCATAGTGCTTTCCCTATTTTGTATACAATTTCAAATACAATACTCAGCACTAAACAATAAACATGCCAATCAATAGCAGGCCCGATACCGCCTGATCATCCTGAGAGCTTGGTGGGTTTGCAAGCCAAGGCCTGCGTGTTTTTTGCACTACATCAGCGCAAGAAATCCCCAGCAAGGTGCATTATTCACTCTATTTTTTCTCTCAAAGGCTGTGCAATCAAGAGAGGGAGCGGCGTTAAAGGGGCTTGGAAAATTGGTATACGTTGTGCAGAATAATCGTATACAAAAATATAGGTGAGCCATGTTAAAGGACGAACAGATCTACCAAAAGCTGCTCAAGGCTATTGTTGAGCACAAACTTCCACCGGGCGAACGTCTGCCCGAAGATAAACTGGCAGAGGCCTTCGGCATTAGTCGCACCGGCATCCGCAAGGTGATTCAACGCCTCGCTCTAGAGCGCTTTGTTATCGTAGAGGCGAACAAAGGCGCCCATGTTAATCGCCCCAGCCGACAAGAAGCGGAAGAGGTGCTCAACAGTCGCATCCTTATCGAGCCCCAACTGATCCCAGACATCGTTAACAACTGGACGGCTAAACACGCCAAGCATTTCTATGCCATGGTCGATGAAGAGAACCATGCCGACGAGCAAGGCTGGCTGTCGCAGTCGATTCAGCTGACCGCCCAGTTTCACTACGAACTGGCAGCCATTAGCAACAACAGCATCCTGGCGGAGTTTGTCGAGCAGCTCTGCTATCGCTCCTCCCTGGTGCTCGCCGCCTATGGCTCACGCAAAAGCGTGAGCTGCGACAGCGGTGACCATGCCGAGCTACTGACACTGCTGGATGCTCGCAAAACTGTCCAAGCCCAACAATGGATGGAGCACCACCTTATCAAAGTGAAGCAGTCCATCTCATTGGATGGGAACGACTGTGCCCAGATCGACTTTCAGCGCCTGTTTTCGGAGATGTAGCAGCCATGAAGATTAACCTGATCAACCCCAACACCTGTCAGGGAATGACTGACAAGATCGCCACCTCAGCGGCCGCAATTTGCGCGCCCGGCAGCGAGATCATCGCACAAAGCCCTGAGCACGGCCCGCTTAGCATTGAATGTGCCTTCGATGAAGCGCTGGCAGGCGCGGCAGTGCTCGACTGTATCGCCAAGGGTGAACAGATCGGTGTGGATGCCCACATTATTGCCTGCTTCGGCGATCCGGCTATCGATGCCTGCCGCGAACTCGCCAGCGCACCGGTAATAGGCATCGCCGGGGCTGCCTTTCAACTGGCCAGCTTGGTGGCATCGCGCTTTTCGGTAGTCACCACCCTAAGCCGTACCCTGCCCGCCAGCCATCACCTGCTGCAACGCTATGGCTACCAACACGTCTGTGCAAGTGTGCGCGCCAGCGATATTGCAGTATTGGATCTGGAAGCGGTCAGCGAGGATAGCTTGCAAGGTTTGCTAAGCGAATGCCAGCAAGCGGTTGAGCACGATGGCGCCGAGGCCATCGTACTTGGCTGCGCCGGGATGAGCGATCTGGTGAGCCGTCTGCAACAGCACCTGTCAGTGCCGGTGATTGATGGGGTAGCGGCGGCAGTAAAGTTGGCCGAGTCATTGGTTCAACTGGGGCTAAAGACCGCCAAAACCGGCAACTACGCAGCGCCGCTGCCCAAGCAATACATCGGGCGCTATCAGCACTGGTCGCAATAACAATACCAATCCACATAAGTAACTGATCATTCTTGCTGGTTAACATCATTGATGACAGCGTCAACGCTTTTGTAATTAGTCCACTAGTTACGGCAAGCGCTTCCTCGCCCTCAATGATGTTTCCTTCGCAATCTCTGACCACTTACTTATCCGGATTGGTATAACGAGAAAAGGAGCAAGGATGAACCACTTCCCCCCACGTGATTATCAGGGCTATGGCCCTAACCCGCCCCATGCCAACTGGCCGGGTAAGGCACAGATTGCCGTGCAATTTGTACTGAACTTTGAAGAGGGCGGCGAGAACTGCGTGCTACACGGCGACCCACACGCAGAAACCTTCTTATCGGAAATCTTTGGCGCCGCCCCCTATCCAGAGCGGCACATGAGCATGGAATCGCTGTACGAGTACGGCTCGCGGGTGGGCGTGTGGCGCATACTCAATGAGTTCAAGCGTCGCCAGTTGCCACTGACCATCTTTGGGGTGGCCAGCGCTTTGCAACGCAACCCCGAGGCCACCAAGGCGATTGTCGATGCCGGCCACGAGATTGCCTGCCACGGCCTGAAGTGGATCCACTATCAGGATATGCCCATCGAGCAAGAGCGCGCTCAGATGGTCGAGGCGCTGGATATTATCGAACAGCTCACCGGCGAGCGCCCACTGGGCTGGTACACCGGGCGCGACTCGCCCAACACCCGCCAATTGGTGGCCGAGCAAGAAGGCTTGCTCTACGACTCCGATTACTACGGCGATGACCTGCCGTTTTGGACTCAGGTCAAGCAGCCCAACAGCGAGCAAACCCGGCCCCACTTGGTGGTGCCCTATACCCTCGATTGCAACGATATGCGCTTCGCCTCGCCCTACGGCTTTAGCCATGGCGATGAGTTCTTCGAGTACCTGAAAGCCAACTTTGACTGCCTGTATCAGGAAGGTGCCGATGCGCCGAAGATGATGTCTGTGGGGCTGCACTGCCGCACCATTGGCAAACCAAGCCGCTTTATGGCGCTGGTGAAGTTCCTCGATTATATCCAATCCCACCAGCAGGTGTGGGTGGCGCGCAGGATAGATATCGCCAAGCACTGGATGGCAGAGCACCCTTATCAAGGCTAAGCCCTCCGCTACATGTCCAGTTGATGTAATTAAAACATCGGCTGGGCATACTAGCTTTCAAATAGCGCCATTCCAGCATATATGATTGATTTGAAAACAGTTTGTGTACTTTCTACTCTCTCATCCCTGGCAAATTAGTCCGCTTTACCAGCAATGACTCGCTCGCTTGCCAACGACGGCCGCCTTTCGATGTTATTTATACATCATGCCGCGATGTATAAATAACATCATTCAATATGCCACCCTATCAATTTATCCAATAAATTCAGCAACTTAAAAACTGGCACAAAGTCTGTAATAGCCTCTGCAACTGGATAAGTTCGGGCCTTCCCTCGCCCGGCAAAATAACAATGTGGAGACAACAATGTTTTGTATTCAATGTGAACAGACGATTCAAACCCCGGTCGCGAAAGGTTGTGCCTATACCCAAGGCATGTGCGGTAAAACCTCAGAGGTATCCGACCTACAAGACGTGCTGGTGTATACCCTGCAAAGCGTCTCGTACTGGGCTACGCTCGGTCGCAGCTACAACATCATTGATACCGAAATCGACCAATGGGCGCCTAAGGCCTTCTTTGCCACGCTGACCAATGTAAACTTCGACCCCGAACGCATCATCGAACTCTCGCACACCGCAGCGCGCTTCCAACAGCGCCTGCAGGAGCGGGTTAGCCAAGCCGCCCTGCTGGCCGCTGATACCCTGCCCACTCATCCTGCAGTGGCTAACTTCGCCTTGCCAGAAAGCGCCGAACAGATCCTAGCCTACGCCCCGCAAGTCGCGGTGAACCGTGGTCATCATGAGCTGCACGAAGATGTGATTGGCCTGCGCTTACTGTGCCTCTATGGCCTGAAGGGTGCAGCCGCCTACCTTGAGCATGCCCGGGTACTAGGTCAAACCAGCCAAGAGCTATACAGCCAGTATCACAAGATTATGGGCTGGCTCGGCAGCGACCCCACCGACCTGAATGCACTGTTGGATTGCTCGATGGAGATCGGCCTGATGAACTATCAGGTGATGGAGATGCTGGATCGCGGCGAAACCGACACCTTCGGCCACCCGCAACCGACTCAGGTGAACGTTAAGCCAGTTAAAGGTAAATGTATTCTGGTCTCCGGACACGACCTGCACGATTTGGAGAAGATCCTCCAGCAAACCGCTGGCACTGGCATCAATGTCTACACCAACGGTGAGATGCTGCCGGCTCACGGCTACCCAGAGCTGAACAAGTACCCGCACTTGGTTGGTAACTACGGCAGCGCTTGGCAGAATCAACAGAAAGAGTTCGCCAACTTCCCCGGCGCCATTGTGATGACCTCTAACTGCCTGCTTAACCCTAACGTCGGTCAGTATGCCGATCGCCTGTTTACCCGCGGCATTGTTGGCTGGCCGGGGGTGGCACATATTGAAGGTGACGATTTCAGTGAAGTGATTGCCTGCGCCGAAGCGCAGCCGGGCTTCCAGCACGATGAGATTGAGCACTACATCACCGTAGGTTTTGGCCGTAACGCGCTGATGGAAGCGGCACCTGCGGTTATCGATCAGGTGAAACAAGGCAATATCAGCCACTTCTTCTTGGTCGGCGGCTGTGATGGCGACAAGGCCGAGCGCAGCTACTACAGCGACTTTACCGCTGCCACCCCCGATGACAGCCTGATCCTGACTCTGGCCTGCGGTAAGTTCCGCTTTAACAAGAACCAGTTTGGCGATATCAACGGTATTCCTCGTCTGCTCGATGTGGGTCAGTGCAACGATGCTTACTCGGCCATCCAGTTGGCCTTGGCACTCAGCAAAGAGTTCGATTGCGATATCAACGAGCTACCGCTGACCTTGGTGCTGTCATGGTTTGAGCAAAAAGCGATTGTTATCCTGCTTACCCTGTTCGCGCTGGGGGTAAAAGGGATCTACACCGGACCAAGCGCACCGGCTTTCCTCACCGATAACCTAATCAGCATCATCCAGGATAAGTTTGAGATGCGGATGATTGGCACGGTTGAAGAAGACCTTCAGGCCATCTTGCAAGGTTAAGCCGACCCGGCAGAGGGGAAGCCACACGCTTCCCCTCTCGTAATATCAACGATTTTCAAAGCAATCACTACTTTCAAACAAAAAGGCAGCCCTATGCAACAAGCGACTTGTTCAGCCCAAGGCATCACCCTGCGCTGCAGTGCCCGCATTCAAGAGACCGCCGATACGGTATCGCTGCGTCTGCGCAGCCATGATGGCGTGCGGCCCTTCAGCTTTCATCCCGGTCAGTTTATCTCCTTGGGTATCGAGGTGGATGGACGCAGCGAGTACCGCGCTTACTCGCTCAGCTCTACCCCACGAGACGATGAACTGCAGATCACGGTGAAACGGGTGCCCGGCGGTGTGGTGTCGAACCGTATTGTCGACAACATCGAGGTGGGCAGCGAGCTGCCGGTACTTGCGCCTGCCGGTGAATTTAACCTGCACCAATGCCCTCCCTCCGCAAGCCAAGGACGTAGCAAGGTGCTGATGCTTAGCGCAGGCTGCGGCATTACCCCGGTTTATTCCATGGCTCGCCACTGGCTGGAGCAGCACAGCGATATCGATATCGATATCGATATCGTGTTCCTACACACCGCCCGCGATCAGGCCAATATTATCTTCCACCAGCCGCTCGAGCAGTTGGCACAAAGCCACGACAACTTCTCGCTAAAGTTGCTGCTAAATGACGCTACTGGCAGCCACTATCCCGAGGGCTTTCTCGATGCCACATGGCTGAACAAGTTAGTGCCGGATTTTGCCGAGCGCAGTGTCTACCTGTGCGGGCCAGAGCTGTTTATGCAGGATATGCGCAGCTATTTAGAGCAAGGCGGCCTGGATATGGGCCGTTTCTATCAGGAGAGCTTTACCCCGACCAAGCCAGAGCCCACAGCATCGAGCACCTCAACAACAGACGATAGCGTGCAGGTGGTCATCCCGCAGTTTGGTGCCAGCCAACCAGCAGATGCCGACA
Organism: Aliagarivorans taiwanensis DSM 22990; assembly: GCF_000429505.1. Classification (GTDB taxonomy): domain Bacteria; phylum Pseudomonadota; class Gammaproteobacteria; order Enterobacterales; family Celerinatantimonadaceae; genus Aliagarivorans; species Aliagarivorans taiwanensis. The sequence goes on along the minus strand of NZ_AUBZ01000013.1, from coordinate 71,539 downwards.
GCTTGCTCAGTGAAGCGCTGGAAGATGCCGAAGTGCCGGTTATTCTAGCCTGTCGCAGCGGGATCTGCGGTTCGTGCAAGTGCAAGGTCACCAGTGGCGAGGTACAAAGCAGCACCCATGGCCCGCTTTCGCCTGAAGAGGTGGAGCAAGGCTATGTGCTTGCCTGCTCCAGTACCTTGAAGTCGGATGTGACGGTTGAGCTTTGAGTTGTGGGCTTCGGGCTTCGGGCTTAAACTGTAAACAGCCCTGAGCTTTTATACGGTAAACAGCCTTGAGCGGCTAGACAGTAAAAAGCAACACTGCGCCCGGTAAGGCCAAAAACACCACACCGATATACGCGGCAATCGCCCACTTGGTGTGGGTGGCCATATCGGCCAGCAGCTTCGCGCCTTTTAAAGGCAGCTCACGCAGTACCGGCAGCGCAAAGATCGTCAGTGTTGCCAGGGTATTAAATAGCAAGTGCACCAAGGCGATCTGTAGGGCGAAGGCAGCGGTATCGCCGGTGATCGCGGTGGCTGCCAGCAAGGCGGTGATACAGGTGCCGATATTGGCCCCCACGCTAAACGGATAGACATCGCGCACCTTCAATACGCCCGAGCCAACCAAGGGCACCACCAAGCTGGTGGTGGTCGAGGACGACTGCACCAGCGTGGTAACCACCGTGCCCGATGCCACCCCATGTAGCGGCCCCCGGCCGATGGCCGATTGCAAGATCCGCTTGGCCCTGCCCACCATCAGGCTGCGCATCAGCTTGCCCATCAGGGTGATGGATACAATCAGCACCAGTACGCCGGTGAGCGCCAACAGTACGCCGCCCAGCATGCCCAGCCCTGCGAAGGGCGCTTTCATTAGATCGACGCCGGGCGATATCAGCGGCTTCATAAAGTTAAGCCCCTTCATGCTCATATTGCCGCTATCAAGAAACGGCGGCACGAAGGCCGAGCTTAGGCGCTGCAACAAGCCAAAGGCCATCTCCAAGGGCAGGAAGATAGCGACCGCAAGTAGGTTGAAGAAGTCATGCACCGTGGCACTGGCAAAGGCGCGGCGAAACTCGGTCTTATCCCCGGCATGGCCAAGGCTGACCAAGGTATTGGTCAAGGTGGTACCGATGTTCGCTCCCATCACCATCGGAATAGCGATCCCCACCGGCAAGCCGCCCGCCACCAACCCGACGATGATCGAGGTTACGGTGCTAGACGATTGAATCAGCGAGGTGGCAATTAAGCCAATCATCAAACCGGCAACCGGATGAGAGGCAAACTCAAACAGCTCGGCGGCATGGTTACCCGCCGCAATCTTGAAGCCACTACTCACTGCAGAAACGGCAACCAGCAGCAGGTATAGCAGCATGAGTAACTGTGTCCAACGCAAGGTACGTCGCCAACGCGACACCTGTTGGGCCGGTAGTGCCTGCACGGGTGGCAAGGACTGCTCAATATCCATATCTACTCCAGTAGTGACAACTTTACGCTACTTATCAGGCGCTTACTGTACGGATAGAGGTAAGTAAACGCTTCCTTAGAAAATGCAGTCGTCATACTACTGTGTTTTTTGTGAGCGATTTGTGAGCGCCAACATAGAATATTACGCGTTCATGACTAACGGTGAGTTCTGCGATTTACAGAGCAATTTAAGCGACGTTAGCACCTAAATAGTCCATTTATTGATTTGGCACCATACTCAAACAGCCATTGCGCTCTAGGATGGACGGTTTAGCTAAAACGGTCTGATGGCCACTCGCTGGCCCCTTTCATGTGAGCAAATTCAGCTATCGCGCAAACGTAAAGGCGCGACCAGCTAAGCCAGTCGCGCCTTGGTTACCCTATCTTGATTTGCGAACGCGACTAGTTCGCGGCCACAATCCGATAGCTCATGCTTTGGTCGTTTACCTCAACGATGTAGTCGCCCACCACTGAGGTATAGATATCCCCACCGGTTTGCTCTAACACACCATCGCTGTTGTTATCGCCAAAGTTGTAGCTCCAATCGCCATGTACATCGAACTTGAAGCGCTGTTCGATGCTGCCATCGAAGCTGACCACCAGCTGCCAGGTGTTATCGCCAACCAAGTTCATGGCGCTACTGGCCCAACCGTTCGGTGTACCTCGAAAATAGAGCTGCTCGAAGTTACTTTGCAGATTGGCATTGGGGTCGAAGACCTCGATGCTCACGGTGGCAGTATCGGTCTGGCCGGCCTCGTCGGTAACGGTGAGGCTGATATCAAACAGGCCCACCTGATCGAAGGTCAGATCAAGCAGTACTGAGCTGGCACCGGTACTCCACTGATAAGCAACGATATCACCTTCAGCATCGCTGGAGCTGGCAGCGTTAAAGCTGACCACCGAGCCTACCGCCACGCGGGTGCTGCTCACATCAATCACTGCGCTAGGCTTTTGGTCGCCGCTCACTGGGCTTAGCTGATAGGTCATCGCCTGATCGTTCACCTCTACCAGATAGCTGCCGGTGACCGCGGTGAAGATATCGCCGCCGGTCTGCTCGAGTACCCCATCGGCGTTGTTATCGCCGTAGTTAAGGCTCCAGTCGCCATTCACGTCAAACTTGAAGCGCTGCTGGCTCTGGCCATCAAAGTCCACCACCAGCTGCCAGGTGTTATCGGCCACCAAGCTCATCGCATCCGCACTCCAGCCATTTGGAGTGCCGCGGAAGTAGAGCTGCTCGAAGTTGCTGACCAACTCTTCGCTGACCACTTTCAGCTCAATCTGAGCTTGGGCACTCAGTCCCTCGACATCGCTCACCGTGACGCTAACGCTCATATCCCGCTCAACCACCACTGAGATGGATTCTCTGGTCTCGCCAGTGCTCCATAGGTAGCTCAAGGCCTCGCCCTCAGGGTCGTAGGACGACGCTGCGCTTAAGGTAACCGTGGTTCCCGCCGTAACCGCGGTTGCCGAGGCCTCGATAGCGGCCACCGGCGCTTGGTTGACCGCCACTTGATAGAGCTCGCTAACGCTATGGCTAGCGCCTTCGTTGTCGGTCACAGTCAGGCTAATGGTGATATCTTGTTGCAGGGTAAAGCTGATGCTCTGGGAGGTTTCACCGGTGCTCCAAAGATAGCTGACAATCTCGCCGTCACTATCGGAGGATTGAGCAGCACTTAGGTTGAACACCGTTCCCACTGCAGCGCTTTGCCCCGGTGGGCTTATCACTGCGTTGGGGGCTTGGTTACCTAGCTCATCCGGGATACCTGTAGCCACACCACCGGCCGATAGCTGCCAGTCGCCTTCATCGACCTGATAGTTTTGCCCGCCGTTGTTATCCCAACTGCCGCTGCAGTTATTGGTAACAAACTCCAGTGGCTGGCCTTGCTCCAGCTCTACAGTGTAGCGGAACCAGCCACTGCCGGCGGCTTCCATCTGCACGCCCGGAGCCGTGGTCCAGGTTTGCGCCCCATCGGTGCTGTAGTGCAAACAGACCTTGCCCCAACCTTGGGTGTCCTCGTAGTACAGGGTCGATAGGATCGCTTCGCCAATGATGCTCAGGGTTATGGTCGAGCTGCTCGTAGCGCCTTGATCGTCGGTCACGGTGAGGGTCACCGAGGTGCGCTCATCTACGGTTATGCTAATCGATTGCGAGGTCTCGCCGGTGCTCCACTGGTAGCTGACGATTTCGCCATCGACATCTGAAGACTCTGCGCCGCTTAAGGTGACAACTGCCCCACGCTCAACCGCTTGGCTTCCCGGGGTGATCACCGCGCTTGGCTTACGATTACCGGTGTAATCGGCGGTGAAGAACACGTACTCACCTTCGATATTGCCGTTTACATCCTCAACCGTCAGGCCGCCTTCGTTGCGATAGCGACCAGCGCCCACATACACCTGCTGAATCGCCGAGCGGGTCACGTTGCCTTTAGCATCTGTGGCCTCGATGTAGTAATCCAGCAGCTGCTCTTGGTACTGATCGAAGTAGGCATAGTACATGTTGCCAATCTTATCGGCAGGCACTACTTCAAAGGTTTCGGTACTGGCGGCCTGCCAGCTAACGCCATTGATATCCGGCGTCAAATCACGCTCGGTTAGCGGGAAGCTGCTCCACTCGCCCACCCGGGATGGGTCAACGTTAGGGTCAGAGGCGTGGGCGGCCGGATCGTAAAGCTTGTAGGTTTTGTCGGTCGCATCGGCCCACTTGTTGGTGTGCGGGCGGATCTTCACCTGAATATCGCTGATGCCGCTGGCATCAAAGGCATAGGTGTAGATGGCAAAGGTGGTGTCGGCGTAGATCTCCGCCCAACCTTCGGCCTTGCTCTTGTTGGCACTGCCCGGGTTGTAGGGATAACGCTGTGGCCACCACACCGATGGTCCGGTGCGGTCCTTGCCTTTGTTTTGCTCTACATAGGGCTCGCTAAAGTACAGCGATTGATTAAACGAGATGGTGGGCTTAACACCATCATCAACGTTCTCGTCGTAGTAGCCAAAGCCAGAGTCGATGGCCGCAATCAGGAAGTACCAGCCAAGCTCTGCCGGGTTGGCACCACCGGCGTAGTTGTTGTTGGCATCGCCTTTCACCGGATAGGACATCATCCACGGGTTGAGCTGGTTACCCGGATAGGTGATCTCGTGGTCCATCTGGGTGGTGGGCTGCCAGTGGTTGGGATTGTCATCCAGCCAGATCTGCTCGGCGGTTTTCGCGTAGTTCTCGGCGGCCTGTAGCAGCGCGAAGTTACGTTCAAGGTAGTGATAGCCTAGCTCCAGCGACACCATATGCTGGCGCGTGGCCACATAGTCACTGGCGTGGGCAGAATTGAAGTCGCTCATCTGCCCGGCCCATACCCCCATCGGAATATGCCAGTGGTACCAAGTGGGATCCGCCGAAGAGTCACGGGTATCAATCCATGAGCCGTCCTGCACATGAACCACATCATCGTCAGGGATGGGATAAGCACGCAGGTACTCTTCAACCCCCATACCGGTAACTGCACCATCGGCGTAGGTGACATTGCCCGAGTTGGCCCAGGTGCCGCCATCGCCGGCGCGGCCAGAGGAGTTATCGCCATCGTGGGCAATCACAAAGTACTGACGACGGCCCAGGCTGTCGGCATCACCCACAAAGCTTTTCAGCACATCGGCGCTTACGCTGCCCTGATAGCCTTCTTCCCACGAGCTGGCTTGCTCGACCGGAATACCGGCAACCCGAAACGCTTCACCACTGTCTGGGTCGACGTACTGCACCCAGTGGGGAATGGAGGCAAAGGGGAACTTGTTCTGGGTGACCTGCTGTTCATTGAACATCGGGATCGATACCCATTCACCAATATCGCTGGTGTTACGCAGATCGGCCCGGTTTGGCGGGGAGATCATGGTATCCACCCCGGGCTGATTCAGATAGGGGTAGTCACGCAGAGTGCGCGAATAATGCACGTTCCCCAGCACCGACCACTCGATGCCCAGCTTGTTCAGCACCGGGATTATCCGGTCTGAGAAACCCAGCTCGGTGGGGAAAAAGCCTTTGGAAGAGCGGAAGCTGTCACCGAGGAAGTAGTCCTGCGCCAAAGTGGCATTCTGGTAGATCAAATCCTTGAGGAAGTAATCATTGCCCACCAGCGGGCCCATGGTGTGGTGGCCGCTAAAGTGGATGGTATCCAGCGCGTTATAACCATTGGTGGTTTTGGTGCCCTGTTGGGTCTCACGCCAGTAGTTTCCCCAACCAAGGTTATAACCACTAAGATTCCCCAGCTCAGCGAAGCTCTGAACATTGTTAATCACCGACGCCGACATGGTCACGTGGGTCTGGCTAAGCGGATGGGCACCGTTGTTATTTCTGGCGGTATCCATTGGCCAGCTCAGATACGCGCCGGTCTTGGCATGATGGGAGTAGTACGCCACCAAATCATCGTGGGGCATCGGTTGGCCGCTGCCCGGGATGTAGAAGGTGTAGCCCGGTGGTGGGTTGTTTTTCAATTCGATGACCTGGCCATCGTAGGTGTAGCGGATGGGGTCGCCCACATTGAGGTTCTGGTACTGCTCTACGTCGTAGTAAGGCCAGAAGTTGGGCATGTGATTATGGTAGATATGGGTCGCCGCGATTTGTGCATGCGAATGGGCACAAGCGACCATGGCCATCGTTAAGACGGCCAGCCTTGTTTTTCTCATGTCTTCCTTTCCCGTTTGTATAGTTAGTGTTGCCCAAGTGAACTTAGGCACCAGTAGGCATGCGGGCACGCTTCTAATTATTTGAAAGATGAAGGGTTACGCGCTGCCAGGCTCCTTACCGGGGAGCCAGTTAGCCCGCTTCAAAACATCAGAAAGACAACGCAGCAAGGCTGCACAATCACTAAGAGGAAGGCTGAGATATTCGTTACTGATATAACGAACACCTAAGCCAGTCTAATCAAGGCTATAAACGCTGTAGATAGCAAAAGTGGAGAAGTTTGCGCTCTTTCAAGTATTTACTTAATTGTCACATTTGTTTCGTGAGCTATCACTTTGATAACAAGCAAGGGCTCGCTAGCCCGGGTGACCATCCACCCGCGGCTGACCCAGCATCGGAACAAAGCGCCAGACAAACCAGATAAAGGCAAACATCCATAGAACCCCTGCAACTTGCACCAGCGTGACCAGCGCAGCAGGCATTAGCGCAACGCCTACAGTACGAATCGCGGCCGCGGCAAACAAGGCAGCATAGGCTGGCCACATCACGGGGCCCTTGTAGATCTCACGCCCGGTATGCCCCATGCTCACCCGCGCCATCATCGCTAGGATCAGCCCACCCAAGGCGCCGATGGCAAACAGGTGGATAAAGCTATGGGCCACAAAGGCATTGCTACTCAGCCCCCGTACCAGCAGGCTCAGTGGCAGACACCAGTAAGCAATGTGCAGCGACCACACCAAAGACTCCGAGAAGGTGCGCCAACTTTTCCAACGCAGGCAGCGCAGCAGCTGACACACGCCAGCAACCACCATTAGCCAGGCCGATAGATTGAGGTAAACCAAGGGAAAAAAGCTTAGCAGTAGCAATGCGATAAGAGGGAGGGTAGCTCCCCATTCCAACCACCACAGCGCAGGAGGCTTGGCAAAATCAAAGCGCCGGGCAGTGAAGAAGGGGATCACCCGGCCTCCCATCACCGACAACAGGATAGCAAACCACCAGAGCATTGCCTGCCACACCGCCTGTACACTGAAGGGTGGAAGGCCTTTCAATGCGGCATAGCTTGCAAAGTTCGCCACGATAGCCAGCAAAAACAGCGGCACAAAGAACAGGTTTCGCCAACCTTTGGCCTTCACAACGCGGCTACCTACCTCCCAACAGGCCACCAATAAGAACAGCCCCTCTACGGAGGACGTCAGCCAAAGCGGCACGGGCAGCCACAGCAATACGCGTGGGGCGAGCCAAAGACCAATCAATAGTAACAGTCGCCAGGATTTAGTGCCGGGCTGTCCGGTCCAGGTTTGCACGGCGGTTAGCACAAAGCCCACCACAACCGCCATGGCAAAGCCAAAGATCATCTCATGCACATGCCACCATAGCGGGTCGACCTGCAGCCCCGGCAGTGGCCCGCCAGTCCACATATGCAGCCATAAGCCGATAGCCAGCACCGCGTAGATGCCAGCAAGGGCAAAGAAGGGCCGAAAGCCTAGGCGTAAAAAGGGTGGGATCTGTTCTTCGTTGCTTCGATCAACAATGTTTAGCAAGGGTGACTCCTGAACGATGCGTTTGTTCGCGCTCGCTGATAGCGTAGTAAGTGTAAAGTATGTTCGATACAGCATGATCTAGGCCAAGTTTTAAACTCTAATATTTCAATGGTTTAGATAAAACACCATCGATAAACCAATACACAGCGATGTGTTTTTTACAACATCTAGCTATAATGCTCGGCACCTTGATGTCATTTTCCAACAGTATTGCCATGCCAGCGAACTCCATTGACACCCTCTTACTGCAGCTCGCCGTTGACCTCAGTGCCCAACTGCCACAGGGCGAGCACTATCAGCGCCTACTCGATTCGCTCAATCAAGTCTTACCCAGCGACGCCAGCGCCCTGTTTATTTTGGATGCCCACAAAAGCTTGGTGCCCGTGGCAATCAGTGGCCTGTCTCCCGCGATATTGGGTCGGCGCTTTGAGCCGACCGCCCACCCAAGACTGGCAGCAATCCTAGCGAGTCGCGCGCCGGTGCGTTTTGAAGCCGACTCTCCCCTGCCCGACCCCTTCGATGGGTTGGTCGAAGGCATGCCCGATGGCGAGCTGGATGTGCATGACTGTCTTGGTTGTAGCCTGTACGTGGAAGATGAACTGGTTGGCGCGATCACCCTCGATGCAATGGAAGTGGGCGCGTTTAGCCAGGTCTCAGAAGTGACTATTTCGACCATTGCCGCCCTTGCTGCGGCCAATGTGCGCAATGTCACCCTGATTGAGGCCCTGCGCAGCAGCAACCGCCATCAGCACAGCATCAACCAGTTGCTGATAGAGCAAGCCCGCGCCCAACAGGGTGAGCTGGTGGGGAACAGCCCTCAGATGCAGCAGCTGCAGCGCAGTATCGCCACGGTCGCCCCCTCAGACTTTGCAGTGCTGATTAGCGGTGAGACCGGCACCGGCAAGGAGCTGGTCGCCCATCTGCTGCATGCCCAATCTAATCGCAGCGACAAACCGATGATTCAAGTCAACTGTGCGGCATTACCCGCGTCGCTGGCCGAAAGTGAGCTGTTCGGGCACGTGAAGGGCGCGTTTACTGGCGCGACTTCCCATCGCCCGGGCAAGTTTGAATTGGCAGACGAAGGCACCCTGTTTCTCGATGAAATCGGTGAACTGCCGCTATTGCTGCAAGCCAAACTGCTAAGGGTGCTGCAGCAAGGGGAAGTGCAGCGAGTGGGCGCCGACAAGCTCAAGCACGTTAACGTTCGGATTATCGCCGCCACCAACCGCGATCTACAACATGAGGTTGAGCAGGGCCGCTTCCGCGCGGATCTCTACCACCGCTTGCATGTCTTCCCCATTCAGCTCCCACCGCTGCGCGAGCGAGATGGCGATACTCCACTGCTGGCAGGTCACCTACTCGACAAGGTACGCACCCAATTCCATGCCCCGCAGCTACACATCCAGCCACGCTGCCTTACTCTTCTAGAGCAGCAGGGCTGGCCGGGCAATGTGCGCGAGTTAGAGCACTGCCTAATGCGCGCAGCCCTGAGTGCCATCCAGCAAGGCGAGCAGGTGATCACCCAGCGCCACCTTGGTCTGCAGCAGGTAAACCCGAGCCTTTCCGCCAGCATTGCGAGCGTACCTGAGCAGGGGTTTCGGCGTGCCATCGAGGACTATCAAAAACGCTTGATTGAACAGGCCTTGGCCCAGCATGACGGTGTATGGGCGCAAGCGGCACGCAGCTTACAGATGGACCGGGGCAACCTGTACCGACTAGGGAAAAAGTTAGGCGTTGTTTAAATGACATCGGCGATGTGTAAACAACAACAGTATGTGGGTAGTCAGGCTGTTATAAGTTAAGTGCTTCAAGGCTGGCTGAGTGTATACACGTAGCACTCAACCTCCTCTCCACAGGCGAGTGTTGCTTGGGTAACGCAGCGCTTGTAGCCGCTACCTTCAAACTCATCCAGCATTGGCCATTGCTCGGCTAGGCCCTCAGCGGTAAACAACAATCCGCTAACCTCGCCTGCGCCGTCATCCAGCACTAGACCGGGGTAACCCAGCTCCGCCCCCCAGCCGCTATGTTCGAGCCTTCCCTTGACGCAGGCCGGCTGCCAATGGCCTTCTATCTTTGCCAATACATGTTGATTTGGCCGGCCCGGCGTTAGGGCGTGTGTATCTTTGGGGTTTAATTTTGTTCAAGTTAAACGGTATCTGCGCAAGGAGTAAGTGACGCGGCATAGTGAGTCTATGTGAGGAACTTAGGACGCAGCGCAGGTGCCGTTTAAATGAACCCAAAGGGCAGCGCTATTAGTCCGACCATTCTGCGTCAAAGGCTGTTTATGTAGATTGCTACACTGCACATCCTTTTCCTTGCCTGCTTGGACTAATAGCGCTGCAAAATCAAAAACCAAAGATATACACGCCCTACAGTCCCATAGACAAATAAGCGAGTGCTCATCGTTCCTCCATTAACCCTTCCAATAGCGTCCCTCTTCAGCCATGCCGAGACGACGAGGCTCTGATTATTCCACACCCAACCTTGCAAGCCTTTCATCTTCAATTGCATTTTATTGATACACATCAAGTTATTGTCTCCACATGGACATTACTACATGAAGATAACCACCCGCTTTTTCCTCCTACTGCTCGCCAGCATCATCGTTCCCATCTTGGTCATTTCCACCACCGTGGTCATCAAGGTTCGTAACGAAGCCCAAGCCAATTTTGTAGAACGCAGTAATGCCGAGCTGACCCATATCGATAGCGCCATTAGCATCTATCTAAATGGCTTGGCCGAAGACGCCGCGTTTTTGGCGAGCACCGACGTGGTTAAGCAGTTAGACGATACGGTGACCACCTACATGGGCAAGCCCGGTGGCATGATGCGGGCATCGCAAAACGGCGGCATCGAAGCCGAGGTATACCACCTGCTACGTCAATTTGGTGAGGCCCGCCCCGACTTGGCCTATGTGTACCTAGGGATGAGCAATGGCGGCTATATCGTCTGGCCTGAGAGCAATGTGCCAGACGACTACGATCCGCGCACCCGCCCTTGGTGCAAAACTTCCATTGGCCAGAACAGGGCGGTGAGGATCCCGGCTTACATCGACTTGGCAACCGGTAACCCCTTGCTAGATTACATGCATAGTTTTAGCGCCAAGCAAGGGATCACGGGCACCATTGGCGTCGATGTATCCTTGCAGAAGTTCACCGAGATCGTCGCCAGCATTAAGTTCGGCCAAAGCGGCTATGTGATGATGATTGAAGACACTGGCGCGGTGCTGGCCGACCCATCAAACCCCGACAATAACTTCAAATCATTCGGTGAGATTACCGACTACCAACGCATAGCCAGTCAGGCGCAAGGCCTGGTTGAAACCGAGATCGGTGGCGAGAGTTGGTATGCCAACGTCTACCTTTCACCCGCAACCGGTTGGAAGATGGTTGGGATGATCCCCACCGACGAGGTTTATCAGAATGCTAATGCAATTACCTGGAACATCATCATGATGTCGGTGATTATGGTCGCAATCTTTATGGGCATCGGCTTCGTGCTAATGAAACTGATTAGCCGCCCAATGCAAACCATCACCGATGGCCTGGAAAACATTGCCTCGGGCGACGGTGACCTGAGCAAGCGCCTGAATATCGACAGCCAGGATGAATCAGGACAGATGGCGCGCGCCTTCAACCGCTTTGCTGGCACCATCGCTGAGCTGGTGGACAGTATCAAAGAAAAGAGCGGCCAGCTGAATGACTCCGCCGATACGTCTGCCCAGCTATCCGAGCAGATGGAAGGGGTCGCATCCAGCCAGTTAGCGGCCGTAGAGCAAGTCTCCACCGCCTTCCACGAGATGGTTGCCACCTCCAACGAAGTCGCCAACAACTGTAGTCAAGCCGCCTCAGCCGCCGACGACAGTCAGGGACAAGTCGAGCAAGGTCACCAGTTAATTCAGCAAACCGTGAGCGCGGTGAACCAGCTGGAAACCACCCTCAATCAATCGAACCAAGCGATGCGAGAGCTCTCTGAAGACTCGCAAAACATCACGGTTATCCTCGATACCATTCGCGGCATCGCCGAGCAAACCAACCTGCTGGCGCTTAACGCCGCCATTGAGGCAGCCCGCGCTGGCGAGCAAGGCCGCGGCTTTGCGGTGGTCGCCGACGAGGTGAGAACCTTGGCTGGGCGCACTGCCGAGTCCACCGAAGAAATCGACAAGCTACTGACCAAGCTGCGCAGTCAAACCGATGTGGTTGCGCAGAGCCTGAACGACAGCATCAAACACTCAGAGCAGTCGGTACAGGCCACCGACCAAACCAGCAGCGTGTTTGAGTCCATCATGCAATCGGTGCTAACTATCCGCGATATGACCACCCAGATTGCGGCGTCTGCCGAGGAGCAGCACTTGGTGGCAGAAGAGATTAACCGCAACATCACAGATATCCATGATGGTGCTAACCAAGGCAACGAAGGCTCGCTGGATTTGGAGACCAAGGCTGAAGAGCTCAATCAGCTGGCTCAAGCACTGGCCGGTTTAGTATCGCGCTTTAGAACCTGAGCGCGCAGAGCTTAGCCGAGAGCAGCGGGAAGTCCCCCCTCCCCTCACAAACTTCAGACATAAAAAAACCTCAGCCAGTTGGCTGAGGTTTTTGCTTGATGCTCAACGATCGACTAGAACTTACTCAGAGCCGGTCGCCTTATCTTCGTTGGTGTAGATAAGGATTGGGTCGCTCTCGCCTTGGATAACCGCTTGGTCGATAACCATCTTGCTGACGTTGTCCATCGATGGCAGCTCGTACATGGTATCCAGCAGTACCGCTTCAACGATAGAGCGCAGGCCACGGGCACCGGTCTTACGTTCCATGGCTTTAGCAGCAATCGCACGTAGCGCGTCTTCGCGGAACTCCAACTCAGTCTCTTCCAGCTTGAATAATGCACCGTATTGCTTGGTCAGTGCGTTCTTCGGCTCGCTCAAGATCTGAATCAGCGCGTCTTCGTCCAGCTCAGTCAGGGTAGCTACAACAGGCAGACGACCGATGAACTCAGGGATAAGACCGTATTTCACCAGATCTTCTGGCTCAACCTTGGCAAAGGTTTCGCTCAAGCTGTTCTTGTCTGACTCGCTGCGCACTTCAGCGCCAAAGCCAATACCAGTACCGGTTGCCGCGCGCTGCTCAATCACTTTATCCAGGCCGGCAAAGGCACCGCCACAGATAAACAGGATCTTAGAGGTATCTACCTGCAAGAACTCTTGCTGAGGATGCTTACGTCCACCTTGCGGCGGTACAGAAGCAACGGTACCTTCGATCAGCTTGAGAAGCGCTTGCTGCACACCTTCACCGCTTACATCGCGAGTGATAGACGGGTTATCAGACTTGCGAGAAATCTTGTCGATCTCATCGATGTAGACAATACCTCGCTGGGCTTTCTCTACGTCGTAGTCGCATTTCTGTAGCAGCTTCTGGATGATGTTTTCTACGTCTTCGCCCACATAACCGGCTTCGGTCAGGGTGGTCGCATCGGCCATGGTGAACGGTACGTCCAACAGACGAGCCATGGTTTCAGCCAGCAGGGTTTTACCGCTACCAGTTGGACCAATCAGCAGGATGTTACTCTTGCCAAGCTCGATTCCATCGGCCTTATCGCCGTTGCGCAGACGCTTGTAGTGGTTGTACACAACCACTGCCAACACCTTCTTGGCGTGCTCTTGTCCGATGACGTAGTCATCGAGGTGGGCACGGATCTCTTTCGGTGTTGGTAGCGCGTTGCCGTCTTTCTTAGGAGAAATTTCCTTTACTTCTTCACGAATAATGTCGTTACACAGTTCGACACACTCATCGCAAATATAAACGGAAGGACCTGCAATCAGCTTTCTCACTTCATGCTGGCTTTTACCGCAGAATGAGCAATAGAGCAGTTTACTGCTCTCCCCATCACCCTTGCGCTTATCTGTCATTCGCTAACCTCAATATGCTTTATGTGCCGTGTTTACTTTCAAGTTTACGCCAAGCGCTCAATATTGCTACGCGAGATTTCAACACAGCAGACCGTCGCAACACTAAATCCTATTCGCGACGCAGAAATACTTCGTCAACTATACCATAGGCCTTGGCTTCTTCGGCGGTCATGTAGTTGTCACGGTCGGTATCTTTGGCGATGGTATCCAGTTTTTGCCCGGTATGTGACGCCAGAAGCTCGTTCATGCGTTGACGAGTTTTGATAATTTCGTTGGCGTGGATCTCGATGTCCGACGCCTGGCCTTGGTAGCCACCCAGCGGTTGGTGAATCATCACCTTGGCATTAGGCAGACAGTAACGCTTGCCCTCTGCACCACCGGCCAACAAGAAAGCACCCATGCTTGCCGCCATACCCATGCACACAGTGCTGACGTTCGGCTTGATAAACTGCATGGTGTCGTAGATCGCCATACCGGCGCTAATCGAGCCGCCCGGCGAGTTGATGTAAAGGAAGATATCTTTCTCGGGGTTTTCCGACTCAAGAAACAGTAGCTGGGCTACGATCAGGTTGGCCATTTGGTCTTCAACCGGGCCGGTCAAGAAAATCAGTCGCTCTTTTAGCAGACGCGAGTAAATATCATACGAGCGCTCGCCCTTAGACGTTTGCTCTACCACCATGGGAACTAAGGCGGCCATCGGATCAAATGAGTTATCTTTATTTAACATTTACTGCTCTCTTCCTTAAAAAAATGGCTCGTATGGGAACATACGAGCCATTATATCCAAGATTAGTGGAAATAAGTCAAATAAGGACTTACTTACGCACCTTGGTTGTTCATGATTTCATCAAAAGCAACAGAAGTTTCGGTTACTTTTGCTTGAGCCTTAACGAATTCAATCGCTTGCTCTTCAAGAACGACGTTGCGAACGTTGTTCATCAACTCTTCGTTCTTCGCGTAGTACTCAACTACTTCACTTGGATCTTCGTAGGCAGAAGCCATGGTTTCGATGTGAGCTTTAACTTTCTCGTCGTCAGCTTTCAGTTCGTTAACCTTGATTACTTCGCCCAGTAGCAGACCTACACGTACACGACGCTCAGCTTGCTCGCTGAACAGCTCAGCTGGCAGCTCAGGTGCTTTGCTCGCATCGCCACCGAAGCGTTGTAGCGCTTGCTGACGCAGTTGCTCAACTTCTTGGTCGATCAGTGCTTTTGGCACGTCAACTGGGTTTTGCTCAAGCAGGCCAGAGATAACTTGCTCTTTAACGCCAGTCTTCAGAGTTTGCTCTAGCTCGCGTTCCATGTTCTTGCGGATTTCAGCTTTCAGCTCATCCAGCTCACCGGTAGCGATACCGAACAGTTTAACGAACTCTTCGTTAACTTCGGCCAGCTCAGGCTTCTCTACTTTGTTTACCTTGATTTCGAAGGTAGCAGCTTTACCTTTCAGGGCTTCAGCGTGGTAATCTTCTGGGAAGGTTACGTCGATAGTGAATTCTTCTTTCACTTTCTTGCCCATCAGGCCATCTTCGAAGCCAGGGATCATGCGGCCAGCGCCCATGGTCAGGTCGAAGCCTTCAGCTTTACCGCCTTCGAACTCAACGCCATCTACTTTACCCAGGAAGTCCAGGTTTACGCGGAAGTCGTCTTTGATCATGCCCTTGGTTTCTTTCCAAGTCGCTTGCTGCTTACGCAAAGTGTCGATCATGTTGTCAACGTCTTTGTCTTGCACTTCAGCAGTCTTTTGCTCAACTTCGATTGCGTCCAGACCTTTCACTTCAACTTCTGGGAACACTTCGAAAGTGGCAGTGAAGTTGAACTCGTCTTCTTTACGCTCACCGATTTCCAGAGCAGGCGCACCGGCTGGGTTCAGTTTCTCTTGGATGATCGCTTCGTAGAAAGCACGCTGCATAGCTTGGCCTTCAACGTCTTGGCGAATAGCAGCACCGTAACGCTTCTTGATTACAGAAACTGGAACCTTGCCTGGACGGAAGCCATCGATGCGAGCACGCTTTGACTCTTGCTTAAGCGCTTGCTCTACTTGCTTGTCGATTTCGGTAGCGTCGATAGAAATCGCAACGCGACGCTCCAAACCTTGAGTTGTTTCTACTGAAACCTGCATTTTTTTACCTCGGTTGTAGTCGGGCTTGCCCGACTCGATTTGCTAACCAATGGGAAAGCAGCCGCCGCTGTGGCGACCCACTAAATCCTTGTCTGGGTGTTACCCATAATTTGAAAACGCCGCATTATAGCTGCGCTTTTTGGCAAGGTCGAGACTCTGGAGTGTAATCCCTGCGGAATTGACGAAAAAGCGTGAGCTTTTTGCGAAAATACGCGCTACAACCGCCTTTTAGCGGCACTAAGGTAAGCACCTGCTAGCGCTCTTCGCTTGAAAACGCCGCACCTAATAGCACACGTTGCTGCAAACTTGAGCGATGAAACGCGGGCTTAAGGGCGAGACTCGCCAGAAAGCGTTGTCAGCATAATTAGTCATGGACAAAAATTGATGTGACGCAAGGTAAGCGCAGTTCACCCAAATAATTTGTCAGCGAAGATTGGAATCTCACCTCTTTAGGAGCAGAATACGCCCCTATAAATAAGTGGGGCCATAGGATCGACTATCGCCCGAGCTTGTTGCAGTCCCTTCGTAGGTAATACTCCTGCCGCACTGCCCGCGACGTCGCTAGTTTGACCATCTACCTTCGCCTTGGCGAATAGGTATGCATTCATGTTGCTTTGTTCGCGCGTTCACTGCGGCTTGGCGCTGCACTGTTCTCGGTCGACAGGCCCTCGAAAATGCGTCGTTTACGCGCGTTTCAGAGCTCATCACGGAAGATATACCGCTTATTCAATCGGGCACATGGGTCGACAAGGCAACAACCGAATATGGTTTCAATCTTGACTAGGTATGCATTCCACTATGAATGAGCAAAAAATCAAAAACCGCTGGCTGATCGCACTGTGCGCAGTGGCAATCCACATCTCTATCGGATCTGTTTACGCCTGGAGCGTATTCTCCAACCCACTGATGGAGCTTCTCGGCAAAGACTCACAGCAGATCGGCTTGACCTTTGGTATTGCCATCTTCTTCTTGGGTACCTCGGCTGCAGTGATGGGCCAGGTTGTAGAGAAACACGGCCCTCGTTTTACCGGCACCTTTGCTGCTTGCTTCTTTGGCGCAGGTATAGCAGGTGCAGGCTTTGCTACCAGTATTGAAAGCCTGTACCTACTTTACTTTAGCTATGGCGTAATCGGCGGTATTGGTCTGGGTATGGGCTATGTGACCCCAGTATCAACCTTGATCAAGTGGTTCCCTGACCGTCGTGGTCTGGCGACTGGCCTGGCAATTATGGGCTTTGGTTTCGCCGCGATGATTGCCAGCCCGGTGATTCAGCTTTTGATTGAGAGCCATGGCGTATCGGCCACCTTTAAAATCATGGGCGGCTGCTACTTTGTGGTTATGATTTTGGCAGCAAGCTATCTGGAGCGCCCTCCTGTGGGTTGGAAGCCAGCCGGTATGCTAGAAAACGAGCAAGCGGCCAAGAAAGAAGGCAAGCAAGCCACTGGCGATCTGAGCCAACAGAACGCAAACGATGCGATCCGTACCCCACAATTCTGGGGCCTGTGGCTAATGCTATTCATCAACATTACTTGCGGTCTGTCTATCCTTTATGCCGCCTCGCCAATGGCGCAGGAGATTGCAGGCCTGAGCGCGATGGAAGCGGCTGCTATGGTAGGCGTAATTGGCGTGCTAAACGGCTTGGGTCGTCTGCTTTGGTCGACTGGCTCTGATTACCTGGGTCGCCCAAACACCTTCCTGGCGTTCTTCTCGATTCAGATTGTGGCCTTCTTGCTACTGCCGATGATGACCGATGCGATTATGTTCCAGCTGCTGGTGTTCATCGTTATCACCTGTTACGGCGGCGGCTTCTCTTGCCTGCCGGTATACATCGGTGACCTGTTCGGTACCAAACAGCTTGGCGCCATCCATGGTTACATCCTAACTGCATGGGCAATGGCCGGTGTGGTTGGCCCTAGCCTGTCATCTTACGTGCGCGAGCAGACCGGTAGCTACACCATGACCATGTATATCTTGGTTGGCCTACTGTCGGTTGCCTTGGCCATCGCGATTGTGATGAAGGCTTACGTGGTTCGCACCCAACGTGCGCTGCAACAAGCGATTGCTTAAGACTTTCGCTGGTTAAGCAAAAACGCCCCAATTGGGGCGTTTTTTGTATCTGCATGTTTTGAGCGCTACGCACTGGGGGCGTTAACCAATCTGGATAAGTTAATGATCAGGTATTGCGCAGGGAAAATCATTGAGGACGAGGAGGCGCTTGCCGTAACTAGTGGACTAATTACAAAAGCGTTGACGCTGTCATCAATGATTTTAACCAGCAAGAATGAGGGTGCAACTCACTTGTTCCGACCCAAGCGCCTTAGCTCCTCCAAGATTTGCTTCTGGCTGCGCTCTAAGCGCTCTAACCGGGTTAATAGCTCACGTTCATGGGCGTTGCGGCTGGCACTCATCATCAGCGATGTCACATAAGCGGTAAACGCACCGAACACCGATACGCCTGCCAAAATCACGATGCTGGCTACCGCCCGCCCGGCCATCGATGTGGGCACATAATCGCCATAACCCACGGTAGAGAGTGTCACCACGCTCCACCAGATGATATCGGCGGCACCTTCAAAAGGGCTGTTAGGATCGGGGATCTCAACCAGCACCATCACCAGTGTGCTGGCCGTAATCGCCAGCAACACCCCAAGCACCGCCAGGGCTAGGGTAATCTCTAAGGGCTCGTCCTGAATCTCTTCCAGCGCCCGATGATGGCGACGAAACACCGAGATGACTCGCCAGATCTGCAGCAGGCGCAGTGGCCGGGTAACTTCTAGCATCGGAATGGAGGCGATAACATCAATCCAGCGCTCTTTGAGATAACTGCGCTTGTGCGGCGCAGTAAACAAGCCCCAAAACCAATGCAACAGCAACACCGAGCAAATCAGCGTATCCAGCCCAAGCACCGCGCGGTGGAACTCATTATCGCGATCGCCAGTCAGCGACACCAAACCACCCAGCACCAACAACAAAGAGAGAAAGGCCATCGCAACGTCCATCGCGCCAATCGCCCGGTGGTTGTCTGGATGATGAGGAACGTGCATTTAAATCAACACCTTAAGAGAAATCGCTACTCGTTAATAAATAGCTCCGGTAAGGCTAGGCTGTCAAACTCCGGCACCTCGTCGCGCCACACCTGATGACCGATGGTACGTGAATAGCCGTATTGGAAAAGCTTGGCCATATACTGCTCGTCAAAGGGCCGCCCATCGCGGGGCTTTTCGTTAAAATCAACGTCGATAAACGCAAGCTTAAAGTCCATGCCAGCATCTTGGCTTTGTTGGTAGATGCGCAGCACATCCCCCCTACCCTGATACTTAATCAAGGTTAGAATCGAGCGAACGGTAAGGGCAGATAGACTGATGGGCACTTGTTGCCATTTAGGTACGAACTCATCGTTGCGGATCACATATACCCGCCGCTCACGCTCCCCCATCACGCCACTGACCGATGAAAAGTCCCACGAATCAGGGAACAGAAACACCTGACGGCTAATTCCACCATCGACGTGTACTTCATCAAACGTCTGCCCATCATGCTCCACCTCAAACTGAACGGCAGGAAACACCCCGGGGATGGACGAGGAGGCAATAACAATGTCTTCGAATAAGCGCTGAGCTTCTGGGGTACCCAAGGACGCAATCTTACCCATGTCCCAGATAACCAAGCGCTGAGTCTCGAGGTTAGTAGTACCGATAAACAGCATTCGGCCTTCGCTATAGGCATCGCTCACCGCGTCCATCACCTCGTTACTGATGGTTTCACGCACCAACTCCTCAAAGCCTTGGGTGTTTAATAGCGAGGCTTGCGAAAGGATGGACCAAAAGCGCACACGGTAAAGCTGATCATCCCCCACGCCGGTATAAAACTCTTCCAGCAGATAGTCATATTCCGAGCCCAAGTAAGCAAACACCGAAATAATTGCCCCGGTGCTTATCCCGGTAACCACATTAAACGTCGGCCGAGTCCCCAAATCAGACCAGGCATTCAACACCCCGGCACCAAAAGCCCCGCCCGTACCACCGCCCGACAAAGC
The DNA here is from genome assembly GCF_000429505.1 of Aliagarivorans taiwanensis DSM 22990. Taxonomy (GTDB): domain Bacteria; phylum Pseudomonadota; class Gammaproteobacteria; order Enterobacterales; family Celerinatantimonadaceae; genus Aliagarivorans; species Aliagarivorans taiwanensis. The sequence continues at coordinate 51,837 of NZ_AUBZ01000013.1, read as the reverse complement.
CAAGTAGTTGGCAGGCTTAAGCTCCCCTTCCTCATCGAACATCAGCCCAGAGGCGTCTTGGCGCGCCCAAATACCCTCCAGCTCAATCAACTTATGCAGAAAGTCGTCTTCATCGCCCCAAAATCGCAGCGATTCTCCATGAGGGAGAGCGACTGAGCTGACCAAGGGTTGAGGGAGCTGGCGGTGAGTTGGGGCGCTGCAGCCAAGCAATGTTAATCCCCACAAAAAGCAGGTAACTTTTAGACAACTAGACATTTGATCGAGTGATTAAAAATTTAAACAATAAATAGCAGTAGGCTCTTCTCACTTGCAAGTAATATTAACCATCGACCTTAAAAAGGTAAGAAACCACATTCGATGTGAAAATAAAGCAGCCTCAAAGCTCGTTTTTGGTTGTTACTTAAGATTTTTTCTAAAAACACGATATAGTAGTCAGGCTAGTCAGCGATTGCTGCGCTAGCCTGAGCTCTCAATCAAACGCTGATTTATCCCATCAAAGTGGCACCAATGATCACTGTGGATCCATCAAAAGCGCCGAGCCAGAACAAGAAACACGGTAGATACAAGGCCTTCTGGCCAAAGACAAACTAACTGACAAGCAGAAACATGGAGGACGGCATGAGAACCATTGTGTTCGTGCTGTTGCTGTTACTATTACCACTTGCTTACGCTGGCCCTTTACCGGTGACACATGCTAAGCCAAGTCTGGTATATGAGTACGGCACGCCCGTATCAAGAGAAAGTGGTGAGTTATCGACCCACCGCATTGAGTACCAACATCCCTTCTATCAATTCGACAACTTCTCGCTCGACGTCACCGGCAGTGTCGGCACCTTAAGCGCTACGGCAGCTGAGTCGGCCACCTTTGGATCAGGCCTGGGATTTCGCTATATGCCTGCTTATGCCTGGCAGATCCGCATGTTTGGCGGTATCAGCTACCTTGAGGAGTATCGGCTGCAGGCCCGCACCGGGGAGTTCGAAGACTTTGGCGGCAACCTGCAATTTAACTACAACTTCGAGGTTAACTGGCTGGTGCCCATCGCTCAGGTGGTGGCGGGGTATCGTTTCCAACATATGTCGAATGCTGGGATCTACGATGCAAACCCACGCCTGAACACCCATAACCTGACACTGGCATGGCGTTTCTAGTACGCAACGTTTTTACTAACAAGCGAAAACTACACGGCGTTGAGCTGAAATACGAATGCACTCCCCTCACCTAAGCGGGAGTGCACGGTGATTTCGCTATGGTGCAGCTCTATCACCCGCTTAACGATGGCCAAGCCTAATCCACCATGGCTACGCTGATCGCTGACCTGATTGGCGGCGCGATAATGCGGGTCGAAGATATGCGGCAGATCGCTGGCAGGAATACCGCAGCCTTGATCCCTTACACACACCTGTACTTTGTCGCTGTCAGTGTCGCCTGTTACCTCCAGCGTTATCACGCCGCCTTTAAAGCTATGGCGAATGGCGTTCTCCAAGAGGTTAGTAAACACTCGCTCCAAGCGTTGTATATCGGCACTAACTAAGCGCTGCTGCGGCTCGGCCTTCACCGCTAGACTCACGCCTGCTTCTTCGGCTTGCAAGGCGAGCTTTTGCACCACATCGAAGGCCAGCTCAGCAACGTTCATCGGCTCAAGGTTCAGACTGGTATCGGCCGAGTCGAGATGGGCCAGCTCAAACAACTGCTCCACCAAGCGACTTGTGCGTTCGGCATTGGCCTGCGCCGTGGTGATAAGCTGGCAGGACTGCTGCTCATCGAGCTGTTGGTGTTTGAGCTGCCATGTCTCTAAGTAACCTTGCAAGGCCGCTAATGGGGTTCTTAGGTCATGGGAGACATAAGAGACCAGCTCACGGCGCAGCTGGTCGGTGTCTTTCACCTTTTGATACTGCTCCTGCAAGCTGGCGGCCAGTTGATGGAAGGCATCGCCTAGACCTTGGATCTCATCGCCCGATTCTGGTCGCCAGCGATTCTCGGGTAGCGCTGCCTGCTCTAACCCTTGGCGTTGGAACTGCTGCATCTCGTCATAGAGTTTGCGCAAGGGCCGGGTGAGAAAGGCAAACACCAGGCTTACCAACAGCAAGCTAAAGCCCAGAATACCAAGCAGCGCCAGCGAGCTTAGTTTGAGGATATGGCTGCCCTGCAAAAGCTGCGCAACGTCATCGTAGATCTCGCCGCCGATAATCACATACAGATATGCCACCAACTGCTGTTGGCTGTTGCGGATTTCGGCCACCGAGAAGATCTTTTGCTTGGTCAAGGATCGCGGGTCATCGCCCACTATCGGCATCGCCTGATCGCCACTTAAGAAGGTTTGGATTGGGGCTAGGTCTACCTGCTGGCGTTTTATCTTGTCGGCCTTGGCCGAGTAGGTCACCAGATCCCCTTGCGGGCTGAGGATGTAAAACTCAAAGCTGGGGCCGAGGATCATCATAGTATGAAAGGCATGGGTGATGGCGGCGTGATTAAGTTCGCCATCGCGATAGAGGTCGCTCTCTTTTACTAGATAGGCCGCCAAGTCCAGATGCAGCTTCTGCTCCACTTCGTTTTGGTAGTCCATAGAGACCTTGTGACCCAAGCCGAGCAGCAGCCCCCCCACCAACGTGAAGCAGCCCAATACCGCTAGCACCAGCTTGCTATAAAACGGACGAAACTTAGTGAAGCTCATTAAACTTGTACCCCACGCCCCATACGGTCAGCACCCATTGTGGGTTCGACGGGTCATGCTCAAGCTTAGTGCGCAAACGGTTGATATGGGAGTTCACGGTGTGCTCGTAGCCGCTATGGCTGTAGCCCCAAACCTGATCGAGCAGTGCCGCCCGGCTAAACACCTGCCCCGGCTTGGATGCCAGATGAAACAGCAGGTCAAACTCGGTGGAAGTGAGCTCAACCGGGTCACTCTCCAAATGCACCTGACGCCGCTCCGGGTCAATCTGCAAGGCGCCGAACTGCAAGCTAGGGCTGGCAGCCTCAGGTTGCTTGAGCATCTGAACACGACGCAGCATCGCCTTTACCCTCGCCTGCAGCTCTCGCACGCTAAAAGGCTTGGTCAGGTAGTCATCCGCGCCCATCTCCAAACCGACGATGCGGTCGGCCTCCGAGTCGCGTGCAGTGAGCATTAAGATAGGCGTGATAGAGCGCTCGGCGCGCAATTGGCGGCATACATCCAACCCATCCATCAGCGGCAAGGTGAGATCGAGAATGATCAAATCAAAGCTGCTACCGCAAGCCAGTTGAAACCCGCGCTGGCCATCGCGGCAGCTTTCAACCTGATACATCTGATCTTGCAGATTCATGGTAATCAGTTGATTGATATCGGCATCATCTTCTATCACCAGTATCCGTTGACTCATCATCCCTCCTAGATGGCTTAACGAAAGCTATACGTCCCCAATTAAACTGAACAGCGGGCACTGATACTGCTGGCCCGCTTTTATGCTCAATACAACCTGCTCAATACAACAATAGCTTAGTTGATACGCGTTACGACCACTGAGCCTGCTCGGTTGTTGATGCGGTGTTGTGGCAACAGCACCGAGTCAGCATCATCGGCTTGGGATACCACACCCGGGTGGCGGCTGACCGCATCCGCCACATCGTCGCGCGGCGTTGTAGCCCTCGCCTCCATCAGCAGGACCGGGGATACTGCCAACTGCTTCCGAATTAAATTCGGTGCCCGCATCATAGATGGGTAGGTTTAGCTGCATGCTCTCGCCCACCTCCAGGCCGCTCACATCGATTTGCATCACGCCAGTGAAGGCGTCGTTGGTGTTCACCAGCATGGTGGCAACCGATAACAGCAAACCCGATTTCAGCTCTGCTTGCAGGCTCAGCTCATCGCTGTTGCCCGGCATCAGCACCATTTCCGTACTGGCAACGGCGTATTGATCGGCCAGCGCCGTCATCAGTTGGCTGTTATTGCCCCCCTCCGCCATCACTTCTAGCGCCACAGAGGCCGGCTGACCAAGTTGCCAGAGCATCGCGCTATCGTTATGTAGCGCAGCGAGTACCGGAGAGAACGGCTGGGCTGCAGTGTTATTGTGCACGGTTAGCATGTACTCGGCTGTGGTGACAACAGGGTCATCATCGTCGCCACAGGCGGCTAGCCCGAGCACCGCCACACCGAGCACGGCGGCTTTGATTGCTGTGAGTTTATTCATCATCGCCCCCTACTTAACCACAACCACAACTTTGGCGACCGGATTCAGCCAACGGTGTACCCGGCTGTTCACATCACTGATGCCGCCATCGGGATCGGTATCGCCAACGTTACCGGGGTGGATATGCACTCGGTCGTTCACTTCCGTTGCAATCACACCGGTGGCATTCTCGCCGCCCATACCACTTGGGTTAGCAGGGATACCCGGTACACCACTGGCGCCACCGCCGTTGATGATCTCATCGTTGGCCTCGGTACCGGCATCGTAGCCGTTGAGGTACAAGGTATAGGTGCCCGGGGTTTCCGGAATGCTCCACGAATCCAGCCCGACAAAGCCATCGTTGGTGGGCAGCAACATTGCAACGATGGTCAGTTGCGTGTTCTCTCCGGTATCCCAATCGCTGATCATGGTGCTGCCGTTGGCCATCAACAGGCCTTCAGCCGGGTTTGCCACGCTGTAGGCGCCAATGCTATCGGCCAAGGTATTCAGCCCGCTGATGTCGCCACCTTCGGCCATGGCTTGCAGCTCGGGAGATGCCGATTCGCCCAGACGGAACAGGTAGCTGTCACTGCTGTGCGCAGTCACTAGCAGGGGGGTAAAGGTAATCGCCTGCGTCAGGTTACTAACGGTTACGTCGATGGTGGCAGCGTGAGTAAATCCGGCCACAGCGATCAGCGGTAGTGCGGCGAGTGTGCGTTTCATGGTTCTCTCCTTGAAGGGTGATGGTTTAATCACTCTCAAGGCTAGGTAGCGGATATCCCGACAGGTTCACGAAGTTATCACGTTTTTATCACGACCCGATTTGTTGTTAGGGTATACGAGCGAGCAGCCACATTGTCGGCCCCGCTATCTGGTCATCAAAGCTTCACTCTTTTGTCTTAAAAATCCTTGTTTTCTGTCACTTAGCGCATCCACACTGGATTGCCTAGGCAGTCTATCCACTGCCGTTTTTGCGTTTGCAACACCGCTACTTTCAACAAGGACGTTAACTATGAAACTGATCCCCTGGCTATTGGCAGCAAGTGCTGCAAGTAGCCCACTTCACGCCGACGTATTATTTAGCGAGTACGTCGAAGGCAGCAGCTTTAACAAAGCGCTGGAGATTGCCAACTATGGCGACAGCAGCGTAGACCTAAGCGGCTACGAGGTAAGACTGTTCTCCAACGGCGCCAACCCAAGAGCTAAGCGGCTCGCTGGCCGCCGGTGAAACCTTGGTATTAGTCAACAACCAAGGCGTGATCGGCAATCACGACAACGCGGTTATCCCCGCCGGTATTGGCAGCGCCTCCAGTGTGGTGAACTTTAACGGCGACGATGCCGTTGGCTTGTTTTTTAATGGTGTGTTGGTCGACCGAATCGGTCAGATCGGCGTGCGTCAGGTCTGGACCGGTGGCGGTGGCAGCACCAAAGATATGACGCTGCGCCGCATCACCGGCAGCGATGCAGACAACAACAACGAGTCGGAATTCAACCTGGCAGCACGCTGGTTTAACTTCGCCCAAAACACCGTTGATGGCCTCGGCTGTATCGGCGTGGATGCCTGCTCTAACGATGGTTCTGGTGGCGATGGCTCTGGCGATGGCGGCGGCGAACCCACCGACCCTGAGCTGGTACTTGGCCTCTGTGGCGAAGACAGCACCCCCATTCACGCGCTACGCGGCCAGCAAGGTGGTAGCTTGTCAAACGCGCAAGCCATGCTAGGCCAACGCGTCGTGGTCGAAGCGGTTGTGGTTGGCGACTTCCAAGGCGTGGGCGACAACTATCAGCTATCGGGCTTCTTCTTACAGCATGCCGATGCCAACCAAGATAGTGACGATGCTACATCCGAAGGCGTGTTCGTCTACCACTTCCGTGATGCAGTCAACCTAGGCGAGCGCGTGCGCGTGTTGGCAACCTTCGACAGCTACAGCGGCGGCTATCAACTGACCAGCGTTGAAGGGCTGAGCGTATGTGGCGAAGAGCCACTACCGAGCGCCACGCCCATCACCCTGCCATTGGCGGACACCGATTTGGGACACTTGGAAGGTATGCGCGTCAGCCTGCCACAAACCCTGCACGCCACTCCACGCTACAACTTCAACCGCTACGGTGAGACGGTGCTGTCCTTGGGTAAACGCTACAAGTCTACCCAGCTTTATCCTGCGGGCACTCCGGAGGCTTTCGCAGTGGCTGAGGCCAATATCCTCAACCGCTTGTTGCTAGACGATGGGGTAAGCGCCCAGAACCCACCAGAGATCAGCTACTTCCCTCAGCTATCCGCCGAGCTAAGCCTGCGTGCGGGTAGCGAGGTCAGCGGTGTTGAAGGCGTGCTCAACTATGCCTTTAGCGCCTACCGCGTTCAGTCCACCTCACAGCCGAACTTTATCGACGCCAACCCGCGCAGCGCCGAGCCTCAGCTCGTTTATGAAGGGAACGGTCAAGGCACCCTTAAAGTAGCTAGCTTCAACGTACTCAACTTCTTCACCGACCTCGATTTGGGCGAAGACCTCTACCGCGGCGCCAATACCGCCGAAGAGTTTGAACGCCAGCGCGCCAAACTGGTTGCCGCCTTGGTTGCTATGGACGCAGACATCGTCGGCCTGGTGGAGATCCAAAACAACGGCTTTAGCGACGACAGCGCCATTGCCAACTTGGTTGATGCGGTGAACGCAGAACTGAGCGAGCAGCAACACTACGCGTTTGTCGCGCCAGCAGCTGGTCTGGTGGGTAACGATGCCATCGCCGTGGGCCTTATCTACCGCCCAGCAGTGGTAGCAACCGCCGGCGAGGCTGAGCTGCTGGAGGCCTACCCCTTCGATGCCGCCACCGCTAAACACCGGGTACCGCTTATCCAGCGTTTTGAAGTGCTAGCCAGCGGCGAGCAGCTTAGCGTTGCCGTCAACCACTTCAAATCGAAAGGCTCCTGCTGTGACGCACTGGGCGACCCGGATATGAACGACGGCCAAGGTAACTGTAACGGCCAGCGAGTACTGGCAGCGCAAACCCTTAGCGGATACTTCGATGAGCAAACTCAGGTGCTGCTGATGGGCGATTTCAACGCCTACGCCAAAGAAGACCCGATGCTGACCTTTGAAGCTGCGGGCTTCACCAACGTGGTACCGCTGTTCGAGCAAGGCAGCTACTCCTACTACTTCGACGAAGAAGCCGGCAGCCTCGATCACGCCTTGGCCGATTCTGCCTTGCTAAGCCGGGTAGTGGCCGCCACCGACTGGCATATCAACGCCGACGAGCCACGTGGGCTGGACTACAACACCGAGTACAAAACCGAGCAACAAATCGTCGACTACTACGCCCCGAGCGCCTATCGCGCCTCAGACCACGACCCTGTGGTACTGGCACTGGATATGCGCAGCGCAGGCCGCATCGAGGTAGCGCCCTCGCTGACCATCGTCGAAGGCGAAACCGCAGAGCTGGTGTTCCAGCGCAGCGGCGGCAGCTTTGGTGAAGTGGTGATCAGCTACCAAATCGTGGCTGACAGCGCCGATGAGAGCGATCTGCCACTGCTGTCAGGCGAGTTGGTTTGGGGCGATGGTGACCAAAGCCCTTACACGCTCAATATTGGCGCATACAGCGACTCGCTTATTGAAGAGCAAGAGCGCGCCGAGCTTGAGCTGCGCGTGGTATCAGGGAGTGCGAAACTCGCTGAGCAGGAAGTCGACCTGCTGATTGAAGACAGCACCCCACTGGCGGTGAACTTCCCGGCCACAGAGTTTGTGTTCGACGAAGGTGCTCGCCGCATCCAGATCCCGGTTGAGCTCAATGGCCCAGCCAACGAGCGCACCCGAGTGTGGGCTCTGATCCTGCCCGGCTCCGCCTCTTGGCGTGACTACCGCGCCGCGCCCATCCAACTGTTAAGCTGGCGCGAAGGCGAATCGGGTAGCCGCTATCTGAACGCGCGCATCCGCGATGATCGCCGGGTAGAAAGTGAGGAAAGCTTCCATGTCTACCTGCTATGGTCGCGCGGCGCCGAGCTAGGCGCGCAAAGCTATGCCGAAGTGATCATTAGCGACAACGACTAGTCCCGAGCTATCACTGCTACACGCCGCTCAATCCATTAGCGGGCGGCGCGTTTAGTTACACCCTTCCCCCAACCATTGCCCACAGGTTGTCACGCTGCCATCAAGCGAGTTGTAGTAGATCCCTAAATCGGCCTGACCGCGCCCCGACTCATCGCCACCGGCTCGGTAGATATAGGTGCAGGCGCTTCCCCCCGCCCGACGGTAACTTTGGTAATCGGCGCTCGCGTTGTTAATTGCACTAGGCGAATCGTTCATCAAGTAGTTCCACAACTGATAGCACCCCGCAGCACCACGACCAACATTGTCGTTGCCGCTACCTTTGTTGGTACCTATTGGCCAGCCAAGGCTACTCATATCTATGGTGCCATCAAGGTCTTGTATCCGACCGGGCGCCCCTTCGGTTTGCCATTTTAAATGCGCACTGTCGAGCGCCGCTTCGAAGGCCTCGGCGGTGGCTTGATTAGCATTGATTTGGGCGTCGCGGGAGAACGAAAGAAAACGTGGCAGGGCAAACACGGCAATAACCCCAAGTATCACCACCACCACGGTCAGCTCTACCATGGTAAAGCCCTTGCTAGGCATGTATCGCAGCGCAACATGGCTAGGGGCAGAGCGGACAAGGTGGCATCAACAAACACCTACTGGCGTATAAGGCAATGCCCTCAGTTTAGTAATAACTTGCATTATATTGAAGAGAAACAGGCGTGGGCTAACACGCCTGTCGGCAGGTGCCCAATGACGATTCTCGACATTGAGCCTGTTGGAAACGCGACTTGCAGTGGTGCTTGACGCGATAAGCTGCAGCGCCTTAGCCCTGCTCCATCCCTTCGCGCAGTGCATCTTTAAGCTCTTGCTCGGATTTTTGCAGCACCAGCTCGGCCTGGCGGCGTTGCTCTTGTCCTTGCTTCATCCGGGTCAAGGTATTGTTCAGAGTCTCAATGGTGACCTTGTTAACATGCTCAAGCGCTTCGACATCCAGCACGCCGCGTTGATAGTTCTCGGCCAGCTGCTCTTCGAGATACTTCAGCTTATCGGCATTCTCTTTGTACTGCTGGTTGGTGTAGTCCTTGATTACCTTGGTGACCTTGAGCGCCTTCTCTTTCTCGTAGTTGGACACCGCAATCACAAACTGGCGCTTCCACAGTGGGAAGGTGCTGTGCACGATATCTTGAATATCCTCCATCAGGATCTTATTGCCTTCCTGAGACAGGCGGATCTGCGGGGCGGCTTGAATCGCGGTCAAGCGGGTGATCTCAAGATTGTGCACGCGTTTCTCGAGGCGGGCCGAGGCTTGCAACGCATCCCGGTAGTGCTGGGCATCCAAGGCATCGCCGGTTTTGTCGGCGGTGGCCTTGAACGCGGGTAGCTCATCTTGCTGCATCCGGCTCAGGCGCAGCTTACCGGCGGCGATATACACATCCAGCTGTTCCAGCAAGCTGAGGTTTTCCTGATACAAGCCATCGAGGCGCTGCAGGTCGTAGGCCAGCTTGGTTTGATGGCCCTCTAGCCCCTTCGCGAGCTTGTCGAGCTTGTCTTTGATTGAATCAAAGCTGTCCACAAACTTATTGAAGGTGTTGAACATCTCGCCAATGATGGGCAGGCGCTCCAGCAGGCTCTGCTTACCCAGCTCACCGAACTGAGAGCCACTCATCGACTGCACCATGCTCTCGAGCAAAGTGCCCGCTTCGCCGGCATCGGTGGTCTTCACCTCCGAGAGCACCTTATCGGAGAAGTCGGTAATGCTTTGAAGCGCTGGCTGGCCAAAGCTGATGGTCGACACGCTGTTGTAGGGGTCAATCCCACTGGCCATCTCAATCACGCGACTGTCACTGACATCCACACGGCTGAGGGCGCTATCACTCTGGCCAAGCGATGGCTCGGCAATCGTCGCGTTCTCGGCACCCACGATCGGTGCTTGGCGTGCTGCCGAGGTAAGTTGATCCGGGGCATGTTGTTCCGGGGTATGTTGTTCGCTCATAACGATCCCTAACTATCTGTGGCTGGCAATAAAACAAGGGCGGCGCTTATACACGCCGCCCATGGATTTACACCAGCTCCTGTTCTCCAGAGAACTGCTTGGCGACCTTGCCAATACTCTGATTAATGGAATAAAGCTGCTGAACCACTTGGGCAGCGCGGTCCTCGCTATCCCCCAGCTCTTGCTTCTGTGAATAACGCGCCTTGATCTCCTGCCAACGCAGCGCCTTGTCACCGTCGAGGACACCGCGCAACTCATCGAGTTTAAGCAGGTTCTCTTCGGTGCCGGCGGTCAAGGTTTGCGACTCGCCCTGATAGTGGTCCTGAATCAAGGTTTGCAGCTCATCTTCGGTCATCACCGCAGACACCTTCTCCGACAACTTGTTCATGTTGCGGTAGGAGCCCTGTAACTTGAACGGCGGCTCGGTGCGATACTCGTCGGCGGTGGCCGCCGAGGCGATGTACTGCTGATTCACCCTTAACACCGTTTGCTGTACCACCAATAGCTTCTGCAACACCGCCACGATTTCGTTGGCTTCGGTGGCAGAGTATGGGTGGCTCAGGTCGCTCAAGGCTACCTTGTCGCCTTGTGCCATGGCGATCAGCTTGTACAGGTCATTCAAATCACGGGTCGCCAGCGGTGCCAGGATCGGATTTGAAGTCAGCGAGTTCTCGACAAACGACAGCTCGAAGGCCTGCTTCTGGTCTGACAGCATATCACCCAGGTTGTAGATATCGGCACGGTTAGCCAACATATCGGGGATCTGGAACATCTCACCGGTTTCGGTGTAAGGGTTACCGGCCATCACGACGCCAAAGCGCTTGCCGCGCATGTCATAGGTCTTGGTCTGGCCCTTCCAGCTACCCTCAATGCGACGGGTACCGTCACACAGCGAGATAAACTTCTGCAAGAACTCAGGGTTGGTATGCTGAATATCATCGAGGTAGAGCAGCACGTTGTTGCCCATCTCGAAGGCCATATTGATCTTCTCAATCTCGCGGGCGGCGTTTTGGTCTGGCGCATCGCTGGGGTCAAGCGAGGTGGCTTGATGACCAATCGATGGGCCATTCACCTTCATAAATACCAGTCCCAGCTTGTGGGCGACATATTCAATCAGGGTGGTCTTACCGTAACCCGGTGGCGAGATCAGCAGTAGCATGCCCATCAAGTCGGTACGCTTGCTATCGCCCAGCGTGCCCATCTGCTTGGCCAAGTTGTCACCAATCAGCGGCAGGTAGCTCTCGGAGATCAGCATATTGCGCACAAACGAGGTCAGCGGACGCGCCTTAAACTCATCAAGACGCAGGTTGGCCTTGGTGCTATTCAGTAGCTCAGAGCGTTGCTGCAGGTAGGCCTCGTAGTTGGGGATGGTATCGCTATGGTGATGGCCACAGCGCCCCAAAAACTCGTCCAGCACCATGCTCAGCGAGCCCTGCTCCACCAAGCGGTGATCGCCCAGCAAGTCGTTCACCTCAACCTGCAAGGAGAAGTCCAGCGCCACAAAGTTGATGCCCTGACACTCTTGCAAGGTGGCCAGCAGCGCCGCTTCTGCCACAAAGGCCTGTGCTTGCGGCTGATGCTTGGCGCTATAGGCTGCCAACCATTGAGCATGGGACTGGTACTCGTGGATATCCACCAGCCCAGTAGCCCGCCAACCGAGGCCGCGGCGGAACGACAGATAGCTGTCCTTCAGCTCTTGGGCATCGCGTCCACACTCCACCTCCAGCATGCCGGCATCGGCCTGGCGCGCCAGTAGCCGAACCAGATACTCGCAGGTATTGCGGATATCGGCGCCGTCAATGGCGCTTACCTCACCAGCCAAGCGCTCACACAGCGCATCAAAGGCAGCATGGGCATTGAGATGTTCTTTGAGTAGCGCAGCGTTGTGGGCGTGTTGGTACCACTCGCTGCGCGCCTCGCCATCTAGCTGGCTCAACCACAACAGCGCACTGGCACGCTCTAACTGGCCAAAGCGCAGCAGCCCGGCTTGTTGAAAGCACGGCAAGATAGCACGGAGGATCTTCTCGGCATCATGGTCATGCACGCCTTTCACGTAGCCTTCGCGGTAGCGCGGCGCGGCAAATTTTTGGATAAGCTTGGCCAACTGGCCATCTTTATGCGCCTGCTCCAACAGCGTCATCGACAGCTCATTCTCCTGACGCTGAGCGCTTTGCAGCACCGAGTAAGCCAGGTATTCGGCGCGATACAGCTCGGGCGTCTCCGAGGTGACATCCAGCTGGGCGTATTGCTGCAGCTTGAGGAACTCGGGGTTATCCACCGCTTCGTAGTATTCGGTACCGGTGATGTGCAGGCTTAGCTCGCCTTGGCGATTGACCATACTCAGGTCCAGCGCCTGCTGGTTAACACTGAAACGGTGCTTACCAAGGCGCAGCACCTTGCCGCCCTCTTCAAAGATATCTTTGTTGTCACGCAGCGCGCGCAGGGCCTGATCTTGGGCAGCCTTTAGCTTGGCGTCCAATGCATCGGCTTTAACGCTATCGCCGAGCTGGCGGATATCGCCCACCAGCTGCTGCAGCTTAAGCACCATGGCGTCGGTGGCAAAGTAGCTACTCAGCTCAGCCGGGTCTTCAAAGCGACTAAGCCGCTTGTCGATGCTCTTGAAGGTGACTTCAGCGGCTTGGTTGAGGTTTTGCACCCGGCGTTGCTGGGCGCTGATCAGCTGCTGCTTATGGCCTTCCAGGCTGGATTGGATCTCTTCGCGCTTAGCGTAGATCTCGCCTAGGAACTCATCGAAGTCGGCAAAGCGCGACTCCAGCTTGTCCACCAAGCCCACCAGTTTGGCCATCTGCTCATCACACTGAGCGGGGGTACTGGCCTGCTCCATGGCGCTGCTGACCGCTTGCCCCAGTAGCTTAAATTGGGCACTGAACTCCGCCTTGGCTTCGTTGCCGCGCAGCGCTTGTTGGCGCTGGCGCAAACGCGCCGACGTGGCGTTGAGCATGGCGCTGACCTCAGTGGTCAGATCGAGCATGCGGGTGGCTTGGGTCGGATCGTCGGTTTCAATCTCGGCCACCTCTTCGGTGACCAGACCCAGCTCGGTACGAACCGTGTCGCACTCTTCCTGTAACTTGGCCAGCTCGGTGGTTTTTTCCACCTCCGGCAGCTTGGCCTCAATGGCCTCGATACGCTTTTTGTAAGGCCGGTAGGATTTTTCGTCCTGCAGCAGGGTGACCAAACGCAGGTTCAATTGCTCGCGCTCGCCAGCCAGCTCATCGAGCATCGCTTGTACCGGCGGCATCGGCATATAGCGCAGCGCCTTGAGCTGCATCACCTTGCCAACTTCCGATTTAAGCGCGGCTAGTAGCGCCAACAGTGCGCTGGCCTCATCGCTCGGGGCCAGTTTGAGTTTACCCACCAGCTGCTTGACCGAGTCTTGCTGGGCGCTTAGCTCAACCACGGCGTGTTGCTGTAGCTGGCGCACCTTGGCGAACTCGTCGATGATCGCATCGGCGGTGCCCATCAGGCTGGTTACGGCATCGCCTAGCCCTTCGGTACGTGGATCGGCCAGCCAATCGTAGGTATCAAGGGTGGTTTGACAGACCTTAAGCAGGGCTTCGAAAGCGGCTTGTGACACCTCATCGCTGGAGGCCAGCTGACAGATGGTCAGCAACGATGACAGCGCCCGCACCAACTCGGCATTGCCCAGGTTGGAGATAAAGCTGTCGCCACCGCTTTTCTGGCTTTGTTGCTGCAAATAGTATTCAGCCACCGAGAACGGGGTTTGCCAGATCCGCAGTGGGTGAATGGTAGAGGCTTCGGCGTTCTCCGACACCCGGAACATCATCATCCGGCCGTCAGGATAGAGGCTGACGCCGTGGCTGGTCATCGGTGCGGTGAAGGACTTTTCAATTAGGTTGTAGATGTAGATGACGTAGTAGCCGGCATTCACATCGAAGAAGATGTAGACCTCATCTTCGCCATTCGGCGAGGACATCTTCTGGAAGAACTCCAGCCCCTGCCAATCGCCATCAAACTGCTTATGCTCACCACCAGACAGCACATAGCCCTTGGAGTAGAGCACGCCGTGCCCTTCCGGCAAGGCCTTAGCACTCACCGACAAGGCGTCGGCGCGCACCACCAGTTGATTGAGTGGGTTGTAGATAAAATAGCGCTGCGCTTTTTCGCGGTTGGGCAATACCCGAAGCACGATAAGATCACCCACCAAGGCATAGGCGATTTGTGCATCCGCCACGCTCTGGTGCGCATCTTCCACTGGCTCGCTGTAGATGCCCTTGCCTTCTTGGGTGTTGTTCTCAACCTTGATGGTTAGATCGCCACCGACACATTCGACAAACAGAGTATCTTGAATCGACACATGGGGATGGTCACCGGCGATATGGTCGTCGCGGGTGGTATCGATCCATTCAAAGTCGTGCTGCTGGGCAGCGCTAAGCTCCAATCGGCCTTGGCTGTCGAGGTAGACCACGCCGTCTTTGCGGATCTCAAAGCGAAATACCTTGCGGTCTTCTGCGCGCGAGCCGATCTGGAAAGCCAGATAAAGCATGCTTTCCTGACGGGAGATCTGCGACAGGCGGGCGTCTTTGTAATAGGTGAAGAGTTCGGTGAACTCATGGTTAAAGCGGGCATCGCTGAGGAAGGAGTCCTCGAGCTTGACCGGGTCGACTCGGTAGGTTCCTTCGTGGTCTTGCAGGGTATACAAGCCAAACACGTCACTCAGTGACGGGGTTGATTTGAGCCCAACATAGACTTGGTAACCAAACAGCAGCTGGCCATTCACTTGGGCCATATCCACCGGAATACAGCGGGTATCGGTCTGTACGTTGGCCTTGCCAACCAGTGCAATCTCGCTGCCGCCGAAGGTCTCTTGACGTTTGTGGTTAAACTGCTGAGCCAGCGACTTTAGCGTATCACCCTGCTGACCGAGGCGCGCCTTGAGCGTTTCGTAAGCTCCGCCTTCGCTGACGGCCTGATCAATAGAGTTGGATGTTGTATCAGTCACGTAATCGCATCCTTAGAGTGCCTGCCCTCAAGCGAGGACAGGCAGATAGAACAAGTGGTGCAAGCCGGTAACTTAAGACGGTTCTTTCTCTGGGCTAACGGCGGATTTTAGCGACTCCAGCAACTCACTAACGTTGCCTTTGTTGGTCAGCAAGTTGGCCAGCGCCAGGTTGCTCAGGTCGCCACTGCTCACTTCGGTTTTCTCAAGGATGTCTTTGATGTCCTGCGGTAGGCTACGGTCGCCATTGATGTACTCAGATACCAGTGGGCCCATTACCTCAGACTCTTTGAAGCGGCTGTCCATGTTGGCTGCATCGATAACGGTGCGGCGGATCTGCTCCATACCTTCGCCACCAAACAGCTTGATATCGGCCGATGCCAATGCCTGAGCCAGCGCCTTGGCGTTCTCGCCAGCCACTTCTTGCTGGGCTGCGATACGAGCCAGTTCCAGATCTTTTTGTTGGTTAAGCTGCATAACCCACTTGTCGTGCTCGCGGGTTTGGTCGTCGTACTGACGGGCGGCTTCAAAGCGCGCGGTTTGCGCTTCGGCCTCTGCCAGGCCTTTGGCACGCATCGCTTCGGCTTCCGCTTCACCGGCTGCTTGGGTGTTGTGGGCTTCGGCATCACCAGTTTGCTTGATAGCCAGCGCACGTTCTTTCTCAACCGCTACTTCTGCAAGGCCAGTCTCTTTCAAGGCTACCGCGCGCTCTTTGTCGACTTCAGCCTCTGCCAGACCGGTTGAGTAGATGAACTCTTTCTCGGCCAGTGCCAGACGCTCTTTGGCGGCCGCTTCTTTATCGCGAGCGATGTACTCGGCTTCAGCCGCTTTCGAGGTCACCTGGAAGTCCGCTTCAGCTTGGCGGGTCTTCACGGTCAGCTCGTTGTCGGCGGTGCGAGTACGTACTTTAAGCTCGGCTTCGTTCTCGATAAGGGTGCGCTCAGCGCGCTCAACCGCGGCGTCTTTCTCCGCTTTGGCGATAACCAATAGTTCAAGTTGCTGGGCTTCGGCCTCGGCTTCGGCTTGTACCAGACGCACCTTTTTATCGCGGTTCACTTGTTCGGTGGCGCGCAGGTTGTGAGTCTCTTCTTCTTCGCGGGCAATCTTACGCTCGATTTCCACACGTTGAGAGCGCACTTCCGATACTGACTTGAGCGACTCTTCGGTGAGGCTCTCTTTTTCCATGGTGCGCTGCACCACTTCGGTTTCGGTGCGCACGCGCTCGGTTTCGATGGCGCGGTTAAGGTCTTCTTTTTGGATCTCGACCTGACGCTGGTTGGCGATGCGGGTCATCTCCACTTCCATGTCCACGCTTTCTTTCTTCTTACCGAGCTCTTCCTCGGTTTCCAGCGCCGACATCTTAGCGACGCGGTCATACTCTTGGCGCTTCTCTTCGGTCAGCGCTTCTTCCTGGGCGCGGATGATCTCAATCTCACGCTGGGTGCGGGCAATGCTCTCTTGCTCTTGCTTATCCAGCTGCAAGCGGTTGGCTTCGGCTTCTACGTTCTTTTTCTTCACCGAGGTTTGCTCATCCTGGCGGATCGCATTAGTTTCGATGTTCTTCTCGGCGGTAATTTTCGAGATCTTGCGGATACCCTCTACGTCCAAAATATTATCTGGGTCGTGGGCATCCAGCGCGGTTTGGTCAACCTTGTCGATAACCACATCGTAGATCTTGAAGCCGTCCATCTCTGAACCGATTACCTGTACCACCGCATCACGGAAGGCGCGACGGTTAGTCAGCAGCTCTTCAAACGAGAACTGTTTTACGGCAGTCTTCAGTGCTTCTGAGAACTTTGGCTGGAAGTGCTCTTTAAGGCGCTCAATGTTCGATGCCCCTTTGGCGGTGATCAGCTTGGCCACGCGCACAATGTCATCTTCTTCGTGGTTCACACCAATGTAGAAATCCACCTGCAGGTCGGCACGGATGTTGTCTTTACAGTGCAGGCCTTCGTACTCTTCGCCTTCTTGATCTTTGCGGCCACTACGTACTACCGAAATCTTCTTACGGGTAATGTCCATGTACTCGGCGCGGTTGATAACCGGCCACACAAAGGAGCCGGTGAGTGAAGCGCGGGTGCGCTCAACGCCGTTGATGATCAGTGCTTCACCTTCATGGCGCACTTTTTTGTAGCGGGAGGTTAAAAACAGCAGTACCACTAACAGCAGACCTAACGCGACAAATGCAAAAAACACGATAGGGGTAAAATAGAACATTCCTACTTTGATCATTCTTTTAATCCTTGGATCAAGTTGACGATTTAGATTTTCGAAACCAGATAACGGTTCTTAGCTGCATCCTTTGCCAGAATCACCACCTCATCGCCATAGGCGATGGGAAGGCTTCCTTGCTGGAAGACATCGAGTTGGACCTCATTGCCATCCTTTACAATGACGACTTCACCGAACTCGTCACTCACTTCATTACTGCGCACTTGGCCGCGCATCCCCTCAAACTCCATGGCCGCAAAGCTGTTGTTATGGTCAAACAGCGGTGCCAGTGGTTTGACAAGCCACGAGGTAGCAAGCAGTGAAAGATATAAAACAATCGGTAGTAGCCCCACCGTCAGCCCATGCCGAAGCAGGCCACCGAGCAGTGACAGCAGCTCAGTCTCGATGTAAAACATCGCCACCATGGCGAGGAAGAACGCAATACACAAGGCCACCGGCAACGGGACCTTGCTCAGAATCGGCGGAAGATAAAAATTGGTCACCCAGCTTGCCTCAACTTGGCCAGCGTCGGTATCACCCAAGCCACCATCGGAGAGATCAAACAGCAGATCCAGCAGCATTACGACAGCGAGAATTGCAAACGGTAGGGAAAACAGAACAACAGGATAAGACGTCAGGTGATGCCAGAACTCGCCCATGGCTTAATTCAACTACTTTTCGATTATTTAAAGAGTCAAAACTCTACCCCTTAGTGGCAAAACCATCAAGTAATAAAGCCTTATGAGCCAGCACCTTATGAAAGATATTTGTCACATTCATGACATCTAAAACTAAGCGCTGTTTTTACCTTCAATTTGGATGAAAAACAGCCCTTTTCTCGCAGACAAGCAGTAATAAATGAGGTTCGAGTAGCCAATTGAGCAATGCCTGCGCGTTTACTATGGCCAGCGGCAGAAGATGCGCGATGCATAAGCCCCTTATGTCGGCGTTTTTCTAAACTACACTTGAACAAAAATTGATTTCTCTTCGGTCTATAGCGGCATAGTGAATGTGGCCAACCGATCTCAGACGAAGTGACCTACTCCATGACTCTTGCACACACCCTTAAGTACGCCTTTCTTGTTACGTTAATGATAATGTTGCTAGGGCTTAGCGCCTGCCAGCCCCTCCCCGACTCGCTGCAGCAACAACGCGAGTTTGTCACCAGCCATTTGATGGATAATCCGGCCTACCAGCATCATCACTTGCACCATGGCGAGTTTGACCTGCATTACGTAACCAGAGGCATACCCAATCTCGGGGTGGTGGTATGGGTGCATGGCACCCCCGGCAGTTGGACCGATGCGGCCTACCTGATTGCCGATGAGGCGCTCACCGCCGACTTTCTGTTTGTTAGCCTCGATCGCCCCGGCTGGGGCAACTCCCAGTATCAAGACCAGCCGCGCCCGGTCCCCAGCATGTTTGAGCAAGTCGAGCTGATTAGCCCACTGCTGACCCAGCTAAAGCGTGAACATCCCGAGCTGCCGCTGATTCTGGTCGGCCACTCTTGGGGCGCCTCGCTTGCGCCAATGCTCTATGAAGCGCTTCCCGATGATATTGATGCAATGATGCTATTGGCCGGGGTGCACAGCCAAAGCCTGGGTGCGCCACGCTGGTACAATCGCTTGGCCAGCTGGCAGCTGAGCCGCTGGGTGATGAGCTACAGCAATATTGGTCGCGAGCTTAGCCACTCCAACCTCGAGATGTATGCCCTGCAGCCCGGGCTGGCGGATAGCCCAGCGCGACTTGCACAAATCGATGTGCCTACCATCGTGATCCAAGGCGACACCGACAGCTTGGTGGACCCGCGCCAAGGGGAGTATGTCTATCAGTACTTGCCTGAGGATAAGCGCCACTTCCTCTACCTACACAACCAAGGGCATCTACTGCAGATGGAGCGAGCCCCGCTTCTTATCCGCTGTATCGAGGCCCTGCAGCGCCAACAGTTCTCGCTGTGTGAAGAGCAGTAAGCGTTAGCTGAAACATGCAGCAAGGGGCAGAGAATAACCCCGCCTCTTTCACATTCCCTATGCAGCTAACTGGCTGACGCATAGCGACTTTGCTAGCGTGGAGACCTATTTACCCCAATAAGGCAACAGCAGTATGACCCCAGCCGAATTAGCCGCCCAAGCCGCACTGAAGAAGATGGTGTGCAGCGGCGAGATGTATAACGATTACAGCGAGGCCTGCCACCTGGCGCGGGTGGCAGCAGCGAAAAAGGTCAATGCCTACCACAGCGCGACCAGCGAGCAAGAGAAGCAACAGGTGATGAATGAGCTGTTTGCCAAGGTAGGCAAAAACGTGGCGATCTCCTCGGGCTTTCGCTGCGAGTTTGGCTTTAATATCAGCCTCGGCGATAACGTGTTTATCAACTGGGACTGCATCATGCTCGATTGCAACGAGATCAGCATTGGCAGCAACGTGCTGTTCGGCCCGCGGGTCGGCCTGTTTGGTGCAAACCACGCCATCGACGCCGCCGAGCGCAATATGGGCGGCTGCTATGCCCTGCCGATCCGCATTGGCGACAACGTGTGGGTAGGCGGCAATGTGTCGATTAACCCCGGAGTGAGCATCGGCGATAACACCATCATCGGCGCTGGCAGTGTGGTCACCAAGGATATTCCCGCCAACGTAATTGCTGCTGGTGTGCCCTGTAAGGTGATCCGCCCCATTACCGAGGCCGACAAAACCGGTTACTTCGCCGACACCAAGCCACTTGGCACCTGGGAATAGTCTGCTGATGCTTCTGTTGCCCCGCAAAAAGCGTTAATATAGCCAAGCTTTTCAAAGCATTATTCTCAGGGCGGGGTGAAATTCCCCACCGGCGGTAAATTAGGCGCTGCACCCGCAGCCGTTTATTAAGCCCGCGAGCGCCTGAATCGCATAGCGATTCAGGGTCAGCAGATCTGGTTAGACTCCAGAGCCGACGGTCATAGTCCGGATGGGAGAGAGTGAACCAGCGAGCCCTCTCGCTGTTATCTATCGATTGATACCGCACCGATTGATGCGGCTTTGTCGTATGGGTTTAACCCTGTCAAAGCATCGCTGAGCGCGTGCGTGTTGTTGATCGCTCTTACTTATGCCCTGATTCTGGTAACGATTATGTTGGAGTACACCATGAATCAGACTTCTCTATTAGCCGAATTCGGCCAACCACTAGAACGTGTAGAGCTGGCGCTAGCCGCCTTAAAACAAGGCCAAGGCGTGCTATTGCTCGACGATGAAGACCGGGAAAACGAAGGCGATATTATCTACGCTGCCGAGACCTTAACCGACCAGCAAATGGCACTAATGATCCGCGAGTGCAGCGGCATCGTGTGCCTGTGCCTGACCGAGCAGCAAGCCAGCCAACTGGCACTGCCGCCGATGGTGATCGAGAACACCAGCGCCAACCAAACCGCCTTTACCGTGTCCATCGAAGCCAAGCATGGCGTGACCACCGGCGTATCTGCCGCTGATCGGGTTACCACCATCAAGACTGCGATTGCTAAAAATGCCCAGCCCAGCGACCTGGCCCGCCCCGGCCACGTATTCCCGCTGCGCGCCCGCTCCGGCGGCGTGTTAAGCCGTCGCGGCCATACCGAAGGCACCGTCGATCTGGTGCAAATGGCCGGCTTGTCCCCTGCAGGCGTGCTTTGCGAGCTGACCAATGAAGACGGCACGATGGCGAAAACGCCCGAGATCGTCGCCTTTGCCAAGCAGCACAAGATGCCAGTGCTGACCATCGAAGATATCGTTGCCTACCGCCAGCACCATCAATTGAAACTGGCCTAAACCTATCGTTAGCGCGGGGTCGCTAACACAAACTTGGGCCTGTTTTACTTACCACAGTGCTGCAGGCTCAAGTGGCTTTTACTGACACCGAAAGGCGTTTTCTGCCACGCCTGTGCGATCACAGATTCAGCGCCCCGTTGAAAACCTCCGCATACAGTTTCCTGAGAACTTTCCAATCACTTAGAATTTACGTTTTTTCGTAAGTTAAAACTCGCTTTTGTTAATTAGCAAAACACTAACCAACTGTCTTTGCTTAGCTTGCTGCTGAAGTTTTCAGCCGCATAAAGATTAAAAACATAATTTGAGCAAAGGAATGACAATGAATAATCTCACCAATCAGGGCATACCCAGTCCACTCAAGGTTGGCGCAGCACTGCTGCTAGGCCTAAGCCTGACAGTCAATGCCGCCCCTACCCGGCAGAGCGCTCAGCAATCGGGCTACTGGGGCGGCATGCTGATGCCGAGCGCCCAAGCCATCAGCAACAGCGAGCTGCAAAGCATCTATTCGCGATTTGTCGACAACTACATCGTCGATGCCGGTACCAATATGGCCCGGGTAAAATGGGGCTCCGGTGGCGCGCTGCGCGATGAGAACGGTCAGGTATCGAAAGACGCCTACGCCACTGCGTCCGAAGGCATGGGCTATGGCATGCTGATTACCGCCTATGGCAACGATAAAACCCGCTTTGATAAGCTGTTCCGCTTCTATCAACAGGTGATGGCGCAAAACAACAGTGCGCTGATGCCGTGGCTGGTGTGGAGCAACGGCTACCCGGTTACCAACGACATCTGCTATGGCATCGTCGGTCAAAGCCAAGTGTGCTTTGGCGCGGGCGGCGGAGGCCCGGCCACCGATGGCGACATCGATATCGCAATGGCGCTGTTTGTGGCAGCCGACAAGTGGCCCAACTCCAGCCTGGACTACCGCTCAGAGGCCATCCATATCGTCAACGAGCTGCACGACAACTGGCTATCTTGGTGCCCCAACAATGGGGGTACTTGGGTGGTTAAGCCCTATCAAAGCAGCAGCTTTAACCCCTGCAGCGATGAGTTTGACCCATCCTATTCGATCCCGGCATTCTTCCGTTACTTTGCCGAAGCCGCCGCCCAGAGCAGCGAGATCCGCAATGAAAACCAGCGCTGGGATTCGGCCGCTCGCGACCTCTACCAAGATATTCTGGATAAGCAAAAAGCCGGCCCCAATAGCGACAAGACCTTTGTGCCGGACTGGATGAAACTCGATGACACAGCGGTAACCGGCCGCTCCACCAACTATGGCTCCGATGCATCGCGCATCCCTTGGCGAGTGACCATGGATTATGCCTGGTATGGCAGTGAGCCGGCCCGCGACTGGACCCGCCGCCTGATCAACGATCTGGTGAACAACTCGAACAATGGCGAGCTAAGCGGCATCCTCGCCGATATCGACCGCGCCAGCGGGAACAGCAGCGGTTACAACGGGCGCAGCTTCTCCGGCGGCTTTACTGTGGCCAGCATGTTGTACAACTGGTACCCCGACAATGTTGAAAACTACACCAGCCACTGGGTCGATGAGACCCTCAACGGCAGCTTGCCATGGAACATTGGCGCCAATGGCTATGAGAACGCCAACAACGACTACTATGGCATGGCGCTGTCGGCACTCTATGCGCTAACGCTCACCGGCAACACCTACAAACCTGCGTTGCCATAGCCACTGCTAAAGCAAGGTAATCTCAACGACTTCTGGGTAGTCGCGAAGAGCGCATAGCAGAAGTCGTTGTATTCCACAGACAAGCAGGTATATCGCCATCGACTAAGAGTGAAAGGTATCGAAGTCAGTCAGGATCTGCTCCAGGGACTCAAAGCGCCCCGGCACGCCGATCCGCTGTGTAAGTGCATTCACTAAGGCCTCCACCAAGGCAAAACCGGTGATACGGCTTTGGAACACTCCACTGCTGGTGCTCTTGACCACCATCTGCACATCGCTAAACGGCAGATAAGGATTGACGCTGTTGTTGGTGAGTACAATCACCTTGCCGCCGCGTTGGTGGAACCACTCCACCAAGCGCACCGCCAAATCGGAGTATCGATAGTAAGAGATCACAAACAGCACATCGCCTTCTCGCATGTCCAATAAGTGATGGGGTAGCAAAGACACATCTGGGGTTAGGTGATAGGTGTTCTTGCGGATATAGCGCGACAGCATCATAAAGTAGGTCACCAAGCCATTGGATGAGGCCGGGCCGAAGGCGTATAAGGTGCGCTGCTTATCGGCCATCAACTCGATGGCTTGGGCAAAGGCTTGTTCATCGAACACCTCAGAGAACAGCCGAAAGCTCTCCGCCAGCTCTTTGATAAAGCCCCGCCCACTGATTGCATCAACGCTCGGCTCCGACAAGCGCGAGGCAATCCGCGCCGGCGTGACTAGCTGGGTTTCTTGTATTTGCACTACCACCGCCTGTTTAAAGCGGCTGTAACCCTGAAAACCAATGTTTTGCAAAAAGCGCCCCACCGAGGTTTTGCTCGACTCACTGCGCTTAGCCAGCTCTTCAATCCCCAAGTAAGGGATCTGCTCAAAATGGCTCACCACAAAATCGGCCACCCGCTGCTCAGCGTTGGGCAGTGGCGCGGCATTTTCAACGAGTTTAGCGAGTGTCTCGGGGGTTAGGGCTTGGCTCATGATGCAAAGTACCGATGTTGGTGGTGCCTGAGTGTGACGGAATGACAATTAGTCTATGTGCGTTGATTAAGTCTAGCGAAATATGATCTAAACCAAACTGTTCGCCGGGAAAAGCACTTTCCCATTCAAAATAACACCAAAGCAGCATTTTATGCCGCCGCAATTTGTTTTCGGAGCCATATACGCTCTCTTTTATTGCAATTCCGATAGTTATCGCTACTGGCTACTTCATTGTGAAGAAGTATAACACCCAAGCTGCACTGTTCACTGCGGGTATCCTGATGCTAGCGCTGGGTGCGCTTAGCGGCAACAGCGACTTCATCCCCGGCAACGCCTCTTCCAGTGGCGCAGTAGTGTTTGACTTTTTTGTGGTGATTAGTGCCCTCTCCTCTTCGACTCTGGCTAACCTCGGCCTAATCATTATGTCGGTGGGCGGTTTCTCCAAATACATGAACCATATCGGCGCAGCCAATGCTATGGTGAATGTGGTGACCAAGCCACTGTCGGTATTCAAAAACCCCTATGTGGTACTAGCACTGACTTACATCATCGGTCAGCTGATCAACATCTTTATCCCAAGTGCTGTTGGCCTGGCGTTGCTGCTGTTGGTTGCGTTGTACCCGGTACTGGTGCGCATTGGTTGTACCCCTGCGGCAACCGCTGCGGTACTGGCGACCACCGCCTGCTTGGACTTGGGCCCAGGCTCGGGTAACTCTAACCGCGCTGCCGAGGTTATCGGTATCGATGCGGCCAACTACTTCCTCGCCAACCAGATGGTCGTTGCGCCGGTGGTGATGATTGTTATCGCGGTACTGCACTACTTCTGTCAGCGCTACTTCGACAAGCGCGATGCCGCCAACGGTGTTGAAGCACAGACCCTGAGCATCGATGAACAAGCGCAAAACGATGCGCCGAAGTGGTTCGCTATTTTACCGGTACTGCCATTGGCGCTGCTACTGGTGTTCAGTGAGTTCCTGATTAGCTCAGTCAAGGTCGACGTAATCTCTGCGATGTTCTTTAGCCTGGCAGTAGCCATGCTGGCCAATCTTGTTCATAGCAAAGACCTCAAAGGCGTGGCCGACTCACTCAAGGTATTCCTGTCAGGCATGGGCACCACCTTCTCGAGCGTCGTGGCACTGATTATTGCGGCCAACGTGTTTGTAGAAGGCCTAAAAGCAATGGGCTTTATCGACCTGCTACTGGGCACTGGCGCCAACCTAGGCCTAGGCTACATCGGTATGCTGGTGGTGATGGTGACCATTATCGGCCTGACTGCGCTGCTGTCCGGCTCGGGTAACGCGGCCTTCTTCAGCTTCTCACCGCTGGCTCCTGAAGTGGCCACTAGCGTGGGAGTAACCACGGCCTCACTGGCACTGCCAATGCAGCTGGCAGCAGGTATCTTCCGCTCAGCCTCACCAGTGGCAGGCGTGGTGATTGCCTGTGCTGGCGCGGCCAACGTATCTCCAGTTGCGGTAGTTCAGCGTACCCTGATTCCGATGATTGGCGGTATTGTGGCGCTGATTGCGATGAGTGCCCTGTTCCTGTAGGTAAAGTGTTCTTATAAGTAAAGTGTTCTTATAAGCGCAATTTTCTTGTCGTCACAGCTGACTGGGCATAATGCCTTGCTACACGCGTAATCGTTAAGGGCTGCTTTGCAGCCCTTTTTGCTGGCTTTGCAACTCTTTCACTAAAGGAAACGAGATGAATTCAGAGAATGTTTCAGTGTTTGACTCGACACTGTACTCGCCGCTGTTCACCCAAGCACAGATGAAAACGATCTGGTCTGAGCAACACCTGCTGGCATGCTGGCTCCGCTTTGAAAGCGAGATCGCCGCCGTGCAGGCCGAGCTGGGGATTATCCCACCGCAAGCGGCCAACGCTATCGCAGCAGCAGCTAAGCCCGAGGCCATCGACTGGCAACGTCTGGCCGAGGACACCCGACGGGTTGGGCTGGCAATTAAACCGATGGTGGATCAGATCAGCGAGGCGGCCGATCCCTTGGTCAAGCGCTACCTGCATTGGGGCTGCACCACCCAAGACCTGCTCGATACTGGGCAAGCGATGCGCCTGAAAGACGCACTGACACTGCTGCGCAAACAGATGCTTGGCCTGATTGAGCGCTTGGCCGAGCTCAGCGATCAGCACCGCGACAGCGTGATGGTAGCGCGCACCAACTCGCAAGATGCCCTTCCCACCACCTGGGGCCTGCAGCTTGCCTCATACCTGAGTGAGATGTGCCGCAACTTACAGCGCCTTGATCAACTGACTCCGCGAGCCATCACCGGAATGTACGGCGGCGCAGTGGGTAATCTCTCTTCTATCGGCGAGCAAGGGCTGGCGCTGCGCAACCGCTTGATGGATAAGCTGGGGCTAAGTCAGCCGGTGGGGCTGTGGAATGCCAGTATGGATAACGTGGTCGAGGCGATTCAGAGCTTTGCCATTGTTCATGGCACCCTGTGCCGGATCGCCAACGATATCGAGCTGATGGGCCGCGCCGCACTTGCCGAGGCCCAAGAGGGCGAAGGCGGCGGTGGTTCTAGTACCATGCCCCACAAGTCCAATCCACGCGCCAGCAAGATGTGCGGGCCGCCTCGATGCGCATGCTCAACTGGTCGCTGGTGCCCGAGTCTTGTCTGGCACTGTCCACCGCGTTGGAGCGCGCCCAAGGTCTGCTCGACAACTTGGTGGTCAATCGCCACAACATGCGTCGCAACTTCGCCGCATCACGCAACCTGATCATGTCAGAAGCGGTGATGATGGCGGTGGCAGACAAACTCGGGCGCAATCAAGGCTATGCGCTGGTTAAAGGGATTATCGATACGGCAGCCAGCAGCAATATGCAGCTCGAAGAGATGCTACTCGCCAGCCCCGAGCTCACCGCCCTATTCAGCGCCGAGGAGATCTCTGCGCTGTGTGAGCCCGCTAACTATCTGAGCTGCAACGATGCACTGATCGACGAGAGCCTGCAGCTCGCCAACCAGCTTCTAGAGTCTGTTTCGCAGGCATAAAAAGGCCCGGCCTAAGCCGGGCAAAGATGGATGGAAGAGACAGATGGAATAGATTACTGGCGGGTTACGCCAATCGCTTTGCTTGCACTGTCAAAGGTGATGCGATAGGTCGCAAAATCATCGACTTGGTAGTCAGCCGCTGGATAAGAATCACTCCAGCTGCCATCATCGATCTTAAAGCGGGCTGGGCTCTCTTCGCCGTTGAAGCTTTGCACGGTGAAGTACACGCCCGAAGCCGCATCGTACTCCAACAGGGTAGTGCCCCAACCATTAGGGGTGCCGCGGAAGTACCAACTCTCATCACCACCGCTGCCGCCATTACCACCATTGCCGCCACCGCTGATACAGTTGGTCAGTGCTACCCAGCTGCCCAGCTTGTTACACAGCGCAGCGCCAGTGGTACTTAGATCAGCGCTTTGGTTAGCGCCAGCATCGGAGAAGATCACGTTCAGGCTAGCCAACGGCGTGCCGAAGTCGTAGCAGTAGTGACCATCCTCTGCTGTCATCGCCGCGCCAGGCCATTGAGCGTTTGCAACCGCGGTTTCTGCTTCCACCGCCCAGTAGTAGATGGTTGGGCTGTTGAAGTTGGCTTGGTTGTCGTAGCACACCTTGCTATCGCCAGTGGTGCCGCCACCGCCGCCATTACCGCCGTCGCCACCATCGCCGTTAACCTCGAAGCCACAATCTTGCAGGGTCTTCCAGCTACCGCCTTGATAACAGCCAGCGCCCGGGGCTGTTAGGTCATCGGTCTGACCGTTGCCGTTGTTGCTGAAGATAACGTTGATGCTAGTTAGCTCGACACCAAGGTCGTGGCAGTAGAAGCCGCCGTTTTGGGTCATAGCTACACCCGGCCAAGTAGCATTGGCCAGTGCACCGCTTGGCTGCGCAGCCCAGTAGTAAAGGGTTTGCAGCCCGGCACTACCATCAACACAGATTGAGTTTGCGGATACTGGAGAATCTGGCTCACCGCCGCCTCCGCCGCCGCCACAATCATTGCCACAGCCGGCACCCACTTTAGCGCCTACGTGGATCGCCGCTGCGCTATCACCGGCAACGCTGAAGTTGGCATAGCCGCCGCTCACGGTAATCGTGGCAGGGCCGCTTGCACCTTCGCCTAGTACACAGGCACCGGTCGACTCGTTAAAGTCAGCTTCGATGATGTTGCAGTACTCGCCATCGGGCATACCGGTGTTGAGGCTTTGGTTCAAATCGCCGCCCCAACGCTTGTTGATCACCACATAGCCTAAGCCGCCGCGACCAAAGGCAATCTGGTCGTTGCCATTTTGCCACCAATCCGACACATGCCAGGCATCGGCAGTATGGTTACGGAACGCCACCATGTTGCCAATCCCGCGCCAGCGGTGTTCACACACCCAGCTGCCGCCATCAAAGCCACAGGCATTGCCGGTGTGGATACCCGAGCTTGGCGGCCCCATGTCGAAGTCACCGTTAAAGTAATAGCCCGACATCACCTTCGGATAGCCGTAGGGATAGGCCAGCATGAATACGTTGGCCAGGAAGTAGCCATTGCCCTGCACCCCATGCCAGATAGGGCCATTGGGGTTGTGGCGCTCTTCGTCGTGGTTGGTAACAAACGGTACCGCGCTGGAGCTGGCCAGCTCCATTGAGGTGCCGATGTCTTTGAGCTGGGCAATATTGCTTTCACGGAAGGCCGGACCAAGCCAACGCGCATAACCAAACTCGGTCACATCACCGATGTAGGTGTATTCAGTTGGGCGAACCGGCTCGCCACCGGCGCCAATCACCTCTTGGAAGATGTAAGGATTACCGTTGAGCTTGCCCTTGATGGCGGCGATATCGCCTGCAGGAATGTGCTTAGCGGCATCAATCCGGAAGCCCGCCACGCCCATGCTGATGGCATCGTTCATGTAATCAGCAATCTTTTGGCGCACGTAATCCGACTCGGTTTTCAAATCGTTCAGGCCAGAGAGGTCGCAGTTTTGGATCTGCCAACGGTCGCCGTAGTTGATGTCGCTGGTACAGTTGTGGAAGTCATTTGAGCCATAAGGCACTTCAGGGAAGGTGCGATCCCAGGCCGCCATATGGTTGATCACCGCGTCAACATAGATATCGACGCCCGCTGCCTTACAGCGCTGCACCATGTTTTGGAACTGACCGCGGTTACCACTGCGGCTGTCAAAGGAGTAGCCGACTGGCTGATAGCGAGTCCACCACTGGCCACCGTCGATATGTTTGTTAGGGGGAGAAACCTGAACTGCAGCAAAGCCTTTTGGCCCAAGGTAGGTTTCACACTCGGTTGCCACGTCTTCCCAGCTCCACTCGAACAAGTGAACAAAGGCGGTACGCGGCACTGCACTGACACTGGAGGCATAGCCCAGCGCCAAGCCGGCCAGCAAGCTGGCGGCGGTTTTAGTTACTGTTGTCATTGTACTTTCCCGTATTTTTTATGTGTCTCTTCGGACTTACGGGCTGTGACCTGAGCTATAGCTTGCGTCTATGCGCGGGCTCCTGGTTTGGGGTCGCTCTGTATTAGCCAAACAGAGCAGATCACACCGATTACGGTCGCGGTTATTATGATTAAGCATCCCTGATAATCGGCAGGTACAATCCAGATTGGCAAACAATCAATCCTTTGATCTACAGCCACGGCCATCATCCAATGAGGGGGAAGCAAACAACAAGCAATGTATTGTCAACCTGCTCAATAGATCACATTGTTAACACACTATGCTTGAGCGGTATCACAAACGGCCGTGCTTTGTAGCACGGAGTTAGCGATAAACAAGAAGAGTTTTTAGTATTTGCAGTGTTTTCTGCTGATTTCCCGGCACTTTTCGCCCTTGTAGCCAAAGACTTATCTGTAGCTTCTCCTTTTGCCCCAAGGCCTCCAGGCGTGCTCGGGTCTGCTGTTGCGCCTGCGCAAGCTGCTCCAAGTTGGGCACATCCCGGCGGGCATGGTTGCGCCCCAGCAGGCTGTCAATGAGATACAGCTGACGAGCCAGCAACACCCAACTGAATGCCAGATTCTTTACCGGGCCAATGGTCAGCTGCTGCTGTTTGTTGTTGTTCGACACCTTGGCCAGCTTGTCGCCCCACAGCCAAACACTGCCAGCCGAGGCCACCGAGCCCACCACAGCGCCAAGCATAAAGGTGCCCGCACTAAGCCCCAAATCTACCATGGCACCAGCCGCACCGCCGGAGCCCGCCGCCAGCCAGGTAAGCTGCTTGCGTGGCAGCCCCCACAGTTGCCACTGCTTGGGGTCGAACAGCTCGCTGCTATCGAGCAACATCTGCTCGTCGGGTTGCTGGTAGTGATAGTGGGACAGACTGGCTTGCAGCCGCTCACGCAGCGCGCGTTCGTGCTGCAGCAAGGCATGCTGATAGTCGGTGAACAACTTTTGCTTGGCTGCCTCATCCTGCTGGCCCACCGGACTGCTCAAGCGGAAGTTCAGCAGCTCCTCTAGACCAGATTGCAACTGATTGAGGGCCGCTGACACCTTGTCTTCGCGTTGCTGCTGTAGCGCATCAATCGCATGGGCCAATGGCTGTTGCCAGCTCTGTTTTAGGGTGGCGAAGTTACGTAGCAGGGCCAGTTGCTGCTCGAAACTGGCCTGTAAGGGGTCAAAGTCCACCACCAAGCTGAAGTATTGGTCGAGCGCACTGCGCCATTGCTCGGCATAGCGATTGCCGTTGATCGGGTTGATAATGGCCAGCCGCGGTCGCCCGGTCCAGCGCAGGATTTCCATCTCCGCTTCATAGTGGCTGCGATAGGGCTTGGCGCCGTCTACCACGTAGATGAGCGCAGCGTCCTCATCCATCACCGGCGCCAGCAAGGCCCGCTCGTCAGGGAAGTCATCGCCGCTTTGGGCCAGCCAGCTAGTTATCGCCTCAGCGCGGCGAGCTGCGTCATCGGCTTGTTCGCGCAAGATGGCCAGCAGTGCTTCTGCCCGCTGAAAGCCGGGGGTATCGACCAACTCGTAGCAGAGGCTGCCAGAGGCTTGCATCGCGTAGTGAGTGGCTTTTACCGTGGTGCCAGAGAGCGCCGATATACCAATTTGATCGTTCTGCGCCAGCGTTGCCACCAGGCTGGACTTACCCTTATTGGGGTGACCGACCACTACAAACTTAGGCATGCTTCCCCTCCAGCAAGTAAAGCGCGTTTAGCTTCGCTTGGCACTCAGCAAACAGCAGCCAGCTCTGAATATCGGCATCGCTGAGCGCCCCATCCAGCGGCAGTAATACCAAGCTAAGCTGTTCAACCACGGGGCTGGCCAGGCTATCCGCCAGTGCGCCCAAGGGCGGCTCCCAGCCGGGGACCAGCAACATAGTCTCATTGCCACGG
Source organism: Aliagarivorans taiwanensis DSM 22990 (assembly GCF_000429505.1). Classification (GTDB taxonomy): domain Bacteria; phylum Pseudomonadota; class Gammaproteobacteria; order Enterobacterales; family Celerinatantimonadaceae; genus Aliagarivorans; species Aliagarivorans taiwanensis. Next base: position 20,719 of record NZ_AUBZ01000013.1, on the reverse strand, counting down.
GCTTGACTGAGCGGCCGCCGCTCGCCGTCATTCGGGCTGAGTGCTCCTAGCTCGTGCGGCTCCAGCCCCCAGTAAAGCAGCGGGCTTGGCAGCTCAGTCAGCACCTGGATAGCGTCGCCTGACGTATTTGAGTCAAGCGCGACATGGGCATCTTCCACTGCACTGCTGGTATCAACTTGTTGGGCACGCCAGTGCGCCAGTAAGGACGCTATCTGCGGATCGGCGGCAGGTAGGCCATCTAACAACTTGGCGCAGCGCCAGTTGCCCACGGCAAACAATACCGCTCGCGGTAGCAGGCAGTAAAACAGCACAAAGGCCAACACAAATGGCCACCAGCGGCCATACAGGCTGGCGTTCACCAGTTGGTTAGCGCCGCTCATACGGAAAAACTGGGTATCCGCCACCAGTTGCGGGTCGACACCGGCAGCTGGCCACCAAGCACTCCATGGTGCAGACAAGCTTACCAGTAGCGCACTTAGCCCCTGCGCGCCCACCTCAATGGTGGTGGCCCAGACAAAAGCCAGATCTTGTACCAGCACCATCACCAGCAAACACAACGCAGCACCGATGGCAAAACACAGGCCAGTCCAATGGGAGAGATAGAACAGCGCCCAGCGCCTAACTTGCGAGGGCAAGCCCTCCACCGGCAGCTTGCGTAGCATTAGCTTCACCCAAGCGATGCCCTGCCCGCGTAAGCTCAATAAGGAGAGCGCCATCATCAGCCACTGCAGCGGTCCAAACACCAGTAGCAAGTAAAGAAGGTTGATGGGCTGTTGGCCCGAGTAGGAAAGCAAACCAAACATGGTGGTAATGCCAAGCAGAGCGCCCAGCAGGCTAAACCAATGCAAAGAGACACGGTTTAGTAACGGAGCGCCGCTTAACAAAGAACTATTCGCTTGAGCGCGCCAGCTGCGTAATACCTGCCAATCGCTAAGCCCTTGGCGCTGCGCGGCAGAAAGAGGATGGTCTGGAAAGCGATTATGCTGTTTCTGAGAACCATTGCGCTGCTGCTCAAAACCCTTGTCCTGTTGCTGAGAGCCTTTGCGCTGTTGCTCATAGCTGGCCAACGCGCGCTTACACTGAACAAACTCGATGATGCCTTGGATAACCCGCAAACCTTCCCCTTACTAGACCACCACAACAATAATGAGCCCGAAGCCCGAAGCCCGAAACCCGAAGCCCGAAGCCCGAAGCCCGAAGCCCGAAGCCCGAAGCCCGAAGCCCGAAGCTAAGAGCTTAAAACATCTAGATAAACAAAAGCCACAACCGAGGTTGTGGCTTTTTCAATTACTCACATTAGCAGCGAGTGCCTAGGCTTTGCGCCAAGTGGTCCCCTGCGGGCCATCTTCCAGCACCACATTAAGGGCGTTCAAGGCATCACGCGCTGCATCGGCCGCTGCCCAGTCTTTAGCTGCGCGAGCTTCGTTACGGGCTTTAATCAGCGCTTCAATCTCAGCCGCTTCATCGCCGCCTTGGTCGCCTTGCAAGAAGCTGGCAGGCTCTTGCTGACAGATGCCCAGTACTGCAGTTAGCTCCAGTAGTAGTTGGGCATACTCGCCAGCCTTAGCGGCATGTTCGCTCTTCAGGCGGTTGATCTCTTTGGCCAGTTCGAAGAATACCGGGAAGGCTTCTGGGGTGTTGAAGTCATCGTCCATCGCCTGTTTGAATTGCTCGCGGTAAGGCGCGGCGAGCTCATCGGATACCGGCTGAGGCGCTACATCGCGTAAGGACGTGTACAGGCGCTCCAAGGATGCCCGGCTTTGCTTGAGATTGTGTTCTGAGTAGTTCAGCTGGCTACGGTAGTGGCCCGACAGCAGGAAGTAGCGCACGGTTTCCGCGTCGTATACTTCCAATACATCGCGGATGGTGAAGAAGTTGTTCAAGGACTTGGACATCTTCTCTTTGTTCACCTGCACCATACCGGAGTGCATCCAGTAGTTAACGTAGTTGGTGTCGTGGGCACAGCAGCTCTGCGCCACTTCGTTCTCGTGGTGCGGGAAGGCCAGATCCGAGCCACCGCCGTGGATGTCGAACACATCGCCCAAGTGCTTCATGTTCATCGCTGAACACTCGATGTGCCAACCCGGGCGACCTTTGCCCCATGGGCTGTCCCAGTCTGGCTCACCAGGCTTGGCCTGCTTCCACAGTACAAAGTCCAGCGGGTCGCGCTTGTCTTGCTCGACTTCGACTCGGGCACCGGCTTGCAGCATCTCGAGGTTTTGCTGGCTCAGCTTGCCGTACTCGTCGTACTTGCTTACTTCAAACAGCACGTCGCCGTTGTCAGCTTGGTAGGCGTAGCCCTTGTCCACCAGCTTTTGGATGATCGCGATGATTTCATCCATATGGGTGGTCACGGTAGGCTCGATGTCGGGGCGAATCATATTCAGCGCATCGAAATCTTCGTGCATCGCCTTGGTGAAGCGCTCGGTAAGTGCATCGCAGCTCTCGTTATTTTCGGCAGCGCGCTTGATGATCTTGTCGTCTACATCGGTGATGTTGCGCACATAGGTCAGGTCGTAGCCAGACCAACGCAGGTAGCGAGCTACGGTGTCAAAAGAGACAAAGGTGCGAGCATGGCCGATGTGACAGTAATCGTAGATGGTGACACCACAGACATACATTCCCACCTTTCCTTCAACTAAAGGTTTAAACACTTCTTTCTTACGGGTGAGAGTGTTGTAGATTTGCAACATCGACAAGCTTCCTGATTACTGATTAGTACTGATATAAAGGCCCGTATTCTAGCACCGTGTCTCGGAATAAACAGCTGATTTCCTCGGTGGATGCGTTTAGAATCGGGGCTCAACGACAAACAGACTGTTTAAGGAAACACGATGGTTACTCTACACACCAACATGGGCGACATCACCCTAAGCCTGGATGCTGAAAAAGCACCAGAAACCGCGGCTAACTTTTTGACCTACGCGCGCGATGGTTTCTACAACGGCACCATCTTCCACCGCGTAATCGATGGCTTTATGGTTCAGGGCGGCGGCATGGCCTCTGGTATGGAAGAGAAAGAGACCCGCGCTCCGATCAAAAACGAAGCCAACAATGGCCTGTCTAACGAGACTGGCACCATCGCTATGGCGCGTACCATGGACCCGCATTCAGCGTCTGCCCAGTTCTTCATCAACGTGAACAACAACACCTTCCTGGATTTCAAAGCAGAAACCACCGAAGGCTGGGGCTACTGTGTATTCGGTAAAGTGACCGAAGGCATGGACGTAGTGAACAAGATCAAAGGCGTCGCCACCGGTAACTTTGGTTACGTTCACCAAGACGTACCACTGGAAGAGATTGTGATCGAATCAGTGACCGTTGCCGACTAAGCCGTGCACAGTTACTTTATTTCCGATCTCCATCTGAGTGAGGAACGCCCCGACATCGTCGGGGCATTTCTGGAATTTCTCAGCAAGGACGCCCCCGGCGCAGACGCCCTCTATATCCTCGGCGATCTGTTCGAATACTGGATTGGCGATGATGACACCTCCGCCCTCACCCGCGATGTGGCCGACAAGCTCAAAGCGCTGAGCGAGCAAGGTGTAGATTGCTACTACATCCACGGCAACCGCGACTTTATGTTGGGCAAGCGCTACGCCAAGGCCTGTGGCATGGTGCTGCTCGAAGAAGAGCACCTGCTGAATCTTTACGGCAAAAAGGTGCTGATCCTGCACGGTGACACCCTCTGTACCGACGATGTGCAATACCAAGAGTACCGCCGCAAAACCCAAAGCCCCTGGCTACGCCGGCTGTTTTTACTTATGCCGCTGTTTGTGCGTGAGAAGATTGCCGAGCGCATTCGCAGTAATAGCAAACGCTCCAAGAAGGGAAAAACCTTCGAAATCATGGATGTGAATGCCGACGAGGTGGAACAGCGCTTCTTCCGTATGAAGCTCGACTACATGATCCACGGCCACACCCATCGCCCGGCGTTCCACCCACGCGACAACGGTAAGCATGGCCAGCGCATCGTACTGGGCGACTGGTACAGCCAAAGCAGCGTGCTCAAAGTGACCCCTGAGACTATTGTGTTAACAGCCAACGGCGAGCAACTGGAGCTTGATCAAGCTCAATAAACTGTGTTGTGGCAGCGCCGCCGATTAGGCCCTGCCATTCACTTAATCGTTTGTTTATTAAGCGATTAACTGCCTCAAACAACAACCACGTGCCATAAAAAGTTCCGCTCTACAGGCTTGACTCCCCCGCATTCCTCGTTCATTACTAGATAAACGATGTTACACAGTTGTTAACTTTTGATTGAGGGATCAGCAATGCTTTTTAGTCATGTTTGGGGACTCGCTTCACACACAAAAGAAGAATGGAAGGACATCGATCAGCACCACGAGGGCATCGGTGCCAGTCTGTTACACCTATTGTTGGTGGCACTAATTCCTGCCATCTGCAGCTACTTTTCTACCGTTCACATCGGCTGGCATGTCGGTGACAACCGCTTTTACTTAACCGCAGGTAGCGCGCTGTATATGTCGGTTGCGATGTACGGAGCATTAACCATCGGCGTAATGAGCCTGGCCTATGCGGCGCTGTGGATGGCCAAAACCTTTAATGCCGATACCACCTACCAGCAAACTCTGGAGCTGTCAGCCTATGTAGCCACACCGCTGTTTATGGTGGGCTTTGCCACTTTGTATCCAGAACCATGGTTTGTGATGCTGGCCGGTCTGGTGGGCGTGGCTTATGCGGTCTACCTGCTCTACACCGGGGTGCCGATCATTATGCACATCCCTGAAGAGCGCGGCTTTATTTATGCCAGCAGCTTGGTCACCGTGGGCTTGGTGATGCTTGTGTGTATCATGATTTCCACCGTGATCTTGTGGTCAACGGGTACCGGACCAGTCTTTACCAATTAACGCTTTTCTCGCAACACATCCTAGTAATGTAAGTGCAATTCGCGCCAATCCCAGATTGGCGCTTTTTTGTGCCTATTGGCAGAGCAAACCTCGTTAACTTAGCGCCAGCACCAAACCACCGATGATCAGTAGCACGCCAACGCCGCGGGTGTGATACCAACGTTCGTTCAATATCCACACGCCTAGCACCAATCCAAACACGATACTGATCTGGCGCAGCGCCACCACATAGCTGACGTTCTCAACCATGGTCATGGCGTACAGCACGATGCCATAAGTGGCGGCCATCATCCATCCGGTCAATGCTGCGGCTCGGCGACAGCGCCAAGCAGCGACAAAGCCGTTATCAGTACGCAAGCATGCCAGCATTATCGCCAGCGGCAGAGCCATCGCCCCAAACTGGATGCCCACGTAGAACAGGGCATGCTGCCAATCAGCAAAGTGGCTGTCAGGCAGCCCACCGAGCACATCCAGCGCCTGCTTATCTGCCACTGAGTAGCCGACCGTGCCCAGCGCAGCAACAATCGCCCAAAGCATGCCACCGTTCAGGTAGGCGGAGAGCCTGATCTGGCTAAAACGCTGCAGCGGTACCAGTACGCAGCCCGCGGTAATCAGCCCAAAGCCCAACCACGCTGCGCTGCTTAGATGCTGCCCCAGCAATACGGTAACCATGCCCACCAGCAGCACCGGCATGGCGCGCGCCACTGGATAGACTAAACCAATGTCAGCCTGCTTGTAGGCCATGCCCAAACCGGCAATATAGATAGCCTGCGACAGGCCACTTACGCCAATTAAGGCCCAAAAGGTCATCGGCACGGCAGTGATATCCAGCACCAATAGATACCACGCGATAAAGGGGCTCAATAAGGCAAAGCCGGCGAGAGCGGCTAACAGGGCGTAAGCGATCACCCCACCTTGATTGGATTTGCCCAGCAGGTTCCATCCGGCATGCAATAACGCGGAGAACACCACTAAGGCAGCGGCAAAAAAAGACATAGCGGTACCACATGGGCCCGGCTGGGCCCATCAGAGAAAGAAAACCTTAAACGCTTAACTCAGCAATGGAGTCGATGGAGATGGCATCGTGACGCCAGTATTCGATATCGCAATCGATCAGCTCGCCGGTTTGGCTGTAGTTAATACGCTCCACTACCATTGCCGGCGTGCCAGCGGTGGCCCGCAGCACCTGTGCGATCTCGCCCTGCAAGGAGCTGGTGGTAATGCGATAGCGGATGCGCTGGTATTCCACGCCATAGTGCTCGCGATAGATATCGGTCAGCGAGTTTTGTGAGCAATCGCGCTCCAGCAGATCGGGGAATAGCTCAGCGCGGATAAAGTTGGTCACATACAGCACCGGCCGCTCTTCGAGGTAACGCACCCGGTCAATCCGGTAGATATCGGAAAACGGCGGCAGCTCGAGCTTCTTGGCTGCATGCTTGCTCGCCAATACCTGCTTGGCGGCTAGCAGCTCGGTGCGCGGCTGGCGCTGCTGCGCCAAGGCCATATTAGTGAAGTTGAGCGTTTGGGTTGGGTCGTAGGACATCGGCTCGGGTGAGACAAACCAACCGCGACGGTCTTCCCGATAAACCCGCCCTTCGGCTTCGAGCATCGACAAGGCCTCACGCAAGGTGACTCGGGTGGTATCGAAGGCCTCCGCCAACTTACGTTCGGCGGGCAGCTTTTGGCGAGCGGTGAGCATGCCGTCTTCAATCTGCTCAACAATGGCATCTTTGATTTTTAGATATTGCAACGTGCTTTCCTGTATTAACGCTTACGCCAGCCTTGGGTTTTGCCTTCCAGCAACTTCGCTATCAGCATGTGCAGCAGTTTCGCCGCAGCCGCCGAGAGCATAATCATTACCGCCATCGCGGCGGCAGCACCGGTTTGACCGGCATCGTCCATGTTCAACACCGACACTGAAGCAGGAATAGTATCGGTTGCATACAAAAACACAACTGCTGAGGTGGTTGTCAGTGCATTGACAAACATGTAGGTGGCTATGTCCAGAATCGCCGGCAGGCACACCGGTACCGTCACCTTAAAAAACAGCTTGTACTGGGGCAGTTTCACCGAGGCGGCAGTAGCCTCAATCTCCGCAGGCAACTGTTTTAGCGCGGCCAGCGCGGTCATATGTCCAACGGTGTAGTAGTGCACCACCGTATTGACCACCAAGAACGCCATGGTGCCATACATCACATTGAGCGGATTGGCCGGGTCGTTAAAGAAGAAGATATAGCCCAAGCCTAGCACCATCCCCGGCACCGCCATTGGCACCACCGAGAACATCTGCAGCGCCTGACGCATTGGCGCGTAAGAGCGGCCTTTTTCAATCGCGTAGGCACCGATAAAGATAATGATGGTGCCAAACAGCGCGGTCCAGCCACCAAGGCGTAGCGAGTTAAAGTACGGCGACCAGCCGTAGGTGCTCATCTCTGCGAAGTTGTAGTTGTTCAGGGTCAGTGCCTTGTTCCACGGCCAGAAGGTGACCAAGGAGCCATACACCGCCATGCCCAGCACTACTAATACCGCTAGCGAAATCACGCCACAGTACAGCAGGCACAGGCCATCGCGCAATTTGTTGGGCTCTGGTTGATAGGCCACCGAACGGGTATCGAACAGGCTCTTTTGTTTTTTCTGCACCCAGCGGTCGGCCACAAAGGCCAGCAAGGCAGGCACCAACAGCAAGATACTGGTCACCGCGCCCATGGAGAAGTTTTGCTGCCCCACCACCTGCTTGAAGATATCGGTGGCCAGCACGTTGTAGCTGCCACCAATCACCTTGGGCACACCAAAGTCACAGACCACTAGCGTGAACACCACGATCAGCGTGCTGATCAGGCCGTATTTGGCCGCTGGCAGCGTGACAATCATAAAGGTTTTAAAGGGCGAAGTTTTCAGCGCCTTGGCCGCCTCGTACAGGCGTGCATCCGAGGTGCGCAGCGAGGTGTTCAGGATCATCAGAGCATGGGGAAAGGTCCAGAACACCAAGCCCATGGCGATGCCCACCAAGCCGTAGACCGAGTTGCCACCAAGTAGCTCACGGGCCACCCCTTGGTTGCCGAACAAGAAAATCAGGCTAATCGCCGGTAGCAGCGAGGGCGCCAGAATCGGCGCAGTGCCCAGTACCTGAAACAGGCCTTTTAGTGGCATGCACGAGCGGGTTAGCGCATAGGCGTAGGTAAACGCTAAGGTGGTGACAATCGTAGTCACCAGCAGCCCCAGCGTCAGGGTGTTGGTCAGCGACTGCCACAGCGCCGGAGAGGCGAAGTAGTTGGCAAAGTTTTCAAGACCCACAAACTCGCCACTACGGTTCTGCAAGCTTTTACTGAACATCGCCCACAGCGGCAGCGCCACAAACATCGCCATAAAGCCGCACAGCAACACCAGCAAGCCGCCGAGCAACAGGTTGTCACGACTCAAGCGTTCACGTCGGCGCAGTAGCTGTTCGAGCCAAGAGCCGCCGGTATTGGACAGGGTTAAGGTGGTCATTGTGCTCTCCTAGCTGGCTAGCGCCGACGGATAGGCCAGCATGCCGCAGCTGCTGATATCGATATGGCGAACATCACCATCTTGCAACGCCAGCTTGGTGTGCGCCTCAATGCCGATATCGGCGATCACCAGCTCAGCCTCACTATCGTTTAGCAGCTCGCACTCAACGCGGTAGAAGGCCCCCATAAACTCCTGGCTGCAGACCTTCACTGGCAGGCTTTGCTCTGACGCGTCCACAAAACGTACGCGCTCAGGGCGCACCGCCAGTGATAGCAGCTCGCCCACCTCGGGTTGGTGGTTACTCAGCTCCGGCGAATCGAAGATAGACTCGGCGACTCTTAGTTGGCGCTTGGCCACAACCGAGCTCTCGATAAAGTTCATCTTGCCGACAAACTCGGCCACAAAACGACTGGCGGGCTGCTGGTAGATCTCCTGCGGAGTCCCCACCTGCTCAATCACGCCGTGGTTCATCACCACAATGCGATCCGCCATGGTGAGCGCTTCGTCTTGGTCGTGGGTCACCATAATGGTGGTGATGCCCAATTTGCGTTGCAGCTGGCAGATCTCGTCACGCAGATGGGTACGCACCTTGGCATCCAGCGCCGAAAGCGGCTCATCCAACAGCAGCAAGCCCGGCGACAAGGCCAAAGCACGCGCCAAAGCCACTCGCTGCTGCTGACCACCCGAGAGCTGATTCGGGAACTTGTGCCCCGAACCCGGCAGGCCAATCAGCGCCAGCCACTCATCAACCTTGCCCAAGGCGTCTTGGGTCGACATGCCCTGATTTTTCAGCCCCAGCGCGATGTTCTCTTGCACTGTCAGGTTGGGAAACAGGGCGTAAGACTGGAACACAATCCCGAAGTCACGTTTCTCCGGCGGCAGGAAGGTGGTATCCGCGCCGTTCTGGGTGATCTTGCCGCTACTTGGCAGGTCCAAACCCGCTATCGCTCGCAGCAAGGTGGTTTTGCCGCAACCCGATGGCCCAAGAAAGCACACAAACTCGCCTTTCTCGATATGGAGTGAAATCTCTTTGAGTGCGGTGAACTGGCCAAACTGCTTGGCCAGACGGTCAATCACCAGATAATGTTCAGAAGTGCTCATAACTGCGAAACAGCCCTAAATATTGGTATAGTCCAAAGAGTAGAGGGCAACTATTGCAATAAGATGACGACGTGTAGATCTCATCGCCCCCAACTGCAGCGAGCGATAGTGGAACAAGACAGTCGATGAACGTTTAGCGCTGCAGTGGATAAGCCCAACAGCGAGCGATCGTCAAATGATCCTTTTTCCGCAGGCGTGAAATGTTAACAGCGCCATGAAAACGCCTTGAGGTCAGGAAGAACAGCCACCACTGGTCTACGCTCAAAGCCAGACGTAAAGGCAGCATAGCGCTCTCTGGAGGTCTGTTTGAACAGTGGGATAGAGTCTTTTGCAACCGTGCTAATGACCATCGTTGCGATTCTGGTCATTGTGTTTATCTCAATTAATTTGGTCGATGCCAAAGGCGGCAATCCCACCCTTGGCAAAGATTTGTACCTTGAATACTGCATGCGCTGCCATGGCAAATATGCGCAAGGCAAGGGACCGGTAGCCACCGAGCAACTCAGCCCCCCGGCCAACCTGGTGCAAACCCTACGCAATCCGCTTACCAACGATACCTACCTGATCCACCAAGTGGTGCTCAGCGGCAAGCCGGAACAAGGGATGCCAGCATTTAAAACGATCCTCAGCCCGCAAGATGCGGAGAATATCTTTGCCTATATTCGTGCCTTGAGTAAGCGCGGTGGCTAGCGAACCGACTCCCCTTCCACAATCACATAGCCCCAAGGCCCTAACGTGAACTTCTCAAACTTATCAGAGGCGAGCTGAGCACCCTGTTGCATTAACACACGCGGCTTAGACGCCTCAAGTAGAGCGCTGACATCAAGCTCGCTAGCGCTCGATTGCGCACTGTAGTTGACCACCACTAGCAGTGGCTGGTGCCCTTCCCCTCTCCAGCGAATGCCGATTAACGGCGCGGCCAACTTGGTGTCGAGCAAGCACCACTGACCGCGATGAACCACTTCGCGCCCGAGCACCACCAACAGGTCGCGATAAAATTCTGCAAGCTCAGGGTTAGTCTGCTCCTGCGGGCCGCGATTAAGGTGCGGAGGAATATGGGTACGCCAACCTTCAAGCTGGCCGTGCTGGAAAAAGCGTAGCCCGGGGCTTAGGTAGCTCAGCAAGGCGGCTGCCTGATGCTGCTTATCAAAAAACACCTTGGCGGCGCGCTGCTCATCGTGGTTTTCTAAAAAGCGCGCCAGACGATGTTGGTAGTCAGGTTCGGCCCGCAGGTGGCCGGTGATATGTTCGGCGTCGCCGGCAATCAAGCGATCCAGCAGCTCCTTGTCGTAGGCGAAATTAAAGCCTTGTTGCTGCATCGCCCACTCACGCCCCCAATACACTTCGGCCATAAAGGTAAACGCGGGATGGGCCTGTTTGACCCGGGCAATCGCCTCTGGCCAGAACGGCGCGCACGCTCGCCCCCAGGTCTGCTCAAAGATATGCGGCTCGAGTAGCATCGCCATATCGCAGCGCAGCCCGTCGCATAGCTCGCTGATCCGCAATAGCTGTTGCAGCATCGCCTGATGACACTCGGGGTTGGCGTAATCAAGCTGAGCGGTATCGGGCCAGCCGGGGAAATAAGGGTCGCGGCCATGGGCGACAATGCGCGCAGGCTCGCCTAGCGCACTCTCACCAAGCAAATAATAGTTATCTGGCTGGCTTTCAAGCAGCGCCTGATCGCCTTGGATAAAGTAGTCCGGATGCGACTCCAGCCACGGGTGGTCCGGCGCCATATGGTTGGGGACAAAATCCAGCATCACCCGCAGCCCCGCGGCATGTGCCCGTTTGCGAAGCCTTAGCAGCGCGGCATTGCCACCGAGTTCGCCATGCACCTGATAGTCATACACCGCAAAACATGAGCCGGGGATATCGTCATCGCTTAGATCCGGCAGCGTGTGGCGAAACTCCTCCTGCCAGCTGGGGTGTTGGCGCGAGATCTGCTGACCAAGCGGCCCGGTCTGCCACACGCCCAGCAGCCATAGCCACTGAAAGCCTTGCTCGCGAAGTGCTTTTAACAAGGCGTCATCAATATCATCGAGGGTAGCGGCTCGGCCGAGCTGTTCGCTGAGCTTTCGCAGCTCGACTCGGGTGTTGAGTTGATAGAGTAAGGGGAAAGGAGAGAGGCTGGTCAGGCTCATAGGAATAACCATGCAGTTTACTAATCGCTTGATTATAAACTGCTATGCCTCTCTGGCAACGCGTCTAGCAGCGACTCTGGTAATACGACACCGCGCCGTTACGCCAGCTATGCCACAATCGCCGCCTCAATGGTGTCGGCGATAAACTTGGCGTCTTCCAAGGTGATCACCAGCGATGGGCGCAGGGTAATAATGCTGCTCTCAATCAATTTAAACGCCAAGCCGTTCTCGAAGCACTGGTACATGATCCGCTCCGCTTCTTCGACCCCACGCTGGCCGCTGCCATCAGCGCTTAGGATCTCAAGGCCGATATGCAGGCCGATGCCATCGACACTGCCAACGATGGGGTAGCTCGTTTGCATCTGCTTGAAGCGTTCCATCAAGTACTCACCCAACTTGGCGGAGTTCTCCACCAGTTGATGCATCTCGAGATACTCAATCATCGCCAGACCTGCCGCGCCACATAGCCCGTTTTTCTCGTGGGTGTAATGGCCCACCGACTGGGTCTCCAACACGTTGTACTTCTCGTTAACCACTACGCCTGCAAACGGCATCAGCCCGCCGCCGAGCGACTTGCCCAGCACCAAGATATCGGGGGTCACATAGTGCTCGCAGGCAAACATCTTGCCGGTGCGACCGAAGCCCTCGATGATCTCATCAAAGATCAACAGCGCCCCGTGCTCTTCACATAACAGCTTCACCTGCTGCCAGAAATAGCGCGTCGGCATCACCGGCGTGGCACTGATCGGTTCGCCCACCACACAGGCGATATCACCTTCTTTTTCAAACAAGGTGCGCATCTGACGAAGGATTTCATCATCGACTTGTCGCTGATCGGTAAAGCCCCAAGGGTTGTTTTGGTAGTTGGGGAAGTCCACATGCAGTGCGCCCGGCACCATCGGCCCAAGGCGTTTTTTAAACAGGCGCTCGCCGCCCAGGCTGGCCGATTGAAAGCCATTGCCGTGGTAGGAGTCCCAAAACGAGATGGTCTTCCATTTGTTGGTGTAAGACTTGGCGATCGACACCGCCAGCTCGATAGCCTCGGAGCCGCCCGGGCAGAACGATACCCGATCCAGCCCTTCAGGGGTCACCGCAATCAGCTTTTCCGCCAAGCCAACAATGTTGGAGTTGGTGTAGCGGCGCGAGGTAAAGGTGTTCTTGCTGCGCAGTGCGTCCACCACCTTTTCACACACATAGTCGTTGTTAAAGCCAGCGGCATGTACCCCGTTGCCGTGGCAGTCCAGATAGCGCTTGCCCGCCATATCGACAATGTAAGCGCCTTCGGAATGACTGAGTGCATGCAGCACCGGTGTGCTCAGGCTCTGGTGTAAAAACAGCTGCTGGTCTTTCTCCACCAGTTCGCGGGAGCGAGGGTCGAGGTGTTGCTGTTGGAACTGCGTACGCTGCTCGGACAGGTTAACATCGCCCTGTTCGCGACTGATTTGTTGATCGTTCATAGGTTAAGGCTCAGATTAAAAAGGTGCTGAAGAGCTAAAAAAAAACGGCCGAAGCAATGACATACCAAGCTTCAGCCGTTCAGGTAGCTAGATAGCGGAGCTATCTAGAGAAATCGCGAATTAAGACTTCGGCTCTGATTTCGCATCGAAGCGGTCAGACCAATCTTTTAGGACAACGGCACGCTCATCGCCCATACGCGCGAAGTCCATCTCTGCCATTTTCGCTTCCACATCTGGGAAGTTAGCAACTTCCGCTTTCACATCAACGTGACCAACCACTGGGTACATCTCAACGTACAGCTCGTTCGCCGCTTTTGAGATAGACCAGTCAACCACACGCTGCGCGGCTTCAGATGACTTAACTAGGCCAACCGCTTCAGATTCCCAGCCAATACCTTCAGGGGTAATCACTTTAATCGGTGCGCCTTGAGTCTTCAGCTTGGCGCCGCGGCTAGCCATAGAGATACCGATTGCCACTTCGCCCATCGCAGCCTGTACACAAGGCTTAGAGCCAGAGTGGGTGTAGTGAGCGATGTTGTCATCCAGGCGGGCCATGTAGTCCCAACCTTGCTCGTCGCCCATGTTTTGCAGCCACGCAGATACCTGCATGTAGCCGGTGCCTGAAGAGGCAGGGTTTGGCATGGCGATGTGGCCTTGGTACTCGGGCTTGGTCAGGTCTTCCCAAGACTCTGGTTTAGACAAGTTATGCTGCTGCGCAACGACTTCGTTAAAGCAGATTGCGTTGAAGAACGCGTCGTTGCCGTACCATGCTTGCTGCTGTTGTGGGTCGTTCAGGCTAGCGCGCAGCTGATCCAGACCTTGCGGGGTGTAGGGCTGAAGAATGCCTTCGTTTTTCAGTAGCGCCATGGAAGAGCCCGCCAGGCCCCAAACCACTTCGGCTTGTGGGTTTGCTTTTTCTGCCAATAACTTAGCGGTCATGATGCCGGTTGAGTCGCGTACCCACTTAATGGTAATCCCTGGGTTTTCAGCTTCAAAAGCATTCTTGTATTTAGCCAGGATGTCAGTTTCAAACGCAGTGTAAACCGTCACCTCTTGAGCAGCCACAGCGGCATTACTCATCAAAGCGACTGCGGCAGCCAGAGCTCCTAAAGCAAAACGGTTTTGCATGATTATCTCCAAATTCATGATTTTTGGTCTGTACCAGTTTGGTGATTTTTAAGGTAGGCGGGATATATGACGTTTGCATGAACGAAAAATGTCAGTTTTTCTAAATCGTGCTCGTCTGCGATGGATGAGCAAAACTACCCGTGAATCTTTTATGACACTGGTTGGAGAGCTATTTACCGCGCCATAGCGGGTTGTTAGAGTCTGCAGCAACTCTGGTATAGTCCAAATTGATTGATATGAAAAACGATTACCTACTGCTCACGCCCGGCCCGCTCTCTACCTCGGAATCGGTGCGGGTCGCCATGCTAAAAGACTGGTGCACCTGGGACGATGATTACAACAAAGACATCGTCGAAGTTATCCGCGGAAAACTAGTTGCACTGGCTACCAACCAGCCCGGCTATACCAGCGTGCTGATGCAAGGCAGCGGCACCGCCTCGGTGGAAGCCACCATCGGCAGCGCCATTGACCCGCAGGGCAAACTATTGGTGGTCAACAATGGCGCTTATGGCGCACGTATCGCCCAGATTGCCAGCTACCTCAACATCCCTTGTAAAGTGGTCGCACCGGGCGAGACGGCCCAACCATCGCTGGACGCCATTGCCCAACACCTTAAACAGGATGACAGCATCACCCATGTGGCAACGGTGCATTGCGAAACCACCACCGGCATACTCAACCCCATCGAGGCCATCTGTAAGCTGGCCAAGGACCATGGCAAGACCATGATCGTCGATGCCATGTCGAGCTTCGGCGGTATCCCAATGGACGTGGGCGAGCTGGGTATCGATTTTCTGATTAGCTCGGCCAACAAGTGTATTCAGGGTGTACCGGGCTTTGGCTTTGTGATTGCCAAGCAAAGTGAGTTGGATAAATGCAAGGGGCAGGCGCGTTCGCTCAGCCTCGACCTGTATGACCAATGGCATTGCATGGAAGTGAATCACGGCAAGTGGCGCTTTACCTCCCCCACGCATACCGTACGTGCCTTCTACCAAGCGCTGCTTGAGCTGGAAGCTGAAGGGGGGATTGCCGCCCGCCACAAGCGCTACAAAGAGAACCAAAAGGTCTTGGTGCAGGGCATGCGCTCGCTGGGCTTCACCCCGCTGTTGGATGAGTCGCTTCACTCACCGATTATCACCTCATTCTACTCGCCCGAGCACAGCGATTACGACTTCAAGCGCTTCTATCTCAACCTTAAGCAGCGCGGCTTTGTGATCTACCCGGGTAAGGTGTCCAACGCCGATTGCTTCCGCATCGGTAACATTGGCGAAGTCTACCCGGCTGATATCGAGCGGCTGATTGCCGCCGTGCAGCAAAGCATGTACTGGGAGGCCTAAGCGTGGACAGCAATAAGCTAAGCAGCACTAAAGCCAACAGTGAGCAGCACCTACGCAGCGAAGGCGACGTGAACACCACCGCCGCCCGCCAGCAGTGGAACAGCAATATCCAGCACCCCAAGACCCAAGCCTTGCTGGAGCGTGATGCCAACATCTTCTTACATCAAGCGATGTCGACGCCTTGTTTGGATAGCCTGCAGGCCGCCGAAGGGATCTACATCGTCGATAGCGCCGGCAAGCGCTATATGGACTTTCACGGCAACAACGTGCACCAGCTTGGCTATGGCCACCCTCAGGTAGTCAAGCGAGTGAGTGAGCAGATGGCCAGCCTGCCGTTTTCACCGCGCCGCTTTACCAACGAGGTCGCCATCGATTGCGCCGAGAAGCTGAGCGAGATCTGCGGCGGCGAGCTAAACCGGGTACTGTTCGCCCCCGGCGGGACCTCGGTGGTGGGCATGGCGCTTAAGCTGGCTCGCTTTATTACCAACAACTACAAGGTGGTCTCATTGTGGGACTCCTTCCATGGCGCATCGCTCGATGCCATCTCGGTGGGCGGCGAAGCCTGCTTCCGTGAAGGCATGGGCCCGCTGATGGCCGGGGTCGAGCGGATTCCACCGGCGGTGAGCTACCGTGGCGCCCTGCCCTCGCCCGATGGCAGCGACCTGCACTACGCCGACTATCTGGAATACGTGATTGAGAAAGAAGGCGGTATCGGCGCCTTTATCGCCGAGAGCGTGCGCAACACCGACGTGCAAGTGCCAAGCAAGGCCTACTGGAAACGCATCCGCGAGATCTGCGACAAGCACAATGTGCTGCTGATTATCGACGACATCCCCAACGGCCTGGGCCGCAGCGGCGAATGGTTTACCTACCAAGCCTACGATATCGAGCCCGACATCCTGTGCATCGGCAAGGGCCTGGGCGGCGGCTTAGTGCCGATTGCCGCCATGGTCACCAAAGACAAGTACAACAGCGCGGCACAGGTCTCGCTGGGCCACTACACCCACGAGAAAAGCCCACTAGGCTGTGCCGCAGCACTCGGCACCATCGAAGCGATTGAGCAAGAAAACCTGCTAGCGAAAACCCGCGATGACAGCCGCTATGTGGCCGAACGCTTGCACGCCATGCAGGCCCGCTACCCGCTTATCGGCGATGTGCGCGGCATCGGCCTGCTGTGGGGCGTGGAGCTGGTCACTGACCAAGACACCAAACAGCGCGCGCTGGATGAAGCCGAAGCGGTGCTCTACCAATGCCTCAACGACGGGCTGAGCTTTAAGGTGTCGCAGGGCAACGTAATCCAGCTCAGTCCGCCGCTGATTATTTCCCGCCAGCAGCTTTGCGAAGCGCTGGATATCTTTGAGCGCGCCATCGCTCAGGTCAGTCACGATTACAACTACGAGGTAAAAGCATGACCACGTCTTCTTCTGTACAAGCGGTTATCTTCGATTGGGCCGGCACCATTGTCGATTTCGGCTCCTTCGCCCCCACCAGCATCTTTGTTGAAGCGTTTAAACAAGGCTTCGACTTCGACATAAACCTTGAAGAAGCCCGCGCCCCGATGGGCCTTGGCAAGTGGGACCATATTCAAGCGGTGGGTAAGCTGCCCTCGGTGGATGCACGCTGGCAGGCCCAGTTTGGCCGCGCTATGAACGAGGCGGATATCGACGCCATCTACGCCGCCTTTATGCCGCTGCAAAAGGCCAAGGTGGCCGACCATGCGGCGCCGATCCTTAACACCATCGAGGTGGTGGATGGGCTGAAAGCCAAGGGCATTAAGATTGGCTCGTGTTCGGGCTACCCGCGCGAGGTAATGGACGTGCTGATCCCCGCTGCCCGTGACTACGGCTACCAGCCAGATTGTGTAGTGGCCACCGACGACCTGCCCCAAGGCGGCCGCCCGGCAGCGCATATGGCGCTGAAAAACCTGCTCGAGCTACAAGTCAGCGACGTGCGCCGCTGCATCAAGGTAGATGACGCCGCCCCGGGCATTACCGAAGGCCACAACGCCGGCATGTGGACTGTCGCCTTGCTACTCTCCGGCAACGAAGCGGGCCTTACCTTCGAGCAGTACCAAAACGCCGCACCAGCCGCACTGGACGTAGCCCGCGCCACCGCTCGCGAAAAACTCTCTGCCAGCAAGCCGCATTATATGATTGATACCATCGCCGACTTCCCAGAAGTGGTGGCCGATATCGAGCGCCGTATCGCCGCAGGCGAGCGCCCTTAAACGCGATTAAAACACTGTGAATTGGGTCGCGAGGGATTGCGAATCACGTAAGTAAGAAAAAACCCGCGCAAGCGGGTTTTCTTTTAGCTGATAGGCTGTTGGGTGGTGATTACAAGAACCACTTTAAGCCGACAGCCACACATAACTCCTATACCGGCCACTACTCATACTTGCTAGCCCAAGCAGCTACCTGCGCCTCAAACGGTGCTTTAATCGGCTCGCCGCTATTTATGGCGATGTTAATCGCATCGACCTGACCGTTTTGCTTAAAGCGCTTCATGCCCTCGCTGTTGGCCCAGTAGTAAAGCCCCCAGTTGCGCAGATCCCAGTGGCTGTCATAGGGGTTGTGCTCGTAATCAACGTAAAACAAGCGCCCCTGCAGCCAAACGAAGTTATCGGGGAAGTAGTCGATGTTTAATCCCGCCGATTTCAGGCTGTTGGCCATGGTGAAGACTTGGGCAACGCAGGCCTCGTTCAACGCTTGGGCAATCACCAGCTCGCTCACTGTTGGGCCATCAAGGAAGGTTTTGATTAAATAGCCATGTTCACGGTCGTGGGTCAACAACTCGGGTACCGCGATCCCTAACTGCTGCAAGCGCTGGTAGGCGGCGACTTCTAGATCCACCTTGTTGTTGTCGCCAAAATCATAGTACGGGCACGGCTCGTGATGCATCAGCTTGACCACGGCACTCCCCTCCGGCCCTTCCGCCAGATAGGAGTAGGCCGACTTACCTCTGGCCAGCAACTCGGTAAGGGTAAACACACCAATGCGGCTGTCTAGTTGACAGCCTTCAGCATTGGCCGGCGAGATTTCGCCGTCGCGGTGGTTGATTAGCATTGTGTCCCTCCCCGGTTTCGATTGTAATTGTCACACTTCAACCACCGTATCAATTGCGAGTCTCTTTAATACTGTTTTAGGTCAAGTGCTTATAAAGCAGCGGAATAAGCGGCTACACCGAACAAGGTAACAACCATGAGCAAATTCATCGACAAACTAGCGTGGCTGCGCATCGAAGACCACAAGGTGCTTTGCGTGCGCTCCAAAGGCAAGCAGCTGTTTTACATCCCCGGCGGCAAGCGCGACCCCGGCGAGAGTGACCAGCAGGCGCTGTGCCGGGAGATCCAAGAAGAACTGAGCGTAGCATTGGAGCCAACATCACTGGCGCTGTTTGGCACCTTTATCGACCAAGCCGACGGCAAAGACGATGGTACCCAAGTGCAGATCACCTGCTATCAAGCGGATTACCAAGGCGAGCTGGCGGTGGATTCAGAGATCGAAGAGTTGGCTTGGTTGGGCTATGACGATCTGCCACGCTGCTCGTTGGTGGTGAAGCAGCTGTTCGAGCACTTGTATCAAGAGGGATTGATTCGCTAGGCGGCGCTTGGGCCGCCTTAAGATATCGCGATAGCAGGCGAGCTAGAGTTGCTCGCCTACCTCTGCCTCATCAACCACATCGGTTTCCATGGCCGCTTCCGCCAGCCACTGCTGGATATGCGGGGAAGACAGGGTCTTTTCCATATACAGTCGGGCGTAGGAGTTTAGCTCGACTTGGTAGGTCATAAAGCGCAGTACCACTGGGGCAAACATCGCATCGACAATCGACCATTCGCCGAACAGCCAGCGACCGGGGTAGAGCTCCATCTGCTCGGCCCAGATCTGCTCGATGCGGGTGATATCAAGGTTAAGCAGCTCGGTGCGCTTTACAAAGCGGCGGGCGCGGCAGTTCATCGGCATCTGGCTGCGCAGCGCGCCAAAGCCTGAGTGCATCTCGGCGGCCAACGAGCGCGCCTTGGCGCGGGCCTTCGGATCACTTGGCCAGCCCTTGCCCTCAAGGTAGGTCTCGTTAAGGTATTCACAGATCGCCAGCGAATCCCATACCACCAAGTCATAGTCCACCAAGGTTGGCACTTTGGCGGCTGCGCCCAGCTCCGCAAGCTTGGCGTAAAACTGCTCGCTGAACAGCTTGAGCTTGACCGTTTCCACGTCCAAACCGAAGTGTTGGATCACCAACCACGGTCGCAGCGACCACGTCGAATAGTTCTGGTTACCAATGTAAAGCTGCATAGTCTCTCCTTGTTATGCGTTGATAGCTTAACAATTGACCGCCGCCTTGAACAGAATAGCGCCACTCTAAAGTGGCGCTATTTCAATCATTCTGAGCAGTAACAAGGCTTTTTACTTGGTCCGCGTCCAGACCATCTCAACAATACCCAAATCAATCACTAAGGTATTCCTGTCAGCAATGCGCATTTCTTCGCGCTGACCGTCGGTAACAAAAACCAAGTACTCATCTCCGCCGCGTTTCTCGACTGAGATTTTGTCCACCTTTTGCTTTTCGCCGTCGGACATCAGATAATTTTTACCGATCTCCAACTCAGAGACGATACCCAGCATGTTGTTTTGATAGGTGCCTTCATAACCATGCCCACCACCACAGGCACTCAATACGACAACCAAACAACAGCTCATAATCCAACGTAGCAAATTCATTGCATATTCCTTACTTAAGTTACTTTTCATCATGCGTTCACCACGATAGTTCAAGATGAATGCTTTGCAGCGGCGAGTCTATCGAAAGTAGGTATGGCAAACAAACCTGAGTTCAGGATTATTCTTAAATTTATCATATAGATACATTTTTTTGATGCTGCAATGACCAATGTTCATGAAACCGAACTAATTGAACAAAGTAACGCCGCAAACAACCATGGAAAAAGGCTGCATTGTGCCTGTCTCTTATACACAAATCCCCGAACATCGTTCGGGGATTTTTTTTGAACTCAATCCTCACCTTGTGATCAGATCATTTAGATTTCTCAATGAGATGGTTACGATGGACAGTTCAAACCCAATGGAGTGGGCACAAGCGCAGTTTAGTCAGGCAGAGCTCAATGACCCCAGACGTACTCAAAGGCTTATATCGCTAGCTGCTTCACTTGCCAGCCAACCCGGAGTCGCTGTGTCTAA
>NZ_KE386911.1:13043-114595 GCF_000429505.1 Aliagarivorans taiwanensis DSM 22990 | reverse complement strand
CCCGAGCCTGAGTGTTTCAGAGTATGTAGGCTTTGTTAAAGGAAGAACCGCGATTAGGCTGTTTGCGAAGTTTCCTTACTTGAGAAAGAAGAAACTGTGGGGTAATCACTTTTGGCAAAGAGGATACTTCGTTGATTCCGTAGGGGCGAACGAAGACATAATCAGGCGGTATGTCAGGCATCAAGACAAGGTAGAGAAAGAGGAGCAAGAACGTCAGATGTGACTGGAAATGCAGTAGTATAGGTGAGCCCCCTTCTAGGGGGCCGTGTCAAAGCCACCTGCTCTGCAGGTGGATTTTTTACTATCACGCTTTCAGCGCGATTTGGCAGATTACGCTGTACCCACTCGCAGCGATTGATATGATGCGTGTTTTACCCGCACGACGATATACCGATGAAGATAGTAGTAGACGAGAATATTCCCTTCGCTCAGGCACTGTTAAAGCAACACGGCGAAGTGGTTCCAGTGGATGGCAGGAATATTGCTCCAGCGCAGCTAGCCGATGCTGATGCCTTGCTGATCCGCTCCATCACCAAAGTGAATGCCGCATTGCTTAGCCAAGCACAGCACCTTAAATTTATCGGTACTGCAACCATTGGCACCGAGCATGTCGACCAAACCCTGCTTGCTGAAAAGGGCATCACCTTCGCCTCGGCCCCGGGCTGCAATGCCCGTTCGGTGGCGCAGTATGTAACCAGTGCGTTGTTGGCGGCAGCCCAGTTCCGCCAGCAATCCCTAAAAGGGAAAAGCTTTGCCGTTATCGGTGCGGGTAACACCGGCAGTGCGACAGCGCGTTGTGCCCAAGCCTTGGGGATGAAGGTGCTGTTTTGCGACCCTCCACTTGAGCAGCAGGGAAAGCTTGCTGGCGGTATTAGTCTGCAGCAAGCCCTGCAAGCGGATGTGATCAGCCTGCATGTACCGCTTGATCAATACCCGGAGTTTCCAACCCGCTACCTAATTGGCGTCGAACAGTTGCAAGCTTTATCGCCGCAGCAAGTGCTGATCAATGCCTGTCGCGGCGCGGTCGTTGACAATCGTGCCTTGTTGGCCCAAGCCAAGGCGAGCCGGGCGCCGCTGCTGATTTGGGACGTTTGGGAGCACGAACCGAAGGTCATCACCGAGTTGGTGGAGCATTGCTTTATCGCTACGCCGCATATTGCTGGGTATA
Source organism: Aliagarivorans taiwanensis DSM 22990 (assembly GCF_000429505.1). Taxonomy (GTDB): domain Bacteria; phylum Pseudomonadota; class Gammaproteobacteria; order Enterobacterales; family Celerinatantimonadaceae; genus Aliagarivorans; species Aliagarivorans taiwanensis. The sequence continues at coordinate 113,427 of NZ_KE386911.1, read as the reverse complement.
GCCTCGAGGGTAAGATGACCGGCACCAGCATGATCTACCATGCGATGTGCCAGGCGCTGAAGATCGAGCCTAACGATCTGTCCCAGCAGCTATTGCCAGAAGCGGGCCTACCAACTGTGACCTTACAACCGCCGTTTAGCCAACAGCAGGTCGCCGCATTGACCAGATTGGTTTACGATTTGCAAGGGGATGATAAGCGCTTTCGAGAGTTCGGGCTGACGCCAGAGGGCTTTGACCGACTGAGAAAAACCTATCCGGAGCGCCGCGAGTTTTCGGTATTGCAGATTAATTCAGCGTTTGAGCAAGCTTTGGCAGAGCTGGGCTTTACTTACACCTAGCCTTACCAGTACCTTGTTCTCCATGCTAAAGCGTTTTAGATCAATACCTTAAATTAAGGTTGCTTTAGTATTGCGAATATATGCCGATACCTAAGACGACGAACAGCTATTCTGCGACCTACTTTGAAAGTGCAACAGAGCGCGCTGGATTGGAGAGTTGTCGCTAGTTATAGTGATAAAGCACCGGTTAAGGTATCGGTAGAATAATTTTATTATTAAAAGGATTGGAAATGGGGCGGAAAACATCCCTCATCTTTTTAGTCGCTGGTCTGATGCTATCTGCCCAAGCTCCGGCCAGTGAGGAAGGCAGTAAGTTTTTCGTCGAGCTAGTCGGCCCAGACGAAGTGATTGGCGAAGCTGCCCCGAGCGTTTACGGACCGATACGCAACAGTGACACTCTCTGGGCGATAGCCAGCGCCAATCGTCCTTCTCCCAACATCAGTGTCTATCAAACGATGTACGCGATTCTCCAGTTGAATCCCAACTCGTTTAACGATGGCGATATTAACTCTCTGGTAAACGGTGCGTATCTGGTACTGCCGACGGTACAAGATGCCGAAACCACCAGTCATCTCGGCGCTGTCGAAGCGCTTGGTATTAAGAAGCGCGAGCCCAAGCCGGCCGTCGCGCCAACTAAGCCCGCAGCGACTCCACAGCCTCAAGTCATAAGCACACCTACGCCTGCCAAAGTCAGTTTACCTGAGGACTTGGTTCGCCTTGAGCAGCTAGAAGAGGCCAACGAAGAGCTGTCGATGCTGCGCGATGAGCTTGTTGGACGTATTGATGAGCTAGAGCGCTTACGCCGTCAAGAGCTTGATGTGCTGCAGCAGCAAATGGATGAAAGCAGCAAGCAAGTGGTGGGAATGGCCGAGGTTAACCACCGTTTGAAGATCCGCGTACAGGAGCTTAGTGAACAGCTTGAACTGCTGCGCGAAGAGCTAAGCGACAACCGCCGTACCCAAAGCCGCCTGCTACAACTATTGGAGCAGCCTCAAGCGCCACAAGCGAGTAGCCAGCCAAGCAGCGATGGTGACTTCCTCGCGTCACCGCTTAACTTGGCACTGATCATTGTGCTGCCATTGCTGCTACTGGCCACCTTGGCAACGCTGCTCTGGCGTCGCCGTGGCAACAAAGACCTAGAGCAGGAAGAAGATTTAGAAGCAGCCTCTATCAACCTAATGGAAGAGGATGAAGACGAGTTCTCCAAGCTATTTAGTGAGAGTGTTGAGGAAGACCCGCTCGATTCGGTGATGGAAGAAGATCCTGACCTGAGTATGCCGGATGCCGATTTAGGCGATCCGATGCAAGCTGGTGTGGACCTTGGTGACGACGATCTTGAACCTGAGGCCGAAGAGGCGAGCTTCGATGACTTTGTCAAAGAAGAAGATCCCGACTTGGCCATCGACCTCGATGATGACCAGGACGCCCCGCTAGAAGGTGTGAGTGACGACCCGTTCTCCACCGATGATCTGGTGCCATCTCCGCAAGACAATAGCGACCCGGTTCTAGAACCCGATTTAGCGGAAACGGACGATGATTTCGACAGCTTGTTTGATACCGGCGACAGCACCGAAGAGTCGAGTGACGACCAAGGGCTGATCAGTGCTGAGGAGTTGGCGCTGGCCCTAGACGATGACGGTAGCGATGACCTGTTTGAAGTGACCGACGAAGACAGCAGTGATTTGGATTCGCTGCCAGAGTTTGGTTCAGACGACATGGACGATGTGTCGTTTGAAGAGGCGCTCGAGCAGCAGCGTCAGATGGAAGCCGAGTTGGCTGACTCCAAGCAACAGATGCCGGAGCTGGAAAACATTGACTTATCTGACGAAGAGCTATTCTCTGCAGAGCCAGAGCCAGAGCCAGAGCCAGAGCCAGAGCCAGAGCCAGAGCCAGAGCCAGAGCCAGAGCCAGAGCCGGAGCCAGAGCCAGAGCCAGAGCCAGAGCCGGATCCGGAACCAGAACCCGAACTAGAAGCGGAGTCAGAGCCGGAGCCAGAACCCGAATTAGAAGTAGAGCCTAAGCAGGCCTTAGACCCTGAGCTGGAGCAAGCGTTCGAGCAGGCTGCGGAGCCCGGACCTGAACTGGTCGTTGAAGATGCGCTCGAAGAGCTCACCGAAGACGATGGCGATTTAGACGTCGCGCTCGACGATGCTGAGCCCGAGCCAGTTGCGCAAGAGCCGGAATTAGAGCCAGCGTTAGACGAGGAGCCTGCCGAGCCGTCGCAGCAAACCAGCGGACAAGATGATATCGATGAGCTGTTCGCCGGCTTTAACGCCGATGCCTTCAACGAAGAGGCCGTACCCGCCGATGCAGAAGTGTTACCGGGCCGCGATGAAGTCAGCGATGAGGAGTTCGTGGACATCGATACGCTTTTGCAAGATGCGGTGGGTAGCGAGCAGGCCGACGCGGACCCTTACGAGCAGCCCAATCTGGATGTAGGCATGGATGAGTTCCCGGATCTGCTCGATGATACCGAAGGCGGTGACGTGGACCAAAATGCCGAGCTGGCGTCTAAGCTTGATCTGGCGAGGGCCTATATGGAAATCGACGACCACGATGGCGCTCGCAAGGTATTGCAGCAGGTCATCGATGGCGATGACCCCGGTTTGCGCGAAGAAGCTGAGAAGTTGATGTCGCGATTTGCATAATTTAACTGCAACCAAGCAAAAAGGGCCGTATATTTCCGGCCCTTTGTTTGTTTAAGCGAGAGCGAGCGATTAATATTGGCGCTTTTTTCAGAGAGCGGATAGATGCGAGTAGCATTAGGCATTGAATACGATGGCGCCGTCTATAAAGGCTGGCAACGGCAGCGTGAGGTTAACTCGGTTCAGCAAGAGCTAGAGCAAGCGCTATCCAAAGTGGCAAACAACCCGATTGAGGTCCAGTGTGCCGGGCGCACCGACGCCGGCGTGCATGCCACCGGTCAGGTCGTCCATTTTGACAGCCCGGTAGAACGTAAGATGGCAGCCTGGACCCTAGGCATCAACGGCAACCTGCCGCGCGATATCGCGGTGCGTTGGGCCAAAGTGGTCGATGATGAATTTCACGCGCGTTTTAGCGCCACCGCTCGTCGCTACCGCTATGTCATCTACAACCAGTCACTACGACCGGCCATCTTAGGTCGTGGCGTCAGCTTTTACCATCAGCCGCTTGATGTGGCCTTGATGGAGCAAGCTGGCCAGGCGCTGTTGGGTGAGAATGACTTCACCTCGTTTCGTGCGGTGCAATGTCAAAGCAAGAGCCCTTGGCGCAACGTGCACCACCTTAAGGTGACTCGCCAAGGCGATTACGTGATTGTCGATATTAAGGCCAATGCCTTTGTTCACCATATGGTGCGTAACATCGTCGGTAGCCTGCTTAAAGTCGGACAGGGCGAGCGCCCAGTTGAGTGGATAGCGGAGCTACTTAGCCTAAAAGATCGCACTAAAGCGGCCGCAACGGCTAAGGCCGAGGGGCTGTATCTGGTGGATGTCGACTATCCCGCACAGTTTGAACTTCCCAGGGTAGCCCTTGGGCCGTTATTCTTGGATGATTAAAAATAATCCAAGTACGCTTAAAGGGTTAGACCAGTTTTAAGTAAATTTTTTAGGGCGAATGTGGTTTAATTGCCTGAGTTTGTCCCAGCAACAACGCGGTGTCGCTGACATCGTAGAGCATTTATAAAGGATTCTGATGAGCTGGTTAGAGAAAATTCTGCCAAAAAGTAAGAGCGTGTCAGTTAAACGCCGTAACATTCCTGAAGGGGTGTGGACCAAGTGTAGTAACTGTGAGCAAACGCTCTATCGCGCTGAAGTTGAGCGTAACACCTATGTGTGTCCCAAATGTGACCATCATATGCGCATTAATGCGCGTGAACGCCTGGAGCGCTTCTTAGACAGCGACGCCCAACAAGAGCTGGGTGCCCAGTTGGAACCCAAAGATAAGCTTAAGTTTAAAGACAATAAGCGCTACAAAGACCGTCTTTCTGCTGCGCAGAAAAGCACCGGTGAAAAAGACGCGCTGATCGTGATGAAAGGCGAGCTAAAGGGCCTGCCGGTTGTAGCCTGTGCCTTCGAGTTCGCGTTCATGGGCGGCTCAATGGGGGCTGTGGTTGGAGCCCGTTTTGTTGAAGCGGTAAACACCTGCCTTGAAGAGGGCCGTGCGCTAGTTTGCTTCTCCGCCAGTGGCGGTGCGCGTATGCAAGAGGCGCTGATGTCGCTAATGCAAATGGCCAAAACCTCGGCCGCACTGGCCAAGATGCGCGAGCAGGGGCTGCCCTACATCTCAGTACTGACTGACCCCACCATGGGCGGCGTATCGGCAAGCTTTGCTATGCTAGGCGATGTAAATGTGGCGGAGCCGAAAGCCTTGATTGGTTTCGCCGGGCCGCGGGTTATCGAGCAAACCGTGCGTGAGAAACTGCCAGAGGGCTTCCAACGTAGTGAGTTCCTGTTAGAGAAGGGCGCTATCGATATGATTATCGACCGTCGTCAGATGCGTGACCGCTTGGCTAGCATTATCTCGAAGTTAACCGGCCAAATCGCCGCGCCGGAGCCGTCAGTATTGGTGGAACCGATAGAAGAAGATGCCGAGGACGCACCCAGCATCAACCCGCAAGACTGATTTATGAGTAATACCAAAAACAATCAAAGCCGGTCTCTTGCAGACTGGCTTTGTTATTTAGAACAGCAGCACCATAGCGCCATTGATTTGGGGCTAGACAGAATTGCGCGTGTGGCACAGCGCGCCGATTTACACCAGCAATCGGCCAAGGTGATCACCGTGGCTGGCACCAATGGTAAAGGTTCGTCCTGTGCCTTACTTGAACAGTTGCTGCTGGCCAAAGGCTATCAGGTCGGGGTATACAGTTCTCCTCACTTGGTGGACTTTCGTGAGCGTGTCCGGGTAAACGGGCGGTTGCCGCCAGCCGAAGACTTCTGCAGCAGCTTCGAGTATATCGAGCAGCTACGTGGTGACATCTCGCTGAGCTTCTTTGAATTTACTACCTTGGCGGCGCTGGATATGTTCCGCCGACTGCCTCTGGATTATGTGATTCTTGAAGTGGGCTTGGGCGGACGTTTGGACGCCACCAACATTGTCGATGCCGATGTGGCGTTGGTGACTACCGTGGCATTAGACCATGTCGACTGGCTGGGCGATGATATCGAGCAGATCGGTCGCGAGAAAGCCGGCATCTTCCGAGAAGGGCGCCCTGCGGTGATTGCCGACCCGGAGATAGTGGGCTCGGTGGCTGAGCAAGCCGCCTCCTTGCATTGTCAGACACTGCAGGCCGGCAATCACTATCAGTTCCAGATCCGCGATGGCTATTGGTGTTATCAGAGCGCCCAACGCAGTTATGACAACTTAGTGCTGCCACAGCTGCCGTTGATGAATGCAGCCGGCGTGCTCGCGGTACTCGAACACTTGGGTATTGCGCTGAGCCATGATGAGCTCAATCACGGTTTGCAAAACTGGCAACTCGCCGGACGCTTACAGTGGCTCGATGAGGCGGTACTGGTAGATGTGGCGCACAATCCGCAGTCAGCCCAGTATCTGGCCCAACGCCTTCCTGCACTTGCCGGGGAGCGTAAGGTTCAGGCTGTGGTGGCGATGCTTGCCGATAAAGACGCAGCGGCCACCCTCGAAGCGGTAACGCCACTTATCGAACACTGGCATATTGCCGGCTTGTCTATGCCGCGCGGCGACGATGGCAGCCGCCTGGCCGAGCTGCTAGCTGGTCAGAGTGTGACCCGTTATCCATCGGTTGCCGACGCCTATCGCACAGCGAGACAGAATCTACAGCCTGACCACCTAGTCTTGGTGTTTGGTTCTTTTTTTACTGTCGCTGAAGTAATAGAATTGGCCTCAACTCCCGTCGGACACGTGTAAGCCATTGACTAAACAGTTTAAAAATCGACTTTTAGGTACCATTGTTTTGGTAGCGCTTGGGGTGATCTTCATCCCCGACGTGCTCGATGGTAGTAAAACCAGCCTGCAGGAAGAGTTCAATCCGATCCCTTTCTCGCCAGAAGTTAGCGATTTGCCACCGCTATTGATAGACCTAAACCCCGATGGCGATGCCTTAGAGCTGGCTGAACATGATGTTGAGGTTCAACCCGCGGAAACCGCACAAGCTGAGCAGGCGCAAGCGCCAATTGACGCTTTGCCAGAGCCTGAAGAGAATCAACCGCCCGAAGTAGTAGCAAGCGCTCCTGACAAGGAGCCCGAGGTGGACCTTGCCAAGCCGGCCTACATTATCCAGTTGGGCACCTTTAAGAATGCCGCCAACGTAGAGCGTTTGGTGGACAAGCTTCGCCAAGCTGGCTACCAAGCCCACTCTTATCCGCAGCCCGCGGTACAAGATGAGCTTAATCGGGTGTTTGTTGGCCCTAATGTCTCCAAGCAAGCACTTGAGGCGTTGCAGGGCGATCTCGAAGCGTTGACTGGTCTGAAAGGCTCTGTACGTACATTCGACCCGCTGTTTCGATAGTGGAAAAGTTAGCGAGTAATTCAAAAAGGTTTCTGATATTATCCCCCGCGTCTTAATCCTTAGAAGAATATTATGGCTTGGGTAGACTACGTCATACTGGGCGTTATTGGCTTATCAGCAGTGGTCAGTTTAGTCAGGGGCTTTGTTAAAGAGGCCTTGTCGCTGGCGTCTTGGGTGGCGGCGTTTTTTATCGCCAGCCGCTTTTATGCCGACCTCGCAAGCTATTTCACCGTTGTCGAAAATCCTTACTATCGCAGCGGTCTGGCCATCCTCGTATTGTTCATCTCTACCCTTGTCGTCGGCGCGCTCGTCAACTACCTTTTCTCTCAACTTGTTACCACCACCGGCCTTAGTGGCACCGATCGTGTTCTCGGCGTCTGTTTTGGCGCAGTGCGTGGGGTACTGGTGGTCAGCGCGCTGCTGTTTTTATTATCTTTCACTGCATTTCCTGAGTCGCACTGGTGGTCCGCATCGGTGTTGATCCCGGAGTTTTCGATTATCGTGCAGTGGTTTTTTGAGTTCTTAAAAGACTCATCCAGTTTTTTGCATAACTACCAATCTTAAAAGGAAAATATTCATGTGTGGTATTGTCGGTATCGTCGGCACTAGTCCGGTTAACCAAGCAATATACGATGCGCTAACGGTGTTACAGCACCGTGGCCAAGACGCCGCAGGCATCGTGACTATCACTGAGGGCAAATTCAAACAGCGTAAAGCCAATGGATTGGTAAAAGATGTGTTCCAGATTAAACACATGCAACGACTGCAGGGTGATTTGGGTATCGGCCATGTGCGCTACCCAACTGCCGGTAGCTCAAGCGCTGCAGAAGCTCAGCCCTTCTACGTAAACTCGCCGTTTGGCCTGGCTTTGGCCCACAACGGCAACCTGACCAATGCTAAAGACCTGCGCGAAGCCATGAGCAAGCGTGCGCGTCGCCACATCAACACCACATCAGACTCTGAAGTGCTGCTGAACGTGTTGGCGCACGAGCTGGACAAACTGGTAGAAGAAGAGTTCGACCAGCGTCATGTGTTTGCTGCGGTTAAAGCGCTACACCAACAGGTGCGTGGTGCGTACGCAGTGGTTGCGCTGATCATCGGGCAAGGCATGGTGGCCTTCCGCGACCCATACGGTATTCGTCCGTTGGTTATCGGCAAGCGTGTGAGCGATGAGAATCCTCAGCGTATGGAGTACATGGTCGCCTCTGAAAGTGTGGCGTTGGATGCGGTAGGCTTTGAGTTTGTGCGCAACGTAGCGCCAGGCGAAGCGGTGTATGTAAGTGAAGATGGCCAACTGTTCACCGAGCAGTGTGCTGAGAACCCAAGCTACAACCCGTGTATCTTCGAATATGTATACTTTGCGCGTCCTGACTCGACCATCGACAAGGTATCGGTATACGGCGCTCGCGTGAACATGGGCACCAAGCTGGGTGAGAAGATCAAGCGTGAGTGGGAAGACCTCGATATCGATGTTGTTATCCCAATCCCGGAAACCTCGTGCGACATCGCGCTGCAGATTGCGATGCAGCTTAACCTGCCATACCGCCAAGGCTTCGTGAAGAACCGTTACATCGGCCGTACCTTTATTATGCCGGGGCAAACCCAGCGTCGTAAGTCGGTACGTCGTAAGCTGAATGCTATCGATGTAGAATTCCGCGGCAAGAACGTGTTGCTGGTGGATGATTCCATCGTGCGTGGTACCACCTCAGAGCAGATTATTGAGATGGCCCGTGAAGCTGGCGCGAAGAAAGTGTACTTCGCCTCTGCCTCGCCTGAAATCCGCTTCCCGAACGTCTACGGTATCGACATGCCGTCGGCCAATGAGCTGATCGGCCATGGCCGCGAGAGTGAGGAGATCTGCGAGCTTATCGGTGCTGACGGTCTTATCTACCAAGATCTAGAAGACTTGGTTGATGCCTGTAAAGCCGGCAACCCAGAGATCCAAAACTTTGAGACCTCGGTGTTCAACGGCGTTTACGTGACCGGTGATGTTGATCAGGAGTATCTGAATTACCTCGACCAACTGCGTAATGACGACTCCAAAGCTGTACAAGCGCAAGAAGAAGTGGCGAACCTAGAGCTGCATAACGAAGAGAACTAATCTCGCTAGCGCTGCAGATAAATAAAAGCCCCGGCTATGAAAATAGCCGGGGCTTTTTCGTGTCAGTGCAGCGAGGCTATAAACGGCTAAATTGCTGCTTGCTGAACTCTACCCGTTCTTGCGGGCTATGCTCGATGCCATCGCGCTTGAGCTTCTCTACCATACGCAGGCGCGGGAGGATCCCTTCGCCATTAGCGATCTGAATCGCTAAGCCGGGCCGAGCATTAAGCTCCAGTAGCATTGGACCATTGCTTTGGTCTAGCACCATATCGGTACCCAGATAACCGAGCCCCGACATCTCATAGCAGCTGGCTGAAAGCTCAAGCAGTCGCTCCCAGTGGGGCACCGCCAGCTCGGAGAGCACCCGACCAGTATCGGGGTGTTCGCTGACAGGGCGGTCAAACTGTACCGCATGTAGCGCTTTACCGGTGCCGATGTCGATGCCCACTCCTACCGCGCCTTGGTGCAGGTTGGCCTTACCGTCAGAGGCGGCGGTGGACAGGCGCATCATAGCCATTACCGGATAACCTTGGAAGACAATCACCCTTACATCGGGAACCCCTTCAAAACTAAAGCCCTCGAAGCAGGGATCAAACTCAATCAGCGCTTCGATTACCGCAACATCTGCGCTACCGCCGAGCGAGAACAGGCCCGCCAGGATGTTGGAGCAGTGGCGTTTGACATCTTCTTCAGACGCGACAGAGCCGCTTGGTTTAAAGAAGTTGCCGTCTTCTTGCTTGGAGATAACCAAAATGCCTTTGCCACCTGAGCCTTTGGCCGGCTTGATCACAAAGCCGGGATGCTCGCGCAGGATATCGACCACCGAGTTAACGTCGTGCTGGGTGCGTACCGTGCCAATCAGTTGTGGCACGGTTACCTGATCGCGCTCGGCAATGATCTTGGTTTTAAGTTTGTTATCCACCAAAGGGAACAGCTTGCGCGGGTTGTAGCGGGCAATGTAACCAATGTTGCGTTGGTTCATGCCCATAATGCCTTTGCGCGCCAGCTTGAACGGGCTGGAGAAAGAACTAAACATTAATCATCCTTATTCGCCAGAGGGCTGAAGCGCCGCAGCTCAAGCAAGCGGTACCCGGTGTAGTTTCCTAGCAACAGGATGATGCCAAGGATAATGAGCTGAATGCCTAGGAAGTTAAAGGTGAGGTGGCGTACATACTCGTTGTTCATGGCCAGATAGGCCAGTACCGCCACCGCCAAGCTGCCACCGCCTTGTAGCAGCACTTCTTTCGGGCCTTCTTCTTCCCATAGCACCGACATACGTTCGATGGTCCATGACAAGATGATCATGGGGAAGAAGGTAATCTTCAAGCCTTCAGTGAGGCCGATGCTAAAGCTCAGCACGCTAAAGATGGAGATAATCCCAATCACTGTAATGATTACGGCTGATATTCGCGAGACCAACAATAAGTTGAGGTGGGACAGGTAGCCACGAATAATCAGACCGGTCCCGACTACGAGCAAGAAGCCCACCAAGCCGGTCACTAGTGAGGTTTGCATAAAGGCGACCGCGATCAGCACCGGCATAAAGGTGCCTGATGTTTTCAAGCCCACCAGTACTCGTAGCAAAACCACAATTAACACGCCAATGGGGATAAGCAGAATGCCTTTAAATAGCGCTTGCTCTTCCAAGGGCAGGCTATCGATAGAAAAGTTCAGTAAATCAGCACTTTGGATCTTCGGCGCCACCGCACTACGTGCGCTACGATCTTGCAACAGCATGGAGAAGCTTACCCGCGAGTGTTGACCACCTTGTACTTCGAGCAGGCTATTCCCATTGGATTCCCAAAGCAGGGTGTTAGCGGGGCGGCCTTGTTGGCCGGTTGCCAGATTAAAAATTTGCCATTCATATTCGTCTTGGAACACCTGAATATACTCGGTCAGTGTTTGCCGGCGGCGTCCATCTTCCAGTCGCAAACCTCGAACGATACGGGCGGGTACCTCTGCGTTATTTAACAAATCAACCGTTAACTGATTGAGTGGCTTGTAGCCCAGCAATAGGTCGATATTTTGATTAGAGCTACTAGTATCAGTCAGCGCTTTTAATAGCTCGCGGGTAAAGCTATAGGCATCCGCTGATAGCTGCCGAGTTTGCTCGATTAAGTGCTTAGCCGCGGTTTGATAGGGCTCGGGGTACTCGGTGTATAAGGTTTGTGGCGCTTCGGGCTGATAGATATCGACCGCTTTAGGGTCGACCAAAAAGTCGACTTTGTAGTACATCTCCTGATGCCCGCTAGCCTCACGCTTCGTCCAAATTGCGCGGTAGTCTCCAGGCTCATCGACAAATGAAAGGCCATACGCCAGCGATGCAGTGGTCTCGGTTAGGCGAGTAAAGCCCTGCTGGGTTGATGGCAGAGCCAAGCTGACTGATACGGGCTCGCCGACTGCGTCCAGCTCGACTTTACCTTCAATTGACCAGATCTGGCGTTTTTCGCCGGGCAGCCATGGCACCTCAAAGGTGATATGGCGGTGATAGGTCATTAGCCCGCCGATCAACATACATAGCGAAACGATAAGATAGAAAAACTTACGTGAGGCCATTAGTTGGCGTCCTCAAAACTGGGTTTAGGTTGGGAGTGACTTAAGCTGACATCGACAACGGCAATGTCCTTTAGGAAGTTGCGACCCAAGATCATCGGGTAACGCAGGTGGCTGCGATCAGCCAAGGTGATCTGGGTTTCTTCCGACAAACCGCCAAGTTTAATCAGCATGGAGATCACTGGGCGTCGGTCGATGTTGTTGGAGGAGGCTTGTTTGATCTCAGCAAAGCGTACGATAGGGCGCTCGACCTGAATCTCGTCTTGTCCTTCTTGGACTCGCAGGGTAAAGCGCACCCAGTTCTTGCCGTCGCGCTCGAAGGTGACAATGTCGGATGCACTCAGTGAAGAGGTGGTGGCGCCGGTATCAATGCGCGCTTCAAGGGCCACTGGTAACTGCTGTACGCTGACCCACTCAACTTCACCGACTATTTGCTTGTTGCCTAGCTCATAGCTGACTGACGACGGTCCACACTGGGCTTGCTCAGCTGGCACGCTGCTAGCTGTTTCGCCGTTGTTCAGTTGGTTTAGCTGGTCTTGCAACGATTGCTGTTGCTGCTGTTGGATGCCCAACAGTGAAACGGCTTCCTGACATAGCGTTAAGGTTTGTTGCTGTGCGTCACTGAGTGCAGTGAGCTGCTGGCTGGTTTGGGCTTGGTTTTCAAGAGAGGTCTGACTGGCGCAGGCGCTCAGCAGTGCAGCCGCCAACAAAGGAATGCGTTTAATCATAGATTGGTCCATTACTCGGCAAGTAACCTAAATATAAGGGTTTTTATAAGTTCATAATAGTGCGAAAAGGCGCGCTGTTACGATTTGTCACACAGAGCATAAGCCAGTCTTACAGAAATTGCTGGCTCATCACTGTTATTGGTTAACGATGTTGTCAGTCTGGGTTGGTTGCCACCAAAACGGCGCGTTTAGGCGCGGGCAAGCCTTCCACGGTGCGGCTGCGGTCGTGTGGATCGAGGAAGGTCTCCAGTGAGTCAAACTTCATCCACTCGGTGGCGCGTTGCTCTTCCAAGCTGGTTACATCCACGTCGACCACTTTGACATCAACAAAGCCGGTTTTCTCCAACCAAAGCTTTAATGCCGCGGTACTGGGCAAGAACCACACGTTGGGCATCTTGCCATAACGGCCAGCCGGCACCAGTACTGTGTTCTCATCGCCATCTACCACCAAGGTTTCCAGCACTAGCTCACCGCCTTTGGTGAGCTGGTTCTTAAGCTGGAACAGGTGATCAATTGGCGAGCGACGGTGGTACAACACGCCCATCGAAAAAACCGTGTCGAAGCACTCTAAAGCGGGTAGTTGCTGAATACCTAGCGGCAGCAGGTGAATGTTCTGGTCGTTGTTGGCAAAGTGACGCACCGTCTCGAACTGCATCAAAAACAGCGAAGAGGGGTCGATACCCACAACAAACTTTGCTCCTTCGCCACGCATCCGCCACATGTGGTAGCCACTGCCACAGCCTACATCGAGCACGTAGCGGCCTTTTAGATTGCTGATGTGCGGCAGCAGGCGCTCCCATTTCCAATCAGAGCGCCACTCGGTGTCGATATGGATGCCATGGATAAAGAACGGGCCTTTGCGCCAAGGCTCGAGGTGATGAAGCAAGCTCTCGACTTTTTTTTGTTCGCCACTGCTTAGCTCCTGGCCATTTCCGATAGTGACGGAGTCTTTTAGCTCCAAGTGTTCGGTGGTGATGTCCGGCAGCTTATTGAGCACCCGTTGCCACTTCGGGAAGTCGCCGTGGGCGTGCTCTTTTTCCCAGTTAGCCAGTTGTGCTGGCAGGGTGATCAGCCAGTGCTGCAAACGGTTCTTAGCAATAAGTTGGTAGAAGTTTGAAAAATCTAACATGGTTGTTCGGTGTATAAGGTCACTGTGTTGAGTGTAGACGTCCTGTTTTAGACGTATTCGTTTAGACGCAATTGTTCAGATGCTATGGCTTAGATGCATTGCTTTAGTCGTTACGGCGCAAAGGTAAAGCGGATCTCGCTGGAGCCATCATCGCCGGCACTGTGTTGGCAAACGTTCAAGCCGCGGCTCAGCCATGCTTGACTCGAACCATGGTGAAGCGTTAAGTTCCCGGCCCGCAGCGTAGCCTGCTGCTGAGAGCTCAGCTTGGCGCCGATCAACGATACTAGCAGCGGAGTGCGCGACTGTATGTGGCTGTCGAGCATCAAACTGTTTATCCAGTCTTGCTCTGGGTTTAGTGGAATCAATCCGAGGCTCAGGCTGCTGTTATCCAATCGACTTAGCGCTAGCAACAAGGGTTTATCCAAGGGCTTGGCTTCGCTTGATGGAAAGGCTTTGAGCCACTCAAAGCTCTCTGACCAAAGCATCTGATAATGGGTCTCTGTCTGGCGATGGCGGTAGTGAGCTATTTGATAGTCGCCACTGCTGCGCGGCTCGGTGGTGATCTGAAAAACCAGATCGGCGTCGCCCTTGTCTTCTTTAGCTTCGGGGAGGGTTCGCACGATAAAGGCTGAGGCGGGGCAATCCCAGAGTACTTCAGAGGCGGTATCGAGAGGACTAATCTGCACGGTTGCCAGGCTTGGCGTCGTTAACATTGACAAAAATGCCAGTAGAAACGCTCTGCTACAGTTAATCATGGTCGCTTAAGTCATGTTTAGGATTAGCGAATGCTAACACAGTCCAGCAGGCATAGAGCTAAAAATATTAAGTAATTCGCTGCCGGGGAGCGAACAATGAACAAATTATCTATACGTCAGCGTTTGGTGCTGTCGGTAATCGCCGTTGTGGCACTGTTGAGCCTAGTTAGCGGGGTGTTTCAGTACCGCTTGATCAAAAACAACATGTTGGAGATCACCCAATCTGACGCGCGCCAGTTATCAGAGTCGGCGGTGGATCAGATTGAAGGTTGGTTTCAATCCAAACTGGCTATTTCATCATCCATTGATGTGAACTCGGACTCTCCGCAGTTTCTTGCTCATCTGCAGCAAGCTGCCCGCAGCGGTGATTTCCGCGCCTTCTATTTTGGCAGCGAGCAGGGTGATATGATCATGGATGACCCAGACGACCCGCTACCGCCGGGCTACGATCCGCGTAAGCGGCCTTGGTATCAAGGGGCGGTTAATCAAGGCGAATTTATCTCCAGCCCCTATGAGGATGCCAGCCTGGGCGGCTTAGTGATTTCAGTTGCGAAGCGTGTCAGTGGTGGGGTCTTCGCCGGCGATCTGACCTTAGATGTGGTCACCGATATGGTTAGCTTGCTCGAAGATGAAGGGCTGTTCCCTCTGATGGTCGATGCCGAGGGGACAGTGCTAATCTACCGCGACGAAAGCAAAGTGCTTAAACCGCTCAGTGAGATTGCACCAGAGCTAAGCGGTGCCACCTTACAGCAGCTTAGTGGCAGTCATGAGCTCATCAGTACTGATATCGATGGCGAGCCGGTGCTCTTGAAAGTGTCAGTGGTACCTGGCACCGGCTGGTACTTGTTGCTGGCTCATGTTGAGAGTGCGGTGATGAGCCCAGTGCGCCAGTTTGTAGTGAGCAACATCATGTTTATTCTGCTCAGCTTCGTGGTGATTGCCTTGGTGATGTATTGGCTGATCAGCCGTTTACTACAGCCGCTGCAGCAGCTCAACGATGCGGTCAGCGCCTTGTCCTCGGGCGAGGGGGATCTCACTCAACGGGTTGATATTGAGCGCCATGACGAGATTGGCGCCTTGGCGAATCACATCAACACCTTTATCGCGCAGTTGCACAGCCTGATTAAGTCGATAGCTACCGACGCTGATCAACTGAAAAAGTCTGCAGAGTTGGCCAATCAGAGTACCGAAACCTCCAATGCCCAGATAGCTGCCCAACAATCCGAGGTGACCCAAGTCGCCACCGCAGTCAATGAGATGGCAGCGACCGCCAACGAAGTGGCGAACAACGCTGAGCAAACTGCAGAATCGGCGCGTGAGTCTGCCGAATCCTGTGAGCAGGGCAAGCGCTTGATTGGTCGCAATCAGCAACAGGTAGATAGCTTGGCTGGTCAGCTGGACGATGCTGCCAACACCGTACAAGAGCTTGAGAAGAACACCCAAGAGATCAGCGCGATCCTCTCCACCATTCAAGGCATTGCCGAGCAAACCAACCTGTTGGCCCTCAACGCTGCAATTGAAGCGGCGCGGGCCGGTGACCAGGGTAGGGGCTTTGCGGTGGTGGCCGACGAAGTGCGTAATCTGTCGCAGCGTACTCAAAGCTCGACAGAGGAGATCCGCGCCATGTTAGAGCGTTTGCAGTCCAACACCAACAGCACTGTGACCACCATGCAAGAGAGCCAGCAACTAGTACGAGTGAGCGTTGAGGATGCAGCGCGCGCCACTGAGATGTTGGAGAACATTACAGGCTCGATTAACCAAATCAGTGATATGGCGACACAGATCTCCAGCGCAGCAGAGGAGCAGCGGGCGGTCACCGAGGAAGTTGGCCGCAATACCCAAGGTATTCAAGATGCGTCATTGGAGTTAGCTGAGCAGGCTCATGCAAGCGCCCAGCGGGCAACCGATCTCGACCGTATCTCTAGCCAGCTTCACAAAGAAGTCTCTACGTTTAAGATTTGATGAACAAGCAGATAGCTTGGAAAGGGCGCCTGTTAATACTGGCGCCCTTGTTGTTTGCGGTGTAAATAAGCGTTAGCGGGCTGTTTTAGGCTGCTCTTGAAACACCATCGAAGTGGCAAAAGGATTGTTTTATAAGCCTTATTCGGAAAGTCGTGTGCTGGTACGATGCACATTTTAGTGCTGTACATTGGCCGGTGTTTTTCAGACTATAGATCTATATAGCCAATACAGAGATACCTACATGAGCTACGACCCTAATAACATCTTCGCTAAAATCCTGCGCGGCGAAATGCCCTGTGTAAAGGTCTACGAAGATGAGCACTGCTTGTCGTTTATGGACATCATGCCTCAAGCTGAAGGACACACCTTGGTATTGCCCAAAGAACCCGCTGAAACCTTGCTTGACCTTAGCGATGCGGCAGCAGCAGAAACCATTAAAGTGGTGAAGAAGATGGCCAAAGCGGTAAAACAAGCCACCGGCGCGGCGGGTGTGACCATCGTACAGTTCAATGGCGCGGAAGCTGGGCAAACTGTGCCGCACCTGCACTTTCACATTATTCCTGGCTCGTTTGCTAAGGCGAAGGTGCATGCCAAGGAGATGGTCGATCCGGCCAGCTTGCAAGAACTGGCGGATAAGATTGCTGCGGCGGTTGAGTAATAAAAAAGGCGCTGTTAGCGCCTTTTTTATGCTGGTCTTGGCCTGTCCTTAATAAGGTTGAGACTAGGCCTTAATCGCAACCAAGGATCCGAAGTTAAAACACTGGAACCAAATATCGCTGTGGGCAAACCCTGCGGTGGCAAAGCGTTGCTTGTGCTGTTCAATGGTATCGGGCACTAGCACGTTCTCCAGCGAACTGCGCTTTTGACTGATCTCTAACTCGCTGTAGCCATTGGCGCGTTTAAAGTCCAAGTGAAGCTCATCCAGTACGTCATGAATATCGCTATCTTCGAAGCGAAACTTCTCGCTGACAATTAGCAATCCGCCGGATTTCATGCCTTTATAGATCTTGTCGATCAGCACTTGGCGCTGCTCTGACGGGATAAACTGCAGAGTAAAGTTGAGCACGACTACCGAGGCGTCTTTAATCTCGGTCTGGCTAATGTCCTCGCAGCGCACCTCGACCGGCACGTCGGCTTTAAATGCGCTCAAGTGCAGCTGACAGCGCTCAACCATCGCTTCAGAGTTATCCACCGCAATGATTTCCACGCCGGGTTTGCTGGCGCCGCGGCGCATCGCCAAGGTGGCGGCGCCCAGTGAACAGCCGAGATCGTACAGTCGGCTGTTTGGCTGATGATACTGCTCAGTGAGATGGCTGATGGTGCTGATAATGTTGCTGTACCCCGGCACCGAGCGCTGAATCATATCGGGGAACACCTCGACCACTTGCTTATCGAAGCTAAACCCGCCGAGTTCAGTAATAGGCTGGGAAAACAGGGTGTCTTTGTTGTTACTCATACTTTCTACCTACATTAGACGGCGGCGATTCTAGCTGATTTTGCAAGAACACCACAAATTTGTCTGAGGCTACTGATTTTCGTGGCGGTTTCTTTATACTATCCGCTTTTATAGGTAATCATCGAGGGCGAACAGGTTCGCTCCGAGGTGAGGGTGCAATCTTGCCCCGCTTCAAAAAGATTATAACGGGATAGCTTAATGCGTAGTGTTTACTGTGGACAGGTGACCAAGCAATTGGTCGATCAGGAAATTAATTTGGTTGGATGGGTGAATCGTCGTCGTGATTTAGGCGGCGTGATCTTCATCGACCTACGAGACCGGGAAGGTATCGTGCAGGTCGTGTTTGACCCTGATCGCGCAGAGGTGTTCGAGATTGCTAACAGCCTGCGTAACGAGTTCTGCGTGAAGCTGAAAGGCCGTGTTCGTGCTCGCCCAGAGAGCCAGGTGAATGCCGACATGACCACCGGTGAAGTTGAGCTGCTAGGCCTTGAGCTCGAGATCCTCAACCGTGCCGCGCCGCTGCCACTGGACAGCAACCAAGATAACAGCGAAGAGCAACGTCTTAAATACCGCTACCTGGACCTGCGTCGTCCTGAGATGACTCAGCGCATGATGTTCCGTGCCAAGGTAACCGGTTTTGTTCGTCGCTTTATGGAAGACAATGGCTTCCTCGACATCGAAACCCCAATTCTTACCAAGGCCACGCCAGAGGGCGCGCGCGACTACTTGGTGCCAAGCCGTACTCACAAAGGTGAGTTCTTTGCATTGCCACAATCGCCGCAGATCTTTAAGCAGCTGCTGATGATGTCGGGCATGGACCGTTACTACCAAATCGTTAAGTGCTTCCGCGATGAAGACTTGCGTGCTGACCGCCAGCCTGAGTTCACCCAAATCGATATCGAGACCTCATTTATGAGCTCTGATGAGGTGATGGCGGTGACTGAAACCATGATCCGTGATTTGTTCAAAGAGATGATGGACGTTGATCTGGGCGAGTTTCCAGTGATGCCATTCTCTGAAGCCATGCGTCTATATGGTTCTGACAAGCCAGACCTGCGCAACCCAATGCAGCTGGTGGATGTGGCAGATTTGCTTAAAGAGGTTGAGTTCAAGGTATTCTCAGGCCCTGCCAACGACGAGAAAGGCCGCGTTGCAGTATTGAGCGTACCGGGCGGCGCAAGCTTGTCACGTAAGCAAATTGATGACTACGGCAAGTACGTGGGTATCTACGGCGCGAAAGGTCTGGCATGGATGAAAGTCAATGCACTGGCCGATGGCGTAGATGGCCTGCAATCGCCAATTCTTAAGTTCCTGACCCCTGAGATTGCTCTGGCAATCGTTGAGCGCTGTGGCGCGCAAGATGGCGACCTTATCTTGTTCGGCGCGGATAACGCGCGTACTGTATGCGAAGCCATGGGCGCGCTGCGTTTGAAAGTGGGTGAAGATCTAGGCTTGGTGAGCGACGAGTGGAAGCCGCTATGGGTTGTTGATTTCCCAATGTTTGAAGAGATCGACGGCAAGCTCCACGCTATGCACCACCCATTTACTGCGCCAGTAGAAGGCGTAAGCCCAGAGCAGCTGCTGGCCGATCCTGCCAACATCGACTCAAACGCCTACGACATGGTGTTGAACGGTGTTGAGCTGGGTGGTGGTAGTGTGCGTATTCACCGCCAAGAGATGCAGGCAGCAGCCTTTGAAGCCTTGGGTATCAGCGACGAAGAAGCGCAAGACAAGTTTGGCTTCTTGCTGGATGCCCTGCAATACGGTGCGCCACCGCATGCTGGCCTGGCCTTCGGTCTTGACCGCTTGGTGATGCTGATGACCGGCGCAAGCTCGATTCGTGACGTGATGGCATTCCCGAAAACCACCACCGCCGCGTGTCCGCTGACTAACGCACCAAGCGCAGCCAACCCTGCGGCGCTAGAAGAGCTAGCTCTGACGATTCGTCCGCAAGAGAAAGCGTAATTAACGTTTGCTAAAGCGACTTAAAAAGGAGGCGATTGCCTCCTTTTTTGTGTCTAGGCGTAGCTGCTTTCCGGTCAGTGGCGCGCCGACGCTGTTGGCAGCTGGGCCAGTTCAATCTGATAACCTTGCTCGTTAATCAACGATGAGGTCTGTTTGCTTCTCGCCAGCATCTCCAAGGCTTGGTCTTTGGTCACCGGCTTACCAAACAAATAGCCTTGTACCTTGTCAAAGCCATTAAATTTCAGCCAGTTGGCGTGTTCAACTGTCTCAACCCCCTCAACTAACACGTCATAGTTGAGTTGGCTCATCAACTTTTGCATGCTGAGCAAAATGTATTGGGATGAAGAGGATGAGATGGCGTTGAGCCCAAACTCTCGGTCAAATTTTATCTTGTCGCAATCGAGCTTACTCAGGTAACTGAGTGATGTGAAGCCCTTCCCAAAGTCATCGAAGGCTACTCTTATGCCGGCTGCTCGTATGTCGAAAAGTTGGCTCTGTACCTGCTGATAGTTCGTCAGTGCCGCGCTTTCAGTGATTTCAAGTTCTAATATATTCGACAGCTCGCCGGCGGATTGGAATTTCTGAATTAGACGAGTGGCGAAGCTCTTATCATCAAACTGCCGACCACTAACGTTGAAAGCAATGACTAAACCTTTCAGACCGAGATATTCCATTTCTTCGAGTAGTGCAATGCTTTTGTCGATTACCCAGTAACCAAGTGGGATAATGTGTCGACCCTTTTCTATTACATCTAAAAAGCGTCCAGGGCTTATCAAGCCTTCCTCTGGGTGGCGCCAACGGAGTAATAGCTCAAAGCCAATGATCCGTTGCTCCAACATGGAGACTTGCGGCTGCATAAACAATTCCAGTTCATCGTTGCGCATCGCCTCTTTGAACTGGCTATCAATGGTGAAAACTAAATCATTGTGCTTGGCGAGTTCGATATTGAAGTGGCTTACACAGTTACGACCTTTGCGCTTTGAGGCGTACATTGCGAGATCTGCATATTGGGTAATGAGGTCACTGTCGTAGGACGACTGTTGGGCGTTAGCCACCCCAATGCTGGGGGTCACGCTGATGGTGACGTCTTCAATGGTGATGTCGCGCGCTAACCATTGGGCGAGGTTATCAGCAAAGGCCATTACTGACTCGTCGTTATGGCCGACCAGAATCACGGTAAACTCGTCGCCGCCAAGGCGAAATGCGTGGTTATCGGAAGGGCAAAGCTGAACCAAGCGGGTTGCTAAGCGTTTGAGTAGTTGATCACCGAACTTGTGACCGAGCTTATCATTGATGGTCTTGAAGTCGTCAATATCGATGTACAGCAAGCTGAGATCGGTATTGCTTGATTGGGCTTGCTTCATCGACCTATCAAGCTGTTGGCGGAAAGAAGTTCGATTGGGTAACTCTGTTAGCTGGTCAATCAAAACCATTCTCTCCAGGCTAGCGGTGTTTGCTTCAATGCGCTGCTGCATGGTTGCGAATTTGTCCGCGAGCTCTAAAGAAATACGGTCTAACGAATCAAACTCATCGAGTAAACCACTACGTGGAGGTTGAGGTCGATAGCCTCGATTGTCGAGAATGGCAGGAAGGTGAGTGGCATGATAGCGCAGGCTGCGCAATGGCCGCTTCATGAGTAAAAAGCCTGTCACCACGCTCATTATTCCGGTCGCCAGCAATAACAATATCAAGTTTTGGTAGTGTGACAGTTTGCGTGCATGTTGCTCGCTCCAGTTTTTGGCAATGAGTAGGCGCTGGTTGTGGTTACCTTGGCTAGCCAAGGAGAATTGCTGGGTTTCAATATACTCGCCATCAACTTGAAAGCTGGCTGCACTTGAGTTTGCCTGTTTCAGCGCGTTATCAAACCAGGTGTTACTTTGGCGCTCGGTTTGAGTGGCGATGAGTATCGATTTTTCAGCTTGAGGACGGATATCGATGATCGCGACATCGATATCATCTCGCTGGGCTACATTGATTAGCGCTTCCGCTAAGTCCAGCTTAAACGAAAAAATCCCGCGTTGATTGCGGGCTGTGCGTACTGGCAGTGCGATCCAAAGCGAGCAATACTCGCGACAATCGATTACGTGGGATGGTCCTGCATTTGCTTGAACCTGCGCGGTTAGGCTATCGGGAGGCAGCAGAGTTTGCTGGAAGCAGCTTGGTATTTTGTTGTATTGGGCGATACATGCGTCAGAGATGGGAAGTAACCACTGCAGCTCAGGAAGTGCCTGCTCAAGGTAGCCATTCAATGCCTCAAAATTGTCTGCTTGGCTAAGTACCACTTGTGCTTCGAAGATATAGGTAATGCTGTCTTTGAGTTTGACGATCTGATCATTAAATTCTTCAAAATAGTTGTTAAATAAACTCGAGCGCAGTTGCTGTTCCTGGTTTTGGTAATAGGTTGCTGCGCTGTAGCCAAATAGGCACAACGCGGTAATGGCTAACACGAACAAACCAATTACCAGTTTCAGTCTGACACTGACAAAGCGGTTAGCGACGTCCAGCAACGGAAAGTGACTCAATGAACGCATCGATAGCTCCTTATCCGCTAGAAACGATAACTCAGCTCTAACGCAAACATGCGCCAGTGACGCTCTGGGTTGTATGTGGAAGAGACTGGAGGTAAATCGTTAACCGGCGGCAGCGTCGAGGTTCCCGTCAACCAGTGGTGCTCAAGGCGCACCAACAAGTCGTTGGTAGGCTGCCAACTCGCGCCAATAACTACATCATGTAAGTCCTTCAAGTTTCGTGGAATATCGCTTTCGGTAAAGTGTACTCGGTCATAGCGCAACAGCACCTGCCACTGAGGATGAACATAGGCGACACCTTGCAGGTAGAAGGCTTGCATGTCGGTACTGCCATCAAATGCCGGGGTGACAAAACCGCCTAGAGGCGAGCTACTCTTGCCATAGGTGCCCCCTTCGCGGAAGGTTAGTTCACTGGTGATCTCAAAGTAGCGCTGGGAGTACTGCACCGACAACAGGTATTGGTCAGTATCGAAATAGAAATCAACTGGCACTGGGGCAAATTGTGTTTCTGAAATAGGCAGCGGAATTACGATCTCATCTTTGAGGCTAAGCTTTAATCGACGATAGTCAAAGCCAAACAACCACGCGCTACTTGGCCGGTAGCGCAGACCAATGCTGGTGTTCCAATCTGCCTCAAACTCGCCACTTTGCTCGGGGCCAAAGAAACGGCGGCTGAAACTTTCATCTAAAGGCTCTTTGCCCACGGATGCAGAAAACGTGATCTCTTGGTTACTCTCCGTCCAGTAACTGAGATTGAAGCGCACGCCATCGGCACGCAGGTTCTGTTCGCGAAAGATATTGTGGTAGATCGACTGGGGCATAATGATGCTAGGGCGCGTGAACGGGATATCACGGGTCGCACCATAGATCCCATTGGACAGTTTAAAGCGGCCCAATTGCACGTTGGCTGACCACGACTCCGTTTCGGCCAACTGGGTAGTGAGATTGAGGTAATCAATCTCCAAGCCCGACTCAAACCAATCGCCGCTCTCTCTGGCGATGACCAAGCCACTTACTGAGAAGTAGCGATTCAAGTACCAGTAGCCGTGAAGTCCGGCTTCTAGTAGCGGGCCACTGTCGCCGCTGTCGTAGCCGTAGAAACTGTTATCTGATACGTCCAAGTAGGCGGCAGACAGAAAACCACCCCAGCTAAACTGCTGTTCAGCTCTGGCTATACCTGTACCCATGCTGAGTAGGCTAATCAATAGCAAACAGCGTGATACTTTCATCACTTACCTCCGAATCGATGTAGCCAATGGCGTTGGGGTGGGTAAGAACGTAATCGAGAAGCTGTTTACGACTGCGCGCCACAATGGGAGCAATTGCACTACCGGTGTAGATTTGACGCTCCCATATTCGGTTTAGTTGATAAGGAAACAGGTCCAAGGTATCCAGACAAAAACGCTCATGCAGGATGTCGTTTTGTGGTAGCACCACAATCTGGATGGGCGAGCCGTTGGGCCATGACTTTTGCTTGAGTGAAAAGATGTTCTTTATATGTCGCTCGGTGAGTGCAACACTGTTCAGGCTGTTGGTCACAACCCAAAGGCCACTGGTTGCGTGAGCTACCGTTGAGAGTGTTTGAAGCACTAATAAAAACAAGCCGGAGATGAGGACCGACCTTAGCGTACTTCTTCGCGACCAGCGCGTTATTATGCGTCCTTGCCTGCAAACCACAATGTATGACGTCCTTGCCACTGTGTATTGTTTATTAACACTATAGCGTAGCTTTTACGGCTGTCTGGTCTAATTACCCGTAAATAGGTGGTTTTTTCTGTGAGCCAAGGTCCGGTGCTGGAAGAGACTTATGATATAGTCGCGCCAAAAGACCGCGCACCTTACGTCTGACATAAGGAGTAACGACGGTCTACGTTCTACAGGAGAATATATGGCCGGACATAGTAAATGGGCGAACATTAAGCACCGCAAAGCCGCCCAAGATGCCAAGCGCGGCAAGATTTTTACCAAACTGATTCGCGAACTTACCGTTGCTGCCCGAGAAGGAGGCTCAGATGCCGACGCCAATCCTCGCTTGCGTGCAGCGATAGACAAGGCTTTATCGAGCAATATGACGCGCGACACCATCACCCGCGCGATCCAACGTGGTGCCGGTGAGCTTGAAGGCCAACAGCTGGAAACGGTTATCTACGAGGGCTACGGCCCGGGAGGTACCGCGGTGCTGGTCGAGACCATGACCGATAATCGCAACCGCACCGTATCCGGCGTGCGCCATGCCTTCTCTAAAAGTGGTGGTAACCTGGGAACAGACGGCAGTGTCGCGTACTTATTCTCGAAAAAAGGGGTGATTAGCTTTGCCCCCGGCATTGATGAAGAACAGCTCATGGAGCTAGCCCTAGAAGCGGGCGCTGAAGATGTGCTCGCCCATGAGGATGGTAGCGTAGATGTGCACACCGAGCCCGCAGAGTTTGGTGCGGTAAAAGATGCGCTGGATGCCGCTGGCTTTGAGTCGGTCAATGCCGAGGTGACCATGCTGCCTTCGACCTTTGCTGAACTCGATGCCGATACGGCCCCCAAGCTGTTGCGCTTAATCGACATGCTCGAAGACGATGATGATGTGCAGGAGGTCTATCACAACGGCCAGATCTCTGATGAGTTGGCAGAGAGCCTATAAGACGTGAGTATTATTCTAGGTATTGATCCCGGTTCGCGACTCACCGGCTACGGCGTGATCAGATTGACAGCTCGCGGCGTTGAGTATTTGGGAAGCGGTTGTATTCGGATTCAAGAGAAAGAGCTGCCGGCGAGGCTTAAACATGTCTACGCCGGCGTCAGTGAGATCATCACCCAGTTTAGCCCCGATGAGTTTGCCATTGAGCAGGTGTTTATGGCGCGCAATGCCGACTCGGCCTTGAAGCTCGGCCAAGCCCGTGGTGCGGCGATTGTGGCAGGGGTGAACGCCGAGTTGCCAGTGGCGGAGTATTCTGCCCGGCAAATCAAGCAAGCGGTGGTTGGCAAGGGTGGGGCAGACAAGACTCAGGTGCAGGCCATGGTGATGCATTTGCTGAATTTGTCTGCGAAACCTCAAGCGGATGCGGCCGATGCGTTGGCGGTTGCCTTGTGTCATTGCCACACCCAGCAGAGTTTAATCCGCATGGCGGGTAAGGTTACTGGTACGGTTCGGCGTCGTTTACGCTGAGTCTTGCGGAAAAACTAGGCAGTTGATGGCGAAATCAAAAAATATCGACACTCGTCGATTGAATCCTCAACGCGAGCCCCAATATACTGATTCAAGATGATTAACTAAGGTGAAGAGGAAGACATGACCTTAGAGCGTTCCGAGCGTTTTGAAATCCCCGTATTACCATTGCGCGATGTGGTTGTTTATCCGCATATGGTTATTCCGCTGTTTGTAGGCCGTGAGAAGTCGATTCGTTGCTTAGAAAATGCAATGTCTCAGGACAAACAGGTACTGCTCGTAGCGCAAAAGGATGCCAGCAATGACGATCCTCAAGTCGAGGACCTCTACGAAGTCGGCACCGTCGCCAATATTTTGCAGCTACTTAAACTGCCTGATGGCACCGTTAAGGTGTTGGTGGAAGGTAGCCAGCGAGCCCGCTTGGAAGAGTTTGTTGATCACGACGAATTTTACGTAGCCCAAGCGCAGTACCTGCTTTCTGATTTGCCCGATGAGCGCGAACAGGAAGTGATGGTGCGCTCGGCCATCAACCAGTTTGAAGGCTATATCAAGCTTAATAAGAAGATCCCACCAGAGGTGCTCACCTCGGTTTCCGGCATCGACGATGCAGCGCGCCTGGCCGATACCATGGCCGCGCACATGCCACTCAAGCTTGAAGACAAGCAATCGGTGCTGGAGATCGCCAGTGTAACCGAGCGTCTCGAATACCTGATGGCGATGATGGAGTCTGAGATTGACCTGTTGCACGTGGAGAAGAAAATCCGCGGCCGGGTGAAAAAGCAGATGGAGAAGAGCCAGCGCGAGTACTACCTGAATGAGCAAATGAAGGCCATTCAGAAAGAGCTTGGTGAGATGGACGAAGGCCAGGATGAGTTTGAGCAACTGACCAAACGCATCGAAGAAGCCAAGATGCCCGAAGAGGCCAAAGAGAAGACTCAGGCCGAACTGAACAAGCTGAAGATGATGTCGCCGATGTCAGCTGAAGCTACCGTGGTGCGTAGCTACATCGATTGGATGTTGGGTGTCCCTTGGACTGCTCGCTCGAAGGTGAAGCGCGACTTATCTAAAGCCGAAGAGGTGCTCAACAAAGACCACTACGGCTTAGAGAAAGTGAAAGAGCGCATCCTCGAGTACTTGGCGGTGCAAAATCGTGTGAACAAGCTCAAGGGCCCAATCCTTTGTTTGGTAGGGCCTCCTGGCGTAGGTAAAACCTCGCTGGGCCAGTCTATCGCTAAATCCACCGGCCGCAAGTATGTGCGTATGGCGTTGGGTGGGGTGCGTGATGAGGCAGAGATCCGCGGTCACCGTCGTACCTATATCGGCTCCATGCCGGGCAAACTGATTCAGAAGATGTCTAAGGTGGCGGTGAAAAACCCACTGTTCTTGCTCGATGAGATCGACAAGATGAGCTCAGACATGCGCGGTGATCCAGCATCGGCCCTGCTTGAAGTGCTCGACCCAGAACAAAACAACAGCTTTAACGACCACTACTTGGAAGTGGACTATGACCTGAGCGATGTGATGTTCGTAGCCACCTCTAACTCGATGAATATCCCGGGCCCGTTGCTCGATCGTATGGAAGTGATTCGCCTGTCTGGTTACACCGAAGACGAGAAGCTCAATATTGCTAAGCAGCACCTGATGGCCAAGCAAATCAAGCGTAACGGCCTGAAACCCGGCGAGATAGAGATCCATGACAGTGCGATTATCGGCATCATCCGTTACTACACCCGCGAAGCCGGGGTACGTAGCCTGGAGCGTGAAATCTCCAAGCTATGTCGTAAGGCTGTGAAGAACATCTTGCTGGACAAGTCGATTAAGAAGATCGAAATCAGCCAAGATAACCTGAAAGATTTCTTGGGTGTGCAGCGCTTTGATTACGGCAAGGCCGACGAGAACAACCGCATCGGCATGGTGACCGGTTTGGCGTGGACCGAGGTAGGCGGCGACTTGCTGACTATCGAGACCGCATCGGTACCGGGTAAAGGCAAGCTGACCTACACCGGCTCGCTCGGTGATGTGATGCAGGAGTCGATTCAAGCAGCCATGACCGTAGTACGCTCGCGTGCCGATAAGTGGCGCATCAATGCCGACTTCTACGAGAAGCGTGACATTCACGTTCACGTACCGGAAGGTGCTACGCCAAAAGATGGCCCAAGCGCGGGTATCGCAATGTGTACCGCACTGGTTTCTAGCTTAACTGGCAATCCGGTGAAAGCCGACGTGGCGATGACCGGCGAGATTACCCTGCGCGGCGAGGTGTTGCCGATCGGAGGTTTGAAAGAAAAACTGTTGGCAGCGCATCGCGGTGGTATCAAAACGGTATTGATTCCACAGGAAAACGAGCGCGATCTGCAGGAGATCCCAGAGAACGTGATTGGCGATCTAAAGATCATTCCAGTGCGTTGGATCGAGCAGGTTTTGGACGTGGCTTTGGAGCAATGTCCCGAGCGCTTCAGCGTTGATTCTGCGAAATCTTGAGTCAAAGCAAATAATTTAAACGTGTTTGTTACCTAAGGCTTGCAAGCCCATAGCAAGGGCTATAAGTTAGCCCTTGCAGGGATAGATTTGATGGACTTTCCGGTAAAGGCTAACTTAGCGGTCGTATAAGACCCACGTTTAGGGATCGACCTGCGGTAACACAAAGGAATAACTAAAAGAGGAATACAAAGTGAATAAAGCTCAACTCGTAGACAAGATTGCAGAAGGTGCAGATATCTCTAAAGCTGCTGCTGGTCGCGCGCTAGATTCTCTAATCGAAGCGGTAGCAGACTCTCTGAAAGAAGGCGATAGCGTAGCACTGGTTGGTTTTGGTACTTTCCAAGTTAAAGAACGCTCTGCGCGCACTGGTCGCAACCCTCAGACCGGTCAAGAAATTCAAATTGCTGCGGCAAACGTTCCATCTTTCAAAGCTGGAAAGGCGTTAAAAGACGCTGTTAACTAATTTTAGCTGTGGGCTAACCACAGTCTCTCAAGGCGCATCACCCGGTGCGCCTTTTCGTAAGTCATCGTTGTAAAAGAGTGAACTAAGCATGTTGGAAAAGTTCCGAGAAGGAAGCCAAGGTACGGCTGCCAAGGTTATCCTCGGTCTGGTTATCCTGTCGTTTGCCCTTGCCGGTGTTGGTAGCTACGTAGCCACACCCCAAGAGCCTTTAGCTGCCAAGATCAATGGCGAGGAGATCAGCCGCGCTGAATTCGATCAAGCCTATCAAAATGAGCGCGCCCGTATGGAAGCGCAGTTTGGTGAAACCTTCAATCACTTTGCCAGTGACCCGGCTTACATGGCTCAGTTCCGTCGCAACGTGCTTGACCGCATGATCAACGAGCGACTGATTGACCAAGCGGCGAATCGCTTGGGAGTACGTGCCAGTGACGCACAAGTGCGCGCGGCCATCCGCAGCATGCCAGAGTTTCAGGTTGACGGGGAGTTCGATACCGAGCGCTACCAATCGGCCATTTTCCGCGCTGGCTACCAACACCATCAGTTCCGTGAGCTGATCCGTGGTGACCTGAGCCGTCAGCAACTGCAATTCGCTCTGCTAGGCAGTGAATTCGCCTTGCCTGCCGAAGCCCGCCAACTGCTGCAACTGAACGAGCAAAAGCGCGACGTTAGCAGCGTAACCCTGAGCCTGAGCAAGTTCCGCAGTGAAGACCCGATCGACGATGCGCGTTTGGAAGAGTACTACCAGCAACGCAAAGACAGCCTGCTGTCTGACGAAGCCGTAGACCTTCAGTACATCTTGGTCGACGGCGACGCGCTGGTTGACGCTATCGAAGTGACTGAAGCACAAATCGAAGAGCAGTATCAGGCAACCAAGAATAACTACGTTCAAGCTGAGAAGCGTCGTGTTGCACATATCCTGTTCACTGGCGATGACGCGCAAGCGCGTGCCGAAGAGGTTCTGGTTAAGTTGGCCGCTGGCGAAGAGTTCGCAGCCTTGGCCGAAAGCGAGTCAGACGACACCTTCAGTGGCCAAAATGGCGGTGAGCTTGACTGGTTCGAACGTGGTGTGATGGACCCTGCTTTTGAAGATGCCGCCTTTGCCTTAAGCGAAGATGATGCAACAAGCGCTGCGGTTGAGTCTGCCTTTGGTGTGCACATCATCAAGCTACTCGAGGTGCAAGCCGAACAAGCATCGCCACTGGACGAGGTTAAAGACGAAATCCGTGAGCAACTGGCTAAGCGTTTGGCAACTGATAACTACTACCAGCAGGCACAGCAACTAAGTGAGTTGGCGTTTGAGCTGCCAGATTCACTGGATGAGGTTGCTGGCGAAACCGGCCTTGAGCTTATCACTGTTGACGGCTTTACCCGCGCAAATGCCCAAGGCGAGTTGGCGAGCCCAATTGTGTTTAATCAGGTGTTTGACCGCGACTTTATCGCCGAAGGCCTGAACAGCGAAGCCTTACAACTGACTGATACCAAGTCCTTGGTCGTTCGCGTCAACAAGTTCCACCCAGCAGAAGTGAAGCCACTGAGCGAAGTGAAAGAGCAGTTGATCGAAGAGCTGCGCATCGACGATGCAGAGCAAGCCGCCCAAGAGTTTGCTGCTGAGCTGGTTGAACTGTTAGCAAGCGAGCAGGATTTGGCTGAGCTGCTGGCAAGCAAATCGCTGAGCTTGGAAGAGAACACCGGTTTGACTCGTACCTCGGTAGATTATGAGCCTGCGGTAATGAACCATATCTTCTCTATGGCCAAGCCGATTGATAGCGCGGTAGTCAGCCAAGCTAGCAGCATGACCGGCGATATCATCGTGCTAAAGCTAAACAGCGTGACCGATGCCGAGTACGTGAGTGAGACTCAGCTAGACGAGTGGTTAGGCCGTCTTTCTGATAGCAAGCTAGACTCAGGTATGCGCCTGCTAATTGATGTGCTTCGTAACCAAGCGGACATCAAAGAGTTGTTATAATTAGCATTTTAAGTAATCATCAAAAGGGCGCATCACAGCGCCCTTTTTTGTCGCTATCGCTTAGGGAGAAGCAGGTGTTAACAAAACCCAAACTACAGTGGCTGATTGGTGTGGCCTCAACGGTGGTCATTCTCGCGGGCATATACTGGTTCTTTCCGACTTGGCTAGGACTACCAGAGCGGGTGCAGCACAACCCATTGGTGGGGCGCTGGCGATCAGAGGTGGAGTTCTATGGTAAGCGCGAGGTTTTGGAGTTTACTGAGACCGGCCAGATAGAGAACGGCCGCTATGTGGCGACCCAGTTTAAGATTGATGGCAATCGGGTGGCGGTGGTCTCGCCGTCGCGGGAGAACGAGTACGTGGTTGGTCCGAGCGGGGAGATGTTAACGACTTTTTACCCGAGGGTGGGAAAGGTGATCTTCCACAAGATTGTTGCCAGTGGCTCGGCGCCGAAGGCTGAGCTGGATGACAGTGTGGACCTGTTTACGCCCAGCTCTGATAATCAATAGCTACGATAACCAATAGCTCAGAGTGTCACTAGGTCAGAAGGCTCGTAGGATAGAACAGCCCTCGCATATAACATCCCACTCATAGAAAACCCGCAGCTAGCTGCGGGTTTAGCGTGACTTGATTTTCGAACTACAGAGATTCTGGTGCGAAGTCGACTTCAGGGTTCACGTCAGCTTCGTAGTCGATGCCTTCGATACCAAAGCCAAATAGCTTCAAGAACTCGTCTTTGTACTGGGCGTAGTCAGTCAGCTCTTTCAGATTGTCGGTGGTGATGGTTGGCCACAGCCCTACACAAGCGTTTTGAATATCTTCTCGCAACTCCCAATCGTCTAGGCGCAGGCGGTTGGCCTCGTCCACTTCTGCAGCGGCCTTATCTTCACGGTAGAGTTGCTGGCTGAACATACGGTAGATCTGTTCCATACAGCCCTCGTGCAGGCCCTGCTCACGCATCAGCTTAAATACCATTGAGATGTACAGTGGCATCACCGGGATCGCCGAGCTGGCTTGGGTGACCACACTCTTAAGCACCGCCACGTTGGCGCTACCGCCTTTGGCTTGTAGGCGCTGGTTGAGAGCAGTAGATGCGCGGTCCAGGTCCATCTTGGCTTTACCTAGCGCGCCTTCCCAGTAGATAGGCCAGGTAATCGAGGTGCCGATATAGCTGTAGGCGACAGTTTTGCAGCCTTCCGCCAATACGCCCGCTTTGTCGAGCGCATCGATCCATAGCTCCCAGTCCTCACCACCCATTACGGTGACAGTGTCTTGGATCTCTTGCTCGGTGGCTGGTTCTACTGACGCCTCGATGATGGTGTCTTTATTGGTATCAACGGCGGTAGCGGTATACACATCGCCGATAGGTTTAAGGCTAGAGCGGATCAGCTCGCCACTGTCTGGGTGTTTACGCACAGGGGATGCCAGAGAGTAGACCACCATATCCACTTGACCAAGGTCTTGCTTGATCAGCTCAATCGCTTTTTGCTTGGCCTCATGGGAGAAGGCATCACCATTGATGCTCTTGGCGTACAGGCCAGCCTCGTTGGCCGCGCGGTCAAACTCAGCGGCGTTGTACCAACCAGCAGTGCCTGGCTTTTTAGCGGTGCCGGGCTTTTCGAAGAACACACCGATGGTTGCAGCATCTGAGCCAAAGGCAGCAGCGATACGCGAGGAGAGTCCGTAGCCACTAGAAGAGCCTACAACCAGCACCTTTTTCGGGCCATTGCCGATCTTGCCTTGTGCCTTGGTGTAGGCAATCTGCTCTTGAACATTGGCGGCACAGCCCACGGGATGGGTCGTGGTACAGATAAAGCCACGAATACGAGGTTTGATAATCATTACTTGTCCTTAACCTGAGGTGGCCGCTTGGGCCTCCAATCATCTTGTTGGCGATTCTAGCATGCTTACCGGAGATATCAGCAAAATGCCTGTCTGATCAGAGCAGTAGCGGCTATTTTCTGAACTCGCTGCGATAGGCTTGTAGCAGGCGTTGGCTAAGTTCGTGTTGAGGTTCGTTAAACAGATCTTCAGTGGGGCGATACTCCACTGCACGGCCACGCTGCATGACTAGCACGCTGTCGCTGATGTGGCGCACCAAGGCTAAGTCGTTAGACACAAACACGTAGCTAATGGCGAAATTGCGTTGTAGCTCGAGTAGCAGGTTGACGATTTGCGAGCGCACGGAGATATCCAGAGCGGCGATACTCTCGTCGATGATGATGATTTTGGGGCTTAAGATCACTGCTCGCGCTAAAGATACCCGCTGTTTTTGCCCATTGGAGAGCATCTGCGGATAGAACTCGGCATGTTCTTCTAGCAGGCCTACGGTGCGCAGCACAGATGCGATCTTCTGTTTGCGTTCCTGCTCGTTCATTTTTGTGTTCAACACCAAGGGGGCGGATAGGATCCGTCCAATCGGCAGGCGCGGGTTGAGCGAGCTATCGGGATCTTGGAAGATCATCCGCACCAAGCGACAGCGGCGGGTGTAATCACCAAAACGTAGCGCTTCGCCATTAACGAAGATATCGCCCTTGGTGGGCTTATTGATGCCAGCCAGCAGTTTGGCCAGAGAAGACTTGCCTGAGCCGGTCTCACCGATGATTGCCAAGGTTTCGCCTGCGTCTAGCTCAAAGCTGACATCATCAATTGCCTTGACCTTCTTACGCCCCAACCAGCCGGAGTGGACGTGGATGTCTTGGCTAAGGTGGCGAACGATTAACTGACTAGCCACTAGCCATTCTCCTTCTGCTGGAAATTATTGGGGTGATGGCAGGCATATAAATGGCCTTTAAACTTTTTGAGCTGCGGCTGCACCACACACTCGCGCTGCGCTTTTGGACAACGCGGCCCAAGGCGGCAGCCAATGGGCAGATGCTGCAAGGCTGGGATAGCCCCGGGCAGGGTAGGTAGCTTGGCTTTTTTCTCCAAGTCGCGGTTGTGGGTAGGCATGGCATCAAGCAGCGCGCCGGTGTAGGGATGATAGGGCTGACCGAGCACCTGATCGTAGCGTCCCGACTCCACGATATGGCCACAGTAGATAACGCTGATGGTGTCAGCGAGATCGGCTAGTGTGTGCAAGTCATGGGTAATCAGCAAGATGGCGGTATTGTTCAGCTTGTTGAGCTTGTGCAGTAGCCGCAGGATCTGATTGGCAGTGGTGGCTTCCATGGCGGTGGTGGGCTCATCGGCCACCAATACCTTCGGCTGCGAGGCAATCGCCATGGCAATCATCACCTTTTGGCACAATCCATCGGAGAGTTCATAGGGAAAGCTCTGCATAACTGCGCGGTGGTCTTTGATGCCCACCTTGTGCAGCAGTGCCTCCGCTTGGCGCTTGCGCCATTGGAAGCGTCGCCAAAAACCACCCTTTACCTTGGAAAGCGGGATTGCCTGCTCAATCTGCTTGCCGACCTCGACCGATGGGTCTAGACACGAGCTTGGTTCCTGGAAAATCATCGCGATATCATTTTTGAGGATTTTCCGGCGTTGGCTGGGCGACAGCGAGAGCAGGTCTTGGTCGCCGAGGCGCATCCGATCTGCGCGAACTCGCCAGCTTGGTTTAGTCACCCCCAACAAGGCCTTGGCAATCAGGCTTTTACCTGAGCCAGATTCGCCCACCAAAGCTTTAATCTCGCCCTCGGCCAAGGTCAGACTCACCTTGTCCACCGCTTTTACGGTGCCAGTGGGGGTGTCAATCTCGATGGTGAGGTTGCGAATATCAATCAGTGCCATTAGTCCACTCCCTCACTCAAGGCCTTGCGAACACCATCGCTCACCACATTAACGCTCAGTGTGCACAGCATGATGGTTAAACCGGGCAGGGAGATGGTCCAAGGGGCAACAAACAACAGATCGCGCGATTGACCAATCATGGCGCCAAGCTCTGGCAGCGGCGCTTGGGCGCCAATACCGATAAAGCCCATCGCAGTGATGTACAGGATGGCGTTGGTATAACAGCGGGTCAGCTGCATGACAATCGAATCGCTGATGTTTGGCAGCACGCCGTAGCGCAGAATACGCAGGTTGGTGGCGCCATCAAGGCGCACCGCAGTGACATACTCTTTTTGCATCTCGCTTGATACCGCGATATAGGTGAAGCGAATAAACTGGGGGATTTGCGCCAAGGTAATCGCGATCAGGGTGTTTCCTAGGCCCGGGCCAAGATAGGCCACAATCATGATGGCAATCAGCAGAGTGGGGATAGACAGCGCGGTATCCATCAAGTGGTGCAGCACACTGGCTTTGATGCCACGACTCATCCCAGAGAAGATCCCCAGCGGCAGGCCAATCGCCACCGCAATAAGCGTAACGAAAGTGGCGCCGCCAACGGTGAGCTGCACGCCATAGATCAGCCGGCTAAGAATATCGCGGCCCAAACCATCGGTACCGAGAAAGTGGTCCACCGAGCCGTTGGAGTGCCAGGAAGGTGGCTGGAATAGACTTTGACCTTGAAACTCCAAGGCGTAGGGCGCAATAAACGGAGCAAACAGCGTAATCACTAGAAACAGGGCGAACACCCAGAAGCCGATCACCGCAAAGGTGTTCTTCTGAAAGCGCAGTAGCACCTTTTGTGCGTTGCTGGGGGTGATGTCTTCGGTAAATATCTTAGCGTAGGGCATACACTTCTCTGCGGCGCAAGGGGTGGATCAGGGCGGTAAATAAATCCGTCACCACGAAGGTGGTGATCACCAGCGTGGCGATGACGAGCATGCCGCCTTGAATGGCCACATAATCTTCGAAGTAGATACTGTTAATCAGCCAGCGACCAATCCCAGGCCAAGCGAATACCATCTCTAGCACCATCCCTGCGGTGAGTACGCTACCAAACTGCAAGCCTAAGCCTGGCAAGATTGGTGGCAAGGCATTGTGCAGCACATGGCGTAGCACGATGCTCAGTTTGGACTTACCCATGGTGGCAGCCGCCTTAACATAGTTTTGCTCCATGACTTTCGCAGTGGAGGTCGTTAAGTGTCTGACTAGCTCGGTGGTGGGAATGACCGACAGCACAATACCCGGCAACACAATATGGCTGAGCACGCTGTACATAGCCGGCCAGCGCTGACTCTCAGGCAGCCAGAACACGTCGAGCATGGCAAAGCCGGTGTGCTGAGGGATCTCTAACAATAGATCGTAGCGCCCGGAAATTGGGAACCAGCCTTGCAGTGACACCACGCTCATCATCAGCGGCAGTGGCAACCAAAAAACTGGAATGCTTTGGGTAATCAGGGTGCCGGCGTTAATAAACTTACCCAGAGGGCGTTGCTGGTAGACACCTGCCAAGGTACCAATTGGCACGCCGACGACAAACGAGATTGCGAACGCCACGATACACAGCTCGAGGGTCGCGGGCAGATAGCGCAGTACCTCTTCCGCAACCGGCTTACCGCTTACCACCGAGATGCCAAGGTCACCGCGCAGGTTCGCACCGACAAAGCGCCAGTATTCAGCCAACCACAGATTCGGTGACAGGTTGGCGTCGTGGGTGGGTTGAAACAGAAAGGCGATAAGGTTGATCACCAAGAAGGTGATGATCAACAGGTTCATACGCCGGATAAAGTAATGCAGCATGGTTACCTCCGGCGCGCTTCGTCAAACGAGATCCCACCGAAGGCATGCCAGCCGATATCAGTTAGAGAGTCGTTGTAAGCATACATCTTAATGGCGTGGGTCAGCGGCAGCACTGGCACCTCATCCTCAAGCAGTTCCTGCAGGGCAAAGTAGAACTTCACTCGCTCAGCCAAGCGCCCAGATTGCGAGGCCTGCTCTAGCATGTCGTCGAAGCGGCCATTACACCAGCGGCTGAAGTTGAAGCCGTTGTCGATGCCATCACAGCTGAATTGCTGGCGGAAAAAGGTATCGGGATCGGTGTTCTCGCTTACCGCTCCTATCAATAATAAGTCGTAGTTAGGTTGTTCCTGCTGCAACTGCGTGCGCAATACTGCCCAATCGAGCAGCCGCACCTCTACCTGAAAGCCTAGCTGGCTAAGATCGTTGCGGATCACCTCGGCGCTACGTTGCGGCTGCGGGTTGAAGCTGGTCGGGGTGCCCAATACCCATAGGGTTATCGGGTTTTGCCGTGCTTGCTCAACGAAATCCGCATTTAAATCTGCGCTGTACTCGCGTGGCGGCTGATTGCGGTGAGCCCAAGAGGAGGGCGATAACACGCTATTCGCTATCTGCGCGGTTTGCTGATAGACCGCATCCTTCAGGCGATATTTATCGATACTGGCGGCAATAGTGCGGCGCATCCGCACATCGGCAAACGGCGGGCGCTGAGTGTTAAAGGCCAGGTAAGAGACGTTGAGCCCGGCTTGCAGGGAGATAAGTAGGTCTTCACGCTGTTTGATCACCTCGATCTGGGTGGCGGCGGGCTGGGCCATAATGTCGCATTGGCCGGCTAGCAACTTGGCCATGCGCGCCGACGATGATGGCGTGATATCAAATACAAGCTGGCGCATTGGCGCAATGCCCTGCCAGTAGTAGGGGTGATGATAGTAGCGCAGGAAGTGGCCATCTTGTTGATTGGCGTACAAAAATGGGCCGGTGCCGATGGGCAAAAAGTCCAACTGCGAAGGGCGCAGCTCTTCGAGCAGTTGCTCCCCGTATTCCGCTGAGAGCACCACCGCAAAGTCGCTAGCCATGGAGGCAATAAACGAGGCATCCGGGCGCTGCAGATCAAAGCGGATCTGTGTGTCATTAAGCACATCAATGTTGACTACGTTGTCGGTGAAGCGGGTGGTTTCAAAGAACGGATAGCCCTCACCGATGCTGTGATAGGGGTGCGACTCATCAATAATGCGCAAAAAGCTAAACGCGACATTTTCGGCATTCAAGTCCCGGCTTGGCTCAAAATAGTCGGTGTGATGAAACTTGACGCCTTGGCGCAGCGTGAAGGTGTAGCTTAGGCCATCATCACTGCGCTGCCAGCTTTGTGCCAATCCGGGCTCGAGTTGTTGGGTGATCGGATTAATATCGATCAAGCGGTTATAGACATGTCGCGAGCTTAAGGCAATCGCTTCGTGGGAGTTCTCAACCTGAGGGTTTAGCGTGCGTGGTGCGCGTTCAGCGCAATAGATTAGTCCCATGTTCTTAATTGCTTGTGGCTGTTCACAACCTAGCAGACTAAGACCAAGACACATCACTGTGCAGCGAAGTAATACGTTCATTAAGGGGAGTATGATTCTGAATTAGGTCTAATTTACCACTATGCGCGGCGCGATCCAACTTTAAGCTTTTGTTGGTAAATGGTGTTTTTTTAAAAGCCCGCGCAGTTGGTGATAGCTCAAGCCTAAGCTATGCGCCGCTTTGGTTTGCTGATAACGGTGGGTGGTTAGCGCCAGCTCGAGCCAACGTCTTTCTTCATTTAGCATATGCTGGCGCAGATCAAATCCCGGTTGCAGTGCCCGCTCGGCAGTTGATCCTAAGGCTGTTTGTTTCTGCTTTGCTGAACTTCCCGGTGCAGTGGCTTTCAGCTCGCCCGGTCGCCAAGGGGAGTCGAAGGGGTCGAACTGGATACTGTCGGCATCTAGGGTGCTATCGGGCTGATGCACCACTGCACGTTCGATAACGTTTTTAAGTTCTCGCACATTGCCTGGCCACTGGTAGCTGGCAAGTTTGTCGATGGCATTCGGCGCTAGCGCTATCTCACTCAGCCCTATTTCGTGGGCAATATTCGCGGCAAATTGCAGCGCTAGCTGGGGAATATCGTCGAGCCGCTCACGCAGCGGGGGGAGGGTAATCACGCTAAACGCCAACCTATCAAGCAAATCGGCACGAAAGCGGCCTTGTTCTACCAAGGCCGGCAGGTCCTCGTTGGTGGCGCCAATCACCCGAACATCGACATGAATCGTGTGATTGCTACCGACTCGCTCGAAGCTGCCGTATTCGAGCACCCGCAGTAGTTTTTCTTGGGCACTGGCGGGCAGGTTGGCTAGCTCATCGAGGAAAAGCGTGCCGCCGTCAGCTTGCTCAAAGCGCCCACTGTGTTTTTGGCTGGCACCGGTAAACGCACCGGCTTGATGGCCAAACAGCTCGGATTCAATAAGGTTGGGATTGAGTGAGGCGCAGTTGAGTGACAAATAATTGCTGTCCCAGCGCCGACTGAGGAAGTGTAGCCGCGCCGCAATCAGCTCTTTACCGGTGCCGCGCTCGCCAATCACCAGCACCGGCCGCTCCAATGGCGCATATAGCGAGACTTTATCGAGCACTTCTAGAAAGTGGCTGCTGGAGCCAATCAAATTTGGCGAATCATCCAAGCTATTTAGACCAAATAGTGAGCATATAGACCAATATAGTCACTGCTCGCAATTTAGACAAATAACCAATCCTCTACAATTCAGTGACTTACATTTTTGGCCCGGTATTCGCTTTATGGCATGTGTTACAGAGTACTATCGAGCACTAACATCAGGCTAAATCGTCAGGAGTTTACCATGGGAATGTTTTCTAGAATTGCAGACATTATTAACGCCAATGTTGGCGCGCTGTTGGACCGGGCAGAAGATCCGCAAAAAATGCTACGGCTGATTATTCAAGAAATGGAAGACACCTTAGTGGAGGTGCGTGCCAGTACCGCCAAAGTACTGGCCGATAAAAAGCAGCTCGCCCGGCAAATCGACAAGGCTCAGGGCGTGCAACAGCAGTGGCAAGAAAAAGCTGAACTGGCCATCCAAAAGGGCCGTGAAGACTTGGCCAAAGCGGCGCTTATCGAAAAGCAGCATCTGCAGCATACCATCGATGCCCTTAACCATGAGATGACGGCTGTGGAAGACAGTCTCTCGCAGCTGCAAGACGAAATTGAGCAGCTCGAGCAAAAACTGAATGAGTCACGCCAGCGCCAAGCCGGCCTGTTAGCTCGTCAGGCATCGGCGCAAAACCGGGTCAATGTGCGCCAACAGTTGGATACTGAGCGCTACGCGAAAACCCGGGAGAAGTTCGAACAGTTTCAGGCGCGTATCGACCAGTTGGAGGCGCAGGCTGAGAGTTACCGAGTCGATAAAGGTGCCAGCGACCTAGACCGCCAGTTCCAAGACCTTCAGGCCAGCGCCGAGGTGGAGCAAGAGCTGGAATCACTGCGCAAAAAGCACCAAGACAAGCATCAAGAGAAAGGGGAATAATTAGCTATGAGCGCTTTGTTCATCGTACCGTTAATTATCTTTATGGGGCTGGTGGCTCCACTATGGTTGGTTCTTCACTACCGCAGCCAGCGTCGGGTTGAACGTGGCTTGTCAGAGCAAGAGCGGGAGCGTCTGGATCAGTTGAGCCAACGGGCCCGCCAGTTGAGTCAGCGCCTAACCACCTTGGAGCAGTTGCTCGACCAGAACGTGCCCGACTGGAGGGATGAGCTATGAGTAAATTGTTCCGTGACACAGCGAACGGTAAGCTTGCTGGGGTGTGTGCTGGTATTGCTCGCCGCTTTGAGATTGAGACCTGGGTAGTGCGCATCTTGGTGGTGACCTTAGGCCTGTTTAACCCATGGATGATGCTGATTCTCTATGGCGCGGCGGCCCTGTTTCTCGACAAGCTGCCCAATTCCTACCAAGAACCCGCCCCCCAAGTGAAGTCGCGAGCCTGGCAGAAAGGGGAAGACCCCCATAGCGTACTAGGTCAGTTAGAAAGTGAGTTTTCTAACATTGAAAATCGCTTGCAACAGCTGGAGAAAGTAGTGACCCGTCGTGACTTTGAAACCCACCGGCAATTTCGCGATCTGTAAGTCTGCTCTTCACGCAGTGATAGATGTGCTCCCGTTGTATCATGGGCGTTAGAGCCCCCGCTATCACGGGAGTTTACAGCTAAGGCTAATGTTAAATTTTTTGGCCTACTGTAAAACTTTGATTAGACTTAAGTCACATCTAAATCATTCTCTGCAATGCTTCTAGTCGTAGCGCGCTCAGTAGCTAAGCTTATCCAGAGACAGTGAAGGAGCACGCCCCACTAACATGCGTATCGAACTTGCCTGCCAGCACAGTACCGAAGTATTCGGCTTGGTAATCAGCTTGCTGAAGAAGCATCAGTTGACTCTGATGGCGATGCAAACCGCCGCAGACGAGCGCCTCTACCTACAGATAGACGACCTCGATACGCCACTTACCCAGACCCTGCTCTCGGAGTTACGTTGCATCAGCGGCATTAACGATGCACGCATTGTTGCGGCGCTACCGTCTGAGATTGAAAACCGTGAAGTGCAGATCTTGCTCGATAACGTGCCTTATCCGGTGGTGCTAATCGATAAGTCTGGCTTGATTCGACAGTTTAACCACAGTTTCGAACACGCCTGTGGCGATGGCGAAGGCTGCCTGCTTGAGCAAGACATTAACCGCTACCTGCGCGGCTTTAGTATTGGTCGTTGGTTTGGAAATGGTGCAGGCAAGCGCGAGCTACACGAGCTACAGCTCAATGGCCAGCACTACTTGGTGGATATCATCCCACTTGCCGACAGCCAGCTACAGGCCAATCAGCCCGGGGCGATCATGCTGTTTAAGTCGGCGGAATGGCTTGATCAGGGCTTTGACTTGTCGCAGATTGAACGTGAGCTGAGTGAAGGGTCCTTGGTTGCTACTAGCGCAGAGATGCGAAGCATCCTCAGCAGTTTAAAGCGCTTGGTCGATCATCCCATGCCCAGTTTGTTGTTTGGTGAGGCCGGGGTCGGTAAACGCTTTTTGGCAGAGCTGCTTAACGAGATATCAGGGGGCAGCGCGCAGCGTTTTGTCTGCTTTGACTGTCGTAAGCGCAAGGGCGAACTGCTTAGCGCCTTGGCCGAAATAGTCGCCGAACAACCCCTAACGGTACTACTGCACAATGTTGACCAACTCACCAATCAAGAAGTGGAAGCAGCGCTCAATGAGCTGAGCCAGCCACAGCATGGGGTATTGCACATCTTGGTTGCCAGCCGCTTAAGCCCGGAGCAGTTAGCCAGTTTGTGGGGAGACAGCCGTTACTACGATCTGGTCAAAAACAGTATTGCCATTCCTGCGCTACGTTCGCGCCGGGAAGACATCGTGCCGCTGGCCGAGGCGTGGCTGAACCGCCACTTCGCTAAGCATCAAGAGCTAGCGCCGCCGCTCACCAAAGAGGTCAAACGCTTCTTGAGCTCCCAGTCTTGGCCCGGCAACATCCCTCAGCTCTATCAAGTGCTGCAAGAGTCGCTCAATGGTGCCCAGCTTAAACGCTGGCAGGTCAGTGATGTGAAATACCACCACGGCAGCTTAGCGGAGAACGTCAATATCGAATCGCTGCTGGAGCAGGATTACCACAGCGCCATGGGCCAGTTTGAGCACCTATTGCTCAGCTACCATTTCCCGCAATACCCATCCTCACGGCTGCTGGCGAAAAAGTTGGGCATTTCCCACACAGCCATTGCTAACAAGCTGCGTGAGCATAATATCCGCAATAGCCGCTCGGAAAACTAAGCGGTCTGTTAGCGGCTGATAAACCACTGAAAAGATATCACTCAGGTAGGCTGTAACCTGAGTGGTGTTTTGCTATGATGCTTCGACACAACATATTCTTCCCTGAAAATAGTGACGTAAAGTTCACTGGGGCGGGGAAGCTGTTTGCAATGGAGAAGCAATAACGATGAAAACCTATAAAGTTGCCTTGTTGGCGGGCGATGGTATTGGCCCAGAGGTAATGAAACAAGCCGTTAAAGTGATGCGTGCCGTTGAAGTGCGTAACCCAGACGTGAAGTTCGACCTTAAAGACGCACTGTTTGGCGCGGCTGCCTATTTCGAAACAGGTAAATCTTTCCCCCAAGAGACCATCGATATCTGCGACGAAGCAGATGCAATCCTAAAAGGCACCATTGGCCTGTCTCACGAAGAGTCGAAGAAAATCCCAGTAGACGAGCAACCTGAGCGTGGTGCCCTGCTGCCTTTGCGTCGTCGCTACAATACCTACGCAAACTTCCGTCCGGTATATCTGCCAAAAGAGCTGGCGCACTTCTCTCCGCTGAAAGCGGAAGTGGTGGGTGAGGGCGTTGATTTGATGATCATCCGCGAGCTGGTAGGTGGCCTGTACTTCGGTGAGAAAGAAGTCGGTACCGACGACAGCGGTAAGCGCTATGTACGCGAAGTACTGGAGTACGATGAAGACCAGATCCGCAATATCCTGAAAGTGGGCTTCGAGACGGCCCAGCGCCGTAAGAAGGTGCTACACAATATCCATAAGAGCAACGTGCTTAAATCCAGCGTTCTTTGGAACGAGATCCTGGAAGAAGTGGCCACCGACTACCCAGACGTAGAAGTGAAGCACATTCTTGTTGATGCCGCAGCTACCTACCTGTGTCTGAATCCCGGTCAGTTCGACGTTATGGTGATGGAAAACATGTTTGGTGACATCTTGAGTGACCAGGGTGGCGGTATCTTGGGTTCTTTGGGCCTGATGCCATCTGCTTGTGTTGGCCCTGAGAAGTCATACTACGAGCCAAGCCATGGCAGTGCGCCTGATATCGCAGGCAAGAACATTGCTAACCCATACTCGATGATCGGCTCTGTAGCGCTGATGTTGGAGATGAGCTTTGGCATGGAGCAAGAGGCCAAGAACCTGTGGCACGCTATGAAGAGCGTGTTCGCTGACGGTTACGGTACACCTGATCTGGCCAAGGGCGAAGATGCCAAGCTGATCGATACCGACACCTTCGGTGATCTGGTGGTTGAAGCGCTGAATGCTTGCCCTAAACCTTAAGCGTTTACCAACGCGGTAAAAACAGTTCAAGCCAGCCGCCGGCTGGCTTTTTTGTCCTCAGGATCGACCCAATGAAGAATAATACCAAGATCGTAAACGCAGGCCGCAGCCCACGCTGGACCCAGGGGTTGGTGAACCCACCGGTATCACGCGCCTCCACCGTGGTGTTTGATAGCGTTAAACAGATGAAAGAAGCCACCGGCAAACGTCATGACAAGACCTTGTTTTACGGACGCCGTGGCACCCAAACCAGCTTCGCCTTCCAAGAAGCGATGACCGAACTAGAAGGTGGTGCAGGCTGTGCCATCTATCCCTGTGGTACCGCAGCGATCACCGCATCCTTGCAGTCGTTCTTGCAAGCTGGTGATCACCTGTTGATGGTGGATACGGTATACGAGCCGACTCGCGACTTTTGCGACAAGATGCTCAGCCGCATGGGCGTAGAAACCACTTACTATGACCCGATGGTTGGCGAGGGGATTGAGCAGCTGATCAAGCCAAATACCCGAGTAATCTTCCTCGAATCGCCCGGCTCACTGACCATGGAAGTGCAAGACGTGCCGGCGATCACCCGTGTGGCCAAGCAACACGACATCGTGGTGATGCTGGACAACACCTGGGCCTCGCCGCTGTACTTTAACGCCTTTGATTACGGCGTCGACATCTCCATCCAAGCTGCCACTAAATACCTGGTAGGGCACTCGGATGTAATGCTCGGTACCGCTACTGCAAACGAACGTTGTTGGGATCAGCTACGTGAGAATTCCTACCTGCTAGGCCAGTGTGCCTCACCCGATGATATCTATCTGGCGATGCGCGGCATTCGCACCTTGGGCGTGCGTTTGGCGCAGCATCAGCAGAGCGCACTGAAAGTCGCGAACTGGCTAGCTGCACGTGATGATGTTGATCATGTACGCCATCCTGCGCTGGCAAGCTGTCCGGGCCACGAGTTCTTTGAGCGCGACTTTAGCGGCAGCTGTGGCTTGTTCTCCTTCGTGATGAAGGGCGGTAATCAGCAGGCGCTAACCGCCATGCTCGATGGGATGCATCACTTTAAGATGGGCTACTCCTGGGGCGGTTATGAGAGCTTGATCTTGGGCGTCAACGGCGTGGATAAACTGCGCACAGCAACTGAATGGCAGCAAACTGGCAGTTTGATCCGAGTACATATCGGCCTGGAAGATGTTG
Organism: Aliagarivorans taiwanensis DSM 22990; assembly: GCF_000429505.1. Lineage (GTDB taxonomy): Bacteria > Pseudomonadota > Gammaproteobacteria > Enterobacterales > Celerinatantimonadaceae > Aliagarivorans > Aliagarivorans taiwanensis. The sequence goes on along the minus strand of NZ_KE386911.1, from coordinate 69,504 downwards.
ATGATCTGATTGCCGATCTCGATGCGGGGCTCGCCCGCTTTAATCAACACCTATAGCGGATATAACTATTTTTCGTAACTGCTCTTAGCAAATAGCCGCAAATTGTGACCCAGTTTGCGGCTACTAACCTCACGTTCCAGTAACATAGCCTTTAGTCAATAAGATTCAACGAGTTACCTTGATTGGAAAGGCTTAGTTCACAAGCGCCAGAGACGGCACAAGCAGGCATCCCTCCAGGCTTACATTTTTTCTCCACCCATGAGCATGGGCTTTTCCCCTATGCCCAAAGCGTGGCGTTGGCGCTAAATAGTCCGTTTTGGCCGATTCAGCTAAATAGTTCGGCTATGACCTCGCCAATGGCGGGCTTGCTACCTTTGCTGCGCCGCGAGGTCCATCGCCAACGCTTGGATGTAGATACGCTGGCACACAGCGTGACCCAGTATATCCCGATCCAACAAGCGCTGAGCAACTGGTTGGACGGTCGCGTGGTGGTGCGTGATGAGCTTGCCATCCTCGAAGATTTAAGCTTTGAACAGGGGTTAATGTTCCAAGCGCTAACTGCGCTGATGGACGAGGTGTTTGAAGACAACGCTGTTATCGCTATCGAAGGCGGCGAGCACTTATCTCATTCCAGCCTGTTGTGGCTGCGCAGTCTAAGCGAATTCCCGCTGAAAAAGACATTGTGGCTGATGGTTGGTATGGACGCCTCAGCCAGTTTCTCGACTCGCCAAGAAGACGAGGTGTGGGACAATTTTCACGATTGGGTGGATGACAACTTCACCTTGCAGGCGCCGCCTGCCAATTGCTCGGCGCTGCGCAAACGGCGGCTAGAGTACTTCAGTGATATCGAGCCGGAACTGGTGATGCAGAACCTTCAGCTGATGGCGTGGCCAGAGGCTGAGCTGGCGGCCAGACAGTGCCTGAGTGAGCCGGAGCGTTGGAATAAACGGCAACTGCTCACCTTACATCTGAATTTATCGGAAGCACTGGTAAATCAAGGGGAGTGCGAACAAGCGCTGAACCAGCTCAAGTTGATTCAGGAAACCGATCTGCTGGAACACTACCCACAGCAGCTGTGTATGGTTCAACTGCTAAGCAGCCTCTGTTACGTGCGTTTGCAAAGCTTTGAGCGGGCGCTGGAGAGCGCCGATTTTGCCTATCAGATTGCTGCGCGCAATTCTCACCAGCACAATCGGGTACAGGCACTGTTTATCAGCTTTTTTGCCCATGATAAAAGCTGTACGCCCATTGCACTGGACGACTTCCGCAGTCTGGTTACCCAGTTACGACAACAAGATATGCCGTGTTCGCTGCTCTATTGTCTGCGTAACTTCTACTCTTATCTGCGTTTTTATGACGATCTTACCGGACGTGAAGCGCGCAGCGTGACTGATCAGGCACTTCGCTTGGCGCGCACCATTGGCCACACCCAAGGGATCGCCGCCTGCTATCACAGCAAGGGGATTATCTGCTCCTACTTCAACGACTATCGCAATACCTTGCGCTGTTTTGCCGTTAGTTCGAAGATCCGCGAGAAGCTCGGTGATGATATGGAATGTGTGCGGATCTACAACGGCAGTGGCTACTTTAATACGCTCACTGAGAACTATCAGACAGCGTTTACGCAATACAAGTTGGCGTTTTCTAAGGCGCGGGAGCTGAGTGAACATAGTGAGCTACTGGTCACTCTGTATAACTTCGCTTGGCTGTTTTATTGCGCGCGCGACTATCAGCGCGCCTGCGACATCCTCAATAACTTGGTGAAGATCTGTCGTATACGGCGTTTAACCCATTTCCCCTTCCGTAATCTGCACGATGTACTCACCCTCAAGGGGATGTGCCATGTGCGTTTGCATGAGCTGAGTAGCGCTAAGCACTGCCTGGACAAAATCGATGGACTGCCATTTGGCCCCTCAAAAACTGGCGAGTTTATGGGCTCGATGCTTAGAGGCGGTTTGTTTGCGGAGCAAGGCCATTTGCAGCAGGCCCTACAGTGTTTTGAAGGCACGCCTCAGCTGTTAGGCTCGGTGATTGATCTCGACTCTCGTTTGGTGCCGCAGTGCTATATGGAGCAGCTGTTGGTGCTATCGCAACTCTCTGAGTGGGACGCGGCGCAGCAGCTGCTCGCCAACTGCCATGAGATATGCGCGACCTTCCAGCTTAAGCAGCTGGGTGTTGCGTTTACCTATGTGCAGCAGAAGATAGACGCTTGTGAAGCAGTCTACTCCGATGAGCTGCCGGTGCCAGTCGAGCTACCGACAGTAGACCTTGGGATGAAGAGCCTGGTGGAGGCTGCACGGCTCTCGGCCAAGTTGACCGCGGCCAATCAGCGCCTGCGGGAGTTTCGTCTGATATCCCAGCTGCATGATTTGGCGGCGCGCATTCGCGTGCCTAAGCAGCTGGCGGAATCTGCGCTGAAGCTTATCTGTGATAACTTCAACCTGCAGCGCGCCTCGATTTTGCGCTATCGAGGTGAGGAGTATATTCCTTGGTGCCACTATGGACACAACCAAGAAACCGTTGAGTTAGCCCCGTACTTGGCGCGTTATCACGCCAATGAGCAAGGGCGTTTACTTGAGCAAATGCCTTTGAGTGTTAAATCGGGCCTGCGAGCCCGCTACAACGCAGTGTTCTGCCTCAGCCTATACGATAACGAGCAGGGGCGGGCGGTGCTGTGTTTAACCAACACCAACGGCAGTCGCTATTTTGACCAGCAGGATGAGGAGATCCTGATGCTGTTGGCCCAACAGTTGGGCACCCAGCTGCTGCAAGCCCGCCATCAACGCCAATTACTTAAGATGTCCAGCACCGATGGCTTAACCGGGCTGCTAAATCGCAGCGCGATGCACGGCCATTTGGCGCAGATGCTCGAAGATCAGCAGCGCTTCTCTGTGGCCTATGTCGATCTGGATAACTTTAAAGAGATCAACGACCGCCTTGGCCACGATGCGGGCGACAAGGTATTGCAGTGGTTCGCCACCTTGCTGCAAGACAGCCTACGTGAGCACGATATCGCCGCGCGTTGGGGCGGCGATGAGTTTGTGATTGCCTTTAAGAACACGACTCAGCAGCAAGCCCAATCGGTGGTGGAGCGGATCCTTGAACGCCTTGCCGAGCGCGGCTACTTTGTGCCTGAGTTGTTGGTAGTAACCCATATGTCGAGTGAGCGTATTCCCCGGCTCGGCTGCTCGGTGGGCATTGCGGAATCGGATGAGCACTCAGATTCGGCAAGCGTGCTGCTAAAACAAGCAGATGCCGCTCTCTATCACGCCAAGGCTGCCGGCAAGGGTTGCGTCTTTATTGCGTAACCTGCTTTCAGTACACTAGCGTCAAACCAAACAATAATAATAGCGATGTTAAATAAACGAGTTCTCTACACGACGGCCGTTGTGATGGCGCTGAGCGGCTGTTCTTCCACCGGCGACAGCCCGGCCAATGACTCTGTCGCCAGCCAAATCTCGAGCGAACCTTCTGAGCCACTAGCCGCTGATACCGCCGCGCAGATCCTGTTCTCAGAGGTGGAACGCTTCGCCGAGGTTAGCCGCTTGCTGGCTATCGATACCCAACGGTTCACCCAACTGATTGATGGCCTGAGCGCTGCTAGCAGCGTTGAGCGTGGCAGCCAGGAACTGGCAAGCTACCGAGAACGCGCCGATAAGAGCAGCAAGCTATACCGCGACAGCGTTTACCGGCTTGAACTTCGATTGAACGATGTATTCGAGCGCACCGATTCTGCTAACCCTCGTTACCAAGAGCTTCGAGACGGCGCTGATAAACTCTCCGACCTTGCCCAAGACGCGGTAGTTTTGCTGGACGATATCGCTGCCCGAATCGCTGAACAGGAGCGTTTATTGGAGCGCTACCCCAGCAAGCGGGTGTTAGAAGATATTAAGCGGCAGAACTCGCGTTTGGGTTCGGATCTGAATCTTGCGGTGAAGGTGTTAGCGCGAGTCAGCTTAGAAGGCGGCCGCTACCTGTCGACGATTAACTAATAATGCTAGCGCGGGGGAGAGCATACTGCCTCGATAAAGGCAGTATGCTTGGTATTTAGCGACCAGATGGCCCTTCGACTTGGCGGTGTAGCCTGACGTTAAGCATACGCAGGGTCGCTTGAACTGCTGCAAATACCTGGTTGGCATGTACGCCGCGGCTGCGGAAGCTGGCATCTTGGCCCTGCCAGGTGATCACACACTCGGTGAGTGCATTGGTTTGACCACCGGGAGGAATGCGCACCTCAAAGTCCAACAGCTCTGGCATCTCAATACCGGCACTGGCCAAGGGCTCTTGCAGCGCCTTCATAAAGGCGTCAAAGCCGCCATTACCGTGGCCGGAGCTTTTGTAGATCTCATCCAAAACCCGCAAGCGAATGTTGGCAGAGGATTCCAGTTCAAGGCCCGAGGTAATCGAGCAGTTCAGCAGCTCGATATGGGAGAAATCGTTGCTCTCCATAATATCGGCAATGATAAACGGCAGATCATAGGGAGTGATGGTCGCCTTCTGATCGCCCAACTGAACCACCTTATTCAGTAGCTTTTTCTGGTCTTCAGCGGAGAGCTCAATATCCATCGCTTCCAGGTTTTTCAGCACCGAGGCCTTACCGGCCATTTTGCCCAAGGCATAGCTGCGTTCACGGCCAAAGCGCTCAGGGCTGAGTTCGGTATGATATAGGTTACCCTTTTGATCGCCATCGGCGTGGATCCCGGCGGTTTGGGTAAACACATCGGCGCCGACAATCGGTGCGTTGGCCGCCAGCCGTTTGCCGGAGAAGCTCTCTACCAACTTGGCCAGGTTATGGATCTCTTTCTCGTTAACTTGCAGCGCGAATCCCATCTTGTCTTTAAGTACCACTACCACCTCAGCTAGCGAGGCGTTACCAGCGCGCTCGCCCAAGCAGTTCATGGTGCAGTGCAGGGCGCTGACACCGGCTCGCGCGGCCGCCATAGCGTTGGCTGTAGCCAGGCCATAATCGTTGTGAGGGTGGAAATCGAAGCAGGCATTGGGGAAGCGGCTTTGCATATCGGACAGGCTGGCAAAGACCTCATCGGGGGTCATCACGCCGAGGGTATCCGGCAACATGTAATGCTGGATATCATGTTGTAGCAGGCCTTCCATCAGCTCATAGACGTATTCTGGGCTGTCGGCATAACCGTTTGACCAATCCTCGAGATAGACATTTACGGTCAGGCCTCGAGTCTTGGCGTAGTCGATGGTGGCGGCGATATCGGCCAGATGCTGTTCCAAGCTTTTCTTGAGCTGATTCTGGCAGTGATTAAGGCTGCCTTTGGTCAGCAGGTTGATCACCTTGGCACCAGCGTCGACAATCCAGTCGACACTCTTATTGCCATCGACAAAGCCTAGGATCTCGATGCGCTCAACCAAGCCCTCATCGCTGGCCCAGTCGGTGAGCTTTTTCACCGCCGCTTGCTCGCCATCGGAGATCCGCGCTGAGGCTACTTCGATACGATCAACTTTTAGGTTTTGCAGTAAGGCTTTGCCGATGCTGACTTTTTCTTCGGGGAAGTAGGATACGCCATGGGTTTGCTCGCCATCGCGCAGGGTAGTGTCCATTATCTCTATCGAGCGGTTTGGCTCCATAAACCACATCTCATTATGTTGAAAGGCGGCGCTTAAGCGCCGCACTTATTATTGCTATTGCAGGAGTGACGGGGATTAAGCACTCGGCCACAGCCAAGGTAGCTGCTGGCGATGCTGTACTTCGTACTCGCTGATCTTGTCTTCAAACTGCAGGGTCCAGCCGATATCGTCTAGGCCTTTAAGCAGGGTGTCTTTACGGAAGGGGTCAACATCAAAGCTGATGGCTTGGCCGCCCGGGGAACTGATCTGCTGTGAAGCCAAATCGACGGTGATCTCAATGCCGGGGTTGGCTTCCACTTCGTCCATCAATGCTTTAAGGGTGTCGGTATCCACTTTGATAGGCAGGATGCCGTTCTTAAAGCAGTTATTGAAGAAGATGTCGGCGAAGCTGGTTGAGATAATGGTGTTGAAGCCGTAATCGGCAATCGACCAAGGGGCGTGCTCGCGTGAGCTACCACAACCGAAGTTGTCGCCGGCCACCAAGATCTTGGCGCCTTTAAACTCAGGGCGGTTCAGCTCGAACTCAGGGTTGTCGCTGCCGTCTTCCAGGTAGCGCCAGTCGTGGAACAGGTGCACGCCAAAGCCGCTACGCTCAACTTTCTTCAAGAATTGTTTTGGGATGATCTGGTCGGTATCCACGTTACTACGGTTCATTACCGCGGCCACCGACGAATGTTTCTTATATGCTTCCATGGTTTAACTCCAACTTGTCAGTGACTTATTTCCAGCTGCGTAGATCAACGAACTTACCTTCGATAGCAGCAGCGGCTGCCATTGCAGGGGATACCAGGTGGGTACGTCCACCCTTGCCCTGACGGCCTTCGAAGTTACGGTTGGAGGTAGAAGCGCAGCGCTGCTCAGGTTGCAGGTAATCGCCGTTCATCGCCAAACACATTGAACAGCCCGGCTCACGCCATTCCCAGCCCGCTTCAATCAGCACCTTGTCGATGCCTTCCGCTTCAGCTTGAGCTTTTACAGGGTAAGAGCCCGGTACGGCGATAGCTTGTACGCCATCGGCAACTTTTTTGCCTTTGCTGACTTCTGCAATTGCGCGGAAGTCTTCGATACGGCCGTTGGTACAAGAACCGACGAATACCACATCAACGCCTACATCGGTCATCTTCTGACCGGCTTTTAGGCCCATGTACTTTAGCGCGCTTTCAGCGGCTTGAGATTTGATCAAGTCGTTGATTTGGCTTGGCTCTGGCAGTACCGCATCGACTGGCAGTACTTGCTCAGGCGAAGTACCCCAAGTCACTTGTGGGGCGATATCGGCAGCGTTCAGTTCAACCACTGCGTCGTACTCAGCACCGTCGTCGCTCTTCAGTGACAGCCAGTACTCAACCGCTTGGTCCCAATGCTCTTCGCTTGGCGCAAACTCTTTGCCGTTCAGGAAGTCGATGGTTTTCTGGTCAGGGGCAATCAGACCGGCACGGGCTCCACCTTCGATGGCCATGTTACACACGGTCATACGGCCTTCCATGGTCAACGCTTCAATGGCAGAACCGGCGAACTCAATCACGTAGCCAGTACCACCGGCTGTACCAATCTTACCGATAATCGCCAGTACGATGTCTTTGGCGGTCGCGAATGGGCTTAGCTCGCCATCCACTTTCACCAGCATGGTTTTAGATTGCTTCTGTTGGATGGTCTGAGTGGCCATGATGTGCTCAACCTCAGAGGTACCGATACCGAAGGCCAGGGCACCAAAGGCACCGTGGGTTGCGGTGTGGCTATCGCCACAGCACACCACCATACCCGGGTGAACGAAGCCATGCTCAGGGACCACAATATGAATCACACCGTTATTGGCGCTGTTCATGTCGTACAGGTTGATGTCGTTGTCGGCACAGTTTTGCGCCATTACTTCGATCTGCTTTTTACCGATAGGATCAGGCAGGGTCGCGCGCTCTTCAACCTTGGTAGGTACGCAGTGGTCCATGGTGGCCAGAATACTGTGAGAGTTACGCACCGGGCGGTTGGCGATCCGCAGGCCTTCAAACGCCTGTGGGCTGGTCACTTCATGCATTAAGTGGCGATCGACATACAACAGGGCTGCGCTTCCTTCTGGCTGATGAACCAGATGGGCATCCCATATCTTTTGATACATGGTCTTTTTCATTGCTTCCTTCACTGGCACCTCGACGGTGCTCTCCTGGTGCTTACATGCGTGTTTGCTTTTATTCGCGTGTTGCTAATTCAGATTTGCTGAATCAGTTTTGCCAAAACATTTTTGCCAAATTAATGGGGGGCGAACAAATAGACGGACAATCATAAATCAAGCATATATATCCGGCAACTGCCGTAGTTGAGTGATGACTTGGTTTATGTTGCTGAGTCGCTACGAACCCCTACCGTGCAAGCAGTATATCGCCTTAGCATTAGTATGTGTTTGCTTTGGTTGCTTGATGGCGAGAAAATTTAGCAATGGCGTGTCGCAATATGACGATAAAGGGGTTAGTAATTGCGATATATTTATGTCTTTAGCAATGTGTGCTGTTGTTTCTGCATGAAATAGCTTAGCGATGCCATTGCTTCAATTTATTGCCTAGATTTTGACTGTATGGTTGAAAGCGCTGTCAATCAAAGTTTTAGCAAGCGATGTACGGCTAACCGTGAAACTTGCAGTGAGTTTTGATTTGATTAGCGGATAAAACGATATAAAACAGCAGGGAGTAGCGTGTGAAATCGCTTAGTTGGTTAGTTTCAAGTCTTATGGTCGCAGGTAGCAGTGTCGGTACTGCGTGGGCGACCGACTATCAGGTGCGTTTTGCCGAGGGCGAGTTGCCTGCGGTGAGCTTTGAGCAGCAGGGTGAGCAATTGCAAGCCGTAGTGTCGTTGGAAAAGCAGCGTTACCCCATCTTTATTGAAGGCTCAGGCGAAGATTGCGCCTGGGGCGCCGCACCAGATACCAAGGTGCGATTTTCTCAGCCCTTAGCACTGGAAAAGTGTGGCGAAACCGCCCTCGAGCTTAATATCCGCTTCGCCGGTGACTACCTGTTAACCCTCGATAGCAGCGCTAAGCCACTGACCGTATCGGTTGCCCGCCAAGCCAAGAAGTCTACCTTCAAGCGCACGCCACCTGCGGTGGAATGTATCGCGTGGGATGGCCAGCCGGTTACCGTGGATGTCTCGTCGGTATTCGCTAACGGTGAGATGGTTAAAGACTTCTACAGCGGTGAGACCGCCAAGGTAGCCCAAGGCAAGGTAACGATGATGCCGGCACCTGAGAGTGGTGGCTTGTTGTTGCTCGAGCCGGCTGGTGCCAAGGCCAGCGAGTTTCATTGGGATAACGCCAGCGTTTACTTTGTGATGACCGATCGTTTCTATAACGGCGATGAGTCGAACGATTACCCGCTGGGTCGCCGCGCCGATGGTGAGCGAGAGATCGGCACCTTTAATGGCGGCGACTTCAGTGGCATTACCCAGAAACTGGATTACATCAAAGAGCTGGGCATGAATGCCATCTGGGTGACGCCGATTGTTGAGCAGATCCACGGCTTTATCGGCGGAGGCGAAAAGGGCAGCTTCCCATTTTATGGCTATCACGGCTATTGGGCGCTGGATTTCACCAAGATTGACCCGAACTTAGGCTCGGAAGAAGACTTCGGACGTTTTGTTGACGAGGCCCACAAGCGCGGCATTCGCGTATTGGTGGACACGGTGATCAACCATGTGGGTTATCCCACCATGTTGGACATGCAAAACGCTGGCATCGACGCCATTCCGAAAAACGCCCCCGTGCCCGAGAACTGGCATGAATGGCAGCCACGTAAAGAGCGCAGCGAGAACTGGCACCGCTACAACGACTACATTCGTTGGAACCACGGCGATTGGGTCGAGAAGTGGTGGGGGCCAGACTGGGTGCGTTCCGGTATGGGCGGTTACACCAAGCCCGGCGCCGACGATATCACCATGAATCTGGCGGGCTTGCCCGATCTGCTCACTGAGAGCACCAAGCATGTCGGTCTGCCGCCAATCCTCAAGAACAAGCCCGATACCAATGCGGTTGAGCGCGAAGGCTACACCGTGCTTGATTACTTGGTGGAGTGGCACACCCGCTGGGTACGTGACTTTGGTGTAGACGGCTTCCGCGCCGACACCGTGAAGCATGTTGAGCCAGAGGCTTGGTTGCAACTGAAGGAGTCCGCCACCGCAGCTCTGGCGGAATGGAAAGCAGAAAACCCCGACAAGAAAGTCGATGATGCGCCATTTTGGATGGTGGGCGAGGTGTGGCACCACGGCGTATATCGTGATTTCTACTTCGACAATGGCATGGACAGCTTGATTAACTTTGAGTACGCCGACGCCAGCGATGCGGTACGTGGCGCTCAGTGTTTAGCGCAAAACGATGCGATTTATCAGCGCTATGCCGATACTATCAACAGCGATGACAGCTTCAACATGCTGACCTACATCAGCTCGCACGACACCAAGCTGTTCTTCTCTAACTACGAAGACATTCCGCTGCAAGCTGGTGCCGGTAGTGCACTGATGCTAATGCCCGGTGGCGTTCAGCTCTACTATGGCGATGAGAGCGCTCGCCCAGCCGGCCCGCTAACTGATGCCTTCGATTCGCCAACCCGCTCATTGATGAACTGGGAGCAGCTAGACAAGCAACCTGAGCGCCAAGCCTTGCTGAAGCACTGGCAAACACTGGGTCAGTTCCGCGACAAGCACACCGCCGTGGGCGCAGGACAACACAAGGTGATTAGTGAGCAGCCTTACGCCTTTAGCCGCGTGAAGGACGATAGCCGGGTTATCGTGGTATATGCAGGGCAGCGCCAGTAAGCGCTATTTTGTCATACAAAATAAACAGCGATGCGGGCCTTGATGGCCCGCTTTTTTATCGAAAAAATGCGTAAAAATCTGATCGCTGCACGCTTGTGGTGGCTTGAATTGGCTGCTAAATCGAAATTGACTGAGCGCTTGGGTATATTGGTAACTGACTGTTTACTATACCAATAAAGCAGAGTAGTAGCTCTGTAGAAACACCTTAAGGAAACGCAATGGAAAGCGCACAGCAAACGGTAGCAGCCGATCAAACGGTTAGCTCCTCTCCCTCTTTCAGTACCAAACTCTCCGCCCTCGGTCCCGGCGTTATGATGGCTGCGGCTGCCATCGGTGGCTCGCACCTGGTGGCGTCTACCCAGGCTGGCGCCTTATTCGGTTGGGCGCTACTCGGGCTGATTGTTCTGGTTAACTTCCTTAAGTATCCGTTCTACCAGTTTGGCGCCCGTTACACCGCAGTCACGGGAGAGAGCCTGCTGGCGGGCTACCGCCGCTTAGGCAAACCAGTGCTGGTGGCGTTCTTGCTGCTATGCCTATTCGCTGGTGTGGTAAGTGTGGCGGCGCTGATTGGCTTGAGCACCGCCTTGATTCAGTGGTTTTTGCCCGGAGCATCCAAAGCGGTAATTGCCTGCACACTCACGGCCATCAGCGCTGCACTGATTCTGCTTGGGCACTACAAGATGGTGGATCGGGTAACCAAGATAATCGTGGCGTTACTGGCCTTGATTACCGTTGTGGTAGCGGCAATGGCATTGACTCAACCGAGTGTTGCCCAAGTTGATTTTGTTAGACCATCGCCATGGACTCTGGCCTCCATGGGTTTCTTGATTGCCCTTATGGGCTGGATGCCAGCGCCGCTTGAGATCTCGGCGATGAACTCGGTATGGGCCAAGGCCAAGTACCAGCACCGTAAGCCCAACCTTAAAGCGGTGTTGTTTGATATGAACGTCGGCTACATCGCCACGGCATTTCTGGCGGTGTGCTTTTTGGTGATTGGTGCGCAGCTTATGCATGGTAGTGGGGTAGAGCTCTCCAGAAACGGCGCTAGCTTTGCCGGTCAGTTGGCCGACGCCTATGCGGCGATCTTTGGCAGCAGTATTCGCTATGTGGTGGTGTTTGCAGCGCTCTGCTGTATCTACAGTTCTGCGCTGTCGTGTACCGATGGCTACGCCCGGGTAACCTGGTCGGCCATCTCTAACCTTGCCGGGCAAGATCCCCATGACAGCGAGAGCCCATTAATGATCTGTGTGATCAGTGCCGGTGCACTGGCGATGGTGCTGCTGTTCCCCGGCAGCCTGCTGGGCATGTTGCACTTTGCCATGTTGGCGGCATTTTTAACCACGCCGTTTATCGCGCTGATCAACCGCGCCTTGATGCACTCTGATCACGTTCCTGAAGACCAGCGCCCGGGACGATGGATGAAGCTATGGTCGCTGAGTGGACTGCTGTTCCTGTTCGGTTTTGCTGCCGTCTTTGTCTGGTGGCAGTGGTTTAACTAAGGGCTATTTTCCCGCGCAACTTGTCGCGCCTGCGCTTCCCGCCTAGCTTTAGTAGCAGTGCTTGCTAGCAGCCGGAGGCGCAGTGGACGCGACACTGTTTGTTACCCCAATCATTTTACGCATGTTGGAGCGGCTATTGGTCGTTGCCATCGGCGGTCTAACCATCTATCTCGGCTACCGGCTGTTTATTAATTTGCCGTTGCAGACCAATCAGCAAGGTAAGATTGAGCTTCCCGGGTTGTCTGTCACCCTGAGTAAAGTGGGGCCGGGGATCTTTTTTTGCGCGTTTGGCTGTCTGGTTATCGCCTATGCGCTGGCTAAACCGGTTTCCAGTCAGGTTACTCAACAGCTCGCGTCTACTAGTGATGGATTGGTGGCCGATGCTGAGCCGAGCGTCATCAGTGGTAGTTTCACTGGCATGAGCAGCGTTGCTCCGGTCGACGACGCCGATGTAGACAGGGCTCGGGCACGCATTATCGAGCAAATCGGACAACTCAACTGCCTCCTCCAGCAGCAAACGGAAAACATTGCGCTCTATCAACGCAGCTCCGGGGCCGTCGCAGAAGCCAAGGCACTGATGCTGGCATCTGTCTGGAGCGAGCAATGGGGCGAACAAGCACAGCTACGCTTTGGGCAGGCGGGTATCGAGAACGAGGCCTTGCTTGCGCTGTATACGGAGGTTGTATGCGCTCAGTAGTAGCCAAAGTAGCAGTTGTGTTGACGGTATTTCTTGGACTCGCCGCAAGTGGCGGTGTGGCCTTGGCGCGCGATTACAGCGCGATGTACTCCGCCAGCGAACTTAAACGCGTGAGTGAGGTTTACGGGGCTAATATCGAAGCGGTGCTGTACGACGACCTGCGCCCTCACTTGACTCAAGACGAGCTAGCATTGCTGGCGCGAGTGCGCTTGTACCAACCTTGGGAACGCACCGAAGACCCCTTTGAGTTTGCTGCCGATAGCGCGCAGGGGATTATCTTGATTCCCGCTTTTTCAGTGAAGTTTCTCGATGATTTGGCCATCGCCACCGCCTGGTTCGAGCGTTTTAACTGTGACAAGCAGGCGATTTTCGATTATCTGGCAGCGCTGGATTTCTCCACGCAGCCGCTGGATGCGCCGCTTAAGGCCTTGGGGGTACCGGATAAGGCCTATCTGCTCGATGAGTACGTTGATGATGTGTGGCAAAAGCTGCTCAAATCGGCACTGGGATTCATCTTGCTGCACGAGCTTGGCCATGTGCATTTTCGCCACAAGGGCTATGGGCAGCTTAGTGCTGAACAAGCCCAGCGCCAAGAGGCCCAGTCAGATGCCTTTGCCTTAGCCATTTTGCGCCGCGTGCACTTGCCACCGATGGGGATGGCATTGTGGTTTTCAGCGGTGGCAGTGCGTGACCCGCTAAGCGCCGGGTCGCCGCGGCAGACCCATCCTTTAAGTGCGCAGCGGCTCCGGGCGATTGCCGAGGCGCTTAGAGACCGGCCTGAGGATTTTATCGAAGCGGGTAACCGCGACCGTTGGGATGCCAATACCATCAATGACATCTCCAAGCAGTTTGATGTTATCGCCGACACCTTAGCTGATGCACAAGCGCGCCAGTTGCTGCGTCAGCGGGGTGAAGCGCTCGACCCAAGCAAGCTAGCGCACAGTTGCCCAGGCGCTAACTAAGGGTTTGACTAACCAGCTGAATCAAAGCGGCCTAGCGGCGATCTACCACTAGCGACAAAAGGTCTGCTCGTCACCTTGGGCGATAGCATACATAGCCTGCCAAATTCCTTGCAAACCATTGTTCCGTGACTCGCTAAGGTGTTGGGCTAGCCCGAGTCGTTTGAGTAGGGCGGCAAACTCGCTTTGTGCCTGAGAAAGGGGATAGCTGTCGAGGCAGGCAAGCAGCATCACCAGCAGGCCGCGAATGATCTTAGCGTTGCTGTCCAACTGCAGTTGCTGCTGCTCGAAGCTGAGCCATACATCGCTCTCACAACCATCGATAAGGTGGGCCTCTTGGCGCAGCGTCGGGTCGGCTTTACCTAAGCCTTTAGCCAGCAACAGCAGCTGGCGATAACGCTCTTCCCAAGCACGGCAGTCGCTAAAGCGCTGTTCGATGGCGTCTAAGTCAAGTTGCAGTTGCGGCAGTTTAGTCATCGCCTAATAGCTCCACACAGTGATCGATGGCCTGCATCAGTGCATCAACATCAGCAGGTTCGTTGTACAGACCAAAGGAGATCCGCAGGCTGCCTACGTCGCTCAGCTTGGCGCTAAGTGGCATGGCGCAGTGGTGGCCACAGCGCAGGGCGATCCCTTGCTGGTCTAGCAGGGTGGCGGCATCCTGTGGGTGAATATCGCGCAAGCGAAAGGCGATGACCGAGGTTTGTAGCATCGGCTTGGCCAGCAGCTCTACCTCGGGGTGGGTGGAGAGTTGCTGTAAGGCATAACTGAGAAGCTGGCGTTCATGGCGATGACGCTCGTTAAACTCGATATCGGCCAAAAACTGCGCAGCAGCGCCCATGCCCAATGCGCCGATAATATTCGGGGTGCCTGCTTCTAAGCGGTAGGGCAGTTGGTTCCACTCGCTGCCGCTTAGGCTAACCTTGCTGATCATCTCGCCGCCAAACTTGCTGGGTTGCAGCGCGTCCAACGCGGCGGGTTTGCCATAGAGCGCGCCAATGCCCGTGGGACCATACATCTTGTGGCCGGAGAAGACGTAGTAGTCGCAATCTAACTGGTTCACATCCACCTTGAGGTGGGCCACGGCTTGGGCGCCGTCTACCAATACCTTGGCATCAAACTGCTGGGCCAGGCGGGCAACCCGCGCGACCGGATTGATCGTACCCGTGGTATTCGAGACATGGGCGATTGCCACCAATTTGCAGCGCTTAGATAGCTGCGCCTCGAAGTGGGCGATATCGAGGTCGCCATTTTCCAGCACGGGAATGTAGCGCAAGCTAGCCCCAGTGGTTGCCGCGAGCTGTTGCCAGGTCACCAGGTTGGCGTGGTGCTCAAGCTCAGTGGTCCAGATCTCATCATCGGCTGTGAGCAGGTGGGTAAGCCCTGATGCGACCGTGTTGATGGCATCGGTGGTGCCCGAGGTCCAGATAAGCTGCTCAGCTTGCGCGCCGATATGTGCCGCAACTAATTGACGTGTTTGGTTAAATTTGTCGGTGGCCTGACGTGCCAAAGTGTGGCCGGAGCGGTTGACATTCGCATGTCCGGCGCGACAATAGTTAACTTGTGCATCAATAACACTCTGGGGAAGTTGAGTGGAAGCGGCACTATCCAGGTATACCGGGAAGCGATCTTTAGTTGAAAAACATGGAAAGAGAGATCGAAATGCTGTTTGGCTCACGCGCTTGTTCGGCTTGATTAAAAGGGCTTTATTGTAGTTCCAAGTACCGCGCTAATCCAGCCACCTGAGGTCTTACTATCTGGATGATGATGAAATGAGAAAATGTTTATTTTTCTCTCCCAAATTTGCAGGCGAAGCGCTATAGTATGCGCGTTTTTTGTCGGGTTATTCTGGTAGTTATCTCAAAGCGCCGACCTTGTCGGATACCTAAAGCGCGCTATTCACACGCTCACCGCTGCACCGGTTGCGAGTTCATCAACTCCCGGTTTGCGGTTATGTGCTTGACTTGCGTTCGCCAATTCTTCGCTTGGCCAGAGTTCAAACTCGGTGCGTGACACGATTTTCGCTGTGATGAGTGCGTGGCTCATTGCGGCCACAGTATCAATTTCTTCGTTTTATATGTGTGCCAATGGAGTGGAATACATGCACGTTTTATTACCCTTTTTATTACCCTTGGTTTTTTTAATCTTTCCTGTTGAAGCCTTTGCCTCTGAAGCCGGTGTTAGTCTGGTCGACTCATGGGTGGGCACGAGTTCGTTAGTGGTGTTTGCCATCGCCTACCTGTTGGTGATGAGCGAAGAGGTGATTCACCTTCGCAAATCCAAGCCGGTGCTGGTGGCGGCCGGACTTATCTGGCTGTTTATTGCCATGTTCTATCATGGCAGCGATCAGCAGCATCTGGTGACCGATGCCTTCCGCCATAATCTGCTCGAGTTTGCCGAACTCATGCTGTTCCTGCTGGTGGCGATGACCTATATCAACGCGATGGAAGAGCGGCGCCTGTTTGATGCGCTGCGTGCGTGGCTGGTCAGCAAGAATCTGACCTACCGTAAGTTGTTTTGGCTCACCGGTGCCTTGGCTTTCGTGATTTCGCCGATTGCCGATAACCTGACTACCGCGCTGCTGATGTGTGCGGTGGTGACTAAAGTAGCCAAGGGCAACAGCCGTTTTATTAACCTTGCTTGTATCAACATTGTGGTGGCAGCGAATGCCGGTGGTGCGTTTAGCCCCTTTGGTGATATCACCACCCTGATGGTCTGGCAGAAAGGCTTGGTGGAGTTTAGCCAGTTCTTCGCGTTGATGGTTCCCTCGCTGGTGAATGCGGTGATCCCCGCCGCCATTATCTCGCTGTTTATCGGTAACGAAGTGGTGCAAGCCTCCGATGAGAAGGTGGAGATGAAGCGCGGTGCCAAGCGGATTGTGTTGCTGTTCTTGTTCACGGTAGCCACCGCCGTCATGGTCCATAGCCTGTTCCACCTGCCGCCAGTGATGGGCATGATGACCGGCCTGGGCTATTTGCAGTTCTTCGGTTTCTTCCTGCGTAAAACGCTGGCGCGCAGCCTTCATCGCAAGGCGCTTAGCGCGATTCAACATGGCGATGATGCGCGCTTACGCTCGCTCGGCAGCATCGTACCGTTTGACGTGTTTAACCGGGTTGCGCGCGCCGAATGGGATACCCTGTTGTTCTTCTACGGGGTGGTGATCTGTGTCGGTGGCCTTGGGTTTATCGGCTACCTGGAGTTGGCCTCGAACCTGATGTACAACAACTGGGATGCCACCTACGCCAACATCGCGGTGGGTGTGCTTAGCGCCATTGTCGATAACATCCCGGTGATGTTTGCGGTGCTGACCATGGAGCCAAGCATGTCCCTTGGCCAATGGCTGCTGGTTACCTTAACCGCCGGGGTGGGTGGCAGCATGCTGTCCATCGGCTCAGCAGCGGGCGTGGCGTTGATGGGGCAGGCGCGTGGCCATTACACCTTTATCAGCCATCTGCGCTGGAGTCCGGTGATTGCGCTGGGCTATCTGGCCTCGGTGGCATGTCATATCTGGCTAAACGGTTCGTTGTTTTAATGCCGCTTTAGTCATCGATATAGGGCGCCGATTGGCGCCTTTTTGTGTCTTCCTGTCGATAGGAGCCCTTGAACGCGCCGCTTGCTAATGGGTGTTTCGCTCTGTTGCGCATTTTGCAGACGAGAATTTCATAAGTTTCATGGTCAGTGCGACACGCGTTGCCTTTGTCATAAAGCCATTAAAAACCTACGGATTATTAAGATTTAACAACATGGGTTGTCACAAATCATAAGTTACCGGGGCAGTGGCTTTGTTATCCTCGCTGCAGCTGTTAATAAAGTGAAGAACACCATGACTATTGATGTAATCGATGCCGAACAGGCGAATGTAGAAATCAGTGATGCAGAGCGCGTAAGCGAGCTCGATTTGGCCCGCGCCAATGCGCTCAAGCCGGTCAACCCACCGTTGGTGACCAACATGTATACCGCAGACCCCTCTGCCCATGTGTTTAATGGCAAGATCTATATCTATCCTTCGCACGATGTCGACAACGGCCAGCCGCTGAATGACAACGGCGATCATTTTGATATGCGCGACTACCACGTGTATTCGCTAGAACGCCCACAAGGTCTGGTGACTGACCACGGTAATGCGTTGGATGTTAAAGACGTGCCATGGGCCGAGCGTCAGATGTGGGCGCCGGATGCTGCGGAAAAAGACGGCAAGTACTACCTGTACTTCCCAGCGCGTGATTACGATGGGATCTTCCGCATCGGTGTCGCAGTTGGCAATGCGCCAGAAGGGCCATTCGTTCCAGAAGCTAAGCCTATCGAAGGCAGCTTTAGTATCGACCCAGCGGTGCTACAAGATGATGACGGTGCCTACTACATCTACTTCGGTGGCCTGTGGGGCGGTCAGCTGCAAAACTGGCGTAATGGCGAGTTTGGTGAGGAAGTGTTCCCAGCCGACGACCAGCCTGCGCTTAAGCCAATTGTTGCCAAGCTTAGCGACGACATGCTGCAGTTTGCTGAGAGCCCGCTGGAAATTGATATCTTAGATGAGCAGGGCAATCTGCTGGTGGCCGGCGACAACGACCGTCGCTACTTTGAAGGCCCATGGGTGCACAAGTATCAGGGCAAATACTACCTGTCGTACTCCACCGGCGATACCCACAAGATTGTCTATGCAACCAGTGATTCGCCTTATGGACCGTTTACCTATCAAGGCGTGATCCTGGAGCCGGTATTGGGCTGGACCACCCACCACTCAATCTGTGAGTTTGAAGGCAAGTGGTACCTGTTTTATCACGACAGCAGCCTGTCAGGCGGTCAAACCCACCTGCGTAGCATCAAGATGTCTGAGCTGCATTATGATGAAGATGGCCGTATCCAGACCATCAAGCCGTATTACGATTAAGCGCTAATCGCGTAAGTCATTAAGCCGCAGTCCTGTATACAGGACTGCGGCTTTTCTGTTTTCAGGGGGCGGGGCTTTTAGCAAACCGAGCGGGCGGTTTCCTCTAGTACGCTCACCGCGAGCTGCGCCTGATCGGCGGGAACAAAGATATGGTCGTGGTAGAACGCGGCAATCACATTGGCGCTGATGCCATTTGAGGCCAGTGCCGCCGACACCGCAGCGGTTAAGCCCACCGCATCGAGGCTGGAGTGAACCGATAGGGTGATGCAGCGGAACACCGATTGATAGGCCACACCTTGTGCTTGCGCCTGCTCGCGTGGCACCACCAGTGTCATGGCTTCTTGCTCTTGAAACATCGCTATCGGGTTGAGCTGGGCACCATCGCCATAAGCCCCTTGCTCCAGGGCGATGAACACATACTCTTGCGCCATCAGTTGGGGCTGCATACTGCTTATCAGTTTGGCTAGATCGGTTTCACCACTCATTGTCTGATCCTTGTATATCGAGCTGTCCACACCTAATAAATATCGTAACTGCATATTTTCAAAATCAGTATCTGGCGTTGGAGAGTATCATTTAAGCCTAAAGTAAAAGGGTTTTGGCACTTTGTGACTTAAGCTGACTCACATCTAAATAACCAGATACCATAATTTGAATGTGATTTATTGCGATTGTTTTGGCTTGTCACCGCGCCGTACACTGGCCGCTTCTGCTATCAGAATATCCGTTGAAACAGATATTTTTGTTCAATTAAGGATCGCAATATGAAATATCTATACATTGTCCGTGGCCCATTTGGAACCGGCAAAACTGAGTTTGCCCGTACCATTACCAGTAACGTAGTGTCGTGCTGGGATTACTATGCCTCTCATGGCGAAAACAAGTGGAATGAAGATCTTAAGCCCTTCGCTGATAACTACTGCCGCAAGCAAGTAGACACCTTTATGCAAGAAGGCCGTGAAGTGATTGCGGTAACCAACTCGTTCTCACAAAACTCCGACCTTGATTACTACTACGAGCTGGCTGAGAAGCAGGGCTACAAAGTATTCTCATTGGTGATGGACTGCCGTGACCACGAAGAGTACAAGCGTGATGCTCCGCAAAGCGTGGTACTGAAGCAGATCTTGAATCTGAAGAACAACCTGACCTTCCATCATTATTTCTAAAATTCGGTCAGACTGCTTACTTGAGCGCCGGCAAATGCCGGCGTTTTCGTACATACATCTGTGTCTCAGTGAAAATCTCGAGATTCTGCCCTTAGCTCACCAAGGCGCTCTGTATAGTCCTCAAGGCGTCCGGCGATAACGTGGATGACGTCGCCTTCACGCTCTAACACGCCCACAACTTTTAGCACTTTGGCCCGCAAAAACGCGCTCTTTTGCTTGTGTGAGGTGGCTGACCACACCACCACGTTGATGTTGCCGGTATCGTCTTCCAGGGTGATAAAGGTGACGCCGGCCGCGGTGCCGGGCGATTGTCGCCCGGTGACTACGCCCACTACGCTGACCAAGGTGCCATGCTCTACCTGTTTGAGCTGCTCGGCGCGGCGAAAACTGCCGAGTCGGCCGTGCTGTTCCAGTAAGGTCACCGGGTGGTGCTCCAGGCTCAAGCCTAAGGCGGCGTAGTCTTCTTTAAGCTGCTCAAGCGGCTGTGGCTTGGCAAGGCGAGGCGGCGGTGATTGTTCCTCGGGGAGGTCTGCAAACAGCGGCAGGGTGTGCGGCTCCATCAGCTCCCAGCGGCTTTGGTAGCGGTTGCCACTGAGTGCTTTTAGGGCATCGGCGCTGGCTAGGGCCGCCAGCTCGCCTTGGTGGATATCCAATCGCCGTAGCTGTGAGATGCTTTGGTAGCCATCCGATGGGCGCTCAGCCACCAGCAACTCAGCGGCAGCGCGACTTAGACCTTTTACCAAACGCAGTCCCAAGCGCAGTGCTTTGTCGCTGTTGTGATCGCATAGCAGGTGATCGTAGTCCGAGTGATTAATGCACACCGGCAGTACTTCAACCTTATGGCGACGGGCGTCTTGCACCAGCTGAGAGGGGCTATAAAAGCCCATCGGGTGGCTATTGAGCAAGGAGCAAAAATAAGCGGCAGGATAGTAGTGCTTGAGCCAAGCGGAGGCGTAGGCGAGCACCGCAAAGGAGGCGGAGTGGCTCTCCGGGAAGCCATACTCGCCAAAGCCACAGATCTGGCGGTAGATCTGCAGGGCAAATTCCTTATCGTAGCCGCGCTCGGTCATGCCCTTGACCAGCTTGTCCTGAAACTTTTGTAGCTCGCCGCTTTTACGCCAAGAGGCCATGGCTCGGCGCAGCTGATCCGCCTCGCCGCCGCTAAAGCCCGCCGCCACCATGGCCAGCTTGATCACCTGCTCTTGGAAGATCGGTACGCCCATGGTGCGCGCTAGCACCTCTTTGACCGCCTCAGAGGGGTAGCTGATCGCTTCTTCGCCGTTCCGCCGCTTTAGGTAGGGGTGCACCATATCGCCTTGAATCGGCCCGGGGCGGACGATGGCGATCTGGATAACTAGATCGTAATAGCTGCGTGGTTTTAGCCGGGGCAGCATGCTCATCTGCGCCCGCGACTCAATCTGGAATAGCCCCACGGTATCGGCGCGCTGGATCATCTGATAGACCGCTTGATCATCTTGCATGGCGGTGAGCTGGGCCAGAGTGAGTTCGCGTTGGTAGTGCTGCTTCAACAGGCCAAAGCACTTGGACAGGGCAGTGAGCATGCCCAGCGCCAGTACATCGACCTTGAGCAGGCCAAGGCTTTCCAAGTCGTCTTT
The DNA here is from genome assembly GCF_000429505.1 of Aliagarivorans taiwanensis DSM 22990. Taxonomy (GTDB): domain Bacteria; phylum Pseudomonadota; class Gammaproteobacteria; order Enterobacterales; family Celerinatantimonadaceae; genus Aliagarivorans; species Aliagarivorans taiwanensis. Next base: position 48,293 of record NZ_KE386911.1, on the reverse strand, counting down.
ATCCCACTGGATCACCGTGCGCCCGGGCATGGCCGCATTCTCAATCGGCACCAAATGATAGAGCGGACCGGCGCTGATCACATAGCCGCCCACATGTTGGGAGAGGTGGCGGGGGAAGCCCATAATCTGTTCTACCAGCGCCACCAGTTGACGCGCTTTGGGCGAGTCGGGGCTCAGGCCTAACTCGCTCAGTTGTTGCTGCCAACTGGAATGACGATCGCGTCGGTCGATGTTTTTGATAAAGAAGTCCAGCTGGTGCTCGGCCAGTCCAAGGGCTTTGCCCACCTCACGCAGGGCACTGCGAAAGCGATAGGTACGCACCGAGGCGGCCAGCGCCGCGCGCTCCCGGCCATATTTTTGATAGATGTACTGAACCACCTCTTCACGGCGCTGGTGTTCGAAGTCGACATCGATATCCGGCGGCTCATTGCGCTCTTTGCTGATAAACCTCTCGAACAGCAGCGAGATCTGGCGCGGGTCCACCGAGGTGATCTCCAGACAATAGCAGACCACCGAGTTGGCCGCTGAGCCTCGCCCTTGGTAGAGGATCTGCTGGCGGCGGGCAAACTGCACCACATCGTGAATGGTTAAGAAGAAGTGGGCATAGCCTTGCTCGGCAATAAGGCCCAGCTCTTTCTCGATGAGTGTCAGGATCTGCTCATCGGCACCTTCGGGGAAGCGTTTCTCACAGCCTTGGTAGGTGAGTTTGCGTAGATAGCTGTCGGGGCTGTCGCCATCGGGTACCAGTTCGGCGGGGTATTGGTAGCGTAGCGAGTCGAGGTTAAAGTCGCAGCGCTCGGCCAGTGTAACGCTCTCGGCCAGCCAAGTGGGGGGAAAGATATGCTGCAGCTTGTCTAAGGGACGCAGCGCATACTCTTGATTGGCCAGTAGCTTTCGGCCCAGCTTGTCTAAGGGGCGGCGCAGGCGGATGCCATGCAGGACTTGCTGCATCGGTAGTCGCTCGGGGTGGTGCATCAGCACCCCGCCACAGGCCGCGATTGGCAGTTGGTGCTGGGTGGCTAATTGCTCACAGTGGGCTTGATAGTGGTGATCATCGGCGCGTAAATAGCGGCGAAAGCCGATGGTCAGGCGGCTGCGGTGGTAGCTAAGCAGGCTCTGCAGATGCTGGTGGTCGCGCTCATCGCCACGGGGCAGCCACAATAGCAGGCAGTGCTTAATGGTGTTGAGATCCCACTGGCTAAACTGATAGCTGCCTTTCTCGGCCCGGCGTCGGGCATTGGTGATCACCCGGCACAACTCGCTATAAGCGGGCTGATTAGGGCAGAGCGCCACTACGCTGATCCCCTCAAAACGCAGCAGGCTGCCAACGATTAGCTTGAGCGGTAACTGCAACTCTTTGATGCGTTGATGGGCTTTCACCACCCCGGCTAAGGAGCACTCATCGCACAGCGCCAGCGAGTGGTAGCCCAGCTCGGCGGCACGCTCCACCAGCTCTTCCGGGTGAGACGCCCCATGCAAAAAGCTGAAATTGCTCTGGCTAAATAGCTCGGCGTAGCCCATCAGCTGAAATACCCATGCACAAACCACTGCTGCTGCGGGGTACGAAACACCCACAGATACTGGCCGTCGCCGCTGAGCGCAATAAAGTAGTCGCGCTCGATGGGCTGCTGATCCCACCAACCGGCAACAAGCCGCTCCGGGCCTTGCTGCAGGGTGATGGGGTGTTTTAGCGGCTGGGGAGATGGCAGCAGCAGGCTAGGGCGCAGAACCTGCTCAGCGATAAGGGCACTGGCGGGTGCTAGATCGCCGGGATGGGGGACGCTGGCTCGCTCTGGGCGGAGATCATCGAAGCGGTCGATGCCGGTCAGGCTGGCATCGCCCAGCCGAGTGCGCAGCTGCGCCACCAAGGTGCTAGCCGGAATAGCAGCGTGCTGTTGGTTGAACAGATCGGCCTTATCACCAGCCAGCGTCTGAGCGTGACACAGACTCAGGCTAAGCCGATAGACCGGTGCGGCCAGTGGATGACGCTCCAGGCGCAGCGCAAACAGCTTAAGCCACTGGGCCGCACTGTTTTGCCCGGCGGGGGCGTGGATTTGTAGCGTTTGCTCCGGCTGTTCGCGAAAGATCAGGCTTAGCTGCATTCGCGGAGCGCCCAGCTGACGCTGACGCAGATGCTGTTCGAGCTGTTTGAGCAGTGGCTCGAGTATCTTGAGTAGCTGGGGGCTCTGCTTTATCTCGTAGCTTAGCTCGCAGTGGCGCTGAAACTGCTCGGGTGCTTGATAGCCGGGAAGGTTTAACGGCAGCTTGCCTTGCAGCTGTGCTAGGTAGACCTGCGATGCAGGGTCGAGCCGCTCAATCAGCTCGCTGCGGGGCAGGGCCTCCAGCTCGCCCACGGTTTGCAGGCCTAGCCGCTCAAAGTGGCTGAGCTGCTTGTCTGGAAAGTCGCAGCAGGCCAAGGGCAGGGCCTGCAAGCGTTGCGCGCTTTGCTCATGCGTAAGCAGCTGGTCGGTTTTTGCTCGAGCCAGCAGCTTGGCGGCTAATAAGGTGGTGGCGCTGGCAAAGTGGTAACGGAGCGGCAGCGGCGCGAGCTGCGTTTGTAGCTGCTGCCAGTAGTTGTCGAGATCTTGATATAGCTGGCCCATGGTATCGAGGCGTAAGCCCAAGCCCTTGGGCGGGTCGAGGCTGATATCGCCATTCAGGCTATATAGCTGCTCGGCCAAGTGCTCGAGTGCGTCTTGCTCCAGCTGGCTTTGATAGGCATAAACCTGCAGCTTTTCCACCAAGGCCGCGGCACTGGCTAGCCCCATGCCGACCTGCAGGCCCTCTTTAATGGCGGTATCGCTAAGCTGTACCAATTGGTGGCTGTGTGGGTCGACCACCGCCTCAAGGGCTTGCTGGGCGCTTTCTTCAGTACCGCTTTGAGCATCGCTATTGTTTGCAGGCATGATCATGCTATCGAGCTGCAGGCGCGGGAAATACAGGTAGAGCCAGAACATCTATCCCACCTTCTCCTGTGGGAAGGGGATAACCTGAGAGGCTTGCTGCTGGGTTAGCTCTGGCCAGTGGCGGGCAAAGTGAATCAAGCGGCTTTGCCCCGGCCAGCCTCCGCGGCGTTTGAGTACCGTGACCTGCAAACCTTGCGGATGCGCCTGTAGTTCCAGCTGCAGGTCGAAGGGCAGGGAAAACTGGCTGTCGTGGGGCGGGTAGAAGGCAAACAGGCGGCTGTCACCGTGCTGGCAGGCCAGCTGCAAGCGCTTGAGCTGCGCTACGTTCATTCCCTGTTGCCACAACAGCACATGACTGCTGCCGCTGAGTAGGCATTGCTCGGTGGCCCATAAGGTCTCCTTGGCGCTATTGGGGCGCAGCACCAATAGCTGATGGTTGCCAATACCGTGCTGGGCAAAAAACTCCGCATTGGGCAGGGCGGGGGGATTAATCAAGATCCACAGCCGTTGCTGCTGTTGCAGCTGGGGCATAAGTAGGCGCAGCTCGCCCACCGCGGGTTGGGTATGTAAGGCGGTGACCCCTTGGGCCGGAAAGCCGCCTTGTAACAGCTCGTCTAGCTCGGGATAGCCACTGCTTTTCTTGGGGAGATTCTGGGTTTTAAAGCCTCGCCAGACTTGCTGGTGGGCGAGCAGTTGTTCGAGACTCATAATACGATGCTGCACTGTATATACTGTATTTATATACAGTATATTTTGCGATGTGGTGTATCGCAAGCACCGGAATCTTGTTAGCTCGTTGGGTGCAGTAAAAAACGCTTAAAAAACAAGCGTGAAATTGCCCATCATGTGATGAACTTCAAAGTCTGAATTGCGACTTAGGTCTAATGTGGCTGCAGTTAATTTAATCATTAAATTTTGCCGACCACACCGCACACCGAGATAGCAAACCGTGCCAGCGAAACACGAGGCTGGCTGGCTATCTGGTGCTAATTCGAGCAAAGCGCCAAGTGAGTTTGGCGAGCGATGACCTTGCTGTTATCGCCATGGTGGGTGTTCAGGTTTATGTGAGTGCCTGAGAAAAGAAGCGTGTCATTGTCGGTATCATAATGGCTCTCTTCTTACGCATTACAGGCAGTTGTCGCGCAGTGTAGTGACTTGTTCATTCACGACAGGATTAGGTTAGGTGCCAAGGCAATGCATGGAGGCCTTTGAGCATGAGCTGGACCTATGTCGATGCAGCAGACGATCTGACATATCGCCAACCCCTACCTACCAATACCCCGCTTACCGAATACGATATCCCACACCAAGAATGCGAATTACGCCAGGCCATTGAAGAGTGGTTGTGTTCGGCGTTTATTCCGTTTAGCTCACGTCCGTGGCTGGACAACCTGTTTCATCATCACGATGTGGATCAAGCCAAGCATGTGCTGGAAGAGGCGGATGAGCGCTTAATGGGGGTGTTGTGTAGCGAGGAACATCGCGCCGCCTTGGCTCGGGTTATCTCGGTCACTCCGGATAACGCACCGCATAAAAAGTACTTAGTGAGGCAGTTTTTACTGCCTCTGTTGCGTAAGGCCTTGCCGCATGCGCTTAGCGTGAGTGCTAAGTAACAGCAAGTTTGCCTCGATAGAGGCGATTAGCCGCCGATACGCTTCACCTTGTAGCCTTGCTGCTCCAGCCAGGTTTGCAGCTTGTCGCGCTGATCGCCTTGGATCTCGATGACATAGTCTTTGACGCTGCCGCCAACGCCACACAGCTTCTTCATCTGTTTGCACAGATCTTTAAGCTCGCTGGCTTCCACGCCAAAGTCGCTCAGGCAGGTGACGCCTTTGCCTTTTCGGCCTTTGGTTTCGCGGCGCATCTTGATAAAGCCGTCGGAGGCGGGGATCTGTTCTGGCTGTGGCTCAGCCTCAATTTTTCCTTGGTCGGTGGAATACACCAATTGCGACAGTTGATCGCGTAACGATGACATAGTTGCCTCAAAAGCAGAGAAATTACCCCGCGAATAATACGTTGTGGCAATTATCTTGTGAAGCAAGATGAAATTGATATGTATCAAGGTAATGTGAGCTGGATCGGTTCAAGATGCAAATGGTAATAATTGTTATTTGGAGTAAGGGATGCGACTCAATCAGTTAACTCCGGGCCAGCGTGCACAAGTGCTCGACCTCAATCTTTTATCATCTGCGATGCGTCGCAAGCTCTTATCAGTGGGTGTTTTGCCCAATACAGAACTCCAGCTTATCCGAACCGCGCCATTTGGCAGCCCGTTGCAGCTTAAGGCCAAAGGGATCAGTTTCGCCTTGGATTTGGATCAAGCGAAGAAAATCGAGGTACAAGCGCTATGAAGGATTGCTGCGATAGCCAACGTGAACAAGCGATACTGAACAGGGATAGTTTGAATATCGCCACCATCGGTAACCCGAATAGCGGGAAGACCACCTTATTTAACGCCTTAACCGGTGCCCGTCAGCGTGTGGGTAACTTCAGCGGCGTGACCGTTGAGAAGGCCAGCGGCCAATTCACTGCCAGCGATAAGCAGATTAACTTAGTCGACCTGCCGGGTGTTTATAGCCTGGAAAGCATGGGCGACAAGGGCGCGCTGGATGAAAAGGTGGCGCGTGATTACCTGGAGCAGCACCAACTGGACTTGGTGATTAACGTGGTAGATGCCTCGAGCCTGGAGCGCGGCCTATTCCTCAGCCTACAGCTTAAAGAGCTCGGCCTGCCGGTTCTGCTGGTGATCAACAAGATGGATACCGACAAGGCCAAGCAGCTAGATATCAACACCGCCGCCCTAAGCGAAGCGCTAAAGATGCCGGTAATGGCCTTAAGTGCCACCCACAAAGGCGATGTGGAAAAGCTCAAGCGCAAGCTTATCGCCCAAACGGCCTTGGCCCAGCAAGCTGGCCAGCCCGCGGTGAGCTACCCCGAGGCCATCAATCAATTCTTTTTAGGGGCAGAGGCGATTGGCCTAAGCCGCCGCGACGCCTTTGACTTGCTCAATGACGAGCTGCCCGCCTGTGTTGACGGCGATGCAGCCTTGAGTGAACAAGCGCAGCGCCTGCGCACCAATATTGGCAACTACGACATTGAGCTCGGTTTGGCAGAAGCACGCTATAGCCGAATCTATGAAATCACCCAGTTTGCGGTGAGGGCAAAAGGGCAGTTATCGCAAGATGTTAGCGAGCGCCTGGACAAGCTATTGCTGAACAAGTGGCTGGGGATCCCGGCATTTTTGCTAAGCATGTACGCCATGTTTATGTTTGCCATCCACGGTGGGGCGGTGTTTATCGATTTCTTCGATATCACCTTTGGCACCGTGTTTGTCGATGGTGTGGCTCAGCTGCTGGAGGCGGTGAGCGCCCCGGGCTGGTTGGTGATGATCCTCTCTGAAGGGATCGGTGCCGGTATCCAGACCGTTGCTACGTTTATTCCGGTGATTGCCTTTTTATACCTGTTCTTGGCAGTGTTGGAGAGCTCCGGCTATCTGGCCCGTGCAGCCTTCGTGGTTGACCGCTTTATGCAGAAAATCGGCCTGCCGGGTAAGGCCTTTGTACCGATGCTGATGGGCTTTGGCTGCACCGTGCCTGCGGTGATGGCAACTCGGGTGTTGGAAAAAGAGCGCGAGCGTATTCTGACGTCGGCGATGAGCCCGTTTATGTCCTGTGGGGCGCGTCTGCCGGTGTACGCATTGTTTGTAGCGGCCTTCTTCCCACACAATGGCCAGAACGTGGTGTTTGTGCTCTACCTGCTGGGGATCTTGGCGGCCGTTGTTACCGGTCTGCTGCTCAAGCACACCTTGCTACCGGGGAGCGCCCAGGAAAACCTGTTGGAGCTGCCTGACTATCAAATCCCCCGCGTGAGCAATATCTTGCTGCTGACTTGGCAGAAGGTACGCGGCTTTATCATGGGGGCGGGTAAGACCATTGTGGTGGTAGTGGCCATCCTAAGCGTGCTTAACTCGATTACCCTGAAAGGGGAGGCCACCGATCCGGGTAGCGATGACGCCATCTTGGCTCAGGCATCACAGCTGGTTACGCCGGTATTCGCGCCGATGGGCGTGGAAGAGAACAATTGGCAGGCTACTGTGGGGATTGTAACCGGCCTGTTCGCCAAAGAGGCGGTAATCGGCACCCTTAACACCCTCTACTCAGACGCCGGTGAAGACGAGGCCTGGAGCTACGGCGAGCGCTTTGCCGAGGCCTTCGCCACGATTCCCGACAACCTATTCGGTATGAGCTTTAGCGACCCGCTGGGGATTGCGGTGGAAGAGGGCCTAAGCGAGCAAGAGGCAGCCGACGAGCTGGAAGTGGACCTGACCACCATGAACATGCTGCAGCAGCACTTCACCAGCGCCTCTGCGGTGGCCTACATGCTGTTTATCTTGCTGTACATGCCTTGCGCGGCGGCGATGGGGGCGATAGTGAAGGAGCTGGGCAGTGCTTGGGCTCGCTTGATTGCAGTGTGGAGTACCTTGCTGGCTTACTGTAGCGCAACCGGCTATTACCAAGTGATGAACTTTAGCCACGCGCCGCTGAAGTCGAGCCTAACCCTGCTCGGTGTCGCCCTTGCCGTAGGGATATTTGTTGTCGCACTAAAACGTATGGGGCGCCGCAACTATGACCTCGCAGCAGCGTAAAAAACTATGACCTTGCAGCAGCGTAAAAAACTATGATCTTGCAGCAGCTTAAACAAGCGATTATCGACCAGCCGGGCATTAGCCTGGCTGAGCTGGCGCGAAAGTTCCGACTGAGTGAAGATGCCTGCAGCGCCATGCTACAGCCTTGGGTCGCCCGTCAACGCCTGACCATGCAATCATTGCCGGGCTGCTCGGGCAGTTGCGGCTGTCAGATCGGTGAGCAATTCACCCTGTATTGGCAGCCTGAGCAACAGATCGGCGTGCGTTTGTGCTAATGACTCATGGGCGACAGGCTGAACGCTAGTCGCCCAAGCCATCTAAAAATTGCTCGATGCTGGTGGGTTTGCCATACATCCAGCCTTGAGCATACTCCACCCCTAACTCGCGCAGCGCGCGGGCTTGCATAATATTCTCGACCCCTTCAGCTACCACTTTCAGTTCACTGCTGTGGGCAATATCGACAATCATTGGGATCAACGATGAGCGTATCGCACCTTCTTCCAGTTCGTAGGTGAAGCTACGGTCAATCTTCAGGTAATGACAAGAGAAGCGCTTGAGCTGCTGCAAATTGGAGTAGCCGGTGCCGAAATCGTCGATGGCGATCTCCAAGCCATGATCGATCAAATGTTGGATATTCTGTCTCGCTTGCGGGGCATCGAGGTGCAGATCTTCGGTGATCTCTAAGGTGATAGAGCCGGGGAAGGCCTGCACTTCTGGCCAGTCGAGTAGCTCGACAATCTTGTTTGACTCCACATCGCTGGGGAACACGTTAAAGCTGAGCTTAAGGTGTTTGAGTTGCTCGCCGGGGCCGATCATCCGTTGCAGGCTTTCGGTGACGATGTGTTGGGTGAAGCGCCAGCTCAGGCCTTGGCGTTGCAGCTCGGGGATGAACTGATCGGGCGTTAAGCTGCCTTGCGCATCGTTAAAGCGCGCTAAGATCTCACCGCCAATCACCTTGTCGGTGTTGATATCGACAATTACTTGGATCACCGGATAGAAGCAGTGGCGGCTTAGCCCACGGCGTACTCGGCTGGCGATGGTGGCGCGATGCTGCAACCAATAAAAGGCGGAGTTGTAGCTCAGTAGCAGCATTAGCAGCAAGACCATTAGCGACATTAGCACCAGCTCAGGGCGAGTCTTGAGGATGCTTAGGTGGTCAGTCTCTATGCCCATGCAAAAACGCGAGTGAACCGCGCAACGTTGGCTTAGGTGGGACTGCGCGCTACGGTGCAAAAGGGTGCCCGGTTGGGTTATGTTAAATAGCTCAGGTTCGCCAAATATTGGGATCAGGCCATCGCTGCTGCGCCCAACAATTTGCCAGCGGTGGCTGGTGATGTCCGCTGGGTTAAGTTGGTTGCCATCGACCACCGCATTAAAGCGACCAAGCTGCATAATATGGGCGCGGTAGGCGAAATCGAAGATGTATAACTCTTCATCGATCCACACGCTGATCTGCTTATCGGTGCGATAGCTGGGCGCTTGGATCGGCAGTGGCGGCTCAATCGGTCCACTGGCGGTGGTGCAGGAGAGGTGATCGTTATCGATAAGGCCGATGTCTTGAATAAAGGGATTGAGAAAAACCGCCCGGCGCATATGCAGTAACAGCGCTTCGTCGCATTGCTCAGAGGGCAGCTGATTGAGCTGCTCAAGGGAGCCTGCCACCGAGGTAAACACCTTATCAGCGAGGTTTAAGTAGCTATCAAGTAATCGCTGCTGCTCGCGAAATAGCCAACTGGAGAAGATCAGCGTGAGCGCCAGCGTGCCCAATAAGGTGATGGTAACGGCAAAGGAAAACGACAGAAAGCGGTGTTTATTCAAGCAATTGTCTCAGAGCTAAAAATGTAACTACTTGAATATAGACGAAAGCAGCTGGTTCGCTGGGGCTTGATGATTAAATTTTGCTCCTAGATAAATATTCGAAATATACAGCTTTGGCTAGTTGTAAGTATTGTGAATATCCCTATAATGTCGGCTAATCTTTTGGTAGAGGAGCTTTAGTCAAGAGTATTGCAACACCGGGTGATGCCTATGGGGTTGTGAGAAAGGGGCCAAAGCCGAAGTGGATAACACATCAATGTTATCTGCTGGTGCTGTACTTAACAGGTACAGTACTGTCATGGTTTTATACCGTGGAGCGCTACCGGTGATCAGCTCCCTTCGCAATAGTGGTTCTCTGATCTCGTGTATCGCTCCTAAGATGTTACACAGAAATACAGAGAACATATGCAAACACTACTTACAACCTATCCCGCACTGTCATTGCTGCCACCGCTTCTAGCACTAGGTATGGCGCTGATTACCCGCAAGGTTATCTTGTCACTGGCTGGCGGTATCATCCTTGGCGCGTTGCTGGTCAACAATTTTGTCCCTGGCGAAACCGCACAGTACATCTTTGATACTGCACTGGCTTTGGTGTGGGAATCAGCCGAATACGACGCCGCTGGTAATCTGCTTGAAGCGGGCGGACTCGAGCTGTGGAACGTTGAGATCATCATCTTCCTACTGGTACTCGGTGCGATGACCAGCATCATGACCCTAAGCGGTGCTACTCACGCCTTTGCAGAGAAAGCCAAGCAACGCCTGACTAAGCGTCGTGATGCCACCTTGCTAACGGCACTGCTAAGCTTCGTGGTCTTTGTGGATGATTACTTCCACAGCTTGGCCGTGGGTAGCGTTACCCGCCCGGTAACCGACCAGTTCAAGGTGAGCCGCGCCAAGCTAGCTTACTTGCTGGACTCAACAGCAGCGCCAATGTGTGTATTGATGCCGCTGTCGAGCTGGGGTGCCTACATCATCGCGCTAGTGGGTGGCCTACTGGTTACCCATGGCATGACCGAGATGGCGCCGCTAACCGCCTTTGTTGCGATGATCCCATTTAACTTCTATGCCCTGTTTGCGCTGATGTTGGCCTTGGCGGTTGCCTACTTCAATATCAACCTAGGCAGCATGAAGGTGCACGAAGAGCGCGCCCAGACTCAAGGCTTGCTGTTTGACCCGGCTAAACCAGAGCCTGCCGGTGCGAGCGCTGAGTTCGAAGAGTCAGCCAATGGCCAAGCAATGGGGCTGATCCTACCTATTCTGGTGCTGATCCTATCAACCTTCGCATGCTTTGTGATCACCGGTCATATGGCCTCTGAGCCAGAAGCTGGCTTCTCGATTCTGGCATCGCTGGAGAACACCGATGTGACCCGTTCACTGGTGATCGGTGCGGTATTGGCCACCGTTGTTGCGCTGGGCTTCACCATTACTCAAGGTGAATCTGCTGGCCGCATCGGTCACGCCACCCTGCTGGGCGCGAAATCAATGTTACCTGCCATCCTTATCCTGCTGTTCGCTTGGGGTATTGGCAGTGTGATTGGCGACCTGGAAACCGGTAAGTTCCTGGCCACTATGGTGGAAGATACGCTAAGCCCAAGCTTGCTGCCGCTATTGGTATTTATTCTGGCTGGCATCATGGCGTTCTCTACTGGTACTAGCTGGGGCACTTTCGGCATTATGTTGCCCATCGCTGCAGATATGGCGGCAGGTACCGATATCAGTCTGATGTTGCCAATGCTGTCGGCAGTACTGGCCGGTGCAGTATTTGGTGACCACGCATCGCCTATCTCAGATACCTCTATCCTGTCTTCAACCGGTGCGGCTTGTGACCATATGGACCACGTTAACACCCAGCTGCCTTACGCACTGCTGGCCGGTGGTATCAGTGTGGTTAGCTACCTGGTATATGGCTTCACCGGTAGCGTGATTCTGGCGCTGGGCCTTGGCTTAGCGATTCTGGCAGCGTTGGTAATCAAAGGCTGTCAAAACGCACCCGTTGCGCAGAACGCTTAACTAGCAAACTCGCTTAAACGCAAAAGCCCGGTGAATACCGGGCTTTTTTATGGCCGAACAACAGCCAAACAACGACCTATGATTGGGAGCGAGAAGGGCACTAGTGCCTATTAAGCGTAGTTACTCGCTGCGCTGTTGCTCCAGCTTATGATGGTAGTCTTGCTCAACGATTGCCAGCGCATCTAATACCACTTGCGGCTCAAGCTGGTTCTCTTCCAGCAGCTGGATCAGGTCGACGGCGAGCTTGATATGGGCAGGGGCGGTTTCTAAAGACATAGGGACCTTATTCGTTAGATAAAACAAAGGCCGGACAACCGGCCTTTATACGTTGCTGGCTTACTCAGATTCTACTGCTGAATAGCCCACACTTGAAACTGTTTACGGGTAGCTTCGTCCGCTTTACCGTACCAGAACTGCAGCATTTCCATTTCGGTACCGGCAGCTTCAGGTGCTTCGCCGGTAATCGCCCACACTTGAATCTGCTTGCGCGTCTCAACCGAGGCCTTATTAAACCAGAAGGTCAACATCTCCATTTCGGTGGTGTTGCTGGTGGAGGTTACCGCTGGCGCAGAGGCTGCTGGTGCTGCCGCTACAGCGGTAGTGGCTGCTGCAGTGGTCGCTGCCGCCGCAGGCTGGATAGCTTTTGGTTTTGGCGCCGCAGCCGCGCCTGCTGGCGTGGCGATAATCTGGCTAGCGTTTTGGCTTTCATAGGCCGCGATCTCTTCAAGGTAATCACGGTTTAGCTGGAAGCCTGGCTTAAGCGGCAGGTGGTAGTACTCGTGACGAACTTGGCCACCACGCTTGTCACTAACACTAAAGCGAGGTTTCTTCGCATATTCTTCTGCTTTACGCACGGTGCGCGGTGAGTCACCCTTTAGCACGATGTCTTGATCGGCGCTGAGCTCGAGGTTGATCACGATAGGGCCAGACGAAATAACTTCAGAGTTGTCTGAACCGCCAACGGTATCGCGATAGCGCACTACGACTTGGTGAACTCCACCGTCGAGATCAACTTTAGATTTGCTGGTAAAAAATGAGCTGACCTTCTCTTTATCCACGTAAAGCAGTTCGAAATTGGTCGGGACAGAAAAGCTCGCAGCAGCTAGTTGGGCACTGGCCAAGGCAGCGACAGCAGCTGTCATAGCTTTCGTAAAGAGGTGCATGTTTACTCCTTAAAGCGATTGCGGATGAGTTCCATTTTGTGTTCGATTTTCCAGGTGGCTTTCTGACACTCACCTAAGCGAGCCTGTAAAGCCAACAATTCGGCGCCCAGTCTAGCAGTTTCCTTGGGGTTAACGCTATTGCTACGCTGTTGATTTTTTGCGGCTATTTGTTGATTTAACTGTGTTTCGAAGTGCCGTTGCTGCTCAAGGCGACGTTGCAGCGCACTTAAGTCATCATTTTGTAGGGTTTGGTTTAGCTGGCGCTTCCACTGTTTCACCCGCTGTTGCTGCTGTTGGTTGCTTTGCTGCTGGTGGCTGCGGTAATTGGCACTGTTGAGCTGCTTTCTCAGCATGGCGAACTTGCCGACAAAGCGGTCGCGATAAAGAGCAAGTAAGTCGATATCTTGGCTCAGCTCGCTGAGCTTCACCAGCCGCTGCAGATCGTGAGTAAGCTCTTCTACATAGTCGAGGTAGTTATCACTGCGGCAGGAAAAGCGCTCGTCTAACACGCTCAACCGAGCATAGGCGTGGCGCTCGCCTTTTTGGTCGATCTGTTCTGCCAGTAAACGCAGCTCGTAGAGCTGGCGATTTAGACGATCTAGCTGAACCATGCTTGTAATGCCAACTTACCGGCGATGATCAGTACCACCGTAATAAACACCGGGCGAATAAACTTCGCGCCGAACTTAATCGCCGAGTGGGCGCCGATATAGGCCCCGACCATAATGCTAACGCCCATGCTCAAGCCCAGCGCCCAGGATACGTGCCCCAAGTACACAAAGGTTAGGAAGGAGACAAAGTTACTGGTAAAGTTCATCGCCTTGGCAAGGCCAGATGAGAGCAAAATGTTCATTTTGTACATTGCCATGGACGACACGGTCCAAAATGCGCCGGTTCCCGGGCCTGCCACACCATCATAAAAGCCCAGACTAAAGCCTTGGGTAAGGGTGCGACGATGGTGCTGGGGGCTTACCTCTGGCAGGGCATCTTTGCCTTCCGCCTGCTTGCGATTGATGATGGTGTAGATGGCGGTCGCGATAATCACCAGTGGCAGTAGCTTGTCCAGCCACGCAGTTGAGATAAAGTCGACCACAAAGGTGCCCACCGTGGCGCCCAACGCTGTGGCGACAAAACTCCAACGCCAGAATACTGGGTTAAATAGCTGCTTGCGATAATAGGTCCAGGCTGCAGTAGAAGAGCCAAAACTGGCCGCGAGCTTGTTGGTGCCCAAGGCGAGGTGAGGGGGAAGACCTATGCTGAGCAGCGCGGGTACCGTCAACAAGCCGCCGCCTCCGGCAATCGCATCGATAAATCCAGCGCTTAGGCCGACACCAACGACCAGCAGCAACACGGAAAGGTCAAAACCCAGTTCTAGCATTCAAATTACTCTTTGTGGTTATAGGGTGGTAGCGCGGCTATCAGCTGTTTTCCGTAACGGCGGGTGAGGATGCGCTGATCAAGGAGCTCGATTGTACCTGAGTCTTGCTCCTTTCTCATCAGTCTTCCGCAGCTTTGTAGCAACTTACGACTCGCCGCTGGCAGAGTTAACTGCATAAAGGGGCTAAGGTTTTTCGACTCTAGCAGCTCGGAGTGGCTCTGCATCACCGGATCGGTCGGTACTGCGAAAGGAAGGCGGGCGATGATCAGGTGAGTGAGGTAATCGCCGGGCAGATCGATGCCCTCGCTAAAGCCAATGGTAGCGAGAATCACCGATGGTTTTTTGTTGTCGCAACAACGGCGGTGTTTATCTAATAGTTGGTTGTTACTGAGCTCCCCTTGTATCCACAGGTTGTCGATACGCGGATCCATGGCTTGGCGCACTGAATCGACCAAGCGATAGGAGTTGCACAGCACGAGCACTGCAGCGCCTGCTTGGTAGGCTTTTAGCACCCGCTCAGCAACAAACGCGGGGTACTCGGTGGAGTTAGGATCCGGCTGCTGTTTGGGTACTAGCAAATCGACCCGCTTGTAGTCGAAGGGCGAGGGCAGTTTCACGATCTGCTCAGAGCTGAGCTTTTTCACCAAACCGGCTTGTTGCAAGAAGAAATCAAAGCGCCCCAGGGCGCTGAGGGTGGCAGAGACCGCCACAGCGGCGAAGGCTTCTTGCCATAATATGTTCTGCAAGATCCCACCAATCTCAATGGGGGAATGACAAAGCTGTAGCTCGTGTTCGCTACGCTGCAACCAATAGGCGTTGTTGGTGCTGGGCTCTTGATAGGCATACAGGCACTCCGCCCAACTTTCTACAAAATAAAGTAGCTGGTTGACCTGGGTGAGGTAGTTCTCAGCAACGCCGGCTTTTAGCTTGTTATCGTTAAACGCCTCTTGGATCGCCCCAGCATAGCTTTGCAGACAGGAACGCAGCTTGGTCGCTGCTGGGCGGGCGTTATTCGCCAAGTTAGTCAAAAAACTAGGCAGCTCGGCATTGGCAAAGCGCCAGTTGTGGTTGTCATCAAACTTAGTGGGGTTTTGAAATGCGAAATCGCTCAAGCTGGCAAAGCAACTGGCCAAGCTGGCACAACACTCTTTAAGGGTAAGTCGGTGGCCGTGTAGGCCGTGGAGATCGAGTTTGCTAACCAGCAGCTTATCGAACTGAACGATGGCCTTGAGTTGCTTGTCAGCATGTTTCACCGCCAGCGCACTGGCATTGGCCTCGCGGGCAATCTCGGGAAACTGATGGGCTTCGTCCAGTATATAGATGCAATCCTGAGCGGGAGGGAGGATATGGCCACTGCCCGCCAACAAATCCGCCAGCAGCAGGCTGTGGTTGGCGACAATCACATCCTGTTTCTTCAGCCCATGACGCGCCTTATGAAACGGGCAGTTGCGGTGTCGGGGGAACTGCGGGCTACAGCTAAGCCCATCTGCCTCGATCTGCTTCCACAAGCTGTCGGAGATCTTGGTTGGCCAGCTATCGCGATCGCCTTTCCATTTGTTCTGCTGAATCGCCGCCAGAAGCTTTTTCGACAGACTCTTCTGCCTATCGCTCAGACCTTTGCCATTGAACTCAAGGTTGGCAAGTTTGTGGGTACAGCAGTAGCGGTGGCGCCCTTTGGCCAGCGCAAACGAAAACTTACCTTCGGCGGCCAAGTGTAATAAAGGCAGGTCTTTTTCAATCAACTGTTGCTGCAACGATACCGTCGCAGTGGAGACCACCAAGGTCTTGTTAAATGCCTTGGCCAATGGAATGGCAGCAAGCAAATAGGCTAGAGATTTACCGGTACCGGTACCTGCTTCGGCCAGCAAAATACGTTGTTTACGATCTATATCACCGGCAATGGCGCGTGAAATTTGCGCAATGAGTGAGGCCTGCGCCGGGCGTGTAATAAAGCCCCGGTTCTGCTCTTGCAGTTGTTTGTACCAGTGTCGAATGGTGGATTTGTGTTTGCTACTTAACAAAAGTCAGCTCTTAAACTTGATGGATTTACTGCCGCCGGAAGTAGTGCCTGCCAACATTATATATGGAGGCGTTTCCCTCGATTTCCCGCATCACTACTTAGAATACCTCGCTCATTGTCTAAGTCGAAGATAAATATGCTGTTATGGGCAAAAATTGCAGCACGCGAAAAATACATATTTTTGACATATCTAGCTAAGAACTTCGCCTTTTAGAGTAGCTCTAACCGCTGCCCTGTGTAAGCGCATGATAAATCGCGCATTTACGAGTTTGCGAAAAAGTTCACAAAAAATATTGCAAAATGATTATGAGTTGATAAATTATTTTTGGCAGCGAGAAATCGCTGTTACACAGGGAATAATGGAACAAGTGTTTAATCGCAAAGAAAGGCACATAAAATGAAAAAGACAATTCTTGCAGTAGCTACTTCAGCTCTATTCGCAGCATCAGCGCAGGCAGCAACCGTTTACGATAGTGAAGATGTTAGCGTTAACCTTTATGGTCGTGCGCAATTCGATATTATCGACACTGGTGACGATACCGATGGCGTAGGCTCAGCACGCTTGGGCTTCAAAGCCAAATCTATGATCAGCGATGGTCTGTACGGCGTAGCTCGCGGTGAGTGGCAAGTCGCTGCAGAAAATGGTGACAGCAGCAAGTTTACTGCTCGTCACGTATATGCAGGTTTCTCAGGTGATTCTTGGGGTACTGTAGTATTCGGTCAAACCGATACTGCTTTCTATCAAGCCGTTGCGGCTACCGATATCTTCAACAAGTTCGGTTATGAAGCTTTCACCTTGGTTGAAGATGGTCGTCAAGAAGGTCAAATTGTGTACAACGGCGAGTTTGGTGGTCTTTACGTGGGCGCTTCTTACCAGTTCACTGATGAAAACTTCCAAATTTCAGCGGGTAATCCAGAGAACGATACGTCAGTAGTGATTGGTGACCTGGACAACAGTTTCGCAGCTACCGTTGGTTACAACACCGACTTCGGTCTGGGTGTTTACGGTGGTTTCCACGTAGAAGAGTTTGAAGGTGGTGCTGACAAAACTAACTACGCGCTTTCTGCAACCTACAGCCTGGATGCCCTATACTTGGCTGCGGTATACGTTTCTTCAGAAATTGACACTGCAACAGCTGATCTGGACATCACGGGTTACGACCTAGTGGCTTCTTACAACCTGGGGCAAACTGACATCTATGCAGGTTACGCAACGTCAGAAATTGAATCAGGCGGCGCATCTGCAGATCTCTCTGACGTATTCACTCTAGGCGTAAGCTACAAGTTCAACAGCAACATCAAAGTATTTGCAGAGTACGCTGCGCAGCAAATCTCTGGCGCTGATGATGCTTGGGATATCTCAGTTCAGTACAACTTCTAAGCTGTCCTGACACACGTAAGTTAATTGGAACTACCAGAAACCCGCTGCGGCGGGTTTTTTTATGGCTGAAGCCTTGAGCCGACATGGGTTGAGCTACGATCATTACTAACTAAAAACCTGTCTAATGCTGCAAGATACTGTTTCTTAGAACCTTCTTGATACTTAAAAGGTTAATTACTAAAGGTCACCTGTCTGACATAAAAGTTCCAAAAAATTTTAAAAAAAGCTTGAACTAGGTTTGATATTCGGCAAATATCTGTATCCGCAAATGGATGTGCTGCTGAAAAAATATAGTTCAGTCAATAATATCGTTACATGGAGAGTATGAATTACATACAACTTTAGGCAGTGGAAAAATGAAAAAAACCATTCTAGCAATGGCCGTTCCAGCTATGATGGCTGCAGGCACAACTCAAGCAGTAGAACTTTACAACGATGGCACTAACGCATTCTCTGTAGGCGGTCGTCTGGTACTGAAAGTTGAAGCTCGCGACCAGTCTGGCAAAGACAGCACTGTTAAGCTGCAAAACCAATCTTCACGCATCAACTTCGGCTTCAAGCGCCAGTTGAACGAAAACCTGCAAGCGCGCGCTCTGATGGAGTACGCCATGGTAAGCCCAGAGAAGAACGTTGATTCTTCTTTCACCAACCGTCTTGGTTTCATCGCGCTTGATCACAGCGATTACGGCTCTGTTGCCTTCGGTAAGCAATGGTCTACTTTCTACAACGTAGCTGGCGCTACCGATGTATTCTGGGTATACGGCGGTTCTGCGCTGGGTATCTACAGCAACGCTGGTGACGCTCGCGGCGCAGCTCGTGCTGACGAAGCTATCAAGTACGATATTGCTCTGGGCGGTCTAAACCTGTCTGCGATGTACCAGTTTGAAGGCGATGCAAGCAAAGCTGACTTCTACCGCGATGGCAGCTACTCTGCAGCCGCTAGCTACGATCTGGGTAACGGTCTAAGCTTCGGCGGTGCCTTCCTGGAAACCAAGATTGCTGACGAAGACAACGCTAAGCAGTACGTTCTAAATGCGACTTACAAGCTAGACAGCCTGACCACCGGCCTAAGCTACGGTGAGTCTAAAAACGTAGAAGACTTCGAAAAAGCCCGTGGCTACGAAGGTTTCGTAAGCTACAACTTCGCGTCAGGCTTCCAAGCTCACGCTGGTTTCAACATCCTGGAAGAGCGCAGCGGTGACGCTGAGCACAACGAGTACATCGTTGGCGGCTCTTACAACATGAGCGGCGTTATCATGTTTGCTGAGTACGCAAACATCGATATGAAAGACACCGCTGGCGCGAAATCTCGCGACAACAAAGGTGCTGTGGGCGTACGCTACCACTTCTAAGACTTGTTAAGTCTTATGATATGAAGCCACCGAAAGGTGGCTTTTTTAGTTTATGACCGGCGCTGAATAAGGTTGCCACTTCTCCTCAACCAGTAGGAGAGCTGTCATATAACCAATCACTAAGCGAATTCTACGTGATTAAGCCTTGCCTTTTAGTTTGCGGTCTTAGCACAAATCGAGAAGACAAAATGCTCTTCCACCACACACTCTATTGCCTTGGTATAGACCGCGAGTTACACGGCGCAATGTCGTTAGCTAACGCACTTTCAACTCTAATGCTCGCACTACATTAAATTTTAGCGAGTGTGCTTCTCTGCAGGTTCGATAACCTGCTCCATGAGCGCAAAATAGAATCAGCTGGAGCGATATGTTTCATTGTGTCGGCTAATGTAGCCTATATGTGACGGCACGGAATTACATACTACTTCGGTGGGTTATGCAGGATGAAATAACCACCAGCGCCGCTTGAGAGAGGGGATTGTGCGTGATGGTAAATTGAGCAATAAATGCTGTCATTTACATGACATCAAACTGTCATAAAAGTTCAAAAAAAATGAAAAAAAAACTTGAACGCAGCGTAAGCTTTTGCAAAATTGTGATCCAGCAAACGGAACGCCTGAGCAGGTGTTGCATTTGCAAAATATTTTGTTGCCCAGAATTGGGCAAGGGAAATGGATTAAATAACTACAAAGGCAGTGGAACAATGAAAAAAACAGTATTAGCTTTGGCTGTACCAGCGCTTCTGGCAACTGGCGCTACTCAGGCAGTTGAACTTTATAACGATGGCAGCGCAACTTTCAGCGTTGGCGGTCGTTTAAATCTGATGATTCTAAACAGCGACTCTTCAACCGTGCTGACCAACAACTCGTCTCGCATTAACTTTAACTTCAGCAAGACTATTACCGACAGCGTAACAGCTCGCTCTACGCTAGAGTACGGTCTAGGAAATCCTCAGAACAATAATGTTGATGAAGACACCGGTATTAGTACGTCTTTCTTCAACCGCCTTGCGTTTATCGCTTTCGACCACGATTCAGCTGGTTCTATCAGCTTTGGTAAGCAATGGTCAACCTACTACGAAGTTGCCGGCGCAACTGACGTATTCTGGGTAAATGGCGGTACAGCCATGGGCATCTACGGTGGTGGTGATGAGCGTGGTACTGCGCGTGCTGATGAGTCTGTTAAGTACGATAACAGCATCGGTAACTTCAACCTGTCTGCTCAATACCAGTTTGAAAACGAAAGCAACAACCGCGACTCAAGCTACGCACTTGCTGCTAGCTATGATTTCGACTTTGGTCTGAACATTGGTGCTGCATACCATGTAGCTGACTACACTGCTGCTGGTCAAAAAGACAGCAAGCAACTGGCTCTGGCTGCGACTTACGCAACTGATGCTTGGTATGCTTCTGTTGCTTACGCAGACCTGAAAGACCTGTACGACCGCAAGTCAAACGGTTACGAAGGCGTTGTAGCTTACACCTTCCCGAATGCCGTTCAACTGTACGCAGGTTTCAACTACTTGGACTACGATGCAGCTAGCACTCGTGACACTCAGTACATCGTGGGTGCGGCTTACTACATTGCTGGTGTTCGTTTCTACGGTGAATACGCTAACGTAGAAGAGAAAACCGGCGGTAGCAAAGCTGATGACGACCTGTTCGCTGTTGGTGTTCGCTACTACTTCTAATCTAACCTTAAGTTAGACAAAGAAAAGCCACCGTTCGCGGTGGCTTTTGTCGTTGCTGGCGCTAAATACATTTAACCGGTTTCGGCAGCCCGGCAATCTTAGTTGCTTGTTTCGCCGGCCCTTTCGGGAACAACTTATACAGATAGCGGCTATTTCCCTTATCCGGCCCAAATCGCTTGGCCATCGCTTTTACCAGCGCGCGCATGGCAGGGGAGGTGTTGAACTCCAGATAAAACTCGCGCACAAAGCGCACCACTTCCCAATGGGGTTCTTCTAGTTCGATCGCTTCTTGTTCGGCGATGATTGCTGCGAGTTGTTCGCTCCAGTCGTTGTGATCGCTCAGATAACCGTGTTTATCGGTGGCGATCTCGATGCCGTTAAGGCTCAGTGTCATGGTGTTTCTCTCTATTAGTAAGCTGCTACCATCCGCCTTCGCTGATCTCAGCTTGCATGCGGCTTACGTCTTCGGCGAGCAATTGTAATTGAAAAGCGATGATTTGTTCACTGCCTTGTAGCAGTGGCAACAACCTTCTGTTGGCCAGTGCCACATCTGTCGTAAGGTCGTTCACCGAGGCCTGCCATAGTTGGTTTTTCTCCAGATAGGCATGCAAGCTACCCAACTGGTTGCAAAAAAGCTGACAGATCCCATCGATCTCTTTGAGTGCTTTAGGGCTGATTTGCTGAGTACGGTGGGCAGACAGCGCGGCTGTATGGCTAACAAAGTTTTGATAGTGGCCAATAAAGCGATACAACTGCGGGCTGGTAGCGCGTTTAGATTGGGGCTCTGCCATCAGCTGTTGCCAGTGACGCAGCAAATGCGCGCTACTTTGCTGAGAGTAGTAGCGGGACATACGAAATTCTTGCAGCTCATCGCTTTGCTGCGCTAACAATTGAAGCGATACCGAGCGCAAATACTGTTGTCCGTGCAGCAAGGCATCAGCCACCGCGCCTTTGGTATGTTTTTCACCCCAATCGGGCCAAAACCAGCGTAATGCCGCGAGCGCCATCAAGCTGCCGCTTAGTGTGGCCACAAGACGAATCACCAACACTTGGCCGCCTTGGCTACCTTGTAAGGTCAGTGACAAGCCAACGAACAGCGTGATCAGGCACACCGCCAAGCCATAGTTGTGGTGGAAGAACAAAAAGAAGCTGAGTACCAGCGCCGCTAACAATAGCGATGCGGCAAACCATGGCAGGTATAGTTGGGCTAACAGCGCTGCCAACAAGATGCCGACTGCAGTGCCAATACTGCGCTGAGAAAAGCGGCTTTTAGTATCCTGATAGTTAGGCTTGGTGACCAGTACACAGCTCAGCATGAGCCAGAATGCCTGTTCGTGCCCAGACAGTAGCACTGCGCCGTAGCCTATCAGCATCAAGCTCGACACGCGCAGGGCATGGCGGTTGATGTTGGTATTGAGCGTTAGGCTTTGCTTTATGTAGCCTATTAATCCGCTGCCAGTGCGGGTCGTAAATTGATGTTCTGGCTCAGGGAACTCTGGCGGTTCGGCGAGCAGCTCAATACAGTGTTGCACGTTATCAAGCAGGCCGATAAGCGCGGGCGAATCAGGTTCGCTGCCCGCCAGTGCCTTTGCGCGTTGGGCGACCGCCGCGAGGTTATTCTCGTCATTGGTAATACAGCGTGAGAGGTCTACCAGCACCTGGCGTACTTGTGCCCGCAAACGCGGCTTGAGCTGCAGGCGCTGAATATCTGAGTAAGCAAAGTGCGCGGCGCTAAGTCGTTCAAACAATAATTGACCAAGGAAAAACGTATCCATTTGCTCTGAGCCAATCTGACCACGACGGCGCTGCTGCTGCAAAAACAGGCCGTAGCGGACCTGGCTGCCGCGCTCGGAGATGGCTGCGGCGCGTTCACGCAATTGCTGCAATATCTCTTGCGCATTGGCACCATCTTGAAACAGGCGTGCCTTACACACAGCGTAGCCGCTTAGTTGGCGATACATCTGTCGCAGCTGTTTATCTAAGCTAAGGGTTGGGAAGGCGCGATCGAATAGTAGCGCTGAGCTTGCGTAGATTAGGGCGCCAGTCACCAGCCAAAGTGGCTGCATCAATGGCTCGTCGATGCTGTGGTAGCCAAGCATGGTATACACCGCAACAATCAACGAGCTCAGTGCGATGGAGCCATATTTTTGCCCAACTACCGGCATCAGCATAAATAGATAGGTAGAGCTCACCAGCCCTAGCGCAAACAGCCAAGGGTAGGGGAACAATAGCGTGACTGAGAGGCTGGCAAGGCTAAAACTCACCAACATCATGGTAATGCTGGCAAAAGGTTGGCGATAGAAATCTGGCCCGTCGGCTAAACCTGCAGCAATCAGGCCCAATACCATCGTAAGGATGGTATCGCTGTCGAGCCAAGGAATGAGCGCACAAAAAACGATTGTGAGCAATCCGGCACGTAGTGCCCGAGGCCAATCGAGTTGATTAAGAAGAGTTGAAATAGTCTGTGTCATATAAAGAAACGCCCCGACTAGCGGGGCGTTTAGTACTGCATAATTTAGGTTTAGTCGTCGTTCATTACACCAAGGATGTGCAACAAGTGAACGAAGATGTTGAACAGGTTTAGGTACATGCTAACAGTTGCTGCGATGTAGTTGGTCTCCTCACCGCGTAGGATGCGGCTGGTGTCATACAGGATGAAACCAGAGAACAACATAACTACGGCGGCGCTGATAGCCAGGCTAGTTGCAGGCGTACCGAAGAAGATGTTCAGTACCATACAAATCAGCAACACAATCAGGCCTGCGCCCAGGAAGCCACCCATAAAGCTCATGTTCTTCTTGGTAGTCAGAACATAGCCCGACATGGCAAAGAAGATAAGGCCGGTCATGCCAAGTGCTTGCATAACAATCATTGGGCCTTGGTCCAAACTCACATAGTAGGTGAGTGTTGGGCCAAGCGATGCGCCCATCAATGAGGTGAACACAAAGGTCCAAACGATACCCATTGAAGAGTTAATGCTGCGTGGCAAAATAAACCATACGATGACGATGGCGCCGATCATCATGCCCAAAGAAGCCATAGGACCAATGCCAATCGCCATAGCAAATAAGGCAGCCAAGGCACTGGTGAACAAGGTCATCGAGAGCAGGGCGTAGGTGTTACGAAGTACTTTGTTGGTTTCTAAGGCAGAAACCGCAGAGTACTTAATGGTGCTTGGTTGGTTCATGTCATGACTCCGTAATTCAAATCAAACCACTCGGGCAAGAGTTCGCCCTAGTATAACGGCAAAAATCCCAAAAAGATCAAAGATCAAGGTCAAATAATCGAGTAAAACACTCAGGTTATTAGCAAACCTTTAACATTTTATGCCGTTTTTACAGCCTAATATCAAGGTCTAGTTGAACTCAAAGGCGCTGCGCCCTATCATCGCCAGACAGTTATCGTTATACAACTTAGAGTGGATATTTAGATGTTAGTTCTCGGACACACCAATCCCGATTGCGACAGTATCGCTGGTGCTATCTCACTGGCAGAGCTTTTAACCAAGAAAGGTACCCCGGCTACCGCGATTGCTCAAGGCACGCCGAATCCAGAAGCTCAGTTCCTGTTAGACAAGATCGGCTTTGATGCCCCGGAAGTGCGCACGGAAATCGCGGGTGAAGAAGTTTGGCTTATCGATTACTCAGATTGGGGCCAGGCACCAAAAGATGCCAAGCAAGCCACCATTCGTGGCATCGTTGATCACCACAAACTCGGTGATATCACCACCGCTGAACCGCTAGAGTGCTGGATCCGCCCAGTTGGCTGCAGCTGTACCATTGTTTACAGCATGTATAAAGCAGCAGACATTACTCCTAGTAAAGAAGCCGCTACCCTGATGTTGGGCGCCATTCTTAGCGATACCGTGAAGTTCAACTCGCCTACTTTTGTAGAAGAGGACCGCACCGCTGCATTGGCGTTAGCCGAGCTGGCTGGCGTTAGCGATGTTGAAGCCTTCGCCGACGAACAGTTTGCGGCTAAATCTGATGTGAGCAAGGTACCTGCTGATGAGCTGGTGCTACGTGATCAAAAAGTCTACGAGATCGGCGGCAAGCAATTCGCTATCGCTCAGCTCGAGCTGACTTCTCTGGACCCGGTACTGGCCCGTGAAGAAGAGCTGCAAACCGCGCTACAAAGCCTGAAAGACAACGAAGGCTACCATACTGCACTGGTGATTCTGACTGACATCAACGCCTTGACCTCAAAAGGCTTGATCTGCAGTGAAGAAGCCGAGCTGGTAACCGAAACACTAGGCGGCAGCTTCGAAGGTCAAATGATCGACCTGCCAGGCGTCGTTAGCCGCAAGAAGCAGGTAATGCCACCGCTGCAGAACCGTTTCGACGTGTAAGCGAGTAGGGTTTGATGAGCCGGGCTTTTGCCCGGCTTTTTTCTGCCTGAACGCCGCAAAATGACTTACCAATGAGTAAAACTTTCGTCATTTAATTACTTACGTGTCGTTGGCGATAGTTAAGTAGTTTAGATGGTGCATCAATTTGCAAAAATACTGAGATATTAGGCATATATGGTCAATATTTCGCATAACGACAGTTAATTATTTAACTAAATTATCTGTCAAGTGTGAAATTTACTTTCTACCTGTGGTAAGGTGTCCTTTCGGTCTGCCGAAAAAGCGACAAAGCTTCTGCTGGTAGATACTGGAAAATCAAGGGAAAGCAGAGTATTCGACTAACAATCTGCGGTAATGCCACCATTAATAAAGGTGGTCACTCCCAGCGAGAACTAAACGTGCTTTGGGATGAATAGCACTAGCGGTTAGGAACGCCCAAAGTAGCAGTAAATAGGAATTACTGGATGACAAACACAACTCAACACCATCAGGGCCTATACAGGCCAGACTTCGAGCACGATAGCTGCGGCATCGGCTTTGTTGCGCACCTGAAAGGGCGCAAGAGCCATGATGTAATTGAAAATGCCCTGACTATGCTCACCTGCATGGAACACCGGGGTGGAACCGGTTGCGACGTCGACAGCGGCGACGGCGCGGGTATTCTGATCCAACTTCCTCATGAATTCTTTAAAGAAGAAACCAGCAAGAATGGCATTAACCTGCCACAGCCCGGCGATTATGGCGTGGGTATGGTGTTCTTCCCAAGCGACGCGTCACTGCGTGATGAGTGTCGCTCGATTCTGAACCGCAACATTGAAAAGCTTGGGCTTAAACTGTTGGGTTACCGTTTGGTGCCAAAAGATAACAGCAGCTTGGGGCAAGCCTCACTGGACAACGAACCACAAATCGAGCAGGTGTTTATTGCCAAGCCAGCCAATCTTGAGCAGCAAGTGTTCGAGCGTAAGCTGTTTGTTCTGCGCAAATATACCCTGCATTTGGCCGATGCCACCGTGAGCGGCGTTGACGAAGACTTCTATATCTCTTCTATGTCATCGCGCACCATCGTATACAAAGGTCAGCTAACTACCGCGCAGGTACGTAAGTACTACTTAGACCTGCAAGAAGAGCGAGTCGTGTCGGCGATTGCGATGTTCCACTCGCGTTTTTCTACCAACACTTTCCCAGCTTGGCGTTTGGCTCAGCCATTCCGCTATATTGCCCACAACGGCGAAATTAACACCGTGAAAGGCAACGTAAACTGGATGCGCGCCCGCGAAGCGCTGTTTGCCAACATCAACTTCTCTAAAGAAGAGTTGGAGATGATCTACCCGGTGTGTGACCTGTCGCGCTCTGACTCGGCCAACCTCGATATGTGTGTTGAGCTGTTGGTAATGAGCGGTCGCCCGTTAGAGCAGGTGATGATGATGGTTGTGCCAGAGGCATGGCAAACCCAGGACGACATGGATCCAGTTAAGCGCGCCTTCTACGAGTACTACTCGTGTGTAATGGAGCCGTGGGATGGTCCAGCGTCTATCTCGTTCACCGACGGTAAAAAGATTGGCGCCACCCTAGACCGTAACGGTCTGCGTCCTTCGCGCTACCTGGTAACCGACGATGGCTTGGTGGTAATGGGCTCTGAAACCGGCGCCTTGGTTGTTGACCAAAGTAAAGTGGTGCAGAAAGGCCGCTTGCAGCCCGGTAAGATCTTTATTGCTGACCTAGAAGAAGGTCGCATCATCGCCGATGATGAAGTGAAGCAACGCGTATGTTCAAGCCAGCCTTATGGCGATTGGGTTGAGAACAACAAGATTGTTCTGGATGAGCTTCCACTGCCTTCCGGTAATGACCGCTTTGCCACCCAGCACAGCTTGGAGAAGCGCCAAAAGGCCTTCGGTTACAGCCAAGAAGACATTAACGCCATCCTTAAACCGATGGTAAATGGCGGTAAAGAGCCGCTGGGGGCAATGGGTACCGATACGCCATTGGCGATTCTGTCACAGCAGAACCCGCACCTCAGCCACTACTTCAAGCAGTTGTTTGCCCAGGTAACTAACCCGCCAATCGACCCTATCCGTGAAGAGATGGTGATGTCGCTGCGCACCTACGTGGGCGCCGACTTGAACCTGCTGGAAGAGACTGCACTTCATTGTCGTAAGGTCGAGATCAAACAGCCGCTGCTGACCAACGAGCAGTTGGCCAAACTGCGCCATGTGGATCAAAACCACTTCCAGGCGGCCACTATCCACACCACCTTCCAGGCCAATGGCAAAGAAGGCGAGTTGGAGAAGGCGTTGGAGCGCATCTGCCGTCACGCCAAAGACTACATCGAAGATGGTTTCTCTATCATCATCCTGAGTGACCGTAAGGTCGACAATGATCATGCGGCGATCCCATCTGTGCTGGCCACTGCAGCGGTTCACCACTACCTGATCCGCGAAGGTATCCGTGCGCAAGCCGATATTATCGTTGAGTCTGGCGATATCCGCGAAACGCACCACTTTGCCACTGTATTGGGCTTTGGCGCAGCCGCGGTTAACCCGTACTTGGCCATCGAAACCCTGTTCGACATGCGCGACCAAGGTATCTTGAGCACTGATCTGAGCAATGATCAGGTGATCGCCAAGTACACCAAGGGTATTGGCAGCGGTTTGTTGAAGATTTTCTCGAAGATGGGTATCTCAACCCTGCAATCCTACCAAGGTGCGCAGATCTTCGAAGCGCTGGGTATCAACCAAGAAGTGGTTGATAAATACTTCACCGGCACCGTAAGCCGTGTGGAAGGCTTGAGCCTGAATGACATCGCTGGCGAAGCACTGGCACGCCACCGTGAAGGCTTCCCAACCGATGACAACCCATTCGGTGATTTGCTGCTTAAATCTGGCGGTGAATACGCATGGCGTAAAGATGGCGAGCGTCACCTGTTCAACCCGAACACCATTCGTTTGCTGCAACACGCCAGTAGCACCAACAACTACGACGTGTTCAAAGACTATGCGCGGCACGTTGATAACCAAGCCAAAGAGTCGTACACCCTGCGTGGCTTGCTGAAGTTCAACTCCGATCGCCCAAGCATTCCGCTGAGCGAAGTGGAATCTGCCGATGATATCATGAAGCGTTTCGCTACCGGTGCGATGAGCTTCGGTTCGATCTCTTGGGAAGCGCACACCACCTTGGCGATTGCGATGAACCGCATTGGCGGTAAGTCCAACTCGGGTGAGGGCGGTGAGGATCCAATCCGTTTCGAGAAGATGGAAAATGGCGACTCGATGCTCTCCAAGATCAAGCAGGTCGCCTCTGGTCGTTTCGGTGTAACCAGCCACTACTTGGCGAATGCCGAAGAGCTGCAGATTAAGATGGCCCAGGGCGCGAAGCCCGGTGAAGGTGGTCAGCTGCCCGGTGATAAAGTAGATGCATGGATCGGTAAGACCCGTGGTTCTACTCCGGGTGTAGGCTTGATTTCACCTCCGCCGCACCACGATATCTACTCGATTGAAGATTTGGCGCAGCTTATTTATGACCTGAAGAACGCTAACCGCGACGCGCGTATCAACGTGAAGTTGGTATCTGAGGCGGGTGTTGGCACCATCGCATCGGGCGTATGTAAGGGCTATGCCGACGTGGTACTGATTGCTGGCCACGATGGTGGTACCGGTGCATCGCCACTGAGTTCGATTAAGCACGCGGGTCTGCCGTGGGAGCTGGGGCTGGCTGAAACCAACCAAACCCTGATTAAGAACCGCCTGCGCTCGCGTATCGTGGTTCAAGCCGACGGTCAGATGAAGACTCCGCGCGACCTTGCTATCGCAACCCTGCTAGGTGCGGAAGAGTGGGGCGTAGCAACCGCTGCCTTGGTGGTAGAAGGTTGTACCATGATGCGTAAGTGTCACTTGAACACTTGTCCTGTGGGTATCGCGACCCAAGACCGTCGCCTGCGTGAGCGCTACAAAGGTCAGGTAGATCACGTGGTGAACTTCTTCACCATGCTGGCTGAAGGTCTGCGTGAGATTATGGCTGAGCTGGGCTTCCGTAGCATCAACGAGATGGTTGGCCAGGTTCAGTGTCTGTCACCACGTGAAGATCTGGAAACGTCTAAGCAGAAGAGCGTTAACCTATCGCCAATCCTGTTCAAGGAGCCTCTGGGCGAAGGCGAAACCAACTACTGTAGCAGCGAGCAGCAACACCTGATCCACGATATCGTGGACCGACAGCTAATCAAAGATGCCAGCGAAGCCCTCGAGTCGGCCAAGCCGGTATCGCTGAGCTACGACATCATTAACACTAACCGAAGCGTTGGTACCATGGTGTCGAACGAAGTATCCAAGCGCTACGGCGCAGAGGGTTTGGCTGAAGACACCATAAAAGTGAAGTTCGATGGTAGTGCCGGTCAAAGCTTCGCAGCCTTCGCCGCTAAAGGCGTGAGCTTCGAGCTTGAAGGCGATGCCAACGACTACTTCGGTAAAGGCCTGTCAGGTGCCAAGCTAGTTGTTTACCCAGCTAAACAAGCACCATTCGCCGCGCGCGATAACATCATCATTGGTAACGTGGCCTTCTTCGGCGGCACCTCGGGTGAAGCCTTTATCCGAGGTATCGCAGGTGAGCGTTTCTGTGTACGCAACTCTGGTGTGACTGCGGTTGTTGAAGGCGTGGGCGACCATGGCTGTGAATACATGACCGGTGGTAAAGCCGTCATCCTGGGTGAGACCGGTCGTAACTTCGCTGCCGGTATGTCAGGCGGTGTTGCTTACGTACTGGATC
This sequence comes from Aliagarivorans taiwanensis DSM 22990, assembly GCF_000429505.1. Taxonomy (GTDB): domain Bacteria; phylum Pseudomonadota; class Gammaproteobacteria; order Enterobacterales; family Celerinatantimonadaceae; genus Aliagarivorans; species Aliagarivorans taiwanensis. Next base: position 18,824 of record NZ_KE386911.1, on the reverse strand, counting down.
GCAGCGGCAAGTTCGCTGAGCGTTGCAACATGGAGATGGTGCGCCTAGGCGGAATCGACGATGAGCAGGAAGCCTCAGAGCTGAAAGCGCTTATCGAGAAACACTATCAGAACACCGAATCTGACGTGGCTAAAGAGCTGTTGGATGATTGGCAGGTAGCGGTTAAGCAGTTCGTACGTGTTATGCCGACTGACTACGAGCGCATGCAGGGTTACATGAAGCAAGCGCGTGAGTCTGGTCAGTACGACAATGACTACGATATTGCGGTAGCGGCATTTGATATGCACCTTGCCAAAGTCAACGAAGCGAAAGAAGCGGCCAAAGCTGCCAAGCCAGCGACAGTTTAGGAGAGAGAAATGGCTAATCCAACTGGATTTTTAGAGATAGAAAGGAAGCTGGCTGCGGACCGAGATCCGGCTGAGCGTCTAATTGATTGGCTAGAAGTAAAAAGCCCAATGAGTGAACAGGCTACCAAGGACCAGGCATCACGCTGCATGGACTGTGGTATCCCGTTCTGTCACTCCGGTGACTCATCGGTCGCCCCTCGGGTAGCCGGTTGTCCGATTAACAACCTGATCCCTGAGTGGAATGACTTGGTGTATCGCGGCCGCTGGCAAGATGCCATCGACCGTCTGCACAAGACCAATAACTTCCCAGAGTTCACTGGCCGGGTTTGTCCTGCGCCGTGTGAAGACTCGTGTGTTCTGGGGATCAATGCGCCACCGGTGGCCATTAAGAACCAAGAGTACAACATCATCGAGCGCGCCTTTAAAGAGGGCTGGGTGAAGGCCAATCCGCCGAAAACCCGCACTGGTAAAAAGGTCGCTGTTGTCGGTTCAGGCCCCGCCGGCCTGGCCGCCGCTGCGCAGCTTAACTCTGCTGGTCACAAGGTAACAGTATACGAGCGTGCCGACCGTATCGGTGGCCTGCTGATGTACGGTATTCCGAACATGAAGCTGCAGAAAGAGATCGTTGAGCGCCGTATCGACCTGATGCGCGAAGAGGGCATTGAGTTCAAGACTGGCGTTGAAGTGGGTAAAGACATCTCAGTGACGCGTCTAAACGATGACTACGACGCGCTGCTAATCGCGACCGGTGCAACCGTGCCGCGCGATCTGCCAGTGGAAGGCCGCCAGCTTGAAGGCGTGCACTTCGCCATGGAGTTCTTGGGCAAAAACACCAAGAGCTTACTGGACAGCAACCTGGAAGATGGCAACTACATCAGCGCGAAAGACAAGCATGTGGTGGTTATCGGTGGTGGTGATACCGGCACCGACTGTGTGGGTACCTCGCTGCGCCATAAGTGTGCTCAGGTAACACAGCTTGAGATTATGCCTCAGCCTCCGGAAGAGCGGGCGTCTGATAACCCATGGCCCGAGTTTAAGCGCACCCTTAAGCGTGACTACGGTCAAGACGAAGCTATCGCCATTCAAGGCGAAGATCCACGTCGCTACCTGGTAATGACGCAGAAGCTGGAAGGCAACGAGCAAGGCCAAGTGACTGCCGTTCACACCGTGAAAATCGAGTGGACCAAGAACGCTTCAGGTCAAATGGTGCCTCAGCCAGTACCGGGCAGCGAAGAAGTTATCAAGGCCGACCTGGTGTTGCTGGCAATGGGCTTCTTAGGTCCAGAGGCGGCAATCATCGACGAGTTGGGTGTAGAGAAAGATGCACGCAGCAACGCGAAAGCTGAATACGGTGAGTACGCCACAAGCGCGAAAGGCGTGTTTGCTGCGGGTGATGCCCGTCGTGGACAGAGCCTGATCGTGTGGGCAATCAACGAAGGCCGTGGTGCTGCACAAGCCATCGACACCTTCTTGATGGGTAAGAGCTACCTGCCTCGCTAAGTGAAACGCTTGTTGAAACAAAAAAGGGCTCGCTACGGCGAGCCCTTTTTGCATTTGCTTAACCAAGCGGTAGAGCACTGAAAACACACAGATTGATCGGCAAACAAGCAAACAACACAGTTTGACGATTTAACTGTTTACAAGCAGCAAATCGCTCAGTATTATGCGCCCGTCTTCTGCGGAGGGGTGGCAGAGTGGTCGAATGCACCGGTCTTGAAAACCGGCGTGGGTTAATAGCTCACCGAGAGTTCAAATCTCTCCCCCTCCGCCATCTACTAAACCGAGCCTCTAGCTCGGTTTTTTTTATGTCTTGTTTTTGCCTGCGTTGGTAGGTACTTCGCTTTTAGACTCTTTTCCTACTAATTCGACTAACATTATCAGTGGTAAATACTTTTCTTTTTTATATCGTTGGGATATAAAGTTTTCTGGTTGCGCAACTGCTCAACTAACGATGTTTCCAACAGCCTGGAGTATACCCTTTGATTAATGTCTTTCTGGTTGATGACCATGAGCTTGTTCGTAAAGGAATTCGACGCATATTAGAGGACGTAAGAGGCTTTAAAGTTATCGGTGAAGCACAGAGTGGCGAAGAAGCGGTGCAATGGTGTCGTCAGAACCAAGCCAGCGTCATTCTGATGGATATGAACATGCCCGGTATTGGTGGGGTAGAAGCCACCCGCAAGATCCTGCGCTATAACCCTGATGCCAAAATCATTGTACTCACCGTACATACCGAGAATCCATTCCCCGCCAAGGTAATGCAGGCCGGCGCCTGTGGCTACCTGACCAAGAGCGCGGCACCTGAAGAGATGCTCAACGCTATCCGTGCCGTCAATGCGGGTCAGCGTTATCTCTCACCGGAGATCGCTCAACAGATGGCGCTTAGCCAGTTTAGCTCGCCGGGAGAGAATCCTTTCGACGCGCTGTCTGAGCGAGAGCTGCAAATTATGCTGATGATCACCCGGGGTGAGAAGGTTAACGACATCTCAGAGCAGCTTAGCCTGAGCCCGAAAACCGTTAACTCCTACCGTTATCGCCTGTTCGAAAAGCTCAGTATTAAAGGCGACGTAGAGCTAACCCATTTGGCGATCCGCCACGGAATGATCGATTCCGAAAAACTGTAATGTCGCAGCCGCTTCAACCTGACTCCGCGGATACGGAAGGCTTTGACAGCAAAGCCTTCCTCAAGCGAGTGACCGAAGAAAGTGGCGTCTATCGCATGTATAGCGCCGCCGACGAGGTTATCTATGTCGGCAAGGCGAAGTCACTCAAGAAACGCTTAAGCTCCTATTTTCGCAAGCGGGTCGACAGCGCGAAAACCCGCGCCTTAGTCAGCCAAATTGCGCGCATTGAAGTAACGGTCACCCATACCGAAACAGAAGCGCTGATCCTCGAACACAACCTGATCAAAAAGTACTTACCCAAGTACAACGTGTTGTTGCGCGACGACAAAAGCTATCCATACATTCTGGTTACCGATCATAAGCACCCGCGTATTGGTATGCACCGAGGGCCTCGTCGAGCCAAAGGCGAGTATTTCGGTCCGTACCCCAATGGCGGCGCCGTACACAAAAGCCTGCACCTGATGCAGCGCTTGTTTCCTATTCGCCAATGTAGTGATAACGAGTACGCCAATCGTACCCGCCCGTGTTTGCAGTATCAGTTGAAACGCTGCTCTGGCCCGTGTGTGAAAGGCTTGATCAGTGACGACGATTATCAGCAGCAAGTCAATCTGGCGCGAATGTTCCTCAAGGGCAAAAGCCAGGAAGTGATCAACCTGCTGGTAGAGAAGATGCAGCAAGCCAGTAGCGAACTGGCCTTTGAAAAAGCTGCGGCGCTGCGCGATCAGATCCAGGCGATGCGCGCCGTACAAGAGCAGCAGTTTGTAACTGGCAACGTCGGCCATAGCGACGTGATTGGCTTTGCCTTCTCTAACGGTGTCGCAGTAGTGCACCTACTAATGATCCGTGATGGCCAAGTGCTGGGCAGTCGCTCCTACTACCCAAAGGTGCCTGCTCAGGTTGAACCAGAAGAAGTGCTGCGCAGCTTTGTGTTGCAGTACTACCTCTCAGAGCAGCGTCAAAGCAGCCGGGTAGAGGAAATCTTACTGCCAAGTCTGGATGAAGATTGGGACGCGATTGCCAGCGTGCTGTCTGAGCAGTCGCAGCTGAGCGTGTCATTACGCGTGCCTAAACGCGGCGAGAAGCAACGCTTTGTTGCGCTGGCCAATACCAACGCTGACAACGCCCTGCAGACCAAGCTAACCCAGCGCAGCACCGTGCATCAGCGCATTACCGAGTTAGAAGCCGTGTTGGATATGCAGCAGCCCATCAAGCGTATGGAGTGTTTCGATATCAGCCATACCCAAGGCGAGCTGACCGTGGCCTCTTGCGTGGTGTTCAACCGTGAAGGGCCGCTTAAAACCGATTATCGCCGCTTCAACATCGAAGGTATTACCGGCGGTGATGATTACGCGGCGATGCAACAAGCGCTGCTGCGTCGCTATGGCAAACAGCAGTCAGCCGATAAGATCCCCGACATTCTGTTTATCGATGGGGGCAAGGGGCAGGTGAATGCCGCCTTCAAGGTGATTGAATCGCTGGATATGGAGCGTCAGCCATTGCTGGTCGGCGTTGCCAAAGGTGTGACGCGTAAGCCCGGCCTCGAAACGCTACTGATCGGCGAGAGCCGCAGGGAAGAGCATCTACCTTCGGATTCTAAGGCCTTGCACCTTATCCAACATATTCGCGATGAAAGCCATCGTTTTGCGATTACCGGTCATCGAAACCGCCGCGATAAAGCCCGCCAGCAGAGTAGTTTAGAAAAGATCCCAGGAGTGGGGCCGAAGAAGCGTCAGGCTCTACTGAGCTATCTGGGCGGTTTGCAGCAAGTTAAGCAGGCCAGCGTGGAGGAGTTAAGTAAAGTGCCAGGGATTAGCAATGAACTGGCGCACAATATTCATGATGCATTGCATCACTAGCCGTTTTTATGCACCATAGCGCCATCAATGCTGTTAATGACACACTATGAACAATATCCCAAATATACTGACACTGTTCCGAGTCGTACTGATTCCGTTTTTTCTTATCGCCTTCTATCTTCCTGTCGAATGGGCATATATCGCTGCAGCACTGATTTTCAGTTTGGCGGCAATCACCGACTACCTTGACGGTTATCTGGCGCGCAAACTAGAGCAAAGCACCCCATTTGGGGCGTTTTTGGACCCAGTGGCCGATAAAGTGATGGTTGTTACTGCACTGGTAGTCTTGGTTCATCACTATCAAGATTTGTGGGTAACCATTCCTGCCGTGGTGATGGTCGCGCGCGAAGTGATCATCTCGGCACTGCGCGAGTGGATGGCAGAACTGGGTAAACGCTCCACGGTTGCGGTGTCAAATATCGGCAAGTACAAGACCACCTTCCAGATGATCTCGCTAATTGTGCTAATCGCTCAGCTACACCCAATGCTGCATATCGTTGGTATGGTTAGTTTATGGCTGGCAACGGGCCTAACTCTTTGGTCTATGGTGGTTTATTTACGCGCAGCTTGGCCAGTATTAATGCGTTAAGTGCACTAAATAAACGTTGCGGGCTAGTTTTTACTCGAACAGTCAAAAACATTAAAAAAGACTGTTGACCTAAATCCTGAGGCCGCTACAATGCACAGCACATCGAGGGGGCAGGGCGCTAAACCAGCTTCTTCGGTATCAGCAAGACCTCTTGCTTGAACGGGAAGCTTAGCTTTCAGTTCGCAAAATGAAGCGGCACTAGCTCAGTGTGGATATAGAGAGTAGCGCAACCTCGGTTGCCGTTGCAGCAAACTCCTCAGTGAATTAGTAATGCTCAAAATGAAGCGGCACTAGCTCAGCTGGTAGAGCGCAACCTTGCCAAGGTTGAGGTCACGAGTTCGAACCTCGTGTGCCGCTCCAAATTT